>JAKPAG010000013.1 GCA_029779535.1 Pseudomonadota bacterium | reverse complement strand
GGGATCGACCGGCTGCATGAAGCAGATGGTCGAGGCCTATGAGGAAGTCGGCGGCAACCTGATCTCGGTGCTGGAAGTGCCGGACGAGGAAGTGTCCTCCTATGGCGTGATCGCCCCGGGCAGGCGCGAAGGCGCGCTGACCGAGGTTACGGGCCTGGTCGAGAAACCGCGCCGCGAGGACGCGCCCAGCAACCTGATCATCTCGGGCCGTTACATCCTCCAACCCGAAGTGATGCGGGTGCTGGAAAGCCAGGGCACGGGCGCGGGCGGGGAAATCCAGCTGACCGATGCCATGTCCCGGATGATCGGCCACCAGCCGTTCCACGCCGTGACCTTCGCCGGCAAGCGCTATGACTGCGGCAGCAAGACCGGCTTCATCGAAGCGACCCTCGCCATCGCGCTGGAACGCGACGACATGAAGGACGAAGTGCGCGCCATCGCGAAGCGGCTGCTGGCGGAGGGTTGAGCAAGAACCCGCATTGACTTGGCAAATCGGCCATGCCACGGCAGGTGGGTCTGACGCGGGCTAGGCCCTGCGGCCCCAGGCGAACAGACTGGTTCCGGAGATTCCATGTCACCCGCTTCGCGCGCCCTCGACCTTCAAGGCAACCTGACCGACCAACCGGCGGTGACCACTGTGGTCTTTACTGCGCACAACCGACGCGACCTGGTGCTTGAGGCGATCGCCCTGGCGCTGAAGCAGACTGTGCCGATCCACATCATCGTCGGCGACGACGCATCGAGCGACGGCACCGAGGAAGCGGTCCGCGCGGCCTTCCCGGACGTGACCTACCTGCGCAGCGAGGTGTCGCGCGGGCCGTGCTACCAGCGCAACCGCGGGCTGGAACTCGCGGTGACGGAGATCGTGTTTCCGCTGGACGACGATTCAATGCTGGTCGATCCGCGCACCCTGGAAGTGGCGCTGGGCGATTTCGCGCAGCCGGACGTCGGCATCGTCTGCATGCCGTTCAACAACGTGCTGCAGGACACGCGGGTCCGCCATTTCCCGCGCCCGGACATGACCGGGCTGCTGTTCGATTTCGCCGCCTGCGCCCACGGCCTGCGGCGCGAGGCCGCACTGGCGGTCGGCGGGTTCAACGAGGACCTGTTCTACACCCAGGAAGAGGGCGACCTGGCGCTGCGCATGTACGAGCACGGCGGCTGGCGCACGATCAACGGCACCTCGCCGGTGCTGCACCACATGCAGGTGCCGGGCAAGATCAGCTACATCCAGGAATACACCACCGCGCGCAACAAGATCCTAGTATATTACCGCTACGCGCCGCTGCGCCACATGTTCGTGCGGATCGCCGGTTCGGTCGTCACCAGCGTGCTCAACGGGCTGAAGCGCCGCCGCCCCAAGGCGTGGATTTCAGGCGTGCGCGACGGGCTGGGCTTGGTGCTGAGCGGCAAGGCCAAGCGCACCCCCGTCCGCCCGGACATCTTCAGCGCCTATATCCGCCAGCGCTGAGCGGGCCTGGCCGGGGCCTAGCGCCGGGCGTCCGGGGAATGGGCGCTGACATGCGGACGGTTGAGCAGCAGCAGGCGCAGGCGCTTGACCAGCATCAGGCCGATCGCGAACAGCGCGGCAGGGCGGCTCGCGCTGTGCTTGCGGATCATGTAGATGCGCTGGCGCGGGTCTTCGCGGCCCGTCAGGCCCCGGCTCAGGCGCTGCCACAGGCCGTGCCGGCTTGGCACCGGGGGAATGTGGCCATCGCAGGCGCCGATCCAGCCCGGAGCCAGCAT
>JAKPAG010000001.1 GCA_029779535.1 Pseudomonadota bacterium | reverse complement strand
GTGCCGCGTTGCTCGATCGACCTTCGCAGGCACCTGTTCGGGGTCAAAATGGCCTGCCGACGTGAAAATAACAGGATATCACACTATATCAGTATCTTACGTGGGCGAAGTCACGTATTATCCCGCAATAACAATAACTTGCTTAGCGTCACTTTTTGCAGGAAAGGTACGAGGACCCCTGCTCGGGCTGGCCCCGGGGCCGATCCTCACCGGACGGCTTGCGGACCTGGCGGGGCTGGACCATGCACTGCAATGGCTGCCGCTGCCCTGCCTGCTCTCCGCGCTGGCCTTCGCCGCAATGCGGCGCAGCTACCGCGCGGACCTTGGCCGGATGGGCACCGCCTGAAACAGCCTTGTCAGGCCCCAAAATCTGCCCGCCCGGAAGCCGGGCGGGCAGCAGGGATCAGAACTTGAATGTGGCTTCGACACCGAATTCGCGCGGCGGCTGGAAGAACTGCTGCACCGGGTTGCCACCGCCCGGGCTGACCGCGCCGGACATCACCGTCTTGTTGGTCAGGTTCTTGACGTAGCCGGTCAGGCTCCAGCGCTCATCCTCGCCGACCAGCGCCAGGCTGGCGTTCACCAGCAGGGCTTCCTGCCGGTAATAGGCCTCGATGTTGCTGCGGCCCCAGGTGTTGTAGCGCGGGGTGTAGCGAGCATCGGCGTGGAACTTGATGTCGCCCAGCGAGATCGGGTGGGTATAGTCCACCGCGACGCTGCCGGTCCATTCCGGAGCATTGGCCAGTTCCAGCGCGGTGTTGTCGGTCGGGATCAGGTAGCTGATCGTCGACGAACCCGCGAAAGTGAACGGGACCGCCGCGCCGCACTGCCCCGGAACCGCCGCGTTGCTGGCCGAGAACACGCCGTCGACGTCATCGCAGAAGTTGGTGTAGCGCGAATGGAGGTAGCCGACATTGGCCGACAGGGTGAAGCGCGGGCTAAGCCGGAACAGGGTTTCCAGTTCAAGCCCCCAGGTCTCCGCCGAAGCAACGTTGACCGTCACCGATTCCGCCCGGACCGCGCCGGGACGGGTCACACCGCCCTGCAGGTCCTTGAACTTGTTGAGGAAGCCGGTGAGGTTGATGCGGATCGTGCGCCCGGCCAGGTCGGACTTGATGCCCGCTTCATAGGAGGTCACGTTTTCCGGATCGTAGGGTCCGACGTTCTCCGGGCGGGTGCCACGGCTGTTGAAGCCGCCGGCCTTGTAGCCCTTGGAGAAGTTGGCGAACAGCATCGCCTCGTCGCTGGCCTTGTACTGCAGGGTCACGCGCGGGGTGAACTTCGACCAGTCGCCCTTGAGGCTGCCAGTGAACGAGGACCCGGCGTTGAGCACCCCGTTGGCATAGACCTTGGTGTCGATCGTGTAGTCCTTCTTGTCCCACGAATAGCGCCCGCCGACCGACAGGGTCAGCTTGTCGGTGGGATGCAGGTTGGCCAGCGCGAACAGCGCGTAGCTGGATGAATCCTGATCCAGCTGGGCTTCGGTGCGGGTCGTCGCGGTGGTCAGCACCAGGTTGTTCTGCCGCCACTTGTCACCCTGCGCATAGGCGCCGATCACGTAGTCGATGAAGCCGCCGGTGTTGGAGACGAAGCGCAGTTCGGCAGACTTGGAATTGCCCTTGAACTTGCGGGTCACGTCAAAGCCCGGAACCGGGGTGATCAGCCCGTCGAAGTCGCCACGCGTCTCATAGTCCTGATGGCGCGCGCCAAGCACTGCGGTGATCGTGCCCACCCCGACGTCGAGGTTGCTGGTCCAGGCCACGCCATAGGACTTGGTCCGCGAATAGGGATCGAACGGCACTGCCGCGATGCGCACGTTGGTCCGCGCCTCGATCGGCAGGCCCAGATAGGCGGCGGTCCCGTTGTCAGCCGAATGGTTGGCCGGGCCGATCGCGGTTTCCTTGTTCCAGTCGAACACCGCCGTGCTGTCGAAATTGGCCGAAGGCTTGGCGCGGATCGCCACGCGCAGGCCGCCGTTCTCGCTCGCCTCCAGCTTGTTGCCGGTCAGGATGTTGCGGGCATAGCCGTTGTAGTCGCTGTAGCTGCCCGAGATCTTCGCGGCGAGCACCCCGCCGGCGAACTCGCCGGTTTCCAGCCGCCCGCGCACCTGCTTGAGGCCGTACGAACCGCCGGTCAGGCGCACCTCACCGCCAGCTTCTTCCGCCGGGGCCTTGGTGATGATGTTGATCGTCCCGGCCAGGTTGTTCTTGCCATAGAGCACGCCCTGCGGCCCCTTCAGCACTTCCACCCGCTCCACGTCGAACAGGTCGAGCATCGTGCTGGCGATGAACGGCACGTAAACGCCGTTGATGATCGTGCTGATCTTGGGATCGGCATTGGGATCGGGGTCGGCCGAGCTCATCCCCCGGATCGAAAACATCGGGACGTTGGCGACCAGCCCTTCGGTCTGCAGGATCACGTTGGGCGTGATGCCGTTGAGATCGGTGATGTCGGCGCTGCCGCTGGCCTCGACCATCTTCTGGTCGAAGGCGGCGATGGTGATCGGCACGCTCTGCACGCTTTCCGCGCGGCGCTGCGCGGTGACGATGATCTCGCGGTTGCCCTGATCCTCGCTGCCGCCGCTCTGGGCCAGCGCGCTGCCGCTCCACAGGGCGGCCGACAGGGCAATCAACGAAGCCGTGGTGTTTCTGCGGATCATTCTATCCTCCCCTAAAATCCCGCTTCAAAATGCGCGGCGCACCTTTTCTGTCAAGTAATTTGATAATTCGTAAGCTAAGCAGATTATCCGTGTTGCAGCTTTGCCACGGCATGCCTGACCCTCGAGAAGTCAGATTTCCGTAAGGTCCGCGCCGAATATCACGCGGCCGCGGTAATGCTTGCGGATCGCCGCCAGCATCGCCTTGCGATCGAAGGTCTCGATTCCCGGCGGAGTCGCGAAATGTGACAGGACCAGCGTCTTCACTCCGGCGGCTGCGGCCATCCGGCCGACGTTCTCGGGCGTGAGGTGTTCCTCGACCATGTGGTCGATCAGCGGTTGCTGATCGACCCCGGTGGCCTGCTGACGGCGCTTCAGCCCGGCGATGATCGCATCGATATCGATGATCTCGCTGACCAGCACGTCCGCGCCCCGGGCGAGGTCCTCGACCGCCCGGCTCGGCCCGGTATCGCCGGTAAACACCACCGAATGATCGGCCATGTCGAAGCGGTAGGAATAGGAACGGTTGATGCCATGCTCCGCCGGATCGAGGTGCATGGTGCCATAGTGCGAATTCTCCACCGCGCGCACGGTCACGCCCGCGTCGCGGAAGACTTCGCGCGCCGCCGTCACTTCCCAGTCCTGCCCGCTGAACACGCTGGCCATTGCGGGCAGATCGGGCAGCTGCGGGCGAAAGATCGCCTCTCCGCTGCCCAGCGCATGCAGCGTGTTGTCGACCAGGCCGCGCGTCCCGGGCGGGCCGTAGAAGATCACCGGCGTGCGCCGCCGCGCCTGCCAGTCGAGCGCGAGAAAGCCCATGATTCCGGCAGTGTGATCGAAGTGCAGGTGGGTAACGAACACCGCGTCGACCGCGCTCAGCGCCACCCCGGCGCGCGCCAGCTGGCGCGGCGTGCCATCACCGATGTCGATCAGGTAGGTCTTGCCGCCCACCTGAAGCAGGTTGGCGGGCTGCGAACGGCCCACCCGTGCGATCGGCCCCCCGCCAGTGCCCAGCAGCACGACCCGGCTGGCCGCTGGCTTGCCGGGCGCGGCAGACGCCGCCTTGTCCGCCGCACGGATTGCGCCGGGGATGGCCGCCGCAAGGGCAAGTGCGCCCGCCATCAGCATCGCCTTGTATCGCATCAGCCCCTCCTCGCCTCGGACGCGCTCGGTGCGCGCTGGTCAATCCCGCCCGGCCCGGTCGAGCGAACGGCTATTCCGCGTCGGGCACGGCCTTCAGCACCGCGCGCAGTCCGGCCATCGCCCGCGCGCCCGCAGCCTCGCCCAATTCACGCTCCAGATCACGCAGCACACCCGACGCGGCTTCGCGAATGGGGCCGCCCGTCCTGGCAAAGACCACGCGCTGCGCGCGCCGGTCGTCCGGATCGGGAACCGTTTCCACCAGCCCGGCGGCGGTCATCTCGCCCAGCAGCTGGCTCATCGCCTGGCGCGACACGCCAAGGTTGGTGGCGATGTGCGACGGGCGCGTTATCCCGTTGGCGACATTGGCCAGCACCAGCGACTGCGAGCGCGTGATTCCCTTCCACCCGCGCTCTGCCAGCCGGGCGCGCAACTGCTCGTCGAACCAATAGAAGGCGCGCATCAGGTCAAGGATCAGCAGGGAAGATTCCATCGACCTTCCTTTCCAGCCGCTTGTGCGCAGCGCAAGCGGGTTTCTGATCGCGGGGCAATATTGATAAAGAATCTTGACATTTTTTCGGACAGTCCGACATTTCGTCGGCAATCGACTGGAACAAGGATGCGGACAGTGGGAGCAGCGATCTTGCGCACGCGCGGCGGCGAGCCGTGGGCGGACTGGGCGGACGCCATGGCGCTGCGCCTGGCGGCACGGGCCGAAGAGGCCGAGCGGCTCCGCGCGCTCCAGCCAGAGACCATGGCAGAGGCCGAAGAGGCGGGATTTTTCGCTCTGCTCGCCCCGGTCACCGCCGGAGGCATGGGCGCCAGCTTTGCCGAATTCCTCGACGTGGTGCGGCGCCTGTCGACCGGCTGTGCCTCCAGCGGCTGGGTCCTCGCCTTCCTGTCGCTCCATGCCTGGATGGTGTGCAAGTTCCCGGCCGAGGCGCAGGCGCGGTTCTTCGCCGGCGGGCGGATGCCGCTTGCCCCGGCCCCGCTCGCCCCCACCGGCACGGCGGAGCGGGTGCCGGGCGGCTACCGCGTGACCGGGCGCTGGGAATGGGCCACCGGGATCAACCATGCCGACTGGGTACTGGTCAACGCGATGGACAGCGAGACCGGCGAGCCGCGCTATTGCGCCCTGCCGATAGGCGAGGTGGAGGTGGAAGACATCTGGCACATGGCCGGCATGGCCGCCACCGGATCGAACGCGGTGCGGGTAAACGGCGTGGTCGTGCCCGATTACATGACCCTGCCCGCGCGCGAAATGGCTGCCGGGGCCTCCCCGGGAGAAGCGCTCCACCCCGGGTCCACCCTGCTGTTCCCGCTGCGGGCCACGCTGACGCTGGTCGCGGCGACTCCGGCGGTCGGCGCTGCCGAAGCCGCGCTGGCTTGGTACACCGAACGGATGCGGACCAAGGCGCAGGCCTTTGGCGGCGGGGTTCGCCAGGGTGAGCTTCAGACCACCCACATGCGGCTGGGCGATGCGCTGGCCGATGTTCGCGCGATGCGGCTGGTGTGGGAAGACGCGCGCGCCGCGCTGGAACGCGAAGGCCCCAGCGGCGCGACCTCGCCGATCGAGGCACAGGCCGCGCTGCGGCTGGCCGCCGCGCAGGTCGTCCGGCTGGCGAACCGCGCTATCGACACCATGGCCGCCAGTGCCGGAGCCAGCGCCAGCGCGCTGTGCTTCCCCCTGCAAAAGCACCTGCGCGACGTGCAGGTGATTCGCGGCCACGTGATGTACGACTGGGACCGGACCTGCGTGCTGGCCGGCAAGGTTGAGCTGGGCTTCCCCACCGGGCCGTCCGACCTGATCTAGGAAGCTAGGACTTGCCGCGTGGCAGACCGGCCACGTACTGTTCCGCCGGTCCCGGGTATTCATGCCCGTCGTCGCGGCCGATCTCGGCCTCGATCAGGCGGTTGGTCATGGCGTTCAGCCGCTCGATCGTCTTGCGGTGGCGCGCCGGATCGGCGGCCAGGTTGACGATCTCGTTGGGGTCCGCCGCCGTATCGTAGAGTTCCAGGTCGTTGAGCGCGGTCAGCGTCTTCCAGTCGCGCGGGGTGTGGTGCTGCGAAGGCGCGAAATAGCGGGCGAACTTGTAGCGCCCGTCGTGGACGCCGCGGTGGAGCCGCCGCTTTGACAGGTCGAACGCGGGCTTTTCGCCGGGCCTTCCGGGCTTGGTTCCCCAGGCGTGCTGAACCGCATAGTTGAACAGGTGCCCGCGCTGGTCGCGCTCGGTCAGCGCGGAGGGATCGGCGACCACGGCGGACACGTCCACGCCCTTGAGCCCCGGATAGCGCGCCTGCCAGGCGCCCTTGTCGACTCCGGCGAGCCCCAGCAGAGTCGGGGCGATGTCGATCCCGCCGGCCAGCCGGTCGGCGATCCTGCCCTTTGCCCCGTCCGGATGCGCGACGATGAAGGGGATGTTGGTTTCCTCCTTGTACATCGTCCCGCCCTTCTGGCGCATGCCGTGCGCCCCGGCCCGCTCGCCGTGGTCGCTGGTGTAGACGATGATCGTGTTGTCCAGTTCGCCGCTCTGCTCGAGCGCCCAGCGCAGCCGGGCGACGTTGCGGTCCACATCGCGCAGGCAGTTGAAATAGTAGTTCACGAACCGCTTCCAGCTGGGTTCGTCAAGCTTGGGAAGCTCGCCATAGAACAGCTCGTTCGAACGGGCGATGGCGCGGTGAGCCTCGGGCTTGGTCGAAAGATCGTCCTTGTAGAAGCTTTCGGGCAGGCCAAAGCCCAGGTCCTCGGCGTAGAGCGGGTCTCCCGGCGGGCCGAGCACCGGGCCAAGCGCCTTGGGGTTGGCGCGGGTGCTGCCCTGCTTGCCCGTGGCGTCGTAGAACATGATGTCGTGCGGGTTGACCAGGTTGACCACCAGGAACCACGGCTTGCCATCGCCCGCCGAGCGCAGTTCACGATTGAGGATCAGCCGCGCGGCATCGCCCGACACCAGTTGGTCGTTGGCATAGCCGTCCCAGGTCAGCCCGATCGGCTCGCCGTAGAAGCCATAGTCGGAGAAGCCGTAGGGTTCGAGATAGTCGGCGGTGGAAGGATAGTTGGCAGTGGGCGCCATGTTCCAGCCGCGCTTGGCGTTGATCGAGGAGAGGTGCCACTTGCCCTTGTAGCTGGTGTAATAGCCCTGATCGCGCAGCATCGTGCCGATCGTCGGCATGTCCAGCGGCAGCTGCGGCTTGGGATCGTTGTCGGTGTTGACGATGATCCCGGTGTGCTGGGTGTGCTGCCCGGTATAGGCGTTGGACCGCGCCGGGCTGCACGGGGTGGTGTGGACGTGGTACTTGGCGAAGGAGACCCCGCGCCCCAGCAGCCACTGGTGCGTCGGCAGCTTGTCGATCAGCCCGGCGGGATAGCTCGACATGCCCACTTCCTGATCGGTCATGATGAACAGGAAGTTGGGGCGCCGCTCGCCCTTGGCGCGGATGATTGCAGGAAAGCCCAGCGTGCCGGCGGCGGCAAGCCCGGCGATGGCGGTGCGGCGGGTGACTTCGGAACCCTTCATGGCTGGCATTCTCCCCATCCAGACTGTCGCTGGCTGCGGGAGCAACCTATGTACCGTCAAGTTTCTTGTCAAATGTCAGGCGAAGGGTCACCCGCCGATCGAGGCAAGATGCGGGGTGCCGCCGCTGTCGCCCGCGTACAGCCGGTGCGCTGGGGCCTTGGTCCGGGTTAGCGCGGCGATCCGGTCGACCAGTTCCTCGGTCTGCCCGTCATGCTGGAGCAGCGGCCGCAGATCGATGCCGAAGTCGCCGAACAGGCACAGATGCAGCTTGCCCCGCGCCGAGACGCGCAGGCGGTTGCAGGTGGAACAGAAGTCCTTCGCATAGGGCGCGATGATGCCGATCCGGCCCGGCCCGGACGGCGGGGCATAGTCCACCGCTGGCCCTGCTCCCGCCGCGCGGGGCAAAGCGCGCCAGCCCAGCGCCTCCAGCCGCAGGGCAATCTCTGCCCCGGCGAGGTGATGGCGGTCGAAGAAATCGGGGTTGTCGTTGGTCCGCATCACCTCGATGAAACGCAGGCTGAGCTCGTGCCGGGTGACGAAATCGATGAACCCGTCCAGCTCGCCATCGTTGATCCCGCGCATCAGCACGCTGTTGAGCTTGATTGAGGCGATGCCTGCGTCCCGCGCTGCAGCGATGCCATCCAGGACTTCGCCCAGCCGGTCATGCCCGGTGATCGCCGCAAACTTGCCGGGTTCGAGCGAATCCACGCTGACGTTGAGCGCCGAGATTCCCGCTGCGGCATAGTCCGCCGCGCGTTCGGGCAGCCGGTAGCCGTTGGTGGTCATTGCCAGCTTGCGCACCCCGGGCACCGCAGCGACGGCGCGGGCGATCTCCAGCAGTTCGCGCCGCAGGCTTGGCTCGCCGCCGGTCAGGCGCACCTTCCACAGCCCGAGCCGGGCGAAGGCGCCGACCAGCCGGCGGATTTCGTCGACCGACAGTTCGGCCGCCGCTCCGGCCTGCTTGCGGTAGCCGCCCGGCAGGCAATAGGTGCAGCGGAAGTTGCAGACGTCGGTCAGCGACAGGCGCAGATATTCGAAGCGCCGCCCGTGCCCGTCGGTGAGGAAATCGTGGTTCACTGCACCAGCGGCCCGTCTGCCGAGGGCAGTTCGGCCCCGACGATCTGAGCGCGAGAAGCCAGCACCGAGAGGTACTGCGACACTGCGCGGCGCCAGCTTGCTTCCTCAAGGTACTGGCCGATCCGGTCGCGGACCAGTTCGAACGGCAGCTCCCGCGCCTCCTGCCGGCGCCCGGCACGGATCACGTGCACCCCGTACCGGGTCTTGACCGGTTCTCCGCACAGCTCGCCTTCGCCCAGCGCGAACAGCGCGGCCTCGAACTCCGTCACGGTCTGGCCCGGGCCGATCTGGCCCAGATTGCCGCCCTGCTCCTTCGACGGGCAGGCGGAATGGCGACCGGCCAGTTCCGCGAAGGCGGCGGGGTCCTGCTGCAGGCGCCGGATCGCGGTGCGCGCATCGCCAGTGGCCAGGCCATAGGCAAGGCTGTCATCGGGCGCGGCGGCGAACAGGATGTGCTCGGCCTCGACCAGCGGCGGGGATGCAAACCGATCGCGGTGGAGGTCGTAAAAGCGCCGCGCAGTCGCCTCGTCCGCCTCGGGGGTGCGAACCTCGGCAGCGAGCAGAGCCTCGATCCGCGAATCCTCATCGGTCAGCAAGCGCCCCTCGGCATCGGTGAGCGGTGCGGTGGCGATCCCCAGCCGGTCGGCCTCGTCGATCAGCAGGCGGCGCACCACCAGCGCCTGCGCTGCGGCCTGCCAGGCCGCCTCGGCATCGCCCGCCGGGTGGTTCTGCGCTTCGGCGGCGATGTCCTGCGGCGGGATCTCGCGCCCGTCGACCACCACCCGGACCCGGTCGGCCAGCTCAGCCATGACGCGGGCTCAGCTTGCGTGAGCGGACCACCTGATAGCCCGGCCGCCAGATGTAGCGGACCGGGGCCGAGAGCATGTGAACCAGCCGGGTGAAGGGGAACAGCAGCAGGATCGTCAGGCCCAGGAACAGGTGCAGCTTGAACACCGGCGCCACGTCGCGGATCAGGTCGGCGGCACCGGCGCGGAACGTGAACACGCCCTGCGCCCATTCCATGAACTTGACCATCTCGTGCCCGTCGAGGTGCTGCATGGAGACCGGGATCGTCGACAGCCCCAGCGCCAGCTGCGCCCACAGCAGCAGGATCACCAGATTGTCGCTGAAGGCAGAGGCCGCGCGCACACGGGGATCGAAGAACCGGCGGTGAATCAGCAGGGTCGCGCCGATGATCGCCATCACGCCCGCCACCCCGCCGGCGACGATGGCCAGCAGTTGCTTGGCCCCGTGCGGCACGCCCAGCGCATCCCACAGCGCGATCGGGGTCAGCAGGCCTACCAGATGCCCGGCAAAGATCATCAGCACGCCCAGGTGGAACAGCACCGAACCGACAATCAGCTGGCGGCGGCGCAGCAGCTGGCTGGAACCGGCCCGCCAGGAATAAGGCTCGCGGTCATAGCGGATCACCGATCCGACGATCAGAACCGCAAGTGCAACATAGGGATAGATCCCGAAAAGCAGGTGATGGATGAAGTCAGCCATGGGCCGGGCTCCTGACGGGTTCGGGGGACTGGAAGCGGGCGACCATCGCCGCCGCTTGCGGGCAGGCGGCCTCTGCACCCGGTGCGGCAGGCGCATCAAAGCGGACCTGTTCCTCCTCCCACGACTTGTCGAGCGCGGCGAGGTCGTCCGGATCGTCGGCGGGGGCGATCTCGGCGGCGCTACCTTCGGCTCCGGCCAGCTGGGCCAGGACCAGCAGCACGGCGGCATGGGGTGCCTGCTTTTCGGCCAGGCGCTCCGCCAGCGCGGCGAGGATCAGGCCCGGCTGGGCCAGTTCAGCCAGCGCCTGCTGCGGGGGCAGGACCGAAAGGTATTCAAGGAACAGCGGCAGATAGTCCGGCAGCTCGGCGGCCGCGATTTCCAGCCCTGCCGCCGCGTAGCGATCACGCAGGTCGACCATCGCCTGCCCCCGGTCGCGGCTTTCACCGTGGACGTGCTCGAACAGGTGGAGCGAGACGCTGCGCCCGCGATCGAACAGCGCGACATAGGCTTCCTGAAGGTCGAGCAGGTCCCCGCTCGCCAGCTGGTCGATCAGCGGTTGCAGCATGGCATTCTGCGCCGTGCTGAGCAGGCACTCATCGGTCAGCAGCGCGGCGAACTCCCCCGCCGCCTGCTGCACGTCCGCGTCGGGATAGCGCAGCAGCGTCGAAAGAATGCGAAGGGTGTTGCGCATCAGAATACCTCCGATGGGGTCTGGAGCCGCTTGCGCGGCGGGGCGCCGAACAGGTTGGCGTCGCTGGTTCCGCCCGAGCAGCCGTTGCCGAACGAGAAGCCGCAACCACCGCGTTCGTCGAACATGTCCTCGGCATCCTCGCGGTGGCCGCTGGGGATGACGAAGCGGTCCTCGTAATTGGCGATCGCCATCACGTGGTACATGTCCTCGATCTGGGCGGCAGTCAGGCCGACCTCGCGGGCGATGCCTTCATCGACCACGCCGCCCACCGTCTTGGCGCGCATGTAGGCGCGCATCGCCAGCATCCGCTCCAGCGCATCGACCACCGGGGCCTCCTTGCCCGCAGTGAGCAGGTTGGCGAGGTACTTGACCGGGATGCGCAGGCTGCGGACATCGGGCATGCCATTGCGCGCGGCGATCTTTCCGGCGCTGGCCGCAGCGTTGATCGGCGAGAGCGGCGGCACGTACCAGACCATCGGCAGGGTGCGGTATTCGGGATGGAGCGGGAAGGCGACCTTCCAGTCCATCGCCATCTTCCACACCGGCGAATGGCGCGCGGCCTCCAGCCAGTTCTCCGGCACACCGTCGCGCCGCGCCTGGGCGATCACTTCGGGGTCGTTGGGGTCAAGGAAGATGTCGAGCTGCGCCTGGTAGAGGTCCTCGACGTTCTCGGCGCTGGCGGCTTCCTCGATCCGGTCGGCATCATAGAGCATGACGCCGAGGTAGCGGATGCGCCCGACGCAGGTTTCGCTGCACACGGTCGGCTGGCCGGCCTCGATCCGGGGATAGCAGAAGATGCACTTCTCGCTCTTGCCGGTCTTCCAGTTGAAGTAGATCTTCTTGTACGGGCAGCCCGATACGCACATCCGCCAGCCGCGGCACTTTTCCTGGTCGATCAGGACGATCCCGTCCTCTTCACGCTTGTAGATCGAACCGGACGGGCAGGCGGCGACGCAGGTCGGGTTAAGGCAGTGCTCGCACAGCCGGGGGAGATACATCATGAAGGTGTTCTCGAATTCCCCGTAGATCTCCTTCTGGACGCCTTCGAAGTTGTAGTCCGCGCTGCGCCCGGCGAATTCGCCGCCCAGGATTTCCTCCCAGTTCGGCCCCCAGACCACCTTTTCCATCTGCTGCCCCGAAACCAGGCTGCGCGGCCGCGCGGTGGGAAAGGCCTTGCTTTCGCCCGCCTGCTGAAGGTTGGCATAGTCGAAAGTGAACGGTTCGTAGTAGTCGTCGATCTCGGGCAGGTCGGGATTGGCGAAGATCTTGGCGAGCAGGCGCCACTTGCCGCCCATGCGCGGTTGCAGCCGGCCATGGCGCAGGTCCCAGCCGCCGTTCCAGCGCTTCTGGTTTTCCCAGTCCTTGGGATAGCCGATCCCCGGCTTGGTCTCGACGTTGTTGAACCAGGCGTATTCCATGCCGTCACGGCTGGTCCACACGTTCTTGCAGGTGACCGAGCAGGTGTGGCAGCCGATGCACTTGTCGAGGTTCAGCACCTTGCCGATCTGGGCGCGGACCTTCATGCCACGCACTCCCCTTCGCCGAGCGGCCCTTCGAGCCAGTCGACCTTGTCCAGCTTGCGCACGATCACGAACTCGTCGCGGTTGGAACCGACCGTGCCGTAGTAGTTGAAGCCATAGGCCAGCTGGACATATCCGCCGATCATGTGGGTCGGCTTCAGGATCGCGCGGGTCACCGAATTATGGATGCCCCCGCGCTGCCCGGTCAGCGGCGAACCCGGCATGTTGGTGATCTTTTCCTGGGCGTGGTACATGAACAATGTGCCTTCTTTCATGCGCTGCGAAACGACCACGCGGGCCACCAGCGCGCCGTTGGAATTGAAGGTTTCGACCCAGTCGTTGTCGACGAGGCCCGCCTTGGCGGCGTCGACCTCGCTCATCCACACGATTGGCCCGCCGCGCGACAGGGTCAGCATCAGCTGGTTGTCGGTATAGGTGGAATGGATGCCCCATTTCTGGTGCGGGGTGATGAAGTTCAGCACCACGTGCGGGCGCCCCTCGGCCTGGTCGAGCATGGGCTTGACCGCCTTGGTATCGATCGGCGGGCGATAGACGCACAGCGCCTCGCCAAAGGCGCGCATCCACTTGTGGTCCTGGTAGAGCTGCTGCCGCCCGGTCAGGGTGCGCCAGGGGATCAGTTCGTGGACGTTGGTGTAGCCCGCGTTGTAGCAGACGTGCTCGCTTTCGATCCCCGACCAGGTCGGCGAGGAGATGATCTTGCGTGGCTGGGCAACCACATCGCGGAAGCGGATCTTCTCGTCCTCCTTGGGCAGCGCCAGGTGCGTGTGATCGCGCCCGGTGTTCTCCGACAGCGCCGCCCACGCCTTGACCGCGACCTCGCCGTTGGTTTCCGGCGCCAGCATCAGCAGCACCTCGCAGGCATCGATTGCGCTCTCGATCCGGGGCATGCCCTTGGTCGGGCCGTCCTCGGTCACGGTGCCGTTCAGCCGGCGCAGGTTCTCGACCTCGTGCGCGGTGTTCCAGCCGATGCCCTTGCCGCCGTTGCCCAGCTTGTCCATCAGCGGGCCAAGTGCGGTGAAGCGCTTGTAGAGGTTCGGATAATCGCGCTCGACCAGCGCGACATTGGCCATGGTCTGGCCGGGGATCGGCACAGTCTCGCCCTTGCCCCAGTCGGCGACATCGAACGGCTGGGCCAGTTCATTGGCGGTATCGTGCTGGATCGGCACCAGCACCATGTCGCTTTCGACCCCCAGCACTTCGGGCGCGACCTCGGAAAAGGTCTTCGCGATGCCCTTGTAGATGTCCCAGTCGCTGCGCGATTCCCACACCGGATCGACCGCGGCGGTCAGCGGGTGGATGAACGGGTGCATGTCCGAGGTATTGAGGTCGTCCTTCTCGTACCAGCTGGCGGTGGGCAGGACGATGTCGGAATAGACGCAGGTGGTCGACATGCGGAAGTCGAGCGTGACCAGCAGGTCCAGCTTGCCCTTGGGCGCTTCATCGCGCCACTTCACTTCCTTGGGCTTCTGGTGTCCCATTTCGCCCAGGTCCTTGCCCTGGACCCCGTGCGCGGTGCCGAGCAGGTGCTTGAGGAAATATTCGTGGCCCTTGCCCGACGAGCCCAGAATGTTCGAGCGCCAGACAAACATGTTGCGCGGCCAGTTGGCGGGATCGTCCGGGTCCATGCAGGACAGTTCCAGATCGCCGGCCTTCAGCGCCTGGGCGATATAGTCCTTCGGCTCCATGCCCGATGCCTTGGCCGCCTTGCCCACTTCAAGCGGGTTGGTCTTGAGCTGCGGCGCGCTGGGCAGCCAGCCCATCCGTTCCGCGCGGACGTTGTAGTCGATCAGGCTGGCATCCCAGTCGCCCTTGGGCGCGGTGGGGGAAAGAATCTCGTCCACCCCCAGCGTCTCGTAGCGCCACTGATCAGTGTGCGCGTAGAAGAAGCTGGTGGAATTCATCTGGCGCGGCGGCCGGCTCCAGTCGAGCGCAAAGGCCAGCGGCAGCCAGCCGGTCTGCGGACGCAGCTTTTCCTGCCCGACATAGTGCGACCAGCCGCCGCCCGACTGGCCGACGCAGCCGCACATCACCAGGAGATTGATGATCCCCCGGTAATTCATGTCCATGTGGTACCAGTGGTTGAGCCCCGCCCCCAGGATCACCATCGACTTGCCATTGGTTGCCTCGGCATTGGCGGCAAATTCGCGGGCGACGGTGATGATCTGATCGGCCGGGATCCCGGTGATGTGCTCGGCCCAGGCCGGGGTGTAGGGCGAGGCATCGGCATAGTCGCTGGCAACGTGTTCGCCGCCCAGCCCCCGGTCGAGCCCGTAGTTGGCGCAGAGCAGGTCGAAGACCGTGGCGACGTAGGTGCGCCCTTCGGCCAGCTCCAGTTCGCGCACCGGCACCCGCTTCATCAGCACGCTGGGGTGGTCGGTGCCTTCGAAATGGTCATGCTCGCGATTGCCGAAATAGGGGAACGCGATCTCGACCACCTCGTCGTGGTCCTTGTCGAGGATCGCGGTCATCCGCAGCTTCACCGCAGCGCCGTGGCCGTCCTTTTCCTCCAGGTTCCACTTGCCCTTCTCGCCCCAGCGGAAGCCCGCCGAACCCGACGGCACGACCACTTCGTCGCTCGCCTCGTCGATCGCGACGCATTTCCATTCGGGGTTGTTCGCCTCGCCCAGACCGCCCGCGAAGTCGCTCGCGCGCAGCAGCCGGTCGGGCACCAGCCGCCCGTCCTGCTCGGTCAGGCGGACCAGCATCGGCATGTCGGAATACTTGCGGCAATAGTCCTCGAAATAAGGGACCTGTCGGTCGAGGTGGAACTCGCGCAGGATCACGTGGCCCATCGCCAGCGCCAGCGCCGCATCGGTGCCGGCCTTGGGGTTGAGCCAAATGTCGCCGAACTTGGTCGCCTCGGCATAGTCGGGGCTGACCACCGCGACCTTGGTGCCGCGATAGCGCGCCTCGGTCATGAAGTGGGCGTCCGGGGTGCGGGTCTGGGGCACGTTGCTGCCCCACAGCATCAGGAAGCCCGAATTGTACCAGTCGGCGCTTTCGGGAACATCGGTCTGCTCGCCCCAGGTCTGGGGGCTGGCCGGCGGCAGATCGCAGTACCAGTCATAGAAGCTCATGCAGGTCCCGCCGAGCAGCGAGAGATAGCGCGAACCCGCCGCATAGGAGACCATCGACATCGCCGGAATCGGGCTGAACCCGATCACCCGGTCCGGCCCCCAGGTCTTGGCAGTATAGGCGTTGGCGGCGGCGATGATCTCGTTCACCTCGTCCCAGGTCGAGCGCACAAAGCCGCCGTGGCCGCGGATCGCGGTATAGCTCTTGCGCTTGGCGGGATCGTTCTGGATCGAGGCCCAGGCGGCGACGGGGGGCAGGCTGGCGCGCGCCTCGCGCCACAGCTTGACCAGCCGCTTGCGGATCATCGGGTACTTCAGCCGCTGCGCCGAATAGATGTACCAGCTGTAGCTTGCCCCGCGCGGGCAGCCGCGTGGTTCGTGGTTGGGCAGATCGGGCCGGGTGCGCGGATAGTCGGTCTGCTGGGTTTCCCAGGTGATGATCCCGCCCTTGACGTAGATCTTCCACGAACACGATCCGGTGCAGTTCACGCCGTGGGTGCTGCGCACGACCTTGTCGTGCTGCCAGCGCTTGCGATAGCCGTCCTCCCAGTCGCGGGCTTCGGCAGTGGTGATCCCGTGGCCGTCGGAGAATTCTTCCTGCTTCTTGGTGAAAAAGGTCAGGCGGTCGAGCAGATGGCTCATGCGGGGGCTCCTTGGGCAAGCGGGGTGAGGGCGGCGCGGCCGCGCTCGATGGCATGCAGCAGGCCGCCGCGGCGGGCGTAGACCCACCAGGTCAGCGCGGCGCAGCTGACGTAGAAGGCCATGAACCCGTACAGCGCAGGCAAGGCCGATCCGGTCAGCGTGATCGAGCTGCCGAAGGTCTTGGGGATGTAGAAGGCACCATAGGCAGCGATTGCGGAAGTGAAGCCGACGATCGCGGCGGATTCCTTTTCCGCCTGGCGGGTCGCATCGGCGGCACTGAGGCCCGGTTCCAGCCGGGGCACTTCCTGGCGCATGATGTTGGGGATCATCTGGAAGGTCGAGGCATTGCCGACCCCGGTGACAAAGAACATGAAGATGAACGCCGCGAGGAAGCCGTTGAAACTGTTCGCCTCAAGGAAATGCACGACCCCCAGGGTTCCCGCGATCATCGCCACGAACACCCACAGCGTCACCCGCGCCCCGCCCCAGCGATCTGCCAGCCAGCCGGTGGAGGCGCGGCTGAGCGCACCGACCAGCGGTGCGATCCACACGTATTTCAGCGCTTCGACTTCGGGGAACTCCTTCTTCGCCAGCAAGGGCAGGCTGGCCGAAAAGCCGATGAACGAACCGAAGGTGCCGGTGTAGAGCCAGCACATCAGCCAGTTGTGCTTGCGCTGGAAGATCACCGCCTGCTCGGCAAAGCTGGCCTTGGCATCGGCGATGTCGTTCATCCCGAACCAGGCCAGCAGGCTGGCGGCGAGGATGAAGGGCACCCAGATGAATCCGGCATTCTGCAGCCACAGCTGCGCGCCGGCCTTGGCCGCCTGCGGTTCCCCGCCCAGCACGCCGAACACGCTGCTGGTGATCACCACCGGCACCAGGAACTGCATCACCGACACGCCAAGGTTGCCCAGCCCGCCGTTGAGCGCCAGGGCGTTGCCCTTGCGCGCCTTGGGGAAGAAGAACCCGATGTTGGCCATCGACGAGGCAAAGTTGCCCCCGCCCAGCCCGCACAGCAGCGCCAGCACCAGGAAGATGAAGTAGGGGGTATCCGGGTTCTGCACGGCATAGCCGATCCCGAAGGCCGGGATCAGCAGCGAAGCGGTGGACAGAGTGGTCCACAGCCGCCCGCCGAAGATCGGGACCATGAAGGAATAGAAGATCCGCAGCGTCGCGCCCGACAGGCCCGGCAGCGCGGCCAGCCAGAACAGCTGGTCCGTGGTGTAGTCGAAGCCGATAAGGGGGAGCTTCGCCACGACCACGGACCAGACCATCCACACCGCGAATGCCAGCAGCAGCGCGGGGATGGAGATGTAGAGGTTGCGCCGGGCGATCCGCTCGCCGGTCGTTTCCCAGAATTCCGTGTCTTCCGGGCGCCATTCGGTCAGGACCTTCGCCGCCGCCGCCGGCGCATGGCGCGCGGCATCGTGCAGTTCGATCATTTCCGGGAACTGCGGCAGGGTGCGCGTGTCGATCCCGCTGGCCTTCTGCTCCATCTGGCGGATCGCGAAGTGCATCCAGGTCAGCGCCACGGCGACCAGCGCGAACAGCACGGCAAAACAGCTGGTCCAGATGCCGGTCAGATCGCTGACCGCACCGAACACGATCGGCAGGACGAACCCGCCCAGCCCGCCGACCAGCCCGACCAGCCCGCCGACCGAACCGACGTGTTCGGGGTAGTAGACCGGGATGTGCTTGTAGACCGCCGCCTTGCCCAGCGACATGAAGAAGCCCAGCACGAACACCGTCAGCACGAACGGAACCAAGCTGAGCGAGGTCGAGAACTGGATGTCGCCCTTGATCCCGTGGATCGTATAGTCGGTCTGGGGGTAGGAGAGCATGAACAGCAGGACCAACGAGACCCCGAAGGTCGCGTACATGATCCGCCGCGCGCCATAGCGGTCGGACAGGATCCCGCCATAGGCGCGGAACAGGCTGGCAGAGAGGCTGAAAGTCGCCGCGAGCATACCGGCCACCTCGATGCTGACGCCGTAGACCCCGATCAGGTACTTCGGCAGCCACAGCGCCAACGCGACGAAGGCGCCGAACACGAAGAAGTAATAGAGCGAGAAACGCCAGACCTGCTCGTTCTTGAGCGGTTCAAGCTGGTCGCTCAGGCTGCGGGGCGGAGTGCCCGCCGCGCGCCGTGCGGCCAGTTCGGGGTCGTCCTTGGCAAACAGGAAATAGAACACTGCCGTCGCCGCCAGCACAACCGCCCAGATCTGCGCGACCGCCTCCCAGCCCAGTGCGACCATCACGAAGGGCGCGGCAAACTTGGTTACCGCCGCGCCGACATTGCCCATCCCGAAAAAGCCGAGCGCCGCGCCCTGGCGCGACTGCGGGTACCATTTGGAGACATAGGCGACGCCGACCGCGAAGCCGCCGCCAGCCAGCCCCAGCCCCAGCGCAGCGAGCAGCATCAGCGGGTAGGTGTGGGCATAGGACAGCAGGAAGGTCGCCCCCGCCGAGGCCAGCATGGTCAGCGGGAACACCCGCTTGCCGCCGAACTGGTCGGTCCACACCCCCAGGAACAGCCGGACCAGCGATCCGGTGAGGATCGGCGTGCCGACCAGCAGTCCGAACTCGGTGTCGCTCAGTCCCAGCTCAGCCTTGATCCGGATGCCGATGATCGCGAAGATCGTCCAGACGGCAAAGCACACCGTGAAGGCGAAAGTGCTCAGCCCCAGTGCGCGGTTCTGCTCACCTTTTCTGACTGTTTGCTCCAATGGCATGCCCGGTCCTCCGCCTTCGTCTGATCGTTCGAGAGGACGGGATGACAATGAAGGCGACAATCCGGTTGATTGCGATCAAATTGGCGGCGGCTCGGATCGCGAAATCGACCCGGCCTGATCCGCACCGATGATGGGCAAAACCTGGATCAAGGCAGTGATTGATAAACATCAATCAGCCCTCTAGTGGAGTAGTTCAAGCGAGGAGTTCCAGCCCGTGCGTGCCGGCGAGAAGCCCGAAATCTCACAGCTGCCGCTGTTCCGCGAAATGGGCGATTCGGATCGCGAGCGGATCTTCGCGGGTTCGTTCCTGCAGGTCTTTCCGCCGCAGCTGACGCTGTTCGAGCTGGGCCAGCATGCCGATTTCCTGCACGTGCTGGTCGACGGACTGGTCGAACTTTACGCCAGCAGCGCCGGACGCGACACGACCATGCGGATCGTTGAGCCAGTCAGCAGCTTCATCCTGGCGGCGGTGGTAACCGACATGCCCTATCTGATGTCGGCCCGAACCCTGGTGGCCTCACGCATCCTGCTCGTCCCCGCCCGGCTGGTGCGCGAAATGATCCGGCAGGACGTTTCCCTGATGGAAGCGACCATGCGCGAACTGGCGCTGGGGTACCGTGATCTGGTCCGTGCGCTGACCGACATGAAGCTGCGCCAATCGGCCGAGCGCCTGGGCAACCTGATCCTGCAACAGGAACTGCGCCAGGGCGGGACTGGCAAGGTCAGGCTCCGCGCGGAAAAGCGCCTGCTCGCCTCACTGCTGGGCATGACCCCGGAAAACCTGTCGCGGGCCTTTGGTGTGCTGGGCCAGCACGGGGTGGAAGTCGATGGCGCCCAACTGAAGATCACCGATCGCGCCGCGCTTGAGGCCTTTGCCCGGCCCGACCCGGTCAAGCCCGACGAGCATTGAGGGGCAACGATGACCAAGCCAGATTCCCCCACCCGACTGGTCCAGCTTGACGGTCTGCGGGGCTGCGCCGCGCTGGTCATCCTGCTCTATCACCTCGAAATGGTCTTCCACACCAGCGGGCCGTTCGTCCGCGGCTACGTGATGGTCGATCTGTTCTACCTCCTCAGCGGCTTTGTCCTCGCCGTTGCCACCGAGCGGAAGCTGGCCGGGGGGATCGGCGCATTTGCCTTCACCTGGGCTCGCTTCGTCCGCCTGTGGCCGCTGGTTGCGGTCGGTGCGGGCGTGGCCTTCGTCCGGGCGGTGTTCATCGGCATGGCTGACCCGCTGACCCTGCTGTTCTGGCTGGCGCTGGATCTCGCCATGATCCCGGTGCTGACCGGCGCGGGGCCGTTCTACCGCTTCAACGGACCGCAATGGACGCTGTTCTGGGAAGTGCTGGCCAACTTCCTTCATGCCCTGCTGCTGCGACGGGTGCCCACGCGGTGGCTGCCGCTGCTGGCGGCCGGTTTCGGCGCTGCGTTGATCATTGTCGTCCAGCGTCACGGGGCGGACAATATGGGCGTCAGCGCACTGACCTGGGAAACCTGGTACAAGCCGATCCCGCGGGTCGGCTGGTCCTATGTCCTCGGGGTGTGGCTGGGGCGGCTCTACCGTGATGGTTATCGCACCCCCGGCCTGCCCTGGCATGCCGGGCTGCTGGTGGCGATCGCCGCGATCATGGCCCTGCCCTTCGTTCCGCTGGCCCGGCCCACCGGCGATCTTGTGTTCGTGATGGCGGTGATGCCGCTGGCAATGTGGAGCGTTGCAATGTCGCGCCCGCCGCAAGCGGTCGCTCCCGCGCTCGAATGGCTCGGCAACTATTCCCTGCCGCTGTACTGCATCCACCTGACGGTGCTGGTGTGGGTTTCCGAACTGCTGGGGCGGGATGCCTGGGTGCGGGTGGTCGCGGTCGGCCTGGCGCTGGTGCTGTCCTACGTCTTCTCGCGGCTGGTCTCGTTCAAGGGCAAGCCGCTCGCAGTGAAGACGGCGCCCGAAAAGCCGGCCTGAACCCGCCTCGCGCATGATCAGGGCAAGCTGCGACGGGTGTCCCATCGTGCGACCACGGCAATCCCCCAACTTGACACCGGGGCCCTGTTTACTCAAAGGCGAATGCGCAGGTCTGGAAGCCGTGGGGGCGCGTCATCCCGGCCTCGCAGCCAATTCGGCTGCCATCGATAGCGTTGCAGGGGGCGCGCAGGGCCTTGAACGAGATCAGACGCAAGTTGCTGCCATCGGACTATTTCATAGTCCTGAACATGACCCTCTTCCTCGGCATGTGTTGGGCTGTCTACTATGATCGGCTGGTGGCCTATCGCGGCGTCGGCAATCTGCACGAATTCTTCCTCTATGCCTGCGCCATCATCCTCGCGATATTCGTCGTGTGGTGGTACCTCAGACGACTGCCATTCCCGACGTGGTTGCTGTTCATCGTCCAGATCGGCATCCTCATGCACTTCGCCGGAGCCTTCTTTCCGATCGAGGGCGGTCGCCTCTATGACGCGCATTTTCTCGGCCTGCGCTTTGACAAGTACGTGCACGGCTTCAACGCTTTTGCCGGTGCGGCGCTGACCCGCCATCTGCTCAAGGCGACGCACAGCCGCAGTCCGCTGATGTCGGTCATTGTCGTGATGGCCGTGCTGGGAGCCGGCTCAGTCGTCGAAATCGTCGAGTACCTCGTTTCGCTGACAGTCGAGCACAACGGCGTTGGTTCTTATGACAACAACATGCAGGACCTGATCTCCAACCTAGTTGGCGCTCTAGTTTTCGAGGCCGGCCACCGGATCATGCCCCGGCCCGCGCACCTAGCGCCCGGCGGCACGGCAGCCGCCGCCGAATGACCACGGCTGCCAGCCGCCTGCGCAATTGCGCCGAAGTCGCGCTGGTCATGGGCGCGCTCGAATTCGGCATCTGGATCATGGGACCGCTGGTCGTCAGGGATCATTCGTTCATCCCGCACTACTGGCTGCTTGTCCTGCTCTGCGGGGTCTACATCCTCTGGCTCTCACCGCTGGTCATCAACCGCGATCCGGCCGCCATCCGGGGCTGGGGCTGGCGGGGCGAGCCGAACCTTGGCCCCGGCCGCTGGAAGCTGGCCTGGCGCAGCTATGCCGGGGTCACCGCCACTATCGGCGTCGCCCTGATCGCGGCGGGCTGGTGGCGCGACCCGGCAATCCTTGACCGGATCGTTCCGGGCACCTTCGCGGTGCGGCTGAGCGGCTATCTGGTCTGGGGGACGGTGCAGGCGCTGATCTTCTTCGGGTTCATCCACACCCGCCTGCGCCAGGCGATCCCCATGCCAGCAGGCAAGGGCGGGCCTTATGCCCACCAGGCGGCGGTCGGCGTGGCCACGGCGATGGTGTTCTCGGCTGCGCACCTGCCCAATTGGCCACTGATGGGCTTTACCTTGGCCGCCGGGCTGATCTGGTCCTGCCTGTTCTACTGGCGGCCGAATGTCTGGCTGCTGGGGCTGTGCCACGCGCTGCTGGGCACCCTGCTCCACCAGTTCATCCGCATCCCGATGCGCATCGGTTATTTCTACCATGAACCGCACGGCTACATCATGCGCACCGTGGTGCCTGGGCTGGCCGATTTCATCGGTCACCGGTTCTGAAGGTGGCCACGACGAAGCGGCCATTGCAGCTCTTGCCGGGCACCATCGACCGCTATCTGCTGCGCAAGCTGTTCACCCCGTTCCTCCTGATAGAAGGCGGGGTGATCCTGTTCCTGGAACTGGAGCGGGCGCTCAGGCTGGTCTATGAACTGTCCGTATCCGGCGCGGACCTGCGCTATTTCTTTCCCCTGCTGGCGCAGCTGACACCCTATTTCGTCAGCTTCGGACTGCCGGTTTCGTTCTTCCTGGCCCTGCTGCTGCTGCTGTCGCGGCTCGACGACGATCTTGAACTTCAGGCGATGCTGGCGAACGGCATGTCGCTGGTCCGCATCGTCCGACCGCTGGTTCTCGCCGGGGTGCTGGTCGCCGGCCTCGCAGTGCTGACGAACGGCTGGCTGGAGCCGCTGGGACGATATGCGTTCCGCACCATGAAGGTCGAGGCGATCAACAGCGGCAGGACGACCCGCCTGGTTTCAGGGGCGTTCTTCGTGCCCAGCGACAACCTGGCGATCATGGTCACCCGCGCCAGCCAAGGGCGGCCATCGCAGGTGTTCGTCTGGCACCGCGGGCATGGCGGCGAACAGCAGCTGATCGCGGCCCGCGATGCCGCGCTGGGGATTTCCGCCGATGGCGAACGGTTCGACCTCAGCTTTGTCGAAGGAACGGCGCTGGTCGACGATCCGCGTGCCGACAAGGCCAGGTCGCACGTGGTCGTGTTCAACCGCATGTTCGTATCCTTGCCGATCATCGTAGCCGATTCCGGCTGGGCGCGCGGGCGCGACGAGCGCGAACTGACCCTGCCGGAACTGCTCGCTCCCGGCCCCGCGCGGCTGGAGCGGCTGGGACGGCACGCGATCGATGCCGAACTTTATGGCCGGCTGGGCAAGGCGGCGCTGATCCCGTTGATGCCGTTGCTGGTGCTGCCCCTGACCATGGCCGTCAGGCGCGGCAACCGCACGTCGGGCGGGATAACCGCCGGGCTGCTGTTCGTGCTCGCCCAGCAATCGATCAACATGGTGAGACAGCGCTCCGCCGTGGGCCAGATCGAGGCCTTGCCCAACATGGCGATGCTGGTCGCGGGATTTGCGATCCTGCAATCCGGCCTGATGGCCACAGGCCGGAACCTGCCCAGCCACAGCCCGATTTCCGATGCCCTGGACCGGATCGACCGGCTGCTGCCCCGGCTGAAGCTGCGGCGGCGCACCCAGATGGTCCTGCCGGGCCATCTGATGGCTTCCTATATCGCGGGCAGCGTCCTGATCTGGTCGCTGTTGTCGCTGGCCGCACTGGTCGTCATGTCGGAAATGGCGGAAATCTTCCAGGCGGGCAGCGCCTTCGTGACGCGCGGCATGACGAGTCTCGACGTCTTCCATTACGCCCTGCTCAGGGCACCCGCGCTGACGATGCAGGCACTTCCCGCAGCCGCCTTGCTGGGTCCGGTGATCGCCTTCTACCTGCTGGTGCGCAAGCGCGAGCTTCTGACCTATCGCTTGATGGGGGTATCCCTGCTCAGGCTGTTCGTGATGGTGCTGCCGGTCTCGCTGCTGCTCAGCCTGGGCAGTTACGTGCTGGCCGAACACATCGTGCCGCGCAGCCAACAGGCGTTCGTCACCTGGTGGCAGCAAGGCGCGGTCGATTCCGCCGATCCGCAGGCCCGCTGGTTCAAGTCAGGCAGTGTCCTGTTCAGGACCGGGGAAATCTCTGCCGATGGCAGGCGAATCGAAGGTCTTGAGATCATCCGGCTCGGCCCTGACGGCGCGGTTACCGAACGAATCGATGCGCCCACGGCGATCGCCACCAGCAAGGGCTGGCAGCTGGAACAGGCGGTCCGACTGACCATCGAAAGTGGCCGCGCCGTGCGCGGCGAGCCAGGCCGGATGGTGTGGAAAGAGCTGTTCCCTCCGGGGGACATGCAGGTCGTCGCCGCCGCCGGATCAAGCTATTCGGCCAACTGGGCGCGGCGCGCACTGGCCGGCGACGCTCCCGCCGGGCTGGGTGACCCGGGGTCCTCGTACCTTTCCTGCAAAAAGTGACGCTAAGCAAGTTATTGTTATTGCGGGATAATACGTGACTTCGCCCACGTAAGATACTGATATAGTGTGATATCCTGTTATTTTCACGTCGGCAGGCCATTTTGACCCCGAACAGGTGCCTGCGAAGGTCGATCGAGCAACGCGGCACGGTGACGATCAAGACGAAATTG
>JAKPAG010000119.1 GCA_029779535.1 Pseudomonadota bacterium | reverse complement strand
CTTCCGGTCCACGGACTCCACCGCGACCTGTTCCGCAATCCCCTGCTGGCGGAGGAACTGAACCGCTTCGCCGCCGTGGTGCTCGATCCGCCCCGCGCCGGTGCGCGCGAACAGGTGGAGCGGATCGCGGACAGCACTGTGGGCCGCGTGGTCTACATCAGCTGCAACCCGTCCAGCTGGGCGCGCGATGCGGCGCTGCTAGTCGAGGCCGGTTACGTGCTCAGGGACCTGCGCCCGGTCGGCCAGTTCCGCTGGTCGACCCATGTCGAGCTGGCCAGCCTGTTCGTGCGGAAAGAGGGCTAATGACCTTCTTCGTCGTCATGATGACCCATCCTGACGGACCCGGGTGGCGCCAGCACGTGATGCCGCACGTGGAGTACCTCAACGGCCTGATTGCGGCTGGCAAGCTGCGCGCCTCCGGGCCGGTCAAGGGGCAGGCGCAGCGCGCGGGGTTGCTGGTCTTCTCGGTCGCCGACCGCGCCGAACTCGACGCCCTGATCGCGGCGGATCCCTTCGCGTTTCAGGGCTTGATCGAGGAACTGACCGTCACCGAGTGGAACCCGCTGTTCGGCGCCTTCGCCAGCGAGGCGGAACCCTACCGTCCGGACTGACCGGGGCGCCGCGGCACCGTCACGCCTCGCGCCACTCGCCCGGCGCCAGCCCCTCCAGCGTCCATTCGCCCACCTGCCAGCGCACCAGCCGCAGGGTTGGGTGGCCCACGGCGGCGGTCATGCGCCGGACCTGGCGGTTGCGGCCTTCGGAAATGGTCAGTTCGATCCAGCTGTCGGGCACGGATTTGCGCACCCTGATCGGCGGATCGCGCGGCCACAGGGCGGGGGCCTCGATCAGCCGTGCCTTCGCGGGGCGGGTCACGCCGTCCTTGAGGCGCACTCCGCGCCGCAGGGCTTCCAGCGCGGCTTCGTCCGGCAGGCCTTCGACCTGGACCAGATAGGTCTTTTCCAGCTTGTAGCGCGGATCTGCAATACGGGCCTGGAGGCGGCCATCGTCGGTCAGCACCAGCAATCCCTCGCTGTCGGTATCGAGCCGCCCGGCCGGATAGACTCCCGGCACGTCCACATGGTCCGCCAGCGTCGCATGGGCCGAAGTTCCGCCCGGATCGGTGAATTGGCACAGGACGCCGTAGGGCTTGTTGAGCAGGATCAGACGGGGCATCGCCGGGGACTATGGCGCCGCGCGCTGAAAAGCAAATGGGGCCGGCGTTTCCGCCAGCCCCACGCTTGCCCGCCCGGGGGTCGGTCGATT
>JAKPAG010000115.1 GCA_029779535.1 Pseudomonadota bacterium | reverse complement strand
ATCGACCGGCTTGGTGCCGATGTGCGGGAATACGTGGTTCTCGAAGCTGGAGATCCAGTTCGCATAGCGGCGGTTCTTCCAACCCTCCTTCAAGGCGTCGTAGCAGTCGCGCGCTGCCGTTTCGAAGCTGGGTATGACTTTGCGGGCCTTGCGCCGCTCAGCCACCGGATCAGCGCCAGCCCTAACCTTGCTCCGCAGCGCCGTCGCCGCCTCTCGGGCTTCGGCAAGGGAGACGTCCAAGGCAGAGCCAAGCCCGTAATCTCTCCGCCTGCCTTTGTGCTGCATACGCAGCACCCAGGTCGCCGCGCCACTCTCTTTGACCAGCAGGCAAAGGCCACGGCCATCGACATGACGGCCCGGTTTCGCGTTCTTCACTTTCAGTGTTGTCAGTGCCATCGTTCGAGTCCCGTTTAGGGAATCTTCGGCATTCGTTCCCACGGAATGGCTGCCGAAAACGCTCCCACATTCGTTCCCACAAATCGGTGGGATTTCAGGCAAATGTGGGCGACCGACCGCGAACACCTTACAAGCCAGATCGGCTAATTTACAGTGTGGTTAGGGATGCCTCGGCATTGCCTGAGACAGAATTTTTACGCCTCTTCTGGCACCATTTCCCTGCATCGGGCGGCGAGAGAGCCGCTTCGGCGGCCAGGTTGGTCGATGTGTTCGACGGCTTAGCCTTTCGCGGATCCCGCCCCGCATTTTGCGCTCCTTGCCAGTCCAGGGCGTCTCCCCGGTGCCACTGGGCGAGGACTGCCTTGGGGCGCGAGGGGGATCGACCAGTGTGGGGGTTGGCTGAGCGTGGTCAGCCGTGGGCCAGCAGCAGCGCCAGGCGCGCCAGCGCCGCGCCTAGCGCGAGCACCAGCGCCACGGTCAGGCGCGGGCCGGCGTAGATCGAGACCTGACGCTGGGTCGGAAAGCTGAACGTGGTCGGGATGCCGAGCAGCTTGAAGGCGTGGTGATCGGCAAAGCGCGGATCGGTGATCATCGCCAGCATGTCGCGGCGGCTGCGATAGCGCATCAGCCCGAAGATGGTCCAACCCGGATCGGGTTCGACCTGCCAGGCGTCGACATAGGGGCCAACCTTGCGCCCGACCATGCCGGGATGCCCGCCGCGCCGGATCAGCGCGCGGACGAACGGATCGGAATAGCGCCGCATCATCTCGGGACCGGGGACGGGCTCGCCCGTGTTCGGATCCGCGACCATGCCCTGTTCGACCTTGACCAGGTTGAGCATGACGAATTCCCTGCCATCGTCCGCCTCCAGGAAACAACGCAGCACAGCCGGATCGTTGCCGCCGGAAAACTTGCCCTGCACGGCTGCAAAAAAGGCGTCGATCTCTGCCTTGGTCAGCGGTCCGCGCCAGCTGTCGTACCACAGGCGGAACAGCAGGTAGAGCGCCGCCGCCGCCGCCCAGATCATCCAGCCGCTCACTTGGCAGTTTCCACCTTCGGGGCGGGAGCGAAGGGCCGGATGCCCAGCTTGGGATAGATTTCAGGCGGGAAATAGACCGTCCCGTCCCTGACCACCATGCCGATCGCCTTGATTGACTTGAGATCCCGGGTCGGATCGCCGGGGACCAGGAAGAAGTCCGCCAGCTTGCCGCGTTCGATCGAGCCGAGCTGCTGGTCCTGGCCAAGGTACTGCGCCATTTCCAGCGTGGCACGTGACAGCACCTGGGCCGGGGTCATCCCCAGCTTGCCGAACAGTTCCAGCTCGCGGTGATAGGTGAAGGCCCCGCCGGTATCGGTGCCCGGGATCAGCAGGATGCCCTTGCGGTTCATTTCGCTCAGCGTTTCGAGGATTTTGGCATAGGCGGCGACATATTCGGCGCGCTGCTGCGGCGTGTCGGCACCGAACAGGGCCTGCTTCAGCTGGCGCTGCTCGGACGGCGGCATGTGGTCGATATAATCAAGCGCGCCGGGGTTGGGCTGGCCGTCCAGCGCGGTCAGGCCCAGCTCGTGGATGCCGATGGTCGGTTCATGCGCGACGTGGCGGGCAACCATCGCGTCCAGTGTGCCCTGAACCTTGGCCGACTTGACGTCGAGCGTGGGGAAGCGCCGCATCGCGGTGAAGCGGAACAGGGTGCGGGTATCCTCACCCGGTTGCAGCACCCAGCCCAGCATCAGCTGGTTGACGTGGGTAAGCTCGTCGAACCCGGCGGCGATCATCGCGTCGGCGCTGGAAAAGGCCGGCACATGCCCGGCCACCCG
Organism: Pseudomonadota bacterium; assembly: GCA_029779535.1. Lineage (GTDB taxonomy): Bacteria > Pseudomonadota > Alphaproteobacteria > Sphingomonadales > Sphingomonadaceae > Novosphingobium. The sequence continues at coordinate 46,876 of JAKPAG010000115.1, read as the reverse complement.
CAGCCCGTGGCGGTGCGCTTCGGCAACCACCGCCGGGGCCCAGGCCGGGTCCATCGAATTGTACAGCTTGGCCTGCCAATAGCCGCGCGCCGCATACCAGCGCACCGCATCGAGCGCTTCGGCTTCGGTTGAGGCGAGAATCCCGTTGCGCGCGCTGAACTGGCTCTTGCCTTCGATGAAGCCGCTGCGCACCACGCGCGGGCCGGCCACTTCGCCCGCCTCGATCCGATGGATCAACTGGTCGAGCACGGCGTTGTCGTTGCCCATGTCGCGCAGCGAGGTGATCCCGGCAAGGACGTTGAGCAGGGCGTCTTCCTGGCCCAGATGGCCGTGCATTTCGAACATGCCCGGCACCAGCGTGCCGCCGGCGCCGTCGATCACCGTTTCGCCCGGGGTAGCCTTGCTGCCGGCGGGCAGCACTTCGGCGATGGTGCGCCCGGAAACCACCACGTCGCTCGCCGCGGTCAGCGCCTTGGCGCGCGGATCGAACAGGCGGACGTTGCGGATCCGCACCGGCCCGGAAAATTTGTGCGCGCCGTCCTTCTGCAGTGCGGCCAGCCGCTCGGACGCGAGCCGTTCGGACAAGTCGCGCAGCGGCTTGTCAGCGGCCTTTTCATAGCCCGCGCGGGCAATGATCAGATCGGGCGTGGCAAAGGCGAAGAAATCGCCCTTGCCGTCCAGCGTGATGTACAGCGGCGCAAGCGACAGCCCGCCCAGCTCGTACGTGATCGCGTCCAGCCGCCCATCGGGGCCGTCAAAGCTGTTGCGCGCCCGCTCGCGCAGCGTGGCGGTCCCGCCAGGAGCGACCGGCAGCGTCTTGTCCGGCGCGGCTAGCAGTGCCTTGGCGAGCAGCGACACGTCCAGCGGCGAGCCGTTCTGCGCGGCATAGAAACGCGGCGCATCCTTGCCCGGGATCTTGCCGGGACCAGCCAGGTCGCGCCATTGCGCACCCTGGGCCGTGCGGGTGAAGCGCTCGTTCACCGCGTTGCCGAACGTGGTGCGCCCGGTGATCGTCCAGTCGACCGGGCGGCCGTCCTTGTCCAGTCGCAGGCTCTCCTTGATCGTCGGCCCGCGCCCGTTCTGCTTGAAGTCATAGTCCACCGTCACCCGGTCGCCCTCGGTATCGACGATGTAGTGGCCGATGTCGGTGTCCTGGGTGACCACGCGGTAGGTCACGGGCTTGGCGGCCAGCGGCATGGCACAGGCGGCCAGGGCGACAGCGCCCAGCAGACGGAATTTCATGGCAGGTTCTCCCCGAAAGCGATTGCGGGGCAGCCTAGCCGATTATCGCACCCCCGCCAGTGCCTTTTGCCGGCGGCGCTGCACCGAACTGCCCAGGCCAATTGCCTCGCGGTATTTGGCCACGGTGCGGCGGGCAAGTTCGAAGCCGCGCGCCTTGAGCAGATCGACCAGCGTATCGTCTGACAGGATCGCCTTGGGATCCTCGTTGTCAATCAACTGCTTGATTGCAGCTTTTACCGCTTCGGCCGAAGCGCCGCCTTCGCCATCGGTCGACCCAACGCCGCTGGTGAAGAAGTATTTCAACTCGAAGGTTCCGCGCTCGCAGTGCAGGTACTTGTTGCTGGTGACCCGGCTGACGGTGCTTTCATGCATGGCAATCGCCTCGGCCACCTGGCGCAGGGTGAGCGGGCGCAATTGCGACACGCCGTGGCGGAAGAAGCCGTCCTGCTGCTTCACCAGTTCGCTGGCCACTTTCAGGATGGTCTTCTGCCGCTGGTCCAGCGCCTTTACCAGCCAGTTGGCATCGGCCAGCTTGTCCGACAGCCAGGCGCGCGCGGTCTTGTCGTCGCAGGCACCGCGCATTTCGACATAGTAGCTGCGGTTTACGATCAGGCGGGGCAGGGTGGCCTGGTTGATGCTGACGTCCCAGCCGCCGTCCTTGCCCGGGGTGACCAGGATGTCCGGAGTCACCGGCTCGCCCCCCCCTGAACCAAACCTCAAGCCGGGTTTAGGATCGTATCCCCGCAGTTCGGCGAGCATCTCGGCGAAGTCCTCGTCGTCAACGCCGCACATCCGCTTCAGCCGGGGCAGTTCCCCGCGCGCCAGCAGATCGAGGTTGTCGAGCAGCCGGGCCATGCACGGGTCATAGCGGTCCGCCTCTTTCGCCTGCAGGATCAGGCATTCGGCCAGGCTGCGCGCGCCGACCCCGGTGGGATCGAGCGACTGGACCAGCGCCAGGCCATCTTCCGCCAGGTCCTCGCTGACCCCCAGTTCCGCCGCGATCTCGCGCAGGGACACTGGCAGGTAACCCGCCTCGTCAAGCTGGCCGGCGATATGGCGGGCGATGAAGGCCTGCACCGGATCGCGCGCCGCGGGGCCGATCTGGCTGTCGAGGTGTTCGGCCAGGCTCGGCTCGCCGCCGCCGCGTTCGTCGATCCCCGGCCCATCCTCGCCGGCCGGGCCGCGCAGGTCCGCGCCCCAGTCGCCGCGGTCGCCATCACCAGTGTCGCGCTCGGTATCGAGCGCGGCGGCATCGATGTCGAGCGGGCGGTCGTCCGCCGCGCGGCCCTCGGCAACCAGCTGGTCGACTGGCGAGCTTTCCAGCGTAGTGCGGCGCGCGTCGATCTCTTCCGGGGCGCTGTCGGGCGCGGCGGGGGCGCCGTCACCCAGTTCGAGCAGCGGGTTGCCGTCGAGCGCCTCGCCGATGAAGGTTTCGATTTCCAGGTTTGACAGCGCCAGCAGCTTGATCGCCTGCTGCAATTGCGGCGTCATCACCAGCGACTGGCTTTGCCTTAGGTCGAGGCGAGGCCCCAGCGCCATTGATTCGTTCCGCGACCCGCCCCGATCAGAGCGTGAAGCCTTCGCCCAGGTACAGGCGGCGCACGTTCTCGTCCGCAACCAGCGCTTCGGGGCTGCCGGCGAACAGCACTTGTCCGCCATAGATGATGCAGGCGCGGTCAACGATATCCAGCGTTTCGCGCACGTTGTGATCGGTGATGAGCACGCCGATGCCGCGCTGTTTCAGGTCTTTCACCAGGTCGCGGATGTCGCTGATCGACAGGGGGTCGATCCCGGCGAAGGGTTCGTCGAGCAGCATGATCGACGGCTTGGCTGCCAGCGCGCGGGCGATTTCGCAGCGGCGGCGTTCCCCGCCCGACAGCGCCATGGCCGCGCTGGCGCGCAGCCGGGTCAGGCCGAACTCGCCAAGCAGCCGTTCCAGTTCCTCGGCGCGGACGGCGGGATCGGGTTCGACCAGTTCGAGCACGCAGTTGATGTTCTGTTCGACCGTCATGCCGCGAAAGATGCTGGTTTCCTGCGGCAGGTAACCGAGGCCCAGAATCGCGCGGCGGTACATCGGCAGGTGGGTGACATCGACCCCGTCCATCAGGATCCGGCCGCTGTCGGGCCGCACCAGCCCCATGATCGAATAGAAGCAGGTGGTCTTGCCCGCGCCGTTGGGACCGAGCAGGCCGAGCACCTCGCCCTTGCCAACCGACAGCGAGATGTCGGTCAGAACCGCGCGCTTGTCATAGCTCTTGGCGATCGAGATCACTTCCAGCCCGCCCTGCGGGATCGGCTGGGCGGCGCTGGCGCCGGAGCGCTCGGATGGAACGGTTTCGGTCATCACCTGCGTCATTTATGCGCCCCCCGGCCGGTCGGCAAGCACCTGCGGCGTCAATTGGCAAGATTCGTGCATGACCGGCGGTAAACCGCAATGCACGGCAATGGTAAACGAGTCTTGCAAGGCGCCGCCTTCGGTGATTTACTCCGCCTTCGGGGAACGAGAGGGGAATGCCGATGGTCAAGGTGTGGAACGCCGCCGTCAACAATCGGGCCAATGCCAAGCCGATCGACTGGCGCAAGCGGATGAGCGACAATATCGCCTATGCCCTGCTGGTCTATACCGGCTTGCAGATCTTCGTGACGATGGGCGCGCTGCACGGGCAGGGCGGGTCGATCCTGCCCTATTTCGCGCTGGTCATGCTGGTCGCCGCGATCATCCCGGCCTGCCGCCGGTTCGAACGGCGCTGGGCGCGCCTGTCGGACGCGCAGGCGGCCGATCCCGAATTCGCCAGCTTCTACCGCCGCGACCAGCGCTGGCTGTGGGCGATGGCCGTGGGCCTGCCCTTCGTGGTCACCGCGCTGTTCAAGCTGCTGGCGCTGGCGATCGGCTGATTGCACAACGCCGGGCTGATCCCTAGATCGGCGGCTCTCGCTTACGGAGTCGCCTTCATCCCATGCTTACGCCCCAACAGGCCCAGGATCGCGCCGCGGCGCTGATCGACCTTGCCCGCCGCGTCGGCGCCGATGCCGCCGATGCGGTCTATGCCGGCGGATCGTCCGAAGGGGTGTCGGTCCGGCTGGGCGAACTGGAAGACATCGAACGCTCTGAAAGCGAGCATCTCGACCTCAGGGTGTTCGTCGGTCGCTGCTCGGCCTCGATCGGGTCGAGCGACCTGTCGGATGCGGCGCTGACCGAACTGGCCGAGCGTGCGGTGGCCATGGCCCGCGCCACCCCCGAAGACCAGTATGCCGGGCTTGCCCCGCAGGACCGGCTGGCGCGCGGGCCGTTCGTTGATCTCGACATTGCCGATGCCACCGCGCTGTCGCCGCAGGACCTGCGCGAACGCGCGCTGGCGGCGGAGGATGCGGCCCGCGCCGTGGGCGGGGTGACCAACAGCGAAGGCGGTCATGCCAGCGTGGCGCGGCGGGTCTTTGCCCTGGTCACCAGCCACGGGTTCGCCGGGGCCTATGAAGGCGCAATGCACGGCCTGTCGGCCACGGTGGTTGCGGGCGAAGGTTCGGCCATGCAGCGCGACTATGCCTGGCGCAGCGCCCGGCACCTGGCGGACCTGCCCGACCCGGCCGAGATCGGCCGCGAGGCGGGCGAGCGCACCGTCCGGCGGCTCAACCCCGGCAAGCTCAAGAGCGGGCCGCTGCCGGTGGTGTTCGATCCGCGCGTCGGCGGTTCGCTGGTCGGGCACCTGACCGGAGCGATGTCGGGCAGTTCGATCGCGCGCCGGGCCAGCTTCCTGCTGGGCAAGGAAGGTGCGCAGCTGTTCGCGCCGGGGATCGAGATCGTCGATGATCCGCTGCGTCCACGCGGGCTGTCCTCGCGCGCGTTCGATGGCGAGGGGCTGCCCACCGCGCGCACCGTGCTGGTGGCCGATGGCAAGCTGGGCGGCTGGCTGGTGGACAGCGCCTCGGCCCGGCAGCTGGGCCTGGCGCCAACCGGCCATGCAGTGCGCGGCCACGGCGGCGCGCCGGGCGTGGGCACGACCAACCTGCACCTGTCCGCCGGCAGCGTGACCCCGGCCGAATTGATGTCGGACATCAAGGACGGCGTCTATGTCATGGAATTGATTGGCCACGGCGTAAACGGCGTGACCGGCGATTACAGTCGCGGCGCGTCGGGCTACCGGATCGTCGACGGGCAACTGGCCGGGCCCGTGGCGGAATTCACCGTGGCCGGCAACCTGCTCGACATGTTCGCCCGGCTCAGCGCGGCGAATGACCTGGAATGGTATCGCAGCGTCAACGTGCCGACGATCCGGGTCGACGGCATGACGGTGGCAGGGGATTGAAGGGGAACCCGGGGAAGGCCGGATGGCCTTCCCCGAGGATGATCAGCCGGCCTTGGCTGCCTTGTCGGTTTCGTAGCGGTCGATGCATTCCAGCACGATGCGCTTGGCATCGTCGGCATCTCCCCACTTGCCGATGCGGACCCACTTTTCAGCTTCCAGGTCCTTGTAGTGGGTGAAGAAGTGTTCGATCTGCTGCAGCACGATCGAGGGCAGGTCCTTGCGTTCGCCCACGTCCGAATAATACGGGAAGGTCGAATCGACCGGCACGCAGATCAGCTTTTCATCGCCGCCGTGTTCGTCTTCCAGGTTCAGCACGCCGATCGGCCGGGCGCGGATGACGCAGCCGGGGACGAAGGGCGAGCGCGCGATCACCAGCGCGTCGAGCGGGTCGCCATCGTCCGACAGGGTGTGCGGGATGAAGCCGTAGTTGGCGGGATAGCGCATCGGCGTGTGCAGGATGCGGTCCACGAACAGCGCGCCCGATTCCTTGTCGAACTCGTACTTCACGGGTTCGCCGCCGACCGGCACTTCGATGATGACGTTGAGGCTGTTGGGCGGATCATCGCCCACGGGGATCTTTTCGATACGCATAGTGGGATCGTCTTAGCGGCGATGATGTTGCACTGCAACACGCCTTTGCGAGTTCTTGTCTGGTGCGCTGATCGCATCCGCGATCCGCTTGGCCTGGCCGCACCCGGCAACCAATCCTCAACCCGCCGCGCCGGCCAGCACGTTGATCGAAAAGGCCAGCACGCCGATGTTGAACACGAAACTCAAGATGCTGTGCGCGGTCAGCACGCGGCGCACGGCGGTGCGGGTCACGTCGACGTCGCTGGCGGCAAAGCTCATCCCGGCGGTAAAGCTGAAATAGAGGAAGTCCCAGTAATCCGGCTCTGGCGTGCCGGGAAAGTCGAACCCGCCCAGGTCCCGGCCATCAGCCCCGCGCGAATAGTGCATGTGCGCATAGTGCAGCATGAACACCAGGTTGGTGAACACCCACGACAGCGCCAGCGTGGCGATCAGCTTGACGATCGCCAGCGGCTCGCCGCGGTGCGCGGCGGGCAGTTCCGCGATGATTGCGGCCAGGATCGCCAGCGCGGTGGCGGCGGTGACCACCAGCACGGTCGGGCGGTTGGCATCGTTCTGCGCGGCATGGCGGCGCATCGCCGCCGCGCTGCGATCGCGCAGCAAGGGGGCGAACGACAGGATGAAGGCCAGCGCGGCCAAGTCAAACCCCAGCACGAGGGCATCGCCTGGCGGGCTGGCGCGGGCCAGCCGCCAGCCCAGCGCCACGGCCGCCATCGCCGCCATGAACAGAAGGAAGCGCGGCGGCGCGATCCGCTGGCCCAGCATGGTGCGCAGGGCGCTGAGCGGGCCGCGCCGCGCGGTCACTTGGCCCTGCCGCCCTGGGCCCGCTTGGGCAGCAGCAGCAGGTCCAGGCCGACCGGGCCGGTGCCGGGCGCGGCGCGCTCAACCCAGGGCCAGCGCAGCCCGCCCTTGTAGTCCAGCCTGACCGTCTGGAAGCGGTCGCCGCGCTGCACCAGCAGGTCCAGCGGCGCGCCGGTCTTGGCGGCGGTGATCGCCTGCTTCATGTCGTCGGCGGAATAGGCCGTGCCGTTGATAGCCAGGATCTTCGTGCCGGTCACCAGCCCGGCGTTGAAGGCCGGGCTGTCCCACTGGGTCGCGGTCACCCTGGCATCCTTGTCGATGGTCAGGCCCAGCGAATAGGTCAGCGAAAGGTTCTTGGCATCGGCCATGCGCGCCTTGTCGAAGGGGTTGGGCTCTTCCTTCCAGGCTAGGCGATAGCCGCCCAGCTCGATCCCGCGCACCGGAGCGGGCTGGTTCGGCTGGTTCAGCCGGGTGTCAAGGAAGGTCTTCCAGTCATAGGGATAGACCTTGCCCAGGTCGCGGGCGACATCGGCCAGCTCGAACGTGATCTGGCCCCAATCGCCATCGTTCATCCCGAAGAACACCTTGGCGAAATCGTCGATCGACTTCTTTCCGCCGGTCCCTGCGCGAATGATCTGGTCGGCTTCCAGCCAGATCAGCGCGCCTTCGGTGTAGTAGTCCTCGCTGCGGGCAAGCGAGGCATAGGGCTTGGCCTTGCGCGCGCCGAATACCGGATCGTGGCCCGTATCCTCGACCGAGCGCCAGCGGCGGCCCGGCTGGGTGGCGAAATTGCCCGCCCAGTTGGCCAGCATGCCCAGCACCATGTCCTTGCCCTGCAGGCCCGACCGCGCGGCCAGCACCAGCCCCCAGAACTGGTCCTGCCCTTCATAGGCCCAGAGCAGGTCGCCCTGCATCGGCTGGCGATAGTCCGGCGTCCACAGCCGCGCCGGGCGGCGGAACTTGCCCGACCAGCTGTGCGAATATTCGTGGGGCAGCAGGTTGCGGTCCCATTCGTACTTGTCCCATTCGAGGAACGCGCCCGGCTCCAGCTGGTTCTCGCTCGACCGATGGTGCTCCAGGCCGATCCCGCCCATCCGGTCGGTCAGCGCCAGCAGGAATTCATAGCGGTCGAAATGGTTCGCGCCGAAGGCCAGCCGCGCCTCGGTAACAAGGTTGCGGTGCAGCTCGATCTGTTCGGGCTTGGCCGCCAGCTGTTCCGGCTTGTCCGCCACGACGTTAAGCGTGACGTTCTGCCCCAGGTCCCACTTGCGGAAATTCTTGCCGGCAAAGATCGGGCTGTCGATCAGCACTTCGTAGTTGGTTTCTGCCCACGACCAGCGGTTGCCGTCCTGCCGCACGCCGTCCAGCGCGGTCGCCGCTGTCCAGCCCTGCGGCAGGGTGACGGACGGGCGCACCTTGATCTGACGGACGTAGTGCCCGGCCGGATAGAGACTCATCATGTCGAATTGCAGGTTGAGCATTTCCTGCGTCATGGAAATCCGCCCTTCGCTGCTTTGCAGCGGGCTGGTGTGGATGAAGCGGGCGACCACGTCCTTCGCCCCTTCGGGCAGGGTGACGTGGAACGCGTTCATTTCCACCCGGTCACGCTTCCATGCCAGGGTCTGGCCGCCCGCGGTAAAGGTGATGTCGACCAGCTCCGCCAGCGGCCCGCGCGGGGCGTGCTTGCCTGGCAGCCATTCGGGAAACAGCAGGGTCAGCTGCCGGGTGCCGGGGGCGACGGGAATGACCTGCGTCACGCGGTAGGTGCCGCGCACCGTATCGCTGGCGTCCACGTCCAGTTGCATGGTTCCGCCCGGATAGGGCACGTCGGCGGCGTCCGGCACGGTGGCCGCGATGGGCACGGCCACGGGCGCGGACAGGCCATTGGCGAGGGCGGCAGGAGCGCAGCCAAGGGCAAGCGCGGCGATGAGCGATCCGAAAGTCTTGTGCATCCCCGGTTCATGGCGGCAAGGCGCGCGCCGGGCAATCCCGTGCATCGCGGCTTTTCGACAAAGCGCAAACCGGCTAGGGGCCAGCGCCATGAGCACACCACAGGCCATTCGCGGGACCCAGGACATCTTCGGCGCCGATGCCGAGGCCTTCGCCCATGTCGTCGAAACGTTCGAGCGCGTGCGCAAGCTCTACCGCTTCCGCCGCGTGGAAATGCCCGTGTTCGAAAAGACCGAGGTGTTCAGCCGCAGCATCGGCGAGACGACCGACGTCGTCTCGAAGGAAATGTACAGCTTCGAGGATCGCGGCGGCGATTCGCTGACCCTGCGGCCCGAATTCACCGCCGGGATCTGCCGCGCCTTCCTGTCGAACGGCTGGCAGCAATTCGCGCCGTTGAAGGTTGCGACCCACGGGCCGCTGTTCCGCTATGAACGCCCGCAAAAGGGGCGCTACCGCCAGTTCCACCAGCTCGACGCGGAAATTCTTGGCGCGGGTGAGCCGCAGGCCGATGTCGAACTGCTGGTCATGGCCGATCAGCTGCTGGGTGAACTGGGCATTGCCGATGGCGTGACCCTGATGCTCAACACCCTGGGCGATGCCGACAGCCGCGAAGCCTGGCGCGCCGCGCTGGTCGAATACTTCCGCGCGGTGAAGGGCGAGCTGAGCGAGGATTCGCAGGACCGGCTGGAACGCAACCCGCTGCGCATCCTCGACAGCAAGGACCCGCGCGACAAGGCGTTCGTGGCGGACGCGCCGAAGATCGACGATTTCCTCTCGGACGCGGCGCAGGCGTTCTTTGCGCAGGTCACCAGCGGGCTGGATGCGGCTGGCGTGGCCTGGACCCGCGCCCCGTCGCTGGTGCGCGGGCTCGACTATTACCGCCACACCGCGTTCGAATTCGTCACCGACCGGCTGGGCGCGCAGGGCACGGTGCTGGGCGGCGGGCGCTATGACGGGCTGATCGAAAGCCTGGGCGGCGCGCACACCCCGGCCGTGGGCTGGGCCGCCGGGATCGAGCGGCTGGCGATGCTGGTGGCCGATGCCGGGGCGGCCAGCGCCGATCTGCTCGACGTGATCCTGGCGATCGAGGACGACGCGGCGATCACTTTCGGGGTCAAGGCGCTGAAAGCGCTGCGCGGCGGCGGGCTTTCGGCCGACATGATCGCCAGCGGATCGCCGCGCAAGCGCTTCGACAAGGCGTCGAAGGTCAATGCCAAGGTGCTGGTCGGCATCACGCTGCGCGATGGCCAGATTGCCTGCAACGTGCGTTCGCCCGGCTATTCGCAGGACGCCGTGCGGGTTGAAGCCGTGCTGGAGCATCTGCGCGCGTGAGCGTCCCCGACGCCCGCCTTGCCCAGATCGCCGCCCGCTTCGCCGAGATCGAGGCGCGGCTGGCTTCGGGTACGCTTGAAGGGAAGGACTTCATCGCCGCGAGCCGCGACTATGCTGAGCTGGAACCGGTCGCCAAGGTCGCGGCGGAAGTGGCGGCCATGCGCGGCGAACTGGCGAGCCTCGCGGAGCTGGACGATCCTGAAATGCGCGAGCTGGCCGAGGAGGAGCTCGCCCGGCTGAAGGACGCGCTGCCCGAGGCCGAGCACCGCCTGGCGATTGCCATGCTGCCGCGCGACAGCGCCGACAGCCGCTCGGCCATGCTCGAAATCCGCGCCGGCACCGGCGGGGACGAAGCCGCCTTGTTCGCGGCCGACCTGCTGCGGATGTACGATCGGTTCGCCGCCGAACAGGGCTGGCGCGTCGAAGTGGTCAGCGCCAATGCCAGCGACATCGGCGGCTTCAAGGAAGTGGTCGCCGAAGTGACCGGCAACGGCGTCTTTGCCAAGCTGAAGTTCGAAAGCGGCGTCCACCGCGTCCAGCGCGTGCCGGTGACGGAAAGCGGCGGGCGCATCCACACCAGCGCCGCGACCGTGGCGGTCCTGCCCGAACCCGATGAAGTGGACGTGCAGATCGAGGACAAGGACCTCAAGATCGACGTCTACCGCGCCAGCGGGGCAGGGGGGCAGCACGTCAACACCACCGATTCGGCGGTGCGCATAACCCACCTGCCAACCGGCACCGTGGTGACCTGCCAGGACGGGCGCAGCCAGCACAAGAACAAGGAAAAGGCGATGCAGGTGCTGCGCGCCCGGCTCTACGAGGCCCAGCGCGAAGCCGCCCAGGGCGAGGAAGCCGCCGCGCGCCGGGCGATGGTTGGCTCGGGCGACCGCAGCGAACGCATCCGCACTTACAACTTCCCGCAAGGCCGCGTCACCGACCACCGCATCAACCTGACCCTGCACCGCCTGCCCGAAATCCTCGAAGGGCCGGGGCTGGGCGAGTTGATCGACGCGCTGCTTGCCGAGGACCAGGCCAAGCGGCTGGCCGCCCTGGGGGAATAGGGCGGTGAGCCCGACCATCGCCGAGGCCTTGCGCGCCGCGGCGCAGCGTCTGTCCGCCACCAGCGACACCGCCCGGCTCGATGCCGAAGTGCTGATGGCCCACGCGCTTGGCGTGACCCGTTCCGAGTTGCTGCTGCGGCACCTGCGCGATCCCGAGCCAGCGGGATTCACCGCGCTGGTCGAGCGCCGCGCGGGGCACGAGCCGGTCGCCTATATCACCGGCACGCAGGATTTCTTCGGCCTGACGCTGCACGTTTCGCCCGCCGTGCTGATCCCGCGCGGGGATAGCGAGGTGCTGGTTGAAGCAGCGCTGGCGGCGCGCGGCGATGCGCGCCGGGTGCTTGATTGCGGGACGGGTTCGGGCGCCTTGCTGCTCGCCGTGCTGCACGCCCTGCCGCAGGCGAGCGGAGTGGGGATCGATGCCAGCGCGGCGGCGCTGGACGTTGCGCGGGCCAATGCCGCGGCGCTGGGGCTGGAACACCGCGCCGCGATGGTCCAGGCCGATTGGCACCAGGGCGGCTGGGCCGATGCGCTGGGCGGGCCGTTCGACCTGGTGCTGGCCAATCCCCCCTATGTCGAAGCGGACGCGTCGCTGGCCCCGTCGGTGCGCGATCACGAACCGGCCAGCGCGCTGTTTGCCGGGGCGGACGGGCTGGATGATTACCACGTGCTGATCCCGCAATTGCCCGCCTTGCTGGCGCCGGGCGGGGCGGCGGTGGTGGAAATCGGCGCGGCCCAGGGCGCGGCGGTGGCGGCCATCGCGGACGCCGCCGGGCTGGCCGTCCGCCTGCACCGCGACCTTGCCGGACGCGACCGCGTGCTCGAACTCAAGATTCCGCTTGGCAAGGCTGGTGGCAGCGCCTAAGCGCACAGACAGGCCAGCGCCGGACCGAATGCGTGTCCCGTCGGTCAATTCCAACATTTGCAATCGGAACGGCAAGTTGCCGTCGCTGCTCGCAAGTGTCGGGGCCTCGGCATGCAGGGAGCAGCCAGGGCACAGGGTCATGCGGCCGGACAGGTGGGACAAGCCGAGGGCGGCCGCCGGATTAGGGAACTTTCACCCTTGAATAACAACAATCGTGGCAACAATCGGCGGCGTGGCCGGGGTAATCGGCAGAGTGGCGGCGGCGGCGGTCAGCAGCTTAACCGGATCGACAGCCGGGCGCGCGGCAATGCCCCGCAGCTGCTGGAAAAGTATCGCAAGCTGGCGCAGGACGCGCACCTTAACGGTGACCGCGTGACGGCGGAGTATTACCTCCAGTTTGCCGACCACTATTTCCGCGTGATCGCCGATGGCCGCCAGCGCCAGGAAGAACAGCGCATGCGCCGCGAGGACCGCTGGGAAGGTGGCGAGGATCAGGGTGACGATGCCGGCGATTTCGCCGTGGACAACGATTTTCCCAGCTTCGACCAGCCCACCTACAGCCGCCGCGAGCGCGAGGAACGCCCCCGCCGCAGCGAGGAACCGCGCAGCGCCGAAGACGAGGCCGCCCCGGCTGACGAGGAGGCGCCCGCCCAGCCCAATCCCTATGAACCGGCTGAAAATCCGTTCGTGCGGGGCGACCGGCCCAGCCGCGGGCTGCGTCCGCGCCGCGACGATCGCCGCCCGCGCCGCGATGATCGCGGTGCTGACCGGGGCGATGACCGGGGCGATGACCGCGGTGAAGGCGATGCCTCTGCCGGGCTCGATCCCGCTTTGCTGCCGCCGGCCATCGGCGCGCCGCGCGGGGATGACGCCGAAGCCGAAGCACCGGCCGCCGAAGCCAAGCCCAAGCGCGGCCGCCCGCGCAAGAAGCCGGCGGCGGACGAATCCGGCGAAACGCTCGAATCGGTCGGCTAAGCCACTGGCAATTAACCCACTGGCCGGCTAGTCCCGCAGTCATGGATCGACTGACCGGCTGGCTGGAACGCGCGCTTGCCCATCCGCGCAAGCTGGCGCCGCTGCTGGGCGCCCTCGTCGCTTGCGGGTTCCAGCCGCTGGGCCTGTGGCTGCTCGCGCTGGCCGCGCTGGCACTCCAGATCGACCTGATTGCCCGCGCGCCCAATGGCCGCCAGGCCGCGCTGATCGGCTGGCTGTTCGGGCTGGGCCTGTTCACCGTGGGCAACAACTGGATCGCAGTGGCCTTTACCTACCAGGCGGCGATGCCGGTCTGGCTGGGGTGGGGCGCGGTGGTGGCGCTGGCGCTGTACCTGGCGGTCTGGCCGATGCTGGCCGCCTGGGCCACCTGGCGCTTTGCCCGGATCAACTATGCCAGCCTGGTGCTGGCCTTTGCCGCATTGTGGATCGTCACCGAATGGCTGCGCGGCTGGGTGTTCACCGGGTTTCCCTGGAACCCGCTGGGCGCCTTGCTGCTCGGCCCGTTCGACCGGGCCGGGGCGGCGCAGCTGGCCACGCTGGTCGGCAGCTATGGCCTGTCGGGGATCGTCGCCATCCTGGCCGGGGCCTGGCTGATCGCGCTGCGGCGGGGCCGGACGGACTGGCGCGGCGCCCTGCTGGTGGCCCTGCCGGCGGCGCTGTGGTTCCTGCCGCAAGGCACGGCGCAAGCACCGCGCGGCGGTCTTGCCTACACGCTGGTCCAGCCGATGATCCCGCAGGAAGAGGTCAACGATCCCGCCAGTTACGAGGCGAATTTCCGCCGCCTGGCCGCATTGTCCGGCGCGGCGGATGATCGCCGCCGCCTGCTGCTGTGGCCCGAAAGCGGCGTGCCCGATTACCTGCGCGAAGGCTACCCGGACCGCTTTTACCTCGACAATTACGGCGCCGATCCGGTGCTGGCGCGGCGGCGGCTCGGCCAGGTCGCGGGGACACAGACCATGCTGCTGACCGGCACGGTTGACCTGGAAATCGCCCACGACCGGGCCGTGGGCGCGCGCAACGCGGTGACCGTGCTGGACGGCGCGGGCGCGATCCGGGGCTCCTATGCCAAGGCGCACCTTGTCCCTTATGGCGAATATCTGCCGCTGCGCCCGCTATTGACCCCGCTGGGCCTGGCCCGGCTGGTGCCGGGCGACATCGATTTCTGGCCCGGCCCGGGGCCGCGCACGATCGAGCTGGGGCCATGGGGCCGGGCGGGCGTGCAGATCTGCTACGAGATCATCTTTTCCGGGCAGGTCGTCGACCGCGCCGACCGGCCGGACTTCATCTTCAATCCGTCGAACGATGGCTGGTTTGGCAGCTGGGGGCCGCCCCAGCACCTGGCCCAGGCGCGGCTGCGCGCGGTGGAGGAAGGGCTGCCGGTGCTGCGCTCCACCACTACCGGGATCAGCGCGGTGATTGACGCGGGCGGAGTGGTCGCACGTTACGTGCCGCGCCACCAGGCCGGGCGAATCGATGGTCCGCTGCCCGCCGCCCGCGCGCCCACGCCGTTCGCGCGGTGGGGCAATATGCTTCCGCTTGGCCTGGCCGCACTACTTCTTGCCTTGTCCTTGGTTGCCAGACGCCGCCGCCATGGGTAGGACGAGGGCTACATAAAGCTTGCTTTATATCGAGAGAGCATGATGCGCACCGATTACCTGTTCACTTCCGAAAGCGTTTCCGAAGGCCATCCCGACAAGGTGGCCGACCAGATTTCGGATTCGATCGTCGACCTGTTCCTGTCGAAGGATCCCGAAGCGCGGATCGCCTGCGAAACGCTGTGCACCACGCAGCTGGTGGTGCTGGCCGGGGAAATCCGCTGCAAGGGCATTTACGAGAACGGCGAATGGGCGCCAGGCGCGCAGGACGAGATCGAGGCCACCGTGCGCCGCACCGTGCGCGAGATCGGCTATGAACAGGACGGCTTCCACTGGGAAAAGTTCGAATTCATCAACCGCCTGCATGGCCAGTCGGAACACATCGCCCAGGGCGTGGACGCGGCCGCCAACAAGGATGAAGGCGCGGGCGACCAGGGCATCATGTTCGGTTACGCCACCGACGAAACGCCCGACCTGATGCCGGCGACGCTCTATTACAGCCACAAGATCCTCGAACGCATGGCCGCCGATCGCCACTCGGGCGCGGCGCCGTTCCTCGAACCCGACGCCAAGAGCCAGGTGACCCTGCGCTATGAAGGCAGCCTGCCGGTTGCCGCGACTGCGGTGGTCGTCTCCACCCAGCATGCGCCGGGTTATGACGAGGGCGACAAGGAAGCCGAACTGCACGCCTATGTGAAGCGCGTGGTGGCCGATGTGATCCCGCCCGTCCTGCTGCGCGAGACCGAATATTTCATCAATCCCACCGGCAGCTTCGAAATCGGCGGGCCGGATGGCGATGCGGGCCTGACTGGCCGCAAGATCATTGTCGATACCTATGGCGGTGCGGCCCCGCACGGCGGCGGCGCGTTTTCGGGCAAGGACCCGACCAAGGTGGATCGCAGCGCGGCCTATATCAGCCGCTACCTCGCCAAGAACGTCGTCGCGGCGGGTCTGGCCACGCGCTGCACGATCCAGCTGGCCTATGCCATCGGCGTGTCGAAGCCGCTGTCGCTTTATGTCGATACGCACGAAACCGGCACGGTTGGCGACGACAAGATCGAACAGGCGATCCTTTCGCTGCCCAAGCTGGGCGGGCTGACGCCGCGTTCGATCCGCACGCACCTGGGGCTCAACAAGCCGATCTATCGCAAGACGGCGGCCTATGGCCACTTCGGCCGCAAGGCCGAAGGCGACCTGTTCCCGTGGGAACGGCTTGATCTGGTGGACGACTTGAAGGCGGCGCTGGGCTGAACGGGTCGGCCCTCTCCAGCGATGGAGAGGGTTACCGGCGGTAGTCGGCGGTAATAACCCCGGCGGCGGCGAGTTCTTCCTCGTGCGCGGCTTCGCGCCAGGTTTCGGCCAGCGCGGCCTGTTCCCATTCCAGCATGGCCGGGTGGGCCAGCACGCGGTCGACCCAGGCCTGCCCGCCGCCCACGTCCAGCCCATAAGTGCGGATGCGGAAGGCGACCGGCGCAAAGAAGGCGTCGGCGGCGGAAAAGTCCGTCCCGGCCAGCCACGGCCCGCCAAAGCGTGACAGGCCGGTTTCGAAGATCTCGCGCACGCGCGCCACGTTGCGGCGCAGGCCCTCGCTCATCGGCTTGGGGGTTACGCGCACGCCGACGTTCATGGTGCAATCATTGCGCAGGTGGCCAAAGCCGCCGTGCATTTCCGCGACGGCCCCTTGCGCGAAGATGCGCGCCTCCTCGCCCTGCGGCCAGATGCCCGCATGGCGATCCGCCAGGTAAAGCGTGATCCCCAGCGAATCCGGGATCACCCGCGCGCCGTCGATCAGCACCGGGACCTGGCCGGTGGGGGAAAAGCTGCGGAAATCCTCGTAATTGTCGGGCTTGGCGAACGGTTCCAGCCGGTCTTCAAAGGCAATGTCCAGCGCCTTCAGCAGCAACCAGGGGCGCAGCGACCAGCTGGAATAGTTCCGGTTGGCGGTGATCAGGGTATAGGTCATGCCCCCAGGGCCGCGTTGAGGCCACTGACCGCGTCGATGAAGTCCTCGCGGAAGTCCTGGACCACGGCCTTGGCGCTGCGCACCTGTTCGACCAGCCCGACGCCCTGGCCAACGAAATAGCTGACCAGCTCGCGCGCCTGCTCGTTGCCGCCCAGCACGGCCTTCTCGATCTTCTGGAAGCTGGGTTCGCTGACCATGCCCATCAGCGGCATCGGCAGGGTGCCGGGGCTGCCTTCGCCGTCCCAGGCCTCGTGCCAGGCGGTTTTCAGCTGGCGGGCGGGCTTGCCGGTGCGGCTGCGGCTGCGCACCGTGTCGCGGCTGCGCGCGGCGACCATCTTGTCGCGGAAGGTCTCGCTGGTTTCCGCCTCGGTGGTGGCCAGCCAGACCGAGCCGGTCCAGGCCCCTTGCGCGCCGGCGGCCATCATGGCCGCCATCTGCGCGCCGGTCATGATCCCGCCGGCGGCCAGCACCGGGATGTCGGCCCCGGCCTGCTTCAGCGCGCGGACCACTTCGGGGATCAGCACCAGGGTCGAAACCTCGCCGCAGTGGCCGCCAGCCTCGCCGCCCTGGGCGACGATGATGTCCACCCCGGCCGCCGCCTGGCGCAGCGCGTGTTCCTTGGCCCCGACCAGCGCGGCCACGGGGATGCCGCGCTTCTTGCCTTCCTCGATCATGCGCGGCGGGGCGATGCCCAGCGCGTTGGCGATCAGCTTGATCGGGTGGCGGAAGGCGACGTCCATCTGGGCATAGCCGTTTTCGGGCGTGATCCCGGCGCGGCCTTCGTAATGGACCACGCTGTCGGCGCTGGCCGCGATCCCGTACTGGTTCAGCAGGCCGGCGGTGAAGCGGCGGTGTTCTTCGGAAATGGCGGCGGCGCGCGCTTCGTTGTCGCTGAAATCGGCCACGCGCGGGTCGATCGTTTCGGGCACCAGCACGTCGACGCCATAGGGCGCGCCGTCGATGTGGGCATCGATCCAGGCCAGTTCCTCTTCAAGCTGTTCGGGGGTGAAACGGGTTGCCCCCAGCACGCCGAAGCCGCCCGCCTTGCTGACGGCGACCACCACGTCGCGGCAGTGGCTGAAGGCAAACAGCGGAAATTCGCAGCCGGTCAGCCGGCAGACCTGGTTGTCCATGATTCTCTCCCTTTGGCCCGATCATGGCGAGGGAGATCGGTTGCGGCAAGAGACCTTTCCCGCGCGCGCTGCACGCGGGATTGGTTCAGACGAGCTTGCGCACGTCGGTCAGCCGGCCGGTCACCGCCGCCGCCGCCGCCATCGCCGGGGAGACGAGGTGGGTGCGCGCACCCGGCCCCTGCCGGCCAACGAAGTTGCGGTTGCTGGTCGAAGCGCAGCGTTCGCCCGCCGGCACCTTGTCCGGGTTCATCCCCAGGCAGGCCGAACAGCCCGGCTCGCGCCATTCCAGGCCCGCTTCGATGAACACCCGGTCCAGTCCTTCGGCTTCGGCCTGGCGCTTGACCAGGCCCGAACCCGGCACGACGATCGCCCACTTGACGCCCGCGGCCTTCTTGCGGCCGCGCAGCACTGCGGCGGCGGCGCGCAGATCCTCGATCCGGCTGTTGGTGCACGAACCGATGAACACGTTCTGGATCTCGACCTGCTCCATCGGCTGGCCGGGGGTCAGCCCCATGTAGTCGAGCGACTTCTGCGCGGCTTCCTGCTTGCTGGGATCGGCGAAGCTGGACGGGGCGGGGACCACGCCGCTGATCGGCACGGTATCTTCCGGGCTGGTGCCCCAGGTCACGGTCGGGGCGATGTCTGCCGCCTGGATCACCACCACCTTGTCATAGCTGGCGCCCGGATCGGTCGCCAGGCTGCGCCACCAGGCGACAGCCGCGTCCCACTCGGCGCCCTTGGGCGCATAGGGGCGGCCCTTGAGGTAGGCGAAAGTGGTATCGTCCGGCGCGATCAGCCCGGCGCGAGCGCCGTGTTCGATCGCCATGTTGGAAATGGTCAGGCGCCCTTCCAGGCTGAGGTCGCGGATCACCTGGCCGGTGTATTCGATGACATAGCCGGTGCCGCCCGACGCGCCCAGCACGCCGCAGATGTGCAGCACCACGTCCTTGGCCGAAACGCCGGGGGACAGGGTGCCTTCCACCCGAACTTCCATGGTCTTCGACTGGGCCAGCAGCAGGGTCTGCGTGGTCAGCACATGCTCGACCTCGCTGGTGCCGATGCCGAAGGCCAGCGCGCCCAGCCCGCCGTGGCAGGCGGTGTGGCTATCGCCGCAGACGATCGTCGCGCCGGGCAGGGAAAAGCCCTGTTCCGGGCCGACCACGTGGACGATGCCCTGTTCCGCGTCGGCATCGCCAATATAGCGGATGCCGAATTCGGGCGCATTGCGTTCCAGCGCGGCGAGCTGCTGCGCGCTTTCCGCGTCCGCAATGGGGATGTGCCGCCCGTCCGCATCGCGCCGCGCGGTGGTGGGCAGGTTGTGATCCGGCACGGCCAGGGTCAGGTCCGGACGGCGGACCTTGCGCCCGGCAGAGCGCAGCGCTTCGAAAGCCTGGGGGCTGGTCACTTCGTGAACCAGGTGGCGGTCGATGTAGATCAGGCAGGTGCCATCGTCGCGGCGTTCCACCACGTGGGCGTCCCAGATCTTCTCGTAAAGGGTGCGGGGTTTGCTGGCCATGATGCTTAGCGCCTTAAGCGTGCCGTGCGGCGCTTGGCAAGCGGGGATGGCGCTATTCCGCGCGGGTCCAGATCCAGCCTCCGCAGATCACCAGCACCGCCAGCGACACCAGTACCCACGGCCAGCCCAGCGTGAACTGGGTGAACAGCACGCCCGCGCCCATCGCGGCGATGGCGGAAACCTTGGCCTTGCGCGGGATCGCGCGGCGGTCGCGCCATTCGCGCATTCCCGGCCCCCAGTGCGGGTGGGCATAGAGCCGTTCGGCCCATTCCGGCCGCCCGCGGGCAAAGCAGAAGGCGGCCAGCAGCAGAAACGGCACGGTCGGCAGGATCGGCAGCGCCGCGCCAATCGCGCCCAGGCCGACGCAGGCCAGCCCCGCGCCCTGCCAGAGCAGCCTAGCCGGCAGCATAGCGCGCCGCCGTTTCGCGGATCAGCGCAATCATGTTGGGCACGCCCTGGGTGCGGTTGGACGAAAGCTGGTTCTTCAGGTCGAACGGTTCGAGCAGCGCGGCAATGTCGCAGGCGGCGACCTCGGCGGCGGGCCGGTCCTGCACGGCGGAGACCACCAGCGCGACGATCCCCTTGGTGATCGCGGCGTTGCTGTCGGCCAGGAAGTGCAGGCGGCCATCGTCCTGCGCCATGGGATAGACCCAGACACTGGCCGAACAGCCGCGCACCAGCGTCGCGTCGGTCTTCAGCGCATCGGGCATGGGTTCCAGTTCCCGCCCCAGCTCGATCAGCAGGCGATAGCGTTCATCGCCTTCAAGGAATTCGTATTCTTCAAGGATGTCGGGAAGACTGCGCATAAATCGTCTCAGAAGGTTTCGCAGGCAATGAACCGGCGCTTCACCGGATCGCGGAAGTTCACTTTCAGCCGCGGCGAAAACAGCAGGACATAGCCGCCGTCCTTGCGTTCCACGGTCACCAGGTCTTCGGGGTTGTCGTCGTTGGTCCAGTTGAGATCGTCCCACGGGCGCAAGTTGAGCATGATCTGTCCGGGCAGCACGCTGCGGCTGGCCCGGCGGGCGTGGGGAAAGATCACCTGGTCGCCTTTTACGCAGCGCGCCGAATTGTCGGTCGGCGTCGACTGCAGGCGCCAGGCCTGGCCCACCGCGTCAACCTCGTCGCGCTTGCCGATTCCGATCATCTGGCTGGCGGCCAGCTCGATTTCGGCCAGGCGCAGCGCGGCCAGGCTCTCCTGGCCCTTGAGGGCATCGGGCGGGGTCGGGCAGTCACTCGCCTTGGGGCGGCGCTGCTTGCACATCAGCATCAGCACCGCGACCACTTCCTGGCGCAGTTGCTCGCTCCGGTCGTCGATGGCCTGCCGGTTGTTGGCCTTGACCAGCGCGTCGCGCACTTGCGACAGGTAGACCGAATGGGTCCCCGGGGCATAGATGCCAAGCCTGGCGATCCCGGCGGTCCAGCCGGGCTGGCCCGAAAAGCCTGAATAGAAGTCGAGGCGGGTCAGCCAATCGAAAGTGTTGATAACGGTCTGTCCGTTGACCTGGGTCTGGTGCGGGCCGCCGCAGGGCATTGCCGCGGCCTTGGCCGGGGGCACATTGATCGACGCCGCCTGAGCCTTGGCCAGCTTGCGCTGCAGCGTCAACTCGCGGCGCTGGAGCAGGTCCGCGGTGGCGGTGGCGAATTTGCAGCCGGTGGCCTGTTCGTCATATTCGGCCCACTGCCGTTCGGCTTCGGTCAGGGCCTTGGTGATCTGGGCGGGATCGGCCGGGGCGGCGCGGGCCGGGCTGGCCATCAGCGCCAGCGCGGCCAGTGCGGGCAGGATACGGAACATGGGCAATCGGGCTACCTTGGCACAAGCGGACTGTCGCTCATCACTGCCGCCGCCGGGCTTGTCAATCGTCAGCCGGACAGGCCGCCGGGCCGGGTAAGCGCATAATAGATCACGTAGAACCAGCCGAACACGCCGTGGACCAGCGCCCAGACGATCGACTTGTGCAGGCTCCAGCTGATCGCCACGGCCATCGCGCTGCCCAGGCCGATCCCGGCTTTGGCCGCATCGCGGTGCGGGGCGGCGCTCACAGGTCAACCCCGGCGGCGATCGCTTCAAGCTTGCGGATCCGTTCCTTCAGGTCGGCAATCTCGATCCGGGCCATGCCGGCGGCGTTGCCGCCTTCCAGGTCCGGACGGCGCTGGTCAAGCTCGCGCGACTTGAGGCTGAGCCAGCCCTGCCAGCCCTTCAGCATGGCCATGGCAATCACCATGGTGGCGGCAAGGGCGGCGGCGGAAAAGACGATGGTATCGCTGATCATGGCCTGTTCTCCCCAACGTGCGGGTCAATTGGCGACGGGTTCGCGCAGTTGTTCGATCTGGCGGGCCAGGTCCTGGCCCTTATCGGTGGCAATGCGTTCGAGCACGCGGACGCGGGCTTCGAGCCGCTCGGTTTCCTCGGCGTCGGCGCGGCCGGCGGCGCTGCGCGCGATCATCGCCTCGTATTCGCGTTCCTTCACGCGCAGGCGGGCCTTGTAGGCTTCGGTCAGCATCCCGACCACCGCGATCATGCCGCCGACCACCACCAGCAGGCCCATCACTTCGCCAAAGCTCATTGGACCTTCTCCTTGTCGCTGCGCAGCGCTTCGATCTGGTGGGTCAGCTGGTAACCGCTGTCGGTCACGATCCGCTCGACATTGGCGAGCCGGTCCTTGACCGAGCCGAGTTCGGCCCGCAGCTGAGCGTTTTCCTGGCTGAGCAGTTTGATCCGCTCGCCGTCCTCGGTGCTGGTCTTGGGATAGACCGCCTGGCCCCAGGCTCCGCTCAGCGGGTAGCCGTTCTTGATCTTCATCCGGGTGTGAAAGATTGTGCCGAAAGTAATCATCGCGGCGATCAGCACGGCACTCGGCACGGCCAGCTGGATGATGTCCATGATCTGATCGGGGCTCATTTGCGCAGCTCCACTTCGCGCTGGTCCAGCAGCGCCTCGGTCTGGCGGGCATCGCGCAGCGCCTCGATCTGGTGGGCCACGTCATAGCCCTTGTCGGTGACGATCCGTTCCAGCACCCGCAGCCGTTCTTCCAGCGCGTTGGTGTTGCCGCTGCCCAGCTGGGCCTGGGCTTCCAGCTTGCGCACTTCCAGTTCGGCCATGTTGCGCTTGTGGCGGGTGGTAATGGCGACGATCGGGATCATCAGGGCGACGATCGGGATCAGTCCGCCGATTTCTGCGACACTCATTGCATTTCCCCCTCAGGACCTGCGCTTAGCGCAGCTGCTCGATTTCGGCCGACAGGCGCGGGTTGCTGGATACGTAATAGGCTTCGACTTCGGCCAGGCGGCGGTCGATGTCGCGCATCTGGGCGCGGACCTGCTTGGCGGTGCGGCTGGGCGATTGGCGCACGCCCTGCCAGAACTTCTGTTCCTGGCGGTCGCCATAGAGGTAGCCGGGCTTCTTCTGGGCGAACATGCCGACCAGCAGGTAGGCCAGCGGGATGAAGCCGACCCCCATCAGGGTCAGGCCGACCGTGCCCAGGCGAACCCACAGCACGTCCACCCCGGTATAGTCCGCGATGCCTGCGCAGACGCCGAAGATCTTGCCGTTGAGCTTGTCGCGATAGAAGCGGGTGCGTTCGCTGTTCACCGGATGGTCCTCCCCTTGGATTCAAGCAGTGCGCCGAATTCGCGCAGCTTTTCATTGTCGGCTTCGCGGTCGTGCATGATCCGGGCCGGCTGGAAATCGGGATGATCGGCGGACACCAGGCGTTCGACGGTGTCCATTCGCTCATCGAGGCGGCGGGCGATCTGGTAGAGTTCTTCCAGCAGCGCCTCGTCGTCGTTGGTCAGGGTCGCGGCGGTCTTCCATTTGGTGATGTAGTGCAGGATGATCCACGGCAGCCCGACGAACAGGAAACCGCAGACCGCGATGGGAACAAGGACGTCTTCCACGGCTCAACCTTCCTTCTGTTCATCCGCGCCGCCCGACAGGGCGCGCTTCATGGCTTCGAGTTCTTCATCGATCTTGTCCTGCCCGGCGAGGGCGGCGATCTCGTCCGCCAGGCTCGGCTTGGCGCGGCCGTCGGCCAGGCTCAGCGCGTCGGCGCGGCCTTCGGCATAGTCGACCCGGCGTTCCAGCTGGTCGAACCGGGCCATCGCCTCGTCCACGCGCTCGCTGGCCAGCAGGGTGCGCAGCTTGACCCGGTTTTCCGCGCTTTCGAGGCGGGCGGCGATCGCGGTCTGGCGGCTGCGGGCTTCGCGCAGGCGGGTCTGCAGCTTGTCGATGTCCACTTCGTAGGCGCGCAGCGCATCGTCCAGCACGGCGATTTCCGCCTTGAGCTGCTCGGCCATGTCGGCGGCCTTCTTCTTTTCGACCAGCGCCGCGCGGGCCAGGTCCTCGCGGTCCTTGCTCAGCGCCAGCTGGGCCTTTTCCGCCCAGTCGGCCTGGAGCCGGTCCAGCTTGACGGTGTGGCGGTGCATTTCCTTCTGGTCGGCAATGGTCCGCGCCGCGCTGGCGCGCACTTCGACCAGGGTTTCCTCCATCTCGAAGATGATCATGCGGATCATCTTTTCCGGATCGTCCGCCTTGTCGAGCAGGTCGCTGAAATTGGCGGCAATGATGTCACGGGTGCGGCTGAAAATGCCCATCAAGGGTGCTCCGAAGCTGGAAAGCGATTGCGTGGTGGGAGTGGGGCTCTTGCGCAGCCGCTCGACCTCGTCGTCGAAACGCGAGGCCTTGCGGCTGGCGCCGGGGCTGGACGGGGTCTGGGCCGGAACCTCGCTATGGCGGGGGGACTGCGTGCCGCCAGCGGGGGGCTGGGCGGGTTCCGGCCCAAGCTCGTTGTTGAAAGGGTCGCTGCCCATGTGCGGGTGCCTTTCCTGCTCAGGCCTGGCGGACGGCAGTGGTCTGCTGCGCCAGCTGGAGGGCGGGATCGGCCTGCATCTGCTGAGCCAGGACGAACAGGTTCATCCCCAGCATCGCGGCGACCGACAGGGCGATAGCCTTGTCGAGCTTGCTGGCGGACTTGAGCGACTTGGTGAACATGGTGTGCCTCGTTGAAGCGGGTTTGTGCACTGTTCAGCAAGGGGCGTGCCAATTGTGCCCGAGGGCTGATTTTCGCCACTTTGTTCATCATTCGACGAACGACATGCAGGAATTCTTTCCCAATGTTGGGAATTTTCGCTATATGTTGGTTATGGAGCGCAACATCCAGTTCGTCGGCCAGTCCACCGCCTTCCTCGACGCGGTCGAACGCACCAGCCGCGCCGCGCCCTTGCAGCGCCCCGTCCTGGTCATCGGCGAACGCGGCACCGGCAAGGAACTGATCGCCGAACGTCTGCACCAACTGTCGCGGCGCTGGTCCGAACCGCTGGTCACGCTGAACTGCGCGGCCTTGCCGGAAACATTGATCGAGGCGGAGTTGTTCGGTCATGAGCAGGGTGCCTTCACCGGTGCTACCAGAGCCCGCGCGGGCCGGTTCGAGGAAGCCGACAAAGGCACGCTTTTTCTCGACGAACTGGCCACGCTGTCGATGGGCGCGCAGGAGCGCCTGCTACGCGCGGTCGAATATGGCGAGGTGACGCGGATCGGCTCGTCCCGGCCGGTCAAGGTCGACGTGCGGATTGTCGCCGCAACCAACGAGGATCTGCCGCGCCTCGCCGATCAGGGCCGGTTCCGCGCCGACTTGCTCGACCGGCTGAGTTTCGAGGTCATCACCCTGCCGCCGCTGCGGGTGCGCGAAGGGGACATACGCGTGCTGTCCGACTATTTCGGCCGGCGCATGGCCGCCGAACTGCACTGGGAGGCCTGGCCCGGTTTTTCCGACCAGGCGCTCGCCCAGCTGGAGGAGCACCAGTGGCCCGGCAACGTGCGTGAATTGCGCAATGTGGTGGAACGCGCGGTCTATCGCTGGGACCAGTGGGACGCGCCGGTTGGCCATGTCCAGTTCGATCCGTTCGACAGCCCGTGGAAGCCCGCCCAGTCGATGCGCGGCGAGCCTGCGCCGGATTTCGACGCCAAGAGCGCCGTCCCTGCGCCGGTCACGCCTGCCTCGCTCGATGCGGTCACCGATCTGCGCGCGGCGGTGGACGCCCACGAAAAGGCGATCGTCGAACAGGCGCTGGCCCGGCACCGCTACAACCAGCGCCAGACCGCCAAGGCGCTGGGCCTCAGCTATGATCAGCTGCGCCATTGCATGAAGAAGCACGGCTTGATGGAGCGCGGCAGCTGATCGCCGCCCGCCCGGCCCGTTACTTCAGCGCATATTGCCCGGCCTTGGCGTTGAAATTGGTGCGAGCCCAGGTCTTGGCAGCAGCGGCGGTGGGGAACTGTTCGGCCTGCATCACCCCGGTGACGATCGGATAGCCCTGCGAATTGTAGCGCACGTCGCGCACGGTCAGGCGGAAGTGGCCTTCGCCGTCCTGGTTGATCAGGAAGGGCCGGGTTGAATTATCGCTCATTCGCAATCTCCACTTGCCTGGCCCGATCGCGATCCGCGCGGGCGTTCTGGACTTCGATTTCGCGGGCCGCCAGGGCCAGCCACACGGCCTTTGACCGCAGGAACACGTCACGGCGGTTGGTCAGGGGGCTGGCCGCGGCCGCCGCACCGCAATCCTCGGCCTGTTGCAGGTAGAATAGCGAAGCGACGGACATGGCGGATACTTTCAAGTTGGCGGCAAGGCGCGATCAGCCAAGAACGGCGATCACCTCGCGCAAGAGTTCATCGCGGGTCAGCGTGGCGGCGGGTTGGCCGCTGCGAGCGGGGGCAGGCGCGCCGACCGGATGCCTGGCGCTGCCGAAACGGCTGCGCGACAGGCGGGAATTTGCAAAAATGGTCATGGTATTCTCGTATTTCTATTCTGGCGCGCACCGTGCGCGCCGCGTGTCATCGGGTCGCGGCCTTAGCGCCGCTTGCCCTGGCGATTGCCCGGCGGTCCGCCGCCGGGACCCTTGTCCCGGTAGACGATGCGGCCCTTGCTCAGGTCATAGGGGGTCATTTCAACGCGAACGGAATCGCCCATGATCGTGCGGATGCGAAACTTGCGCATCTTTCCCGCCGTATAGGCGATGATCCGGTGGTCATTCTCCAGACGGACGCCAAAGCGCCCGTCTGGCAGAACTTCGTCGACGCGCCCGTCGAGGGTGAGCAGGTCTTCCTTGCTCACCCGGTCAGGCGGCTTCGAGCTGCACTGCGGAAGTGCGGCCGCGCTGGTCGGTTTCCAGTTCGAACTTGATCCGCTGGTTCTTGTCGAGCGTGGCCATCCCGGCGCGTTCGACCGCACTGATGTGCACGAAGCTGTCGGGGGCGCCGTCGTCGGGCGCGATGAAGCCGTAACCCTTGTCGGAATTGAA
Source organism: Pseudomonadota bacterium (assembly GCA_029779535.1). GTDB lineage: Bacteria > Pseudomonadota > Alphaproteobacteria > Sphingomonadales > Sphingomonadaceae > Novosphingobium. The sequence goes on along the minus strand of JAKPAG010000115.1, from coordinate 20,236 downwards.
AAACTTTACGGTGCCGATGGGCATGGTGGGGTTCCTTTCATGAAACCATAGGAAAACCCTGCGGCAACGCGCCGCAGAAGCATGGAAGCATGTAAGGGAACGAAGGGACCCCGCGGGTCTAAAGGTTCCGTCGCAGGCGACGTCAGCGAAACCGGATATAGGCGTCTTTGCCGGAAAAGCAATGTTTAACGGATTCCCTGCTTGCTTTTGCGGGATCGACGCCCTATTTGGCGGCTCATCCCGACATTGTGAACCAAGGTCAGGGCTGGCGCCGAAAGGGGCCGGCGCAAATCGCCTTTGGCGCTGCGCCGCAAAGCATGGAGTGAGAATGGCGGACATCGCGCGAATTACCGAGATTGTCGAGCTTGAGGCCAAGGCCCTGGGCTTCGATCTCGTGCGCGTGCGCTATTTCAAGGGCGGGGAAATCGGCCCGCTGTCCGACGAGGAGGAATATACCCTCCAGATCATGGCCGAGCGCCCCGATACCGGCCAGCTGGTGATCGAGGATTGCGCCACGCTGTCGCACCGCATTTCCGACCGTTTCGACGCGCTGGAAGAAGCCGGCGAAGTGCTGATCAACGATGCCTACCGGCTCGAAGTCAGCTCGCCCGGGATCGACCGGCCGCTGACCCGGCCCAAGGATTACACCCAGTGGGCCGGGCATGAAGCCCGCGTCTCGTTGACCAATCCGGTCGATGGCAACCGCAAGTCGCTGCAGGGCGACCTGGTCGGCATCGATGGCGACGTGGTGACGCTGGACGACAAGAAGTCGGGCCGCGTGTCCTTTCCGCTGGCCGACATCCATTCCGCCAAGCTGGTCCTGACGGACAAGCTGATCGCCGCAACCCGCCCGCTCGACACCAGCGGGGCCGACGACATTCTCGAAGAAGAACAGGAAGACTGATATGGCCAGTCCGATTTCCGCCAACCGCGCCGAACTGCTCGCGATCGCCAACAGCGTCGCGACTGAGAAGATGATCGACAAGGCGATCGTCATCGAGGCGATGGAAGAGGCGATCCAGAAGTCTGCCCGCAACCGCTACGGCGCGGAAAACGACATTCGCGCCAAGCTCGATCCGCGCACCGGCGACCTGCGCCTGTGGCGCGTCGTCGAAGTGGTCGAGGAGGTCGAGGACTACTTCAAGCAGGTCGATCTCAAGCAGGCCCAGAAGCTCGACAAGAACGCCAAGCTGGGTGACTTCATCGTCGATCCGCTGCCCCCGGTGGACTTGGGGCGCATCGACGCGCAGTCGGCCAAGCAGGTGATCTTCCAGAAGGTCCGCGATGCCGAGCGCGAGCGCCAGTACGAGGAATTCAAGGACCGCGCCGGCGAAGTGGTGACGGGCGTGATCAAGTCGGTCGAATTCGGCCACGTGATCGTCAATCTGGGCCGCGCCGAAGGCGTGATCCGCCGCGACCAGCAGATCCCGCGCGAAGTCGCCCGCGTCGGTGAACGCGTCCGCGCGCTGATCCTCAAGGTGGAACGCCAGAACCGCGGGCCGCAGATTTTCCTGTCGCGCGCGCACCCCGAATTCATGAAGAAGCTGTTCGCGCAGGAAGTGCCCGAAATCTACGACGGCATCATCACCATCCAGGCCGCCGCCCGCGATCCGGGCAGCCGCGCCAAGATCGGCGTGATCAGCCGCGACAGCAGCATTGACCCGGTTGGCGCCTGCGTCGGCATGAAGGGCAGCCGCGTGCAGGCCGTCGTGCAGGAACTGCAGGGCGAAAAGATCGACATCATCCCGTGGAGCGAAGACACCGCGACTTTCGTGGTCAACGCGCTGCAGCCGGCCACGGTCAGCCGCGTCGTGATCGACGAGGAAGAAAGCCGGATCGAAGTGGTCGTTCCCGATGACCAGCTTTCGCTGGCGATTGGCCGCCGCGGCCAGAACGTCCGCCTCGCCAGCCAGCTCACCGGCTCGCAGATCGACATCATGACCGAGGCCGAATCGAGCGAGAAGCGCCAGAAGGAATTCGCCGAACGTTCGAAGATGTTCGAGGAAGAACTCGACGTCGATGAAACCCTGTCGCAGCTGCTGGTTGCCGAAGGCTTCAGCGAGCTGGAGGAAGTGGCCTACATCGAACTGGCTGAACTCGCCACGATCGAAGGCTTCGACGAGGAGCTGGCCGAGGAACTGCAGAGCCGCGCGATCGAAGCGCTGGACCGGCGCGAGGAAGCGCACCGCGAGCAGCGCCGCGCGCTGGGCGTGGAGGATGCCCTGGCCGAACTGCCGCACCTGACCGAAGCCATGCTGGTCACGCTGGGCAAGGCCGGGATCAAGACGCTCGACGACCTGGCGGACCTCGCCACCGACGAGCTGATCGCCAAGAAGCGCACCGAGCAGCGCCGCCGCGATGCCAGCGCGCCGCGCCGTCCCGAGCGTGAGCAGGACAAGGGCGGGGTGCTGGGCGAATATGGCCTGAGCGAAGAACAGGGCAACGAGATCATCATGGCCGCCCGCGCCCACTGGTTCGACGACGAGCCGGAATCGAACGAGGAGGCCGCCGATGCGGATTCCTCGCAATGAGCGCCTGAGCTCCGACAGCGCTGAAAGTGGCCCGGAAAGGAAATGCATCCTTTCCGGGGCCAAGGGCACGCGCGATGAATTCGTTCGGCTGGCGATTTCGCCGGACGGGCTGGTCCTGCCCGATGCGCTGGCGCGTGCGCCGGGGCGGGGGGCATGGATCGGCGTGAGCCGGGCCGAACTGGAACAGGCCATCGCCAAGGGCAAGCTCAAGGGTGCGCTGGCGCGGGCCTACAAGGGCGCGGCGCTGACCATCCCCGATGACCTGCCCGAACGGATCGAGGCGGCGCTGCAACGCGCCTTCACCGACCGGTTGGGGCTGGAAATGAAAAGCGGCAAGCTGCTGACCGGGTCCGACCGGATCGCGGAACATGCCCGCGCCGGGCTGGTCGCCTGGCTGGCCCATGCGCGCGATGCCGGCGAGGACGGCAACCGCAAGCTCGACCAGGCCTGGCGGGTCGGGCAGGAGGCCGAAGGGTCCGGCATGACGGGGTTAACCTTGCCACTGGACCGGATGGCGCTGTCTGTGGCATTGGGCCGCGACAACGTCGTCCACCTGGCGCTGACCGATCCGGCCGCGGCCGGGCGGCTCGCGGCCCCGCTCCAGCGCTTGTTGCGCTATCTGGGGCAGGCAAACGAGACCGGACAGATTGAGGGCATGCGGACGGCAGATGATGCCGCGCCGCGGCCTGTGACGACGAATTGATTTTGAAGGGCGAAGTGTAGCGATGAGCGATAGCAACGACAAACCGACGCTGGGCAGGAAGCCTCTGGGCCTGAAGCGCTCGGTCGAAGCCGGCGAGGTCAAGCAGACCTTCAGCCACGGCCGCACCAACAAGGTGGTGGTCGAGGTGAAGAGCCGCAAGCTCATCCGCAAGCCCGGCGAAGCCCCGGTCGCGGCCCCGCCGCCGCCTCCGGCCGCTCCGTCTCCGGCTCCGGTCGCTGCCGCACCGGCAGCGCCCGTCGCGCCGCGGCCGGCCCCGCCGTCGAACGAGTCGCGCCAGGAAATGCAGGCCCGCCTGCTGCGCGAGGCCGAGGAAGCCCGCCTCGCCGTGCTGGAAGAACAGACCCGCCGCGAGCTGGAGGAAAAGGCCCGCGCGCTTGAGGAAGAGCGTCGCCGCGCCGAGGAAAACCGCAAGGCCGAAGCTGCCGCTGCTGCTGCTGCCGCCGCCCCGGCAGCCCCGGCCCAGGCCGAGCCCGAGGCCGCGTCGGCCGAAGCGCCCGAACCTCGCGCCGAAGCGCCTGCTGCGCCCGCCGCAGCCAAGCCGGAAACAGCCGCCGCCGCGCCCGCGCCGCGCCGGTTCACCCCGGTTGCCCCGGTCAAGCGCCCCGAGCCGGTCGCCAAGAAGCCCGCCCATCCGACCCGCGACCGCAAGGGTGCGGACGAACGCCGTGGCGGCAAGCTGACCGTGACCCGCGCGCTGAACGAGGACGAGGGCGCCCGCGCCCGCAGCCTCGCCGCGCTCAAGCGGGCGCGTGAAAAGGAACGCCGTGCGCACTTCGCCGGTCAGTCGCAGCCGCGCGAAAAGCAGGTCCGCGACGTGGTCGTGCCCGAAGCGATCACCGTGCAGGAACTGGCCAACCGCATGGCCGAAAAGGGCGCCGACCTGGTCAAGGCGCTGTTCAAGCTGGGCATGATGGTCACCGTCAACCAGACGATCGACCAGGATACCGCCGAACTGCTGGTCGAGGAATTCGGCCACAACATCACCCGCGTCTCGGAAAGCGATGTCGACATCGTCTCCGGCGAGGATGTCGATGCACCCGAAACGCTGAAGGCGCGGCCGCCGGTGGTCACCATCATGGGCCACGTCGACCACGGCAAGACCAGCCTGCTCGACGCGCTGCGCGGCACCGACGTGGTGCGCGGCGAAGCTGGTGGGATCACCCAGCATATCGGCGCATACCAGATCAAGACCAAGGGCGGCGAGCTGATCACCTTCCTGGATACCCCGGGCCACGAAGCCTTCACCGAAATGCGCATGCGCGGGGCCAATGTCACCGACATCGTCATCCTGGTGGTGGCCGGTGACGACGGGCTGATGCCGCAGACGATCGAGGCGATCAACCACACCAAGGCGGCCGGCGTGCCGATGATCGTGGCGATCACAAAGAGCGACAAGCCGGAATTCAACCCGCAGAAGATCCGCGAGCGCCTGCTCGAACACTCGATCATCGTCGAACAGATGTCGGGCGACGTGCAGGACGTGGAAGTCTCGGCCAAGACCGGGGCCGGTCTGGACGAGCTGATCGAGAAGATCCTGCTCCAGTCCGAACTGCTCGAACTCAAGGCCAACCCCGACCGCGCCGCAGAAGCGACCGTGATCGAGGCCAAGCTCGACAAGGGCAAGGGCCCGCTGGCGACGGTGCTGATCACGCGCGGCACGCTGAAGGTGGGCGACATCCTGGTGGTGGGCACCCATTCGGGCCGTGTCCGCGCCATGCTCGACGACAAGGGCCGCCAGGTGAAGGCCGCGCCGCCCTCGCTCCCGGTCGAAGTGCTGGGGCTGAGCGGGGTGCCGATGGCCGGCGATACCCTGACCGTGGTCGAGAGCGAGGCCCGCGCCCGTGAAGTGGCCGCTTTCCGCCAGGAAAAGGCCACCGCCAAGCGCACCGCCAGCGCCCCGACCAGCCTCGAGAACATGTTCTCCGCGCTGTCGGCCAAGCAGAGCGTCATCGAGTACCCGGTCGTGGTCAAGGCCGACGTCCAGGGTTCGACCGAAGCGATCATCAATGCGCTGAACCGCCTGTCGAACGACGAGATCAAGGTCCGCATTCTGCAATCGGGCGTGGGCGCGATCACCGAAAGCGACGTCGGCCTGGCCCAGGCCAGCGGCGCGCCGATTGTCGGGTTCAACGTCCGTCCCAATGCCAAGGCGCGCGAGATGATCGAACGCCAGAAGGTGCGGCTGAAGTACTTCGACGTGATCTATCACCTGACCGAGGACATCGCCAAGGAAATGGCGGGGATCTGGGGTCCGGAACGGATCGAACATGTCGTCGGCCGCGCCGAGGTCAAGGAAGTGTTCCCGGCCGGCAAGCGCGACAAGGCGGCCGGTCTGCTGGTGCTCGAAGGGTTCATCAAGAAGGGCATCAACGCCCGGCTTACCCGCAACGACGTCATCGTCTCGCAGACCGTCATCGCCTCGCTGCGGCGCTTCAAGGACGACGTCGCCGAAGTGCGCGCTGGCCTGGAATGCGGCGTGGTGCTGCAGGATACCAACGACATCAAGCCTGGCGACATGCTTGAAGTGTTCGAGGTCGAGGAGCGCGAACGGACGCTGTGATCGACTATACCACACCGCGCGGCGCCCATACCCAGCTGATGGGGATCCGTTATGGCGGGTTCGACCCCGCCACGGAAACGGTCACGCTGCACTGCCACGCGCCGGATAGCTTCATCACCCCGCGCGGGGCGGTGCAGGGCGGCCTGGTTGCCGGCTTCCTGGACGAAGCGATGGGCTGGGCCCACGTGATCGCCACCGAGGGGGTAGAGGCGCCGCTCAACCTGGAAATCAGCATGACCCTGCTGAACATGGTGCCGGCCGGGCCGCTGGTTTGCACCGGCCGGGTGCTGCGTCGGGGCAAGCGCGTGATCTTTCTGGAAGGCGAGCTGTGCGACCCTGCCGGCAAGGTGCTGGCCCGCGCCACCTCCACCGCCATTCCCACCCCGCGTCCCGGGAGCCAGTGATGTCGCGCCAGCAAGCCACGCCTGAAACCCGCTCGGTCCGCCTGCTCAAGGTGGGCGAGCAGGTGCGCCACGTGATCAGCGAACTCCTGACCCGGCAGATGGTGCACGACGAGGTGCTGAGTGCCCATAGCGTCAGCGTGACCGAAGTGCGCATGTCGCCCGACCTGCGCCACGCCACGGTGTTCGTGAAGCCGCTGCTGGGCGCGGATGAGGAAATCGTGCTCAAGGCGCTGCGCACCAACACCGCTTTCTTCCAGAAGGAAGTGGCCGGCAAGCTGCGGCTGAAATATGCTGCGCGGATCAAGTTTCTGCCGGACGAAAGCTTTGACGAGGCCAGCCGGATCGATGCCCTGCTGGCCGATCCGCGCGTCGTGCGCGACCTGGACGAGGAATAGCCCTCAGCCCGGCACCATCCGCGCATGGATGGTGATCTTCACATTGTGGCCTATCAGGATCGGGAAGGCCCCCATGCCGAACTGGCGGCGGTCGATCGTGGTCGTGCCGACGATCGACAGCGGCTCGTCCGGTCCCGCTTCCCACGGCACCTTGGAAAAGCCGATCGCCAGCTTGACCGGACGGGTCACGCCCTTGGCGGTCATCAGCCCGGTCACCACGCCGCTGCGCTCCCCGGTCAGTTCCATACGCTGGGCGACAAAGCGGACCGTGGGATGGTTGGCCACGTCGAAGAACTGCTTGCCGCGCAGCCGCTTGGTTTCGGAATCCCCCGTGGTCAGGGTGCGCGCATCGACATCCACGGTCATGCTGACCTGTTCGTAGTTTTCGATGTCCAGGCTCAGCGCGCCCTTCATGTCGGGAAAGCGCGCGGTCTTGGTCGCGATGCCCAGGAACGGCACCTTGGCATCGACCTGGCTGTGGGTGTCGTCGACCACGTAGCGCCGTGCGGCGGCATCGGCGGATGTCGGTATAAGCAGTGCGCCAAACAGCGGCAAAACCAGGCAAATGACCCGTCGCAAGAACAACTCCATTGTTTCCTGCGCGCCCGGAGGGGCTATGGCCCGTCCACAAGCGCGCTGTCAATCGCACTGGCCTTTCGCCGCGCAGGCCCTATCTCTGCCTGCCATGGCAAAGCTTTATTTCTATTACTCCAGCATGAATGCCGGCAAGTCGACCACGCTGCTGCAGGCCGATTTCAACTATCGCGAGCGTGGCATGCAGACCATGCTGTGGACCGCCGCGCTGGACGACCGGGGCGAGCGCGCCGCCGATCACGCGATCGAAAGCCGCATCGGCCTGCACGCCCGGGCGCACCGTTTTGCCCCCGAAACCGACCTGTGGGCCCGGATCAGCGCCGCGCACAGCGTCGAGCCGCTGTCCTGCGTGCTGGTGGACGAGGCGCAATTCCTGGGCGAGGCGCAGGTCTGGCAGCTGGCGCGAGTCGCGGATCAACTGGGCATACCGGTGCTGTGCTATGGCCTGCGCACCGATTTCCAGGGCGAATTGTTCCCCGGGGCCAAGGCGCTGCTGGGCATCGCGGATTCGCTGATCGAGCTGAAAGCGGTGTGCCACTGCGGCCGCAAGAGCAGCATGAACCTGCGGGTCGATGCCGAAGGCAAGGCGGTCAAGCAGGGCGCGCAGACCGAGATCGGCGGCAACGACCGTTATGTCGCGCTGTGCCGCAAGCATTTCACCGAGGCGCTGGGGTGGTGGAAGTGATCCGCCGCGCCTACATGGTGCCCCATGGCTAATCCTTTTTACGATGCCCTGGCGCTGCTGATCCCGCTGGTGCTGGCAATCGTGTTTCACGAAGTGGCGCACGGCTGGACGGCGCGACTGCTGGGCGATCCGACCGCGGCGGAGATGAACCGGCTCAGCCTCAATCCGCTGCGCCATGTCGATCCGGTCGGCACGGTGATCCTGCCGGGGTTCCTTGCGCTGGTGAAGGCGCCGGTGTTCGGTTGGGCCAAGCCGGTGCCGGTCAACCAGTGGCGGCTGCGCAACCCGCGCTTTGGCATGATGCTGGTCGCCGCCGCGGGACCGGGGATGAACCTGGTGATGGCGCTGGTCAGCGTCGTCCTGCTGGGCCTGCTGCTCCAGCCCTATGCCGATGCCGAGCCGGTCGGCCTGGCGCGCTTTGCGATGGATAACCTGGTCAACTTCCTCAAGATCAACGTGTTCCTGGCGCTGTTCAACCTGCTGCCGATCCCGCCCTTCGATGGTTCGCACATTCTGGAAGGGCTGCTGCCGGACGGTGCGGCGCGTGCCTATGCCAGCCTGCGCCAGTACGGCTTCCTGCTCGTGATCGGGCTGATCGTGGTGCTGCCGTCGCTGATCCCGGGGTTCGATCCGGTCGGCGCGATCATCGACAAGCCGTTTGCCTGGGTGATGGAGCAATACCTTGGCTTGCTGAAAAGCATCGTCGGGGCGTGACAGCGGTGCCGCACGGCTGGATCATTCTCGACAAGCCGCACGGGCTGGGCAGCACCCAGGCCGTCGCGGCGGTGAAGCGCAACCTGCGCCAGGCGGGCTTTGGCAAGGGCATCAAGGTGGGCCACGGCGGCACGCTCGATCCCTTCGCCACCGGGGTCCTGCCGATCGCCGTGGGCGAGGCGACCAAGCTGTGCGGGCGAATGCTCGATGCCAGCAAGGTCTATGCCTTCACGGTCGAATTCGGCGCCGAAACCGATACGCTCGACCTTGAGGGGCAGGTTGTGGCGCGCAGCGAGGTATTGCCCACGGCCGAGCAGGTTGCGGCCATGCTGCCGCGCTTCACCGGGCCGATCGCCCAGGTGCCGCCCGCCTATTCCGCGATCCAGATCGCCGGGCAGCGCGCCTATGACCTGGCCCGGCGCGGGGAGGTGGTGGAACTGGCCAGCCGCAATGTGGTGATCCACCGCCTGGACCTGCAGGCAGCCGATGCCGGATCGGCCACGCTGCTGGCACACGTTTCCAAAGGGACCTACATTCGCAGCCTGGCGTGTGATATTGCCCGGGCGCTGGGCAGTGTCGGCCATGTCACCATGCTGCGGCGGCTGAAGGCCGGCCCCTTCGCCATCGAACAGGCGATTTCGCTGGACAAACTCAACGAATTGGGTAAGGGCGCGGCTCTTGAACACATACTCTTGCCGCTGGAGGCAGGGCTGGTCGACATCCCGGCTCTTGATCTCGGTCCGCAGCAGGCAAGGCTGGCCCGTCAGGGCCGGGTTCTGAGCGGATTGCCCCACGATGATGGGCTTTACTGGGCGAAGGCGGGCAATGTGCCCGTCGCGCTGATGGAGGTTTCCTCCGGTGAGGCACGGGTATCGCGGGGGTTCAACCTTCCCGATGTCGCGGAGTGAATGATATGTCGGTTAGCCCCGAAAAGAAGCAGGAAATCATCAAGGACAACGCCCGCCAGTCGAATGACACCGGTTCGCCGGAAGTGCAGGTGGCGATCCTGACCAGCCGCATCCAGACGCTGACCGAACACTTCAAGCAGCACCACAAGGACAACCATTCGCGTCGTGGCCTGCTGATGATGGTCAACAAGCGCCGCAGCCTGCTTGACTACCTCAAGCGCAAGGATGTGGACCGCTACAACGCGTTGATCGCAAAGCTGGGCCTGCGCAAGTAAGGACAAGCTGGAGCGGCCCTTCGGGGCCGCTTCTTGCATCTGGGCCTGCCTCGCAATCCGGCGGGGCGCCCATCCCCGGGGCCAGGAGCGCCCCACACCGGACCGGGACGGAATCCCCGGCAGCAAAACCCGCACGCAATAGGGCCTGCGGGCTGAAGGAAAAACAATGTTCGACGTCAAAACCGTATCCATGGAGTGGGGCGGAAAGACCCTCACGCTGGAAACCGGCCGCGTTGCCCGTCAGGCTGACGGCGCGGTACTCGCCACCTATGGCGAAACTGTTGTGCTCTGCGCCGTCACGGCCGCCAAGAGCGTGAAGGAAGGTCAGGACTTCTTCCCGCTGACCGTCCACTACCAGGAAAAGTTCTTCGCCGCCGGGCGCATCCCGGGCGGCTTTTTCAAGCGCGAACGCGGTGCGACGGAAAAGGAAACGCTGGTTTCCCGCCTGATCGACCGTCCGGTCCGTCCGTTGTTCCCCGAAGGTTTCTACAACGAAATCAACGTCATCGCCCAGGTGCTGAGCTATGATGGCGAATGCGAGCCCGACGTGCTGGCGATGATCGCCGCCTCGGCCGCGCTGACCATCTCGGGCGTGCCCTTCATGGGCCCGATCGGCGCGGTTCGCGTCGGTTACGAAGACGGCGCCTACTTGCTCAACCCCAAGCAGGACGCCGCTGCCGCCGGCGCGCTCGACCTGGTCGTGGCCGCCACCGGCAACGCCGTGATGATGGTCGAAAGCCAGGCCCGCGAACTGTCGGAAGACGTGATGCTGGGCGCGGTGATGTTCGCGCACGACGAGTGCAAGAAGGTCGTCAACCTGATCATCGACCTGGCCGAAAAGGCTGCCAAGGAACCCTGGGCCGTCGCCGTGTCCGACAATTCGGCGATCAAGGACCAGCTCAAGAAGCTGATCGGCGACGACATTGCCGCCGCCTACAAGCTGACCGACAAGTCGGCCCGCTCGAACGCGCTCAACGCGGCGCGCGATAAGGCCAAGGCCGCCTTTGCCGACCAGGATGCGCAGACCCAGATGGTCGCGATCAAGTCGGTCAAGAAGGTCGAAGCTGACATCGTGCGCGGTGCGATCCTCAAGGATGGCACCCGCATCGACGGACGCACCACCACCCAGATCCGCCCGATCGAAGCGATGGTTGGCTTCCTGCCCCGCACCCACGGTTCGGCGCTGTTCACCCGCGGTGAAACGCAGGCGATCTGCACCACCACCCTGGGCACCAAGGACGCCGAGCAGATGATCGACGGCCTGGAAGGGCTGAGCTATTCCAGCTTCATGCTGCACTACAACTTCCCGCCCTATTCGGTCGGTGAAGTGGGCCGTTTCGGTGCGCCTTCGCGCCGTGATACCGGCCACGGCAAGCTGGCCTGGCGCGCGCTGCAGGCGGTGCTGCCCAGCAAGGAAGAGTTCCCCTACACGATCCGCGTCGTCTCGGACATCACCGAGTCGAACGGTTCGTCGTCGATGGCCACCGTCTGCGGCGGCGCGCTGTCGATGATGGATGCCGGCGTGCCGCTGACCCGTCCGGTCTCGGGCATCGCCATGGGCCTGATCCTCGAAGGCGACGAATTCACCGTGCTGTCCGACATCCTGGGTGACGAAGATCACCTGGGCGACATGGACTTCAAGGTGGCCGGCACCAGCGAAGGCATCACCACGATGCAGATGGACATCAAGGTGGCCGGGATCACGAAGGAAATCTTCGCCGCCGCCCTGAACCAGGCCAAGGAAGGCCGCGCCCACATCCTGGGCGAAATGACCAAGGCGCTGGGTTCGGCCCGCACCGAACTGTCGGCCCATGCTCCGCGCATCGAAACGCTCCAGATCGACAAGTCGAAGATCCGTGACGTGATCGGCACCGGCGGCAAGGTGATCCGCGAAATCGTGGCCACCACCGGCGCCAAGGTCGACATCGATGACGAAGGCCTGATCAAGATCAGCTCGTCGGACCTGTCGCAGATCGAAGCCGCCAAGAACTGGATCCTGGGCATCGTCGAGGAACCGGAAGTCGGCAAGATCTATGACGGCAAGGTCGTCACGATCGTCGATTTCGGCGCTTTCGTGAACTTCATGGGCGGCAAGGACGGTCTCGTCCACGTCAGCGAAATGAAGAACGAGCGCGTTGAAAAGCCGACCGACGTGGTTTCGGAAGGCCAGGCCGTGAAGGTCAAGGTCCTTGAAATCGACCCGCGCGGCAAGGTGCGTCTGTCGATGCGCGTCGTCGATCAGGAAACCGGCGCCGAGCTGGAAGACACCCGCCCGCCGCGCGAACCGCGCGAGCCGCGCGGTGATCGTGGTGACCGCGGTGACCGTCGTGGTCCCCGCGGCGACCGGGGCGGCCGTGACCGTGGCCCGCGCCGTGACGATCGCGGCCCGCGCCGCGACCGCGACGAAGGCGGCAACCCGGACCACATGCCGGCGTTCCTGAAGGGCGACGACTAAGTCTTCGCACCATCAGGTGAAAAAATGGCGAGGGGGCTGCTGCGGCGGCCCCCTTTTCACTTGTCAGACAGGGGTTTCGTCTGGAATCCTCGGCTTACGTCGCGCGTCCTCGACAGGTGGAGAATATCGAATGAAGCGGAAGCTGTTGCTGGCGGCAACCGGCCTTGGACTTGCAGCGGTGCCAGCGGCCTTGTGGGCCTGCGCGGACGTGACTTGCCAGCCATCGTGGAAGCTGGGGGGCACATCGCTTGACTGCGCCAGCCGGGGGTTCCTGTCACCCGGCAACGATTCCCGCGTCAACCTGCTGTTCCTGCTGCGCAGCAAGGCCGACCTGGCATTCAAGGCCGACAAGTACCCCGTGCGCGAATACTATTCCGAAGGCTACGGGCACACCTTCCTCGATTGGCAGCTGCTCCAGATCGGGCTGTTCCCGGGCAAGGTGAACGAGGATCCCTATGCCGAGCGGGGCGATTACTATGGTTCGCGCTGCATCAGCCTGACCGGGGCGACATCGGCCTTCGCGGCGGCGCTCCAGGCCAATCCCGGCGTTCCCGCCGCCGAGCGCGACAAGCTCTCTGCCGCCCGCGCGCGGGTCAAGGCGGCCTGCGACGGCGGCGATGAGGCCGCACCCGCCTGGCCCGAAGGGATCGGCAGCCCGGCCGGCAAGGCGTTTCTGGGCTACCTCCAGGGGGCCGAAGCCTTCTATGCCGAGCGCTGGGACGATGCCCGCCGGCAATTCGCGGCCCTGTCCGGGGCGAGCGATCCGTGGCTCAAGGAAACCGCCGCCTACATGGCGGGCCGGGTCGAGCTGAACGCGGCGCAGGCCAAGGCCTTTGACGACGAAGGCTGGGGCAGCGGCACCAGGAATATCGACCAGCCGGCAATCGCGGCGGCGCAGACCGCGCTGGCCGCCTATCTCAAGGCCTGGCCGCAGGGCCGCTATGCCGATTCCGCGCGCGGGTTGCAGCGCCGGGCACTGTGGCTGTCGGGCGATGCCAAGGCGCTGGCGGGCGAATATGCCCGGCTGCTGGGTTCGGTCCCGGCGGGCAGCGAGCAGGCAAGCGAGCTGATCCAGGAGATCGACAACAAGCTGCTGTTCGCCCCCGAACGCACCCCCGCCGCCAGCGGCCCGCTGCTGCTCGCCGCGCTCGACCTCGTCCAGATGCGCGATGACCGCTACCAGGACGATGACGGGCAGTGGCAGGGCACCGGCCCGACGCTCACCAAGGCCGATCTTGACGCCCAGGCCCCGGCTTTCGCAGGTGAGCCGGAACTCTATGGCCTGCTCCAGGGGATGCATGCCTTCTACGTCCAGAACGATCCTCGCGCCGTGCTGACGCTGATCCCCGACGATGCCCGCCGCGCCGCCTATTTGCCGGTGGCGTTCAGCCGCCAGGTGCTGCGCGGGCAGGCGCTGGCAGCGCTGAAGGACCGCAACGAGGCCGGGTTCTGGCGCGAATTGCTGGCCGGGGCGAACGACCTGTGGCAGCGCCCCACCGCCGAACTGGGGTTGGCGCTCAGCCTTGAACGCAGCGGCCAGGTCGCGCAGGTTTTCGCCAAGGATTCGCCGATCACCGACAGCGCGATCCGCCGCCGCCTGCTCGGCCATTCGGCCGACAAGGACGTGCTGAAGCTGGCCGCGCAGGACAGCGCCCGCCCGCAGGTCGAACGCGATACCGCCCTGTTCACCCTGCTCTACAAGCAGCTGACGCGGGGCGATTATGCCGGCTTCGCCGCCAATGCCGCGCTGGTCCCGGTCAAGGCGGGGACCGAGGCGAACTTCTGGTACTTCTACGATCACGACAGCGTGCCGGTTGGCCTGTTCGCCAAGGGCAAGGTCGCCAGCGGCGGTTATCCCTGCCCGGCGCTGGTCGTTACCGCTCAGAACCTGGCCAAGAGCCCGCAGGACATGGCCGGGCGGCTGTGCCTGGGTGAATTCCTGCGGCTCAATGGCTTCGATGATTTCACCGCGCTCGACGATCATCCCGCCAAGGACGAGTTGGGCGGGGCGCGCCAGGACTTTGCGGGCCAGCCGATTGAGCGCGGCGCGATCTATGCCTCGGTCATTGCCAATGCCAAGGCCCCGGCCAACGACCGGGCCTATGCGCTGTACCGCATGGTCAACTGCTATGCCCCGTCCGGCAACAACAGCTGCGGCGGTCAGGACGTGGAGATCGACCAGCGCAAGGCCTGGTTCAACCAGCTGAAGCGGGAATATCCCGCCAGCCCCTGGGCCAAGAAGCTGCGCTTCTACTGGTGAGGCGGCGAACGCTGCTGGCCCTGGCGCTGGCTGGGGCGCTGCCGGGCGGGTGCCGTCAGGGCGCCGCGCCCGGCGGCGGGCAGGCCGCGCGGGTGCGGGCTGAGGACTACGACAGCTTCTTCCTGTGGGCCGGGGTGCGCCCGCAGCCCGCTGTCGCTCGCGCCAGGGAACTGTACATCCTGGGCGGCGAAGTGCGCCGCGAAAGTCCCGGCGTGCTCGAACCGATGCGCGCCGGGGTGCCGCGCCTGCCGGGCAAGCGCGTCTGGCTGGTGGTCCGCGCCGCCCGGCTCGATTGGGGCGAGGGCGTGTGGCGCGCGGTCGAGCGGGATCTGCGCCGCTGGGACGCCTACGGGTTGCAGCTCGATTTCGATGCCGCCACGCCGGGCCTGGCAGATTACGCAGCATTCCTGCGCGAGCTGCGCCGTCGCCTGCCGCCGCGTTACCGCCTGTCGGTGACCGGGCTGATGGACTGGAGCGCCAATGCCGATCCCGCCGCGCTGGCGCAGCTGCGCGGCGTGGTCGATGAAGTGGTGGTGCAAAGCTACCAGGGGACCGAGACGATCCCCGGCTATGAGCGCTATCTTGCCCGGCTGGCGCGGGTGCCGGTGCCGCACAAGGTGGCCTTGGCGCAAGGCGGCGAATGGCGCGAACCGCTTGCGCTGCGCGCCGATCCGCTGTTTCGGGGTTATGTGGTGTTCCTTGTCAATCCGCGCTGAATTTTGTTAGTAACGCATACAAAGTGAATCGCGCGAGGAGAGGGCCATGTACATCACCGATTTTGCCGGGCGCACCGCCTTCGTCACCGGGGGCGCATCGGGCATTGGGCTGGGCATTGCCAAGGTGCTGGCACAGCGCGGCGCGCGGGTGGTGATTGCCGACCTGCGCAGCGACCATATCGACAACGCGCTGGCCCAGTTCGCGGGGGGCGGTCGCAGCAATGCGGTGACCGCGCTGCAACTCGATGTCACAAGCCGCGAGGCTTATGCCGAGGCCGCCGCGCGGATGCAGGCTGACTTCGGCGGGATCGACATCCTGGTCAACAACGCCGGGGTCGGGCTGGAAGGCCCGGTGCTGCAGGCCACCTATGCCGATTACGACTTCGGCTTTGGCGTCAACATCGGCGGGGTGATCAACGGCTTCGTCAGCTTCATGCCGCAGATGATCGCGCATGGGCGCGGGGGGCATATCGTGTCCACCGCCAGCCTGGCCGCCGAAGTGGTGATGCCCGCGCACCTTGCGATCTATGCCGCCAGCAAGGCGGCGGTGTGCCATTACTGCGAAGCGGTGAAGGACGAGCTGGGCAGCCACGGCTTGGGCGTGTCTATCTTGCTGCCGGGGCCGATCAAGTCCAACATCCACCAGGCGCAGCAGAACCGCCCGGAACACCTGCGCATCGGCAGCGGCTTTGGCGAAAGCGAAGCGCAGCTGGCGCAGCGCCAGGTTGGCGACAGCTGGATGGAGCCCGAGGAAGTGGGCAACATGGTGGCCGACGGGATCCTCGCCAATCGGACCTACATTGTTACCCACGGCATCTTCAAGGACTGGCAGCGCGCCCGCGCCCAGGCGGTGCTCGACGCCACCCCGGACGTCGCCGATGCGGCGGTGCGGGGGATCTGATCAGGCGGCGTCGGGTTCAACCCACTTGCCATCTTCCATCGTTGCCAGTTCGATCCGGTTGCGGCCGGACTGCTTGGCCCGGTACAGCGCCGTGTCGGCCGCCTTCAGCGCGCTGCGCCGGTCGGGGAAGGCAAAGGCATCGGCCACCCCGCCGGAAAAGGTGATCTGCCCGAACGGCTGGTCCGTGGCGCGGTTTACCAGGCGCCGGGCAGCCAGCGTCTCGCGCAGCTGGTCCAGCTTGGCATAGGCTTCTGCCACCGGGGTATCGCGGAACAGCAGCACGAATTCCTCGCCGCCGTGGCGGGCGACGTGGCAGCGGGCATTGGAAATCCGGGCCAGGCTGTCGGCCACCAGCTTCAGTACGCGGTCACCTGCGTCGTGGCCGTGGCCGTCGTTGATCTGCTTGAAATGGTCGATGTCGCAAAAGGCAATGCACAGCGGCTCGGCCGCAGCGAACGCCTCGCGGTATTCCTGCTCGAACCGGGTTTCGAAGGCGCGGCGGTTGGGCAGGCCGGTCAGGTGGTCTTCCTCGGCACTGCGCCGGGCTTCCTCCAGCCGCCGCTTCAGTGCGCGGGTCTGCGCCTCGCTGCGCAGCATCTGCTTTTCGATGTCGCGGGTGCGCCTCAGCATCACCTTCGCGATCGAGGCCAGTTCCGAGATCACCGCCCCGGCGGCCGTGACCTGTTCCAGTTCGCCGACGTGCTCCTCCAGCGCGCTGTGATACTCGCTGGTGGCAGTGCGGGCATCCTGGCTGGTCTTGCCGAATTCATCGATGCTGGCCTCAAGCCGCTGCATCAGTTCGGCCAGGGTCTTGAGCTCGTCCTCACTGCCAGAACGCAGGAACACCTCGTCCAGCCACTCCAGCGTTACCGGCTTGCGCGCCTGGACCTGACGATCGATCAGGCGGACCAGGTGCGGATCGGCGCTGGTCAGATAGGAATGCGCGATCGACAGAGTCTGCGCCGTCACTTCGAGGTGGTGTGCGGCGAGGAAGGCGCTGATCTCGTCAAGCTGGCGCTCGCGCAGCGACTGGCGTCGTTCGCGCAGCGGCGCGGGCGGGGGCGGTGCGGTTGCTTCGGCTTCGTGCGGGCGCGGGCCAAGGCCCAACCAGCCGAGCAGGCCGCCCGGGCGGCCCAGTGAGGGATCGTGCGCAGTCATGCCATGGTTAACGGCGGCTTGCCCGGGATTTTAAGCCCCCGGGCGCGCCCATGGCGATGTGCTGGACCGGACGTTAGCGGACGCGCGGACCGCCGAACGGCAGCGGCGGCGGCGGGCGGCGGTGGCCACGCGGCAATTGCGCCTGGAACGCCCGGCCGCAGTGTTCGACGCAATAGGGGAACCCCGGGTTCACCTTTTCCCCGCAGAAGTGGAAGTCCGGCTCACCCGGATGGCCCATCGGCCAGCGGCAGATGCGGTCGTTCAGGTCCAGCAGGCTGGTCTTGTCGGCCACTTCCGGGCTGGGCTTGGCCGGCACCAGGCGGCGGGGCGGGGCGGGCGGGATCGGGGCCTGCTGATCACCGGGGCCCTGGCGCAGGAAGCCGCCGGGTCCAACCGAGACGATCCGCGGCTGCGGCGTGGCGGGCGTTTCGGTTGTGGCTGCTGCTGCGGCCGGAGCAGGGCTGGCGGCCGGTGCCGGGGCGGCCGGGCGCGGGGCCGGGGCCGGAGCCGGCGCTGCGGCGGCGGCCGGGCGCGGGGCTGGGGTCGGCCGCGGCGCGCCTTCGGCCTTGGGCTGTTTGGCCGGGGCGGGGGCAGTGTCCTTTTCGTTGGCCTTGACCGGGCTGGGACGTGCCTTCAGGCCCAGGCGGTGGGCCTTGCCGATCACGGCATTGCGGCTGACTCCGCCCAGTTCCTCGGCGATCTGGCTGGCGGTGGCGCCGCCTTCCCACATCTTGGTCAGCTTTTCGATCCGTTCGTCGGTCCAGCTCATTGCCTGTTCAGTTCCTTCGCGCGCGGCCTGTTTGGCAGGCCCAGACGCTTGCCACATGCGCAGCAAGCCGATAGTCGCCACAGCATGGCCAATCAACCTGTTCCTGCACCGACAGCCGCCTCTGCCACGTCGCTTGGCACGAACGTGGGGCAAAGCAACTTTCCTGCCCAGGGAGTGCCCATCATCCACCGGATCAACCGGCTGGGGCTGTGGACCCTCTATATGAAGGAAGTGCGCCGTTTTTTCAAGGTGCAGACCCAGACGATCTGGGCCCCGGCGATGACCACGCTGCTGTACCTGATGATCTTCACCGTCGCCATGGGTCGCGCAGGCTATACGGTGCTTGGCGTGCCCTTCGCCAGCTTCATCGCGCCGGGGCTGATCGTGATGGGGATGATCAACAACGCCTTTGCAAATACCAGCTTCAATTTCCTGTCGGGCAAGATCCAGGGCACCATCGTCGACTACCTGATGCCGCCGATTTCCAATGGCGAATTGATGCTGGGCCTGGTCGGCGCCGCGGTGACCCGCGCTGTGCTGGTGGGGCTGGCGATCAGCGCGGCGATGCTGCTGTGGCCGGGCGTGCACTTGTCGGCGGCGCATCCCTGGGCGATCGTGTGGTTCGGGCTGATGGGGTCGATCCTGCTGGCGATCATCGGCCTGATCACTTCGCTGTGGGCGGAAAAATTCGATCACGCGGCCATGGTCACCAATTTCGTGATCACCCCGCTGACCATGCTGTCGGGCACGTTCTATGTGATCCACAACCTGCATCCCGCATTCCAGGCGGTCAGCCGGGTCAACCCGTTCTTCTATGTCATCTCGGGCTTCCGGTTCGGCTTTCTGGGGGCAAGCGACATTGGCGATACCAATGCCGCAGTGCTGAACGGGGCGATCTATGTCGGTCTCCTCAACCTGGCGATGGGCGCGGTGCTGTACCTGCTGCTGCGCAGCGGCTGGAAGTTGAAAAGCTGATGACCAACCCGTTCTTCCCGCTTGAAGCAACTGACGATCCGCTGCGCTTTCGCCTGGCGGTCACGCGCGATCTGTGTGTCGGCCCGATGGACCATACCTTCCTGTTCGGCGGGGCCGGGCTGGGCGTCGCGGTCGAGGCGGCCAAGCGGGTCACCGGGCGCGAACTGATCTGGGCGACGGCGCAGTACCTGTCCTATGCCCGCCCCGGATCGCAGCTGGCAGTGGACGTACGCGTGCCGGTGCGCGGCCACAACGTCACCCAGGCCGTGATCAACCTGCACTGCGGCGAGGAAGTGATCATTTCCGCCACCGCCGCGCTTGGCGAACGCCCCGGCCACCCCACTGCACAGTGGTTCGATCTGCCCGATATTCCCGGGCCGGACGACTGCCAGGAATGGGGCCCCTGGGATGGCGAAGGCGGCGGCACGCTGATGAAGCGGCTGGAAAAGCGCGTTTCGCCAGACTCCGTGGTCCTGCGCCCGCGCGATGGCACGGTCGATCCGTCGGGCCGGATGCAGATGTGGATTCGCACCCGCGAGGACGCGCCGATCGACGCGGCGCTGCTGGCGCTGATGGGCGATTTCGTGCCGACCGGGGCGGGGGTCTCGCTCGGCCTCGATGGCGGCGGCAACAGCCTCGACAACACGCTGCGGCTGCACGCGGTGGTGCCGACTCGCTGGGCCTTGTGCGACATCCAGATGAGCGCGGCTGGGCGCGGCTTTGCCCACGGCCATCTGCGGCTGTTTGCCGAAGACGGGACGCTGATGGCGACCGCCTCGCAATCGCTGGTGCTGCGTTACCGTAACCGGCCGAAGTGACCGGTCAGCGCTGACCGCTCAGTGCGTCAGCGAACGGCGCAGGCGATAGCGCCCGCCGTCGAAATCCTCGAACAGTTCGGCGACCGAGGGATGGTCGATCGGCCCGCCCTCGCCGTCGGACAGCAGGTTCTGCTGGCTGACATAGGCGATGTAGCTCGAATCGCCGTTTTCGGCGAGCAAGTGGTAAAACGGCTGTTCGCGGTGCGGGCGGACTTCCTTGGGGATCGATTCGTACCATTCCTCGCTGTTGGCGAAGACCGGGTCGATATCGAACACGACGCCGCGGAAATCGAACACCTTGTGCCGCACGACATCGCCGATTCCGAACCGCGCACGGGTGCGCAGCGGGGCATCGACCTTGCGGCCGGCCTGGGGCGAAAAGAAGGAGGCTCGA
>JAKPAG010000011.1 GCA_029779535.1 Pseudomonadota bacterium | reverse complement strand
AGGATTTCGATCGCACCGTGGGCATCCACCCCACCGCCGCCGAGGAGTTCGTGACCATGCGCACGCGGGCCCGGGTGGCGGAGGCGCCGGCCAAGGCCGCGGAGTGACGCGGCCCGACACGGCGGGGCTGCGCGCCCTTCTTGCCGCTGGCGCGGTGGAAGGGGTTGCGCTGGACGGGGTGGACTGGACCGATTTCGAGGGGGCCGAGGCGCGGTTCGTGGACTGCGTGTTCGAGGGGGTGCAGTTCTCGGGCACGGATTTCTCCGGCGCCCGGTTCCTGCGCTGCCGCTTCGTGCGGTGCCGGTTCGCGCGGGCGGAGCTGGAGGATGCGAGTTTCGAAGAGTGCACCTTCGTGTCGCGCGAGGCGGCGGGGGAGGGGTGCGCGTTCGCGCTGTGCAACATGCGGACGGCGAAGTTCCTGCGCTGTGATGTGTCGATGGCGCGGTTCGAGCGGTGCGAGATGCACGACGTGGCGATGGAGCAGAGCGTGCTGCGCGGGGCGCGGTTCCAGAAGGTGGATTTCAGCCGCGCGTTCAGCCGCAAGGTGGTGACGACGCGGGCACGGTTTCGCGGCTGCAACCTGGAACTGGCGGTGCTGGAGGAGGCGCGGCTGGCCGGGTGCGACCTGTCCGGCAGCCGGCTGCGGGAGGCGGATCTGGGCGGCGCGGACCTGACCGGGGCGGATCTGCGGGAATGCGACCTGTTCCAGGCGGATCTGGACCAGGCCAGGCTGGCGGGGGCCGATCTGCGCGGGGCGGAGATCAGCGGGCTGGTGCTGACGCGGCTGGCCAGCTTCGCGGGGGTGAAGGTGACGCAGGGGCAGCAGCATGTGCTGCTGGATGGCATTGGGGTGGATGTTCGGCCGGAGTGAAGCGGTTCTTTCTTGAAAAAAAGAATCAAAAAACTTTCCCGACTTTAGGAAGTTGGCCTCGACCTGCCCGCGCGTGAACGGATGAAGTCTTTTTGCTTCTTTTTCTTCAGAAAAAGAAGAATCCGTACTTATGGTTCCACCGCCCCGCTGCTGGTGTGGGAGCCCGCTGTCGCCGGGGTCGGGGGCACGGCTCACGCGATCGCGCGCCGGGCGGGACTTGCAGACATAACGCTATTTTTATATGTGTGCGCCCCAGAAC
>JAKPAG010000120.1 GCA_029779535.1 Pseudomonadota bacterium | reverse complement strand
CAGCAGCATGCGCTCCGCCAGTGGCATGTATTCGGCGAAGGCGCCCGGCATGTCGGGGTTGTAGCCGACGCCCAGCACTGTGGTGCCGGCGATGGTGAGGGGCATGGAGGTGACCATGGCGCCGGGCGCGAACCGGCCCGTGGTCCCGGGGCCGTTCCGGACGACCTCGGCCACGAATTCATGGCCGAAGACGAGGTCGCGTGCCGGGTCGATCGTCCAGCGCGCCCCGCCCCGGCGGCTGAGGTCGGCAAACTGCTCGGGGAACCGCGCGGCGTGCAGGTCGCTGCCGCAGATGCCGCAGGCGCGGGTGCGCACGAGAACCTGCCCCTCCTGCAGCACGGGGTCGGGAATGGTGTCGACGACCAGATCGCCCTTGCGGAAGACGGCAGCGCGCATGGATAGTCCCCTGATCGTTCCTGCGTGAGCCTAGGCAAGTTCAGGCCGGGCCGCCAGCGCACCACCCGTGGAGATCGTCATGAAGCGCCGCACGTTCCTTGCCCGCTCCGCCGCCACGACCGCGGTCCTGGCTGCGCCGCGGATTGCCGGCGCCCAGGGACGCAGTGTGCTGAAGATCATTCCCGAGGGCGATCTCGCCATTCTCGACCCAGTGTTCACCACCGCCACCGTGGCCCGCAACCACGGCTATGCCGTCTTCGACACACTCTATGGTCAGGACGACACCTATGTGATCCAGCCCCAGATGGTGGAGGGGCACGTGGTGGAGAACGACGGCAAGCAATGGACGCTGACGCTGCGCGACGGGCTCGTATTCCATGATGGGGAACCGGTGCGGGGCCGGGATTGCGTGGCCAGCATCAAGCGGTTCGCGGCGCGCGATGCCTTTGGCCAGGCCCTGATGGCCGCGACCGACGAATTGAGCGCACCGGACGATCGGACAATCCGCTTCCGGCTGAACAAGCCCTTTCCGCTGCTGCCGAACGCGCTCGGAAAGACCGGCACGCCGATGCCCTGCATCATGCCGGAGCGCCTGGCCAACACCGATCCCAACCGGCAGGTGACGGAAATGGTGGGCAGCGGACCGTTTCGGTTCGTGACCAGCGAGCGCGTGCCGGGCAGCCGCGTGGTCTACGAGAAGTTCGACAAATACGTGCCGCGCAAGGACGGGCCCGCCACCTTCACCGCGGGGCCGAAAGTGGCGCATTTCGACCGCGTGGAATGGCACGTGATCCCCGACAGTTCGACGGCGGTGAACGCGCTGGTGAACGGCGAGGTGGACTGGGTGCAGAACCCGGCGACCGATCTGCTCGACGTGATCGGCAAGAACCCGAGGCTGGCGACGCAGCCGGATGTGATCGGCGGGATCGCGGTGATGCGGTTCAATTGCCTGTTGCCGCCGTTCGACAACCCGGCGCTGCGCCGCGCGCTGCTGGGAGCGGTGGATCAGGCCGAGTTCATGACCGCGGCGATGGGCACGGACCCGTCGCTGTGGAAGGACGGGGTGGGCCTGTTCACGCCGGGCACGCCGCTGGCGAGCACGGCGGGGCTGGAGCCGCTGCTCGGCAAGCGGGAGCTGAACAGGGTGAAGGCCGAGATCGCCGCCAGCGGCTACAAGGGCGAGAAGATTGTGATGCTCGGCGCGGTGGACTACCCCGCGACCAACGGACTCGCCCTGGTGGGCAGCGACCTGTTCAAGAAGCTGGGCCTGAACATCGACTACCAGCCGGTGGACTGGGGAACCACGATCCAGCGCCGGGCGAACAGGGGCCCGACCGACAAGGGCGGCTGGAACATCTTCTACACCTACCTCACCGGGACCAATAATTTCGATCCGGCGGCCAATCTCGGGCTGCGCGCCAACGGGGACAAGGCGTGGTTCGGGTGGCCGAACAACCCCAGGATCGAGGCGCTGCGCGGGGCATGGTTCGATGCGCGCGATCTGGCCGAGCAGAAGCGCATCTGCGAGGAATTGCAGGTCGAGTTCATGCGGGCGCCGGCGCACCTGCCGCTGGGCTGCAACTATGGGCCGACGGCCTTCAACAAGGCGATCACCGGCGTGCGGATGGGCTTCCCGCAGTTCTATACGGTGCGGCGCGCCTGACTGGCGCCGGGTTCAGCTGCCCACGAAGGCGTTGAAGGTGATCAGGGTGTAGGTGTCCTTCACCCCGGGCAGGGTTTGGATCCGTTCCGTCACGAACAGGCCGGTATCCTGCTCGGGGTTGAGGTAGAACTTGCCGAGCAGGTCGTACTGACCCGAGGTGGAATGGAGCTCGGACAGCTCCTCGATGCTGTCGGCGGCGAGCTGCGCCACCCGGTAGGCATGGCCCATTTCACACTTGATCATCACGTAGATCGCCCGCATCCAATGGTCCCTCCGACTGCCGGCAGTCTAGCCGTGCCATCGCCGGGACGATACCGGGCACAGCCGGGGCAATGTGCGCAATCCTAACGCGGTTGTGATGCCAGTTTCGTCGCCAAGGGGCGAGGACGGGAGTACCGGTCGCGCTCGCTGGTTGCGGCTTTGGTTGATGAAACCGTAATCTGTGAATCCGGAGACGGGGCTCCTGATGGGGGTACCGGTCATCTCCCGGTTTGCCTCACGAGGAGCGGATGCGGTCGGCCGTGCTGAAAGTGGGCACCCAGGGAGATGGCTTTGACAGCCCGGATACGGATCGTTCCGATCACGTGAGTGGCGGAGCCAGCGCGGAGGCGGCCGGGCGCGACGTGCAACCATCCATCCTTGAATTCGGGCAGCGGATCGGATCCATGGATCCGCCGCTGCCGCTGGTCGACGGACCGCCGCGATTCCGGGTCACACCCCAACTGGTCGGCGGTTTCGCCTTTATCGGCGATGTCGCCGTGGCGGCGATGTTGGTGTCCGGTTGGTTCCTGGCCGGATACAAGCCCTTGCCGGCGTGCGCGGGCGCCGTCGGGTTTCTGCTCGTGGCCTGGATATCGGGCCAGTACCTGCCCCGGCGGGAGGCCCCTTCCTGGCCGGCGACACTTGCGGCCCTTGTCGGCGGGGCGTTGGGCGCGTTGGCAGCTGGGGTGGTCGGGTTGCTCTCGGAGTCCCTGTTTGCATGGTCGGTCGCGTTCCGATCGGGGCACGGCCGTTCGGCGATGGCCTGGATGGCGATTGCGACGTTGGCGCTACTGACGTGGCGCCTGTTGTATGGACGCCTTGTCGACGGCTGGAGTGCGCGGGGCATGGATCGGCGCGTCGCCGTCGTAGGCAACGATGGCGCCCGCGCCATCGCTGACGCATTCGAGCGCGATGGGGCAGGGGCCGGCTTTGCGCTCGCGGGTTGTCACCCGCACGGCAACGGCGATGTTCCGGCGGGACGGCTGCGCTGGCCGGAGCTTTGGAAGGATGCTGCGGCGGGCCGCGTTGATGTTGTCATCGTGGCGGTGCCCTGGGACGATGGGGACGGCGCGGCCGCGATGTGCCGGGCTTTCCGCGCGCTTCCAGTGGATGTCTGGCTGGCGGCGCCGGCGGGCAGCCCCGCCGAACAGGCGGGCAGCGAACTGCTTCCGGGATTGCGGCTGCTGCTGGTGGATCGCGCGCCGCTATCCGGCTGGCGTGGCG
>JAKPAG010000105.1 GCA_029779535.1 Pseudomonadota bacterium | reverse complement strand
TCGAGGTGCCGCGCACCTGCTCCACCCCTTCGACGATGTGGGTCATGCCGATGATGTAGGCTTCGTTGAGGTTCCCGCCGTGGGTGTTGACCGGCACCCCGCCGTTGACCCCGCCCCGGGTCGCGGCATCGTAGCGGATCTTGCCCGACAAGACGTAATCGCCGCCCTCACCCTTTTCGCAGAAGCCATAGTCTTCCAGTTGCATCAGCACCATCGGGCTGAAGTGGTCATAGAGCAGCGCCACGTCCATGTCCTTGGCCGACAGGCCCGACTGCGCCCAGATCCGGTCGGCGGTGAACTTGTGCCCGCTGCTGGCGAAATGCGGATCGGGCATGCCCATCCAGGCAAAGGCCCGGCCCCATTCGCGCTGGCCGCCGTGGGCGCAGGCGTGGACCAAGGCCGGCTTGTGGCGGCAGTCCTTGGCGCGGTCCATGGTGGTGGTGATCACCGCCACGGCGCCATCGGTTTCCAGGCAGAAGTCGAGCCGGCGCAGCGGATCGGCCAGCATCACCGAGGCATCGTATTCTTCCTTGGTCAGCGGATTGCGGCGCACCGCCTTGGGGCGGTTGTGGGTGTTGGCGCGGGTGGCCATCACGATTTCGCCAAAGGCATCCTGGGTGGTGCCGTAAAGGTGCATGTGCCGGCGGGCCAGCACGCTCATCAGGTGGCCGGGGCCAACCAGGCCGGACGGCTGGAGGAAGCTGTTTTCCGGATTGGGCGCGGCCGATCCGAACACCACCCCCAGGCGGTGCTGGGGCAGCTGCTGCAAGGCCATCAGGGTGACGACGTACTTGCAATCCTCGTTCATCAGGCCCGCGGTGGCGAGGCCGATCGCGCCGGGGCAGCCACCGCCGCCGCTGGTCAGCGTGGCCGAGAACGAGACGTTGGGCATGCCTAGCGTTTCCATCAGGCTGGCCGTGTCGAACTTGTCGAGATAGCCCGCCCCGGCGGTGGAGTAATAGGCGAAGCCATCGATGTCCTTGATCGAAATGCCCGCATCCGCGCAGGCGTTGAGGATCGCCTCGCCCGCCATGTCGTTGATCGTGCGCGGCCACGATTTGCCGCGCACGTAATAGTCGGTCGCGCCGATGCCGACGATCGCCGTCTTGTCCTGATTTGCCCAGGCCACTGCCAGCCCCTCCTCGATTCCAAGTTATCTAACTAGGTGCGATATGACAGGCCAAGCGGCTTGTCTAGCGCAGACGTTGCGTCCGTGCGCATCAGGCCTGCAACTGGGCGATCCATTCGGCCATGGTGGCCGAGCGGCGGCGCATCATCAGCCGGGCGATGTCGCCGTCGCCATCCAGGATCGCCTGGCACAGGCCGGACTGGAGCCGCCGCGCCTCGGCGCGGTGGGCGGGGTCGCGGTAGAGGCCGGTGCCCTGTTCCTCCATGCCGAAGGAATAGCCGATCGCCATGACCAGTTCGATCGCGGGGTTACCGCTCATCCGCGCGACCAGGCTGGCCAGCAGGGCTTCGGCATCGATCAGGGCCGAGACGCTGTCCGCCCGCTCGATCCCCTCGGCGAACCGGGCAAGGTCCGCGCGCAGTGCTGCCTCGGTGCACTGGCAGGCCAGCCCCGCCGCCTCTTCCGCGACCAGCCGGCTGACCGCCATGATGTCGAGCAGGGTCGCGCCCTTGAGCCGCAGGTAGCGGGCCAGGGTGCGGATCGCGTCGTTGGCATCGGGGCGGCTGGCATAGAAGCCGCCGCGAATGCCGCGCCGCACGCTGATCAGCCGGTCGTTCTCCGCAATCTTGGCCGCCTGGCGCAGGGTCGGGCGGCTGACCCCGAGGCGCTGGAGCAGATCGTCCTCGGCGCCGATGAACTCACCGTCCTCAAGCCCCAGGCTCAGCTGCGCCAGTTCGCGCGCGGTGCGCGCCACCAGCGTTTCGCCATGTCCAAGCTGCTGCATCGCCGCCTCCCTAACAGATAGCTGTTTAACCGACTGAAACGCGCCAGTCCAGCCCAAGGCTTGCGCTCACTTGTATAACTAGGTATTCTTTTTGCCAACAATCAGGCCGAATCGGGAGAATATCGATGAAACCCTTCGTGTTCAGCGCGGACAGCCACATCATGGAACCGGCAGACATCTTCCTCGATGGCCTGCCCGCCAGCCTCAAGCGTCACGCGATCCACAGCCGCAAGGACGGCGACTTCCTCATCACCGGGACCGAGGACAAGGTGATCTACCGCCTGCGCGTGGGCCAGCACCGCGAAAAGGAACTGGGCGACAACCAGCGCAAGGGCATCCGCGAAATCCCCGGCCGGCTGGAAGACATGGAGCTGGAAGGGATCGATTCCGAGATCTGCTTCCCCAGCCTTGGCCTGTGGCTCTACTGCCTCGACAATGCCGATGCCGAAGCGGCCTCGGCGCGGCTCTACAACGACTGGAACGACCAATTCCTGGGCGCTCACCCCAACCGCTTCGTGCGCTGCGGGATGCTGCCGGTGCTCGACTTCTCGAACACCCTGGCCGAACTGGACTATCTTGCTGCCAAGGGCTTCACCGCCGCCATGCTGCCGGCCGTGACCCCGCCCGGCCTGCCCAAGTACAACGATGAAAAGTGGGACGCGGTCTTTGCCAGGGGCGCGGCGCTGGGCATCGTCTTCGTGATGCACACCGGCACTGGCCTGGAAACCGTGGTCCACGAACGCGGCCCGGGCGCGGGCATCATCAACTATACCAAGCAGATGAACGACGCGCAGAATTCCGCGATGTACCTCGTCGCGGGCGGGGTGCTGGACCGCAATCCCGGCGCCAAGGTCGCCTTCATCGAAAGCGGCGCCAGCTGGCTGGTCGCCCTGGCCGAACGCATGGACGAGGTCGAGGAAGCCCACGCCAACTTCGTCTTCCCCAAGCTGTCGCGCCGCTGCAGCCAGATCATCGACGATCAGGTCTGGGCCAGCTTCCAGCATGACCGCGCCTGCATCGCCGCCGCTGACAAGGGCCTGCCAGGCGCGCGCAACGTGATGTGGGGATCGGACTATCCCCACGCCGAAGGCACGTTCCCGATCAGCCGCCGGCTGACCGAGGAACTGTTCGACGGCCTGGCCGTTTCCGACCAGACCCGCCGCGACGTCCTTGGCCTCAACGCGGCGCGGCTGTTCCGGATCGAACCCACGGTCCAGACCAGCGAAAAGCTGGCGGCCTGAAGGAACCTCGAACATGGCCCAACTCGGTCTCTCAAGCGAGCAGCAGGCCATGTTCGACACGGTCGACGGGGCGCTGCTAAGCTGTGGCGAGCGTCCCGTCGATGCAGTGCTGGATGAACTGGGGGTCGCCGCGCTGCTCAGCGAAGGCGGCAACCTGATCGACGCGGCGCTGGTGGCAGAAGCCGCCGGGCGCCACGGGGTGATTATCTGGCCGGACGAACGCGTGCTGGTGGTGGCCGCGTGCCTCGGCATGGCCACCCGCGCGCTGGATGATGCCGCCGCCTATGCCTGCGAACGCGTGGTGTTCGGCCGCCCGATCGGTGAATACCAGGGCGTCGCCCACACCCTCGCCAACGCGATTACCGAGATCGAGGGCACCCGCCTGCTGGCCTGGCGCGCCATCGCCGCGCGGGCCGAGGGGCTGGCGGAGGCCGCTCGGCTCGATTGCCAGGCCTTCTGGTGGGCGGCCAAGGCGGTCCTGCCCGCGATCAAGGCGGCGATGCGGACCTTCGGCGGCTACGGCGTGTCCGAGGATTCGCCGCTGCCCGCGCTCTACATGAAGGCGCGCGCCGCGCTCTATGCCGGGGGCGATCCCGACCGGGTGCTGACCGCGCCCTTGCCCGCGCTGGCGGCCATCGCCCCGGTCCCGATCAGCTTTTCCCCCGATGCCGAGGCCGAGGAATGGCGGCTGCGGACCGAGCGCTTCCTGCAAAGCTTCACGGCCGAGGAAAAGCACGCCTTCGCCGCATCGCCCGACAACCACTTTCCCGCCCTGCACCGCCGCCTGGCGGATGCCGGGCTGCTGTTTCCCGACTGGCCGGTGGAATGGGGCGGATCGGGCGCTTCGGCGCTCGCCACCAGCGCCGTCCACCGCGCCCTGACCCATGCCGGCTGGCCGATTTCGGTGCTGGTCGTATCAGATTCGATCGGCAAGCTGCTGATGCTGTTCGGCACGGCGGAGGCCAAGGCCGAAATCCTCCCGCGCCTGGCCCGGGGCGAGGCGATTGCCTGCCTGGGGCTGTCGGAGCCGTCGGGCGGATCGGACGTGTTCGGGGCCAGGACCCGCGCGGTCCACGATGGCGCGCGCTGGATCGCCAATGGGCAGAAGGTGTTCACCACCACTGCCCACCAGGCCGAATATGTCCTGCTTCTGACCCGCAGCGAAGGCGGGCTGACCCTGTTCGTCGCGCCGCTGGGAGAGGGGTTTGACCTTGCCCCGGTGCAGACCTTCGCGGGCGAACGCACCAACATCACCTTCTATTCCGACTTCGGCATCGAGGATCGCTACCTGCTGGGCGAAGCCGGCAAGGGCAGCAAGGTGCTGGCCGCGACGATGAACCTGGAACACAACCAGGGCGACTATTACCTCGGCGCGCTGGACTTTGCCCGGGCCGAACTGCTGGCCGGGCTTGACGCGCTGCTGGAACTGCCCGGCCTGCGCGAGAACGAGGCGGCGATCCGCCACTCGCTCGCCCGGATGGACGCGCATATCGCGCTGCTCGAATGCCTCAGCCTGCGGGCGATCTGGGCGGGCGATGCCGGCGCCGGGCAGCGCTGGTACGGGCCGATGTGCAAGCTGTTTGGCACCGAAAGCTGGCATTCCTGCAACGCCGAACTGGTCGAACGCTTCGCCCCCTACTCGCTCGATGCCAGCATCCCGGCGCTCGCCGCGGTCGAGGCCGAGGCGCGCTGCGGGATCCAGGCGACGATCTATGGCGGGACCAACGAGGTCCAGCGCTCGGTCATTGCCGAAACCCGGCTGAAGCTGCCACGGAGCCGTTAGAAATATCTCTTATCGGCAATTTCTGCGCCATTTTTGACTCCGGTCAAATATAATAGATACCTCTTTAGGCAGAATCATCGGCAAGGGACGAAGCCGATTCGTCCCGATCCGAGGAGAGATCTGCCATGACCGACAAGCTTCGCCCCTTCGTGTTCAGCTGCGATGCCCATGTGGCCGAACCGCAGGACCTGTTCCTGAAAGCCATGCCGGCCGACATGCAGCAATACGCGATCCATTCCGAAGCGCAGGGCGATGTGCGCATCACCCGGATTGGTGAGCAGGTGATCCTCAAGATCAACACCAATTTCCACCAGCACAAGACCGGCACCGGCGATGCCGCCTTCAACGCCCAGACCAAGGGCGCGGACGACACCGTGGCCGACCGTTCGTGCACCGATGCCAGCGACAACTTCGTGTCGGACTGCGCGGTCGATACCAAGCGGCGCGGCGCGCGCGACCTTGACCTGCGGATTGCGGACATGGACCGTGACGGGGTCGACGCCGAACTGGTCTTCCCCTCGCTTGGCCTGATGCTGCCGCGCATTGCCGATCCCGCCGCGCAGGCCAAGGCCTGCCAGATCTGGAACGACTGGGCCTGGGACTATACCGCCCCAGTCCGCAATCGCCTGATCCCGGCGGCGATGATCCCCTGCATCGATTTCGACCTGGCGCTGGCCGAATGCCAGCGCGCCGCGGACAAGGGCTTTGCCGCCTTCTGCCTGTGGGAAGGGCTGAACAACTACAACGATCCGCGCTGGGATCCGATCTTCGCGCTCGCCGCCGAGCTGGGCATCCCGCTGGTGTTCCACACCGGGGTGGGCGACATCAACATCCGCGCGCTCAAGGGCCCGGGCGGCGCGCTGTTCAACTATACCCGCCAGATGAACGACGCGGTGGATGTGATCACCCAGCTGGTCGCGGGCGGGGTGCTCGATCGCAACCCGGGCGCGCACATCCTGTTTGCCGAACACAGCGCCGGCTGGCTGTGGGGCCTGGCCGAGCGGATGGACGAGGTCTACAACGGCCACGCCCCGTCGATTTCGCCCAAGCTGTCGCGCCTGCCCAGCCAGATCGTGCGTGATCAGGTACACTGCGCACTGCAGAACGACGGCAACAGCTCGATGGCGATCCGCAAGGGCGTGGGCATCGATGCGCTGCTGTTCGCCACCGACTATCCGCACGCCGAAGGGACCTTCCCGTTCAGCAAGCAGGTGATCGACGCGCTGGCCGCGGCCAACCCCGACGTCACCACCGACGAGCTGGTCGCCGTGCTGGGCGGCAATGCCGCCAAGCTGTTCCGCCGCGCCAACCTGCAGGCTGCGGTTGACACCCGGCGGGCCGAGTTGCTCGCCGCCTGACGCTGCGGCATCACCCATTCTCCCCACCTCCCCCGCCCTGGCACTGCCTGGGCGGGGGTTTTGTTGGAAGTATGAAATTCTTAAGCTTCTTTGCAGGTTGATCTTGCCATCCGGCCCTGCGAGGGACTCGCTTTTGCTTGCCCAGGGGAACACACGGTGCCTGCCATTGGCGCGATCCTGACCATTGCCGGCGCCGCCGCCGCGCCGCTGAGCGGTGCGGACGCGCCCCAGGCGCCGATCGTGGTCGTGGCCAGCCCGCTGGGGGATCACGACGCCGATACGGTCCACCCGGTCGACGTGACGGCCCCCGCCGCCTTGCCTGAACAACTGGTCCGGACCACCCCCGGGGTCAGCATCAACGAGATGCAGGGCAACCCGCTCCAGGCAGATGTCAGCTACCGGGGCTTCACCGCCAGCCCGCTGGCCGGAACGCCGCAGGGCCTGTCGGTCTACCTTGACGGGGTGCGGATCAACCAGCCGTTTGCCGAAGTGGTCAACTGGGACCTGATCCCGATGGCCGCGCTGGCCGAAGTGGAACTGGTGCCCGGCACCGCACCGCAGTTCGGCCGCAACGCGCTGGGCGGGGTGCTGGTGCTGCGCACCCGCAGCGGCAAGAGCGATCCCGGCGCGGCGCTGGAAGCCAGCGCGGGATCGTTCGGCCGGGTTACCGCCTCGGCGCAGTGGGGCGGCGCGGCGGACAATGGGCTGCACTGGTTCGCGCTGGCCGACCATTTCCGCGAAAGCGGCTGGCGCGCGCTTTCCCCCTCGCGCGCGGCGCGTGCCTTTGCCAAGCTGGGGTGGAGCGACGCGCGCAGCGAAGCGGCGCTGACCGGACTGTTCGCGGACAGCAACCTCAACGGCAACGGCCTGCAGGAAATGCGCCTGCTGGCGGCCGACCGCGCCAGCATCTACACCGCGCCCGACAACACCCGCGCGCGCCACTGGCTGGCGGAACTGAAAGGCAGCCACACGCTGTCTGACACAGTGCGGATCAGCGCCAACGCGTTCTGGCGGCGCACCCGCAGCCAGACCTACAACGGCGACGTGAACGACAACGCGCTGGGCGAAAGTGTCTACCAGCCCAGCGCCGCCGAGCGCGCCGCCTTGGCCGCGGCGGGCTATTCCGGCTTTCCGCTGGCGGGCGAAAGCCAGGCCAACACCCCCTTCCCGCGCTGGCGCTGCATTGCCAACGTGCTGCTGAACGACGAGCCGAACGAGAAGTGCAACGGCCTCGCCAACCGTTCGCTGACCACACAGCACGAATGGGGGCTGAGCGCGGAACTGGTACTGACCGGCACGATGGCCGAGCTGGACCACACGATGACACTGGGGCTGGCCTATGTGAACAACCGCGCCAGTTTTGGCCAGGGCACGCAGTTCGGCTACCTGCTGCCCGACCGGACGGTCATGCCGGTGGACGGCCCCGGCGCTTTCGCCGATGGCACCCAGGCATCGGAAAACGCCTTCGACGCGCGGGTGGACCTCAATTCGAGCAGCGCCAGCCTGGGGCTTTACGCGCTGGAGCGCCTGCGCCTGACCGACGCGCTGCGGCTGGACCTGGCGGCGCGGTTCGACCGCACCTCGGTCCACAACCGCGACCGGATCACGCCCGGCGGCGGGACCGGATCGCTGGATAGCGACCCGGTGTTCCAGCGGCTCAACCCCGGCGCAACGCTGGTCTGGACGCCCGGCGACGACGCCGAACTGGCTCTGGCCTGGTCCCAGGCCAGCCGCGCGCCATCGGCGGTGGAACTGGGCTGTTCGGACCCCGCCAGCCCGTGCCGCCTGCCCAACGCGCTGGCCGGCGATCCGCCGCTGCGCCAGGTGATCGCCCGCACACTCGAAGCGCGGGCGCAGCTGCGACGCAAGGGCTGGTCGCTGCGCGCCAGCCTATTCCGCACCGTGGCGAGCGACGACATCCTGTTCGTGACCGACGATCCGAGCGGCTACGGCTATTTCCGCAACTTCGGCCAGACCCGCCGCCAGGGGCTGGAAGTGGCGGGCACTGCCGCGCTGGGCCGGGTCACGCTATCGGCCAGCTATGCCCTGCTCGACGCGACGTTCCGTTCACCCGAAATGGTCGGCGGGGCGGCCAACAGCAGCAACGATGGCCCGGCGCCAGGGTTCGAAGGCAACATCGCGGTGCGCCCGGGCGACCGGATACCCCTGCTCCCGCGCCACCTGGTCAAGGCCGCGCTGGAATGGATGCCGGTGGCGCCGCTAACGCTGACGCTGGACATGGTCGGCGCATCGGCCAGTATCGCCCGCGGGAACGAGAACGGCGCACACCGGGCCGACGGGGCCCATTACCTCGGCCCCGGACAGAGCGGCGGCTATAGCCTGTTCAATGCCGGGGCCGCGCTGCGCCCATGGCCGGGGGTGACGCTGTTCATCGCGGTGCGCAACCTGCTGAACCGGCGCTATGCCACGGCGGCGCAATTGGGGCCGGCGGCGTTCGACGCGGGCGGCAATTTCATCGCGCGGCCGTTTTCCGGGCCGGTGATTGATGGCGAGCGCCCGCTGGTCTCATCGACCTTCTATGCCCCGGGCGCGCCGCGCTCGGTCCAGGCGGGGCTGCGGGTAAGGTTCTAGATCTTCCTGATCTGCGCCAGGGCAGTCGTGTTGATCGTGCCAAGCGGCCCAGCCGCGTCATGGACCCAGCATTCGCCCACGGCCACGCCATCGGCGCTGCTGTGGCCGACCATTTCGAAACCCAGCCAATCGCCCTGCGGCAAGCGGTGCAGGTAGATCGTGAAGTCGGTGTTGACGTAATCGATCCCGGCATCGCTGCTGTGCGCCATTGGACTGGCGAAATCGCCCGCCATGGCCAGCCGGCCGAACGGGGTCAGCGGCTCGCCCGCCACGATCTCGCGGTGGACGCGCAGCCATGCCTGGCGCGCGGTGACGGGGTTCAGCACGCCCAGCACCGGGCGGTTGGAGCGGTCCGGATCGATCCCGTCCGGGGCCTTGCGAACAATCCGCGCCGCTTCCGGCGGCAGCGGGCGCAGTTCCCAGGCATTGCCCCACTGCGCGGCGGGCACGGTATCGGGCGATGGCGCGGGCCAGGACGGGCTTTGCCAGGTCGGATTGGCCGGAGCCTGGGCGGGGCGCAGCAATTGCAGCGAAGCGCGCGCCATCAGCTGGCCGTCCTGCACGATTTCCGCCTCGACCAGCCGCAGTCGCCCGCCCGACTTGACCACCCGGCTGGTCACCGCCAGCGGTTCGGCGCGCGGCATGCCCAGCATGTCGACCACATAGCGCGCCGGCACCCAGCCCGCCTCGCCGTGGCGATCCTCCAGCACGAAGGCCAGCAGGCTGGCCATGGCCGCGCCGTTCAGCGTGCCGGGCAGCCAATAGCCGCGCGAATGGCGGGTGGGGGCGAACAACTCGCCCGCGCGGGTGAACAGGGCATCCGGCCCGGCATCGGATTCAGCGCTGACTTGCGAAAGGGACATGGCCTGCGGCGAAGCGGAGGGCGGCCGCGCTGTCAAGCCGTGACGGGTGCGGCGCATTGAAACAGGAACGGGGGCGGATGCCAGATGACATCCGCCCCCGCCGTGGTCCCGGGCGGGACCGGGTGGATCAGAACTTGGCGGTGACGCTCACACCGTAGGTCGCCGGATCGTTCCAGTTCGCGCCGATATAGTTCAGGCCGCCCAGGAACAGGATGTACTGCTTGGCGCGCTTGTCGAACACGTTGCGACCCCAGACGGCCACTTCGTAGTTGTCTTCAGGACCGAACGAGAAGCCGAGGCGGGCATTGGTGATGCCATAGGCCGGGGTCTTGCCGGCCTCGATCACCTTGGCCGCTTCGGTGGCCGAAAGGCCGCCGCCGCCCAGCGCCGACGAAGTGGTCAGCACGCTGATCGGATCGATCACCTGGTACATGTCACCCTGCCAGGCATAGCTGACATTGGCGGCAACGCGGGCAAAGCCAAGGTCGCCCTTGTAGTTCGCGCCGATGCTGAACTGGTCCTTCACGATCGAGCCGAACTTCTGGCCGCTCTTGTCGAACGGGGTCAGCGCGCCGTTCGCCACCACGAAACCGCTGTACTTGGTGTACTTCGGATCGGTGTGCGAATAGCCGGCGAACACGTCAAGCCCATCGGTCAGATTGACATTGAGGTCGGTTTCAAAGCCCCAGTTCTTGGTGCTGGCGTTTTCCAGAACGGTCCGGCTGGTGCCGCCAACGTTCAGGATCACGCTGCGCTGGGCGTTCTTCACGGTGCTGTGATAGCCCGCGATGTTCCAGCGCACCCGGTTGTCCCAGAACTGCGTCTTCAGGCCGACTTCCTGCTCGTTGACGATTTCCGGTTCGGCCGGGGTCGTATCGGTCAGGGTCAGCGAGCGCAGCTGCTGGGCCCCGGCGCGATAACCGCGGCTCTGCTTGGCATAGAACATGATGTCGTCGGTCAGCTTGTAATCCATGCCGATCGAGTAGGACAGGTTCGACCAGGTATCGCTGCGGCTGCGGTTGCAGTCCGCCGCCACCAGGGTGCCGGCGAGCAGCTTGGACAGCTGGTAGGTTGTGGGGAGACAGGCCGCGACCACCGAGCCGTTGTTGGGGATCACGGTGGACTGGGTGGTCACGCCCTTGTCGTCGTGCGACCAGCGCAGACCGCCGGTCAGGCTGAGCTGATCGGTAAGCTTGTAGTTGAGCTGGCCGTAAACGCCCCACGACTTGTTGTCGATATCGCCCAGGAACTTGGTCCAGGTGCCGCCGCCGGCTGCCGGGTTGGCATTGGCGTTGGAGTGCGATTCGTCGGTGCCGCTTTCCTTCAGGTAGGTGACGCCCAGCGCGTAGGACAGCTTGTCCTCCATCGCCTTGCCGGTCAGCTGAAGTTCGCTGGTGAACTCCTTGAGGTCCTGCTTGCCCTGGGTGAAGTGGTTGACCAGGCTGGCCGAACCATCAAGGTCGAGCAGGTTGTCGCCCTTGATCTTGCGATAACCGTTGATCCACTTCAGCTCGCCAAAGCTGGTGTCCACCGTCAGCTTGCCGATGAAGGTGTCGGTGTGCATGTCGTTGAACGGCCCCTGGGTGGGCGCGCCGGGCATGGTGAAGGGATCGGTCACCGCCACCTTGTCGGGATCGCCGCCGAACTTGGCGCGGTCCGCCGCGGCCGGATCGAAACCGGTGCCGCCCAGGTTGAAGTACTGGTTCTGGTTGACGCGGCCGGTCATCTCGCCGTCCCAGCTTTCGGCCGAGAGCAGCAGGGTCACGCCGTCAACCGGCTTGAACGCCACCTTGACGCGGCCATTGACCACCCGGTTCGCCCCGTACTTCTTGCCGGTGTAAACGTCGGTCTGATAGGCGTTGCGCTTGTTGAAGAACACTGCGCCGCGCGCCGCAACCCTCTCGCCGCCGATGTTGAAGATCGCGGTCAGCGAACGGTCCTCAAGGTTGCCATAGCTGGCCGAGAAGCTGCCGGTGGTCTTGCCGAACTTGGGATCGGCGGTCTGGAACAGCACCGCGCCGGCCGAGGTATTGCGGCCAAACAGCGTGCCCTGCGGACCCTTGAGCACCTGGGCGCTTTCGATGTCGAGCAGGTTCGAGTTCAGGCCGTAAGCGCGGGCGATGTACATTTCATCGAGATAGACGCCGACCGAGGGTTCCAGCGTGGCGATGTTGTCGTTCTGGATCTGCCCGCGGATCGCGAGGCTGAAGGCGGTGGGGTTGTTACCCGCGTCGCGGATCGAGAAGCCCGGGGTGAACTTCGCCAGTTCCTTGACTTCGCGCACGCCCTGATCGGCCAGCTGATCGCCGCTGAACGCCGTGATCGAGCTCGGCACGTCCTGCACGTTGGCGGCCTGCTTGGTCACGCCCACCACGGTGATGATGTTGGCGTCTTCGTTATCGGCCGGGGGGGCCTCGGCATAGGCGTTGGCGCCAGACAGGGCGATCGCGGTGGCAGCGGCGCTGCCGAGCATGCGAATCAGGGCACGCGAAGCGGTGGTTTTCATCTTCAGGCTCTCCTCCCATCGAGCGGTACGCGCCGCTCGGGTCGAGGAGTTGTATAACTAAGTCCACTAGGACACACAAGAGGCCGTTGACCTTACGTCAACAAGCCCCCTGGTTGTGGCCCTAGGGCAACAGCCGGGCCAGCTCCGGCACGTCGGCCAGCGCGCGCAGCACGTCGTTGAGGTGCGTGCAGCCCATCGTCCCGGCCAGCCGACCAAGCACGATCTCCCTGAAATCCTGCACTTTTTCACCCACCAGCCGACTTGCCTTGACCGAAGCCCCGGGGCATTCGCGGAACGGCAGGATCAGCGGCAGCACCTGTAGTGCGGCCAGGGTGCCGGTGGCCTCGTCCACTTCGGCGAACAGGCGATATTCGTGGATCGCGGTGCGCCCCCCGCCGGGGTTGCTGCCGCTGTCCTGGAAGCCGGCATCGACCTTGATCAGCCCGTCCTCGCGCCACAGGTCGATTCGCCGCGAACGGCGCTTTTGCGGCCCCTGCTGGAACGGCATGGGGTGCCAGCTGAGCGCGTCGTCAGGGTGTTCCAGAGGACCGACCTCGGCATAGGACTGGTCGACCGTGTTGCCGGTGCCGTCCTCGTGAAGCGAGCTGGCCCCTTCGGCAAAGCCGGTGCAGACATTGGTCATCACCCCGCCCTTGCCGGCGGTGGATCGTGTGCCCGAACGCTGGGCGCGGATCATCCAGTCGTCGCTCCACCGGCTCCAGATCCACCCCGCGACGAGGCTGGCCCCGGCGTAATCGTCCAGCAACTGGTAAAGCGGCGTACCCTTGAGATCGCCCAGCTTTTCCGCCAGGGCGGCGCGGCTCGCCCCGCCCGCGCGCACCCCGACCATTTCCTGCAGGCGGGGATGATCGGTGCTGGCCGCAATCGACAGGATCTCGCGGATCGGGCTGGCCATGATGCGGAACTGGCCGGTCGCCAGCACGCGCGCTTCCTCGGCCTCGAACGGGGTGAGCAGGTCGCGCGCGCGGCCGATCATTTCCCACGGCTGGCCCAGGCCATCGGGCCAGTCGCTGTCGATCGAGGTGGTGCGGCGGATCGAACCCGGCCGCCGCAGCGGGGCATGCCCGGCGCTTTGCCGGGCAAACGGGAACTGCTGCGGCGGATGGGACTGAGCCATCCTACTTCGGCGGCATCCGGATCGCACCGTCGAGGCGGATGCACTGGCCGTTGAAATAGGTATTGCGCGCCAGTTCACAGACCAGGCTGCCGAATTCGGCCGGCTTGCCCAGCCGCTTGGGGAACGGGACCGAAGCTTCGAGGCCCGCGAAGATCGCGGGCGCGCGGTCCTGCACCGCCAGCATCGGCGGGGTGGCGAAGATCCCCGGCAGGATCGCATTGACGCGGATCCCCAGGTCCATCAGGTCGCGCGCCATCGGCAGGACCATCGAATTGACCGCGCCCTTGCCGCCGCCATAGGCGACCTGGCCAATCTGCCCGTCCTGCGATGCGGCGGACGAAGTCAGGATGATGCAGCCGCGCTCGCCGTCCTCGTTCAGCGCATCGCTGTTGGCCATACCCAGCGCCGCGTGGCTGGCCAGACGGTAGGAAGCGGTGAAGATCCCTTCGGCAGAACGCGCGATCATTTCGGTCGGGTTGCGCTTGTAGCGGCCGCTGTCCTTGTCGAACGAGATCGTCTTGCCGCCGCCGGTCACCACCGCGCAGTGCACCAGGACGCGTTCCTGCCCATGCGCGGCGCGGGCCTTTTCAAAGCCGGCGACGACGCTGTCCTCGCTGGTGATGTCGACCTTGCAGAACACCCCGCCGATGGCCTTGGCGACTTCCTCGCCCCCGGCCTCGTTGACGTCGAAAATGGCGACCTTGACCCCGGCGGCGGCCAGTGCCTCGGCGCTGGCGCGGCCCAGCCCGGATGCGCCCCCGGTGACGACTGCGGCGATGGTATTGTCGATCTTCATTGCGTGCTCCTGTGCGAATTCATTGCAGGGATTCGATATTGCCGCCATCCACGACCAGCACCTGCCCGGTAATATATCCGGCAAGGTCGGAACACAGGAAAGCAGCAGCGGCGGCCATGTCCTCGGGTGTACCCATGCGGCGCACCGGCCATTCGGCCACGCGC
The DNA here is from genome assembly GCA_029779535.1 of Pseudomonadota bacterium. Taxonomy (GTDB): domain Bacteria; phylum Pseudomonadota; class Alphaproteobacteria; order Sphingomonadales; family Sphingomonadaceae; genus Novosphingobium. Next base: position 15,375 of record JAKPAG010000105.1, on the reverse strand, counting down.
CCCGCGATGTGCTCCTCGTAGGTCTGTCCCTGCGCTTCGGCAATCCTGGTGAACACCGTGCGGAACTGTTCGGTCGCGATCGCCCCGGTGCCCAGCGTGTTGACCGTGATGCCGAACGGGCCAAGCTCGGCCGACAGCGTCTTGGACAGCGCCAGTGCGCCGACGCGATAGGTGTTCTGCGCCGCGCGCGGCAGCTTGCGGTGGGGCTGCTTGACCGAATTGGTGCCGATCGTCAGGATCCGGCCCCAGCCCCGCTCGCGCATGTGGGGGAACACCGCCTGGACCAGCCAGCGAAACGCCATGACGTTGTTGGTGTTGGCCGCGGCAAAGGTTTCATCGTCGACTTCGAGGAACGCGCCCTTTGGCCCGGAATCGACATTGAACACCGCGATGTCGGGACCGCTGCCAAACGCATCAATGCAGGCCTGCACTGCCGCGGCCACGCCAGCCCTGGTCGTGCAATCGGCCGAAATGCCGACGGCGCCATGCCCGATCACAGCCACGGCCGTGTCGATATTGGCCTGGGTCCGCGCGGCGATCACCACCTTGCAGCCTTCCTCGGCAAAGCGCCGGGCACAGCCGAAGCCGATCCCCTGCGACCCGCCGGTCACCAGCGCCACCTTGCCGGCAATGCCCAGGTCCATGGTCAGTGCCCCTCGCGCGTCTTGAGCCGGTCCTGCAGGATGTCCCCGCGTCCGCCGCGCGCCGGGGCGAGCGTGGAGCCGCCATCCATCACCAGGCTGGCGCCGGTGATGTAGTCCGAGCGGGGCGAGGCGAAGAACAGGCAGGCGTGGGCAATGTCGGCGGGGGTGCCCGCCCGGCCCACCGGCACACTCGACCCATAGGCCGCCAGTCCGGCATCGCCCAGCACTTCGCGGGCATGATCGCTGGCGATCAGCCCGGGCTGGATCGCGTTGACCGTGATCCCATCGCCGACCACGTCGACCGCCGCGCCGCGCACGAAGGCCAGCAGCGCGGCCTTGGCCATGCCATAGGCGGTCATGTTGGGGACCACGCTGGCCGTGCCGTTGACCGAGCCGATGGCGATGAACCGCCCGCCCATGGCAGCCTGCGCCAGGTGCGGGCGCGCCGCGTCAAGCAGCCACCACGCCGCCTTCGCAATGCTGGCGAGCCCGGCTTCGAGCCGCTCGTCGCTGACCGCGCCCAGCCCGCCATGGGGGATGTCCGCCGCGCAGTGGATGACCACGTCGACCCCGCCGAACGCCGCAACAGTGGCATCGATCAGCGCCCTGCAATCCTCGTGCCGCGAAATGTCGCTGGCAACCGCTTCGGCAATCCCGCCGGCCGCGCGGATCGCCGCCACGGCATCCTCGGCAAAGGACAGCGTGCGCGCGCCCAGCATCACCCGGGCGCCAGCGGCGGCAAAGGCTTCGGCCACCCCGCGCCCGACGCCGCGCCCGGCCCCGGTGATCGCCACTCGCGTTCCGGCAAACTCGCCGGTCACGCCGCCTTGTCCGCAAACAGCGCCTGCAGCCCGGGCGCGCTGGGCTTCATCGACGGGGTGCGGGGAAAATCAGCGACGAAGCGGAAATGGATCGGCACCTGGTAGGCGATCAGCCGTTCCTTGAGGAACGCCTTGAGCGCTTCGGGATCGGGCGCTGCCGCTCCTTCGCGCAGGATGATCGCGGCGGCTGGCACCGCGCCCAGCCGCGCATCGGGCACGCCGACCACCGCCGCCTCGCGCACGGCGGGATGCTGGTGCAGCGCGCGCACCACGTCATCGGGGTGAACCTTGAACCCGCCGCGGATGATCGCGTTGTCAGCCCGCCCCCTGATGAACAGGAAGCCGTCCTCGTCCAGCACCGCGCGGTCGGTGGTGCGCAGCCAGGTATCGCCGGAAAGGCGGTATTGCGGGCCGAGCTGTTCGCCCTTGAGTTCCAGCAGCCCTTCGCTGCCGTGGGGCAATTGGGCGCCGCTATCCGGATCGACCACGCGCGCGGCGATATTGGCGTGAACGCGGCCCACCGCGCCGCGCTTGGCCGCCCAGTTGGCCTTGAAATCATCCAGCGACCAGCCCGCGATCGCCCCGGCAAATTCGGTCGCGCCGTAATTGGCCAGGATCGGGATGCCATACTTTTCCAGGAAGGCATCAACCAGGTCCGGCGGCAGCGGCGCGGTGCCGCTGATCAGGGCCGAAAGGCTCGACAGGTCGGCCGGATCGACTTTGGCTTCGAGCAGCATCCGGACCGCGGACGGCACCGCCCCCGCCACCCTGGGCCGGTTGCGGCGCACCGCCTCGACCCAGGTGTCCACCGTGAACTTTTCCAGCAGGCCGATCTTGCGCCCGGCCATCAGCGCGCCGATGCAGCCATAAATCCCGCCGATATGGGTCAGCGGGTTGTTGACCATGGTCACGCCCGAACGCAGCTGCGGCTGGTCAGCGAACTCGCGGCTGCGTTCGTACTTGGTGAAGCCGGCGAAGCTGGCATCGAAGGCCGCGCGGGTCAGCGGCACGCGCTTGGGGCTGCCGGTGGTGCCGCTGGTCAGCATCTCGATCGCCACGCCGGGGCTGGTCAGCACGCCCCCGCGCGGACGCTCATGCCCATTGAGCAGCCGCACCCCTTCGAGCCGCGCGCCGATGACCAGCACCGCGCTGCCGGCGCGGGCCAGGCTGGCATCGATCCCGGGGCGCGCCGCGTCGCCTTCATCGGCAATGATCGCGGGCAGCCCCAGCCCCTCGATGTCGGCATAAAGCTTGTCATCAGGCAGCGCGGGGTTGAGCGAGACAAGGCAGCGATCGCTAGACAGCACCGCGAGGATCGCCGCGATATGCCCTGGCCGGTTGCGCAGCATGATTCCGACGCGCGCCTCGGCCGGCAGGGCCATGGCATCAAGCGCGACCTCGATCGCCCGCACCACCCGCGCCAGGTCTCCCCAACTGTAGTCGCGGCCATCGAAGTCGATTTCGGCCCGGTCCGGATCAATCGCCATGATCGCCCGCAGCTTTTCCGTCATCAGCGCCATCAGATCGCCAGCCCCCCCGCCGCTTCGATCACGTTCCCGGTCACCCAGCGCGCTTCTTCCCGGCACAGCATCAGCACTGCTCCGGCGATGTCGTCGGGCTGGCCCATTCGGCCCATCGGCGTTGCCTTGGCATTGCCTTCGTCAAACCCCGGCCGTTCGCGCAGCGCGGCGATGAAATCGGTCGCCACCGCGCCCGGCGCAATCAGGTTGCAGGTGATGCCCTGCCGGGCAACTTGCTGCGCGGTGGAAAAGGTCAGGCTTTGCAGCGCGCGCTTGGTCATCGCGTAACCGGCGGCGAACGGCTGCGCGACCTTGCCGGAAATCGACCCGATGTTGACCACGCGCCCGTTCGCCCGAAGCCGCGGCAAGGCCGCCTGCGTAACCAGGTACGGCCCCTTGGCGTTGACCGCCATCATCCGGTCGAACAAGTCCTCGGACCCGCTCCTCAGGCTGGCATCCTGCCCGTCGCTGCCGATGCCCGCGTTGTTGACAAGAATGTCGAGATTGGGCGCCGCGCCGAATACCGCGTCGCAGGCCGCGAACAGTTCGGCGATACGGGCGCTGTCGGACACGTCGGCCTGGATGGCAAAGGCCTTGCCCCCCGCCGCCGTCACTTCGGCGACCAGCGCCTGCGCGGCGGCCGCCGCCCCCCTGTACACCAGCGCGACATGCGCGCCCTCGGCAGCCAGCCGCCGCACGATCGCCGCGCCGATTCCCCGGGCCCCGCCCGTGACCAGCGCGGTCTTTCCTTCAAGGCATCCCATGCCGCAATTGTGGCGACATATCTTACCTAGTGCAATAACTCTTTGTCAGTCGACCAGCGACTGGAACGCCGCGATCAGCCAATTGCGCGCTTCTTCCGGCATTTGTGCGCCAAACGCGTCGAGCGGGTAGAGCTCGCGGTAAACGGTCAGGCCAGAGGCCAGCGCGGAAAAGAACGCTGCCTTGCCCGCCCCGCGCTCCGGCCCGAACCAGCGCGCCAGCGGTTCGATGAACACCGCCTTGAGCAGCCGGTCGGTGATCTCGCGGGCGGTGGGATCGGCGCTGGCCAGCATCATCATCGGCAGCGGGTTGAGCTGGCTGCGCTGCGTGGCGGTCAGTATCGCCACCACCGTTTCGCCAAACCGTTCGCGCGGAATATCGGTGATCAGCGCCGCATCGAGCAGCGCGCCCAGCGCCTCTTCGTACAGCCTTTCCTTCGAGCCGAAATAGCGGTTGACCAGCGCCGGGTTGACCCCGGCCGCGGCGGTGATGTCGCGCACCCCGGTGTCGGAATAGCCGCTGCGCGAAAAGGCTTCCTGCGCGGCGGCAAGGATCGCGGCGCGGGTGCGCTGGGCGTCACGCTGCGGGCGGGGATCGACTTCAGCCATATTGACACATCATGTAAACCACCGTTTACTTAGCCACAACAAGACAATGGGGAGAGGAGCCCGATTCGATGTCCATAGACGCGTCCGCGCCGGTGCGCGAACCGGTCCATGAATTCGATTATCTGAGCGAGCCAGCCCTCGCGGAAGACCTGCACGGGACCTACTGGAAGCTCAAGGAATCGGCCCCGCCGGTGTTCTGGACCCACGCCAATGGCGGCCACTGGGTGGTGACCAGCGCCGATGCGGCGATCGAGGTGCTGCGCCATCCCGACCGGTTTTCCAGCAAGTTCCTGTCGATCCCGCCCAACCCCAACCAGCCGCGGATGATCCCCGAATCGCTCGATCCGCCGGAACATCGCCCCTATCGCCAGCTGCTGCGCCCCTACTTCGAATCGAAGGCGATCGAACCGCTTGAGCCGCGCATCCGCGAATGGGCCGAGCGGCTGATCGACGCCGTTGCCGCCGAGGGCCGTTGCGAATTCGTCGATGCGCTGGGCTCGCGCTTTCCGGTCTCGGTGTTCATGGAAATGTTCGGCTTCCCGCTCGATCAGTTCGATTTCTTCCGCGCCACCGTGGTCGAATATTTCAACGCCCAGGTGAACGAACAGCGCCGCATGGAACTGACCATGCAGATCCTGGGTGCGCTGACCCAGCTGATCGAGGCACGCCGGGCCGAACCGCAGGACGACCTGGTTTCAACCCTGGTCCACACCGACTTCGAAGGCCGCAAGCTGACGCAGGACGAACTGATCTCGATCGGCTTCCTGATGTTCCTGGCCGGGCTCGACACGGTGGTCAACGCGCTCGCCTTCGGGATGCGCCACCTGGCCGAGGACGAGGCCCTGCGCACCCGGATGATCGAGGAACCCGCCCGGATTCCCGCGATCGTCGAGGAACTGATGCGCCGCTACACCTTCGTGTCGACCCCGCGCTACATCACCCAGGATACCGAGATCGCCGGGACCAGGGTCTATGCCGGGGATTCGGTGCTGGTCCCGCTGCACATGGTCGGCTGGGACGAAAAGCTGACCAAATGCCCCGCCGAAGTCCGGCTGGACCGCCCGCACTGCCGCCACGCGGCGTTCGGATCAGGCATCCACACCTGCCTCGGCATCCACCTCGCCCGGCTGGAAATGACCGTGTTCTATGAAACCTGGGCCAGGAAGATCGGCCACTTCCGCATGACCGAAGGCCAGATGCTGCACTTCCGCGGCGGTTCGGTCCAGGCCCTCGAAGCCCTCCACCTTGAATGGGAACCCCAGACATGAGCGCCACGATCCCCACCGTTCACCTGCACATCGGTCACGAAAAGCGGACCACCGGCTCGGGCGGCACCCGCACCCACATCCACCCGGTCACTGGCGAAGCGCTGGCCGAAGTGCCGCTGGCCGGCCCGGCCGAAGTCGCTGCCGCGGTGGCCAAGGCGGAAGCCGCACGCGAGGGCTGGCGCCGCACCAATCCGGAAGAGCGCGGCAGGATCCTGACCCGGCTGGCCGATCTGCTGATCGAGAAGCAGAAGGAATTCGGCCGGATGGCCGCGCTCGATGGCGGCACGCCGCTGATGCAGGGCGAACGCGGGGTTGAAACCGCCGCCTCGTGGATGCGCTACTACGCCGGCTGGTGCGACAAGCTGACCGGCGAATTGATGAGCACTTTCGATACGCGGGGCGAGTTTTCCTACTCGGTCCCCGAACCGATCGGCATCGTCGGGATCATCAACACCTGGAACGGCCCGCTGATCGGCATGGGGATGAAGGTGTCCCCGGCGCTGGCCGCCGGCAACTGCGTGATCCTGAAGCCGGCTGAAATCACGCCCTTCGCGCCGGAACTGTTCGCGCAGTGCGCCAAGGAAGCGGGCATCCCCGACGGGGTCCTGTCCGTCCTGCCCGGCACCGGCGAGGCGGGCGACGCGATCGTGCGCCATCCCAAGGTGCGCAAGATCAGCTTCACCGGCGGGCCGATCACCGCGCGCAAGATCCTCACCGCCGCGGCCGAGCAGATCAAGCCGAGCGTGATGGAACTGGGCGGAAAAAGCGCCAGCCTGGTCTTCCCGGACTGCGACCTGCAGGCCGCCGCCGAACGCGCCGTGTTCTGGACCATCGGCTGCCTGGCCGGCCAGGGCTGCGCCCTGCCCACCCGCCAGCTGGTTCACGCCGACGTCTATGACGAATTCGTGGAACGGATGGTCGAGATCGCCAAGCAGTTCAAGGTGGGCGACCCGATGGACCCGACCGTCATGGTCGGCCCGGTGATCAGCGCCGCCGCGGTGGAACGCATCACCGGGATGTTCGACCGCGCGACCGCTGACAATGCCTGCAAGTTCCTGATCGGCGGCAAGCGCGCCGGGGGAGACCTGGCCAAGGGCAACTTCATCGAACCGACCATCATGGTCGATGTGAACCCGGATCACGAAATCGCCCAGGTCGAAATCTTCGGCCCGGCCGTTGCGATCCTGAAATTCCATACCGAGGACGAGGCCGTCGCCATCGCCAACAACAGCGAATATGGCCTGGCCGCCTATATCCAGTCGAACGACATCCAGCGCGTCCACCGCCTGGCCGAACGGCTCAACGCCGGAGGGGTCTATGTCAACGGGGGCTTCCAGATCAATTCGCACACGCCGTTCGGCGGGGTCGGCATTTCCGGCTTCGGCAAGGAAGGCGGCAAGGCCGGGATCGACGAATTCCTGCACTACAAGACCGTGACCGTCGGCGTTGGCGCGCCGATCTTCCCCAAGGAAGGATAATTCTCCATGGCCGATTTCAATAACGACAGCTTCCGGGTGGATGGCAAGGTGGCGATCGTCACCGGGGCCGGCGGGCGCAGCAATTCGATCGGGCGGGCCTATGCGGTCGCGCTCGCCAATGCGGGCGCCAGCGTGGTCGTGGCCGACCTGAACGGCGAAGGCGCGCAGAAGGTCGCGGACGAGATCGTCGCGCTTGGCGGCAAGGCCGTGGCCGTCCAGGTCGACATCACCGACACCGCCTCGGTCGAAGCCATGGCCGCAGCGGCCAAGGCCGCGTTCGGCGGGATCGACATCCTGGTCAACAACGCCGCGCTGATGGTGGAGATCGTCGACAAGCCCCTGATGCAGACCGACAAGGCCCGCTTCGACAAGGGCATGGCCGTCAACGTCTGGGGCGCGATCAATTGCGCGCAAGTGATCGCGCCGCACATTGCCGAGCGCGGCGGCGGGTCGATCGTCAACCAGGTCTCGGCCGGGGCCTATCCGGCGCAGTCCTATTACGGCGTGACCAAGATCGCGCTGCACGGCGCGACGACCACGCTGGCGACCGAACTGGGCGGGCAGAACATCCGCGTCAACGCAATTGGCCCGGGTATGACCAAGACCGACGCGGGCCTTGCCCTGACCCCGGAAGACAGTCCGCTGGTCCAGGCCATTTCCTCGCGCACGCCGATCCAGCTGCGCGACACGCCCGATGCGCTGTGCGGCGCGCTGCTGCTGCTGGTATCGGACGCGGGCCGCTGGATGACGGGCCAGGTGCTCAACGTCGATGGCGGCTGGGTGATGCGCGGCTAGGTCGCAAGCGACAGCCGCCAAGGCAAAAGGGGCGGTCCTGCCTGGCAGGACCGCCCCTTTTTCGTGGTCCGCTGCCGGATCCTACCAGTCTTCGTCCAGCGCGAAATCGGCCTTGCCGGCGGCGCATTCCGGGCAGACCCAGTCGTCCGGCACGTCTTCCCACAGGGTGCCCGGCGGGATGCCGTCTTCCGGGCAGCCCAGCGCCTCGTCATAGACGGTGCCGCAATAGAAGCACTGGTAGCGGCGGGTGCCGGGCTGGCCTTTGGCGGGCGTGCTCATTTCACGCTCGCCGGGTCCCAGACCAGTTCGAGCCGGGTGATCGTTGCCACCGACCGCGCGCTGACCTTGGGTTCGAAGCCAGGCTTCACCGCGAAATCGGGAATGCGCTTGAGCCATTCTTCCAGGAAGATGCGCAGTTCGGTGCGCGCCAGCATCGAGCCGACGCAGCGGTGCACGCCGCCGCCGAAAGTGGAATTGGCGCCCGGCTTTTCGCGGTTGAAGTCGACTGTCAGCGGATCGGCGAACTTGTGTTCATCAAGCCCGTCCATCGGGGTCGGGGCGAGCACCATTTCGCCAGCCTTCATCGTGATCCCGTCGAGCGTGAAATCGGCCTTCACCTCGCGCGCGAGGATTGCGATCGGGAAGCGGCGCAGCAGTTCCTCGTTGGCATTGGCGATCAGCTCTGGATTCTCGACCAGCTGGCGGCGGTGTTCGGGATGGGTGGCAAGGAACTGGGCATAGAAACCCAAGGTCGAGGCGACCGTGTCCAGCCCGCCCAGCAGCAGCAGCAAGATCATGCCGGTCAGCGGGAAATCGTCGATCGGCTTGCCTTCGACCTCGGCCTTGACGATCGTGCTGATCAGGTCATTGCCGGGGTTGGCGCGGCGTTCGGCCACCTTGGCCATGCCGTACATCATCAGCTTGCCGGCGGCTTCGTTGCGGATTTCCTCGGTTTCGCCGCGCATCGCGGTTTCGGCCACTTCGGTCAGGTAGGGCCGGTCCTCGGCCGGCAGGCCGACGATTTCCATGAAGATCGCAATCGGCAGGTGCTGCGCGAACTGGCCGATGAATTCGCAGTGGCCGTCACGCTTGAACCCTTCGATCAGCTCGATCGACAGCTCGCGCGCGCGGTCGCCCAGCTTGCCCACCGCCTTGGGCGAAAGCGCCGCCTGGAGCAGCGCGCGGTAGGGCGCGTGGTGCGGCGGATCGAGCTGGAGCGGCACCAGCGGCGGGCGCTGCTGGTCCTCGGTCGTCACCATGATCCGGCGCGAGCTGAAGTGATCGTTGTCCGCCAGGACGGTCGCAACATCCTGGTTGTTCTTGACGATCCAGTGCCCGCCGTTGTGCGGGGTCCACAGCACGCGGGCCGGGTTGGACTGGAAAATCCGGCGCATGGTGGCCTGGTATTCCAGCCCCTCAACCGGGAAATTGTACAGGTCGAAATCGATCACGCGGTCCGCCGGCACATGCGGCGGGGCGGAAATTGCCTGGCTTGCCATCATTCACGCTCCTCAATCCGCCGATCCGCCACTTGCGGTCAGCGCTGTGTTCCCAACAGTTCGACAATCATCGCGACCAGCCGCTGCCCCGCGCTCTGCCCGCTTGCGTCCAGGCCCAGCCGGGCCTCGGCGATCAATTGCGGCGCCAGCGATTGCAGCGCCTTGCCCAGGACCTCGGCCGAAACCTGACTGTAGCCGGCCCGGGCGATGAAGGCCGCGGCCAGTTGCTGCGTGCGCTGGGCAATCTCCTGCGCGAACAGGCGGTAGCGTTCGGCAAATTCGGGATTGCGCAGCGCCTCGATCTGCAACTCGGTTGAAAACAGCACGTCATCCGCCCGGCCCGCGAACAGGTCGAACCGTTCGCGCAGCGCGGGCAGCACTTCATCGAGCGTGCCCTGTGCACCCAGCAGGTCCTGCCATGCGGCGATTTCATCACGCTGGTGCTGGGCCAGCAGTTCCAGCAGCACGTCATGCTTGCCGGCATAGTTGGCATAGAAGGCCCCGCGCGAAAAACCGGCGCTTTCGCTGATCCGGTCGATCGACGCCGCCGCCACGCCGCGCCGCGCGAATTCCGCGCGCGCCGCCCGCAGCAGCCGCTCGCGCGTCTGCGCCTGGCTTTGCTTGCGACTCGTCCGCTGGATACGCATGTGCATTTGAATACATCTGTGTATCTGAATTGCAAGGGTGCGTTAGAGGAATTGACGATACGTCAATTACGGCGCACTATCCCGCGAAACGGCTGGAGAGGAGTCGGGCCAATGGCCATGAACATGGAAGACATGGTGATCGCCAGCGTGGACGATCACATCATCGAACCGCCCACCATGTTCGATGCCCACGTGCCGCGCGAATTGCGCGGCAAGATGCCGCAATATGTCACCGGGGCCGATGGCCACGCCTTCTGGAACTGGGAGCCGGAAGGGCTGACCACCTTCAACATCGGGCTGAATGCCGTGGTCGGCCGGCCCAAGGAAGAATACGGGATGGAGCCCGCCAACATCGAGCAGATGCGGCGCGGCACCTGGGATGCGAAGGCCCATGTCGATGACATGAACGTGGCTGGCATCCTCACGTCGGTATGCTTTCCCACCTTCATCGGCTTTGACGGATCGTGGCTGTGGCAGGCGAAGGACAAGCAGCTCGCCGAACGGGTGGTCCAGGCCTACAACGACTGGCACATCGACGAATGGTGCGGGCCCTTTGCCGGCCGCTACATCCCGACCGGGGTCCTGCCGCTGTGGGACATCGAGGCCACCCTGCGCGAACTTGCCCGGCTGGTGAAGAAGGGTTGCCGCTCGGTCACCTTCCCGTCCAATCCCTCGATCAAGGGGCTGAAGCCCATCCACGATCCGGTGTGGGAACCGTTCTGGGCATTCTGCAACGATCACCACGTCGTGCTCAACTGCCACATCGGCACCGGGCAGGCGCCGCTCTATGCCAGCGACCAGTCGCCGATTTCGGCCTGGATCAGTTCGCTGCCGATGGCGATCAGCACCGATGCATCGGACCTGCTGCACCTGCGCGCGCTGCTGCGGTATCCCAACCTCAAGATCTCGCTGTCCGAAGGCGGGATCGGCTGGATTCCCTATTTCCTTGAACGCGCCGATTTCACCTATCGCCACCACGGCGCCTGGGTGCGGTGCGACTGGGGCGGCAAATTGCCGAGCGAGGTTTTCCGCGAACACTTCCTGTCGTGCTTCATCGAGGACCGCTTCGGCTGCATGAATTACCAGCACATCGGCGAAGACCTGATCGCCTATGAATGCGACTATCCGCATTCGGACTGCACCTGGCCCGATGTTGCCGAAGGGCTGTGGGACAATGTGAAGGACCTGCCCGAACGGGTGATCGACAAGATCAGCCACCAGAACGTGATGAGCTTTTTCGGGGTCGATACGGTCGCCCAGCACGGCGGACGCGCCGCCAGCACGGTGGGTGCGCTGCGCCGCAAGGCCGCCGGGGTTGATACCGCGCTGGTCTCGCTGCCGGGCAAGGACGCGCGCATCGAAGGCGATTTCGACCATCCCGTCACCGCCGCCGACGTGTGGAAGACGCTGCAGGAACGCAAAAAGGCCTGACCGGGCCGCAACAGTCATAGGGGAGAGTGCAATTGACCACGGACATTCTGGGCTACGCGGGCAAGCGCGTGGTGGTGATGGGCTGTTTTTCCGGCACCGGCGAAGCGGCGGCGCGCACGCTGGTCGCGCTGGGGGCAGAGGTCCACGGCTGCGATATCCGCCCCTCGCCGGTCGAAGGGCTGGCCTCGTTCACCGCGGTTGACCTCAAGGACCCGGCCTCGATCGCGGCAGGGGTTGCCAGCATCGGGGGCGAGGTTGATGCGCTGTTCAACGTGTCCGGCCTGCCGCAGACCTTTCCGGGGGAAGATGTGGTCACGGTCAACTTCCTGGGGCTGCGCCAGTGGTCGGAAAGCTGGCTGCCCAGGGTGCGCAGCGGCGGGGCGGTGGTGACCGTCTCCTCGCTTGGCGGCATGAACTATCTCGCGCGCCAGCCGCTGCTGAAGGAATTCATGGCCAATCCCGACATCGCCAGCGGCCGGGCGTGGTATCAGGCCAATGCCGAGCGCGCGGGCGATCCCTATACCCTGTCGAAGGAAGCGGTGAACACCTGGACGCAGATCAGCGCGCCCGCGCTGATGGAGCGCGGCATCCGCATCAACTGCACCATGCCCAGCCCGATCGACACGCCGATGCTGAACGATTTCCGCCAGGTCGCCGGGGACGCGGTGCTGAGCGCCTTTGCCAAGGCCAAGGGGCGCTTTTCCACCGCCGCCGAACAGGCGCTGCCGCTGGTGCTGCTGAACAGCGATGCCGCCAGCTTCATTTCGGGGGTGTGCCTGCCGGTCGATGCCGGGCTGGCCGGCGGCCTCGCCGTGGGCGTGCTCAACCTGCAGGAGATGATCGCCGAAGCGATGGCGGCGGGCTAACCCGCCGCGCCCAGCATTGTGGCCAGGGTATGCGCTGCGGCGGTCTTGAGCGCGGGATAGCCGATCCCGTCGGCATCGCGTGACAGCGGACCAACCGCGGGCAGTCGTTCCAGCATCATCAGCAAGGTTCCGGCGCAGGCCCGGGGGGAAAGGTCCGCCGGGGTCCGCCCGGCGGCCTGGGCGCGTGCCACGGCGGCGGACAGCGCGTCCATCATCGGCGCCGCAGCCCGCAACCGCGCTTCATAGAACCGCGTATCGCCCTCTTCCGCCGCCAGGTTGCGCACCCGGAACACCGTGCGGTTGCGGTGCCAAAGCTCGGTATAGGCCTCGATGAAGCGCCGCGCGATCGCCGCGCCGTCCGGCCCCAGCCAGTCGCTCCCCGCCAGTTCCTCAAGCTCGGGTGAGGTCTGGCTGGCATTGTCGAGCGCGGCCAGCACCACTTCGGGCACGCCCTTGAAATAGACATAGAACGTCGCGGGCGAAGTGCTGGCGGCGCGCGCCACGTCCACCACCGACACGTCGCGCAGGCCGTGGCTTTCCAGCAGTTCGACCGTGGTGTCGATCAACAGCTGGCGGGTGCGTTCGCCCTTCGAGCCGATCTTCTGGCCATACTGGTTGTAGGCCAGTTCCGGAGCGCGCTTGCGGGCTGGGCTTTGGGTCTGGGCGGTCATCGCACCCCTCATCGACGATTGCTTGCATATGCGCAAGAAACTGACGTATCGTCAATAACAACGAACAAGCTTGGGAGAGCACGGGCGATGGAGCAACTGGCCGGCAAGGTCGCGGTAATCAGCGGCGCGTCCAAGGGCATGGGGCGGCATTTCACCCGGGCATTGACCGGCGCGGGAATGCGGGTGGCGGCGCTGGCCCGCCCTTCCCCGCAGCTGGACAGCATGAGCGCCGAATTCGGCCCCGCCGTGCTGCCGATCGCCTGCGACGTCGCCGATCCCGATCAGGTCAACGCGGCCATCGCCCAGGCCGCGGCGCAGCTGGGCCGGATCGACGTTCTGGTAAACAACGCTGCCGTGTTCGAACCCTTCGCCTTCGATCAGGGCAGCGATGCGGTGATCCGCCGCCACATCGACATCAACCTGACCGGCCTGTGCTGGCTGACCCGCGCCGCGATCCCGCACCTCAAGGCAAGCCAGGGCCAGGTGGTCAACATCACCAGCGAAAGCGTGCGGATGCCCTTTCCCATGCTGGCGCTTTACGCGGCGACCAAGGCCGCGGTCGAAACCCTGAGCGAAGGCTTGCGCGCCGAACTGCGCGATGACGGCGTGCGGATCAGTGTGCTGCGTTCGGGCTCGGTCTCGGGCGGGTCGGGCGGCGAAGGGTGGAGCGATGCGGCCAAGGCCGCGTTCTACCAGAAGATCGTCCAGACCGGCCACGCGGCGATGAGCGGCAGCCCGGCCAGCCCCGAATCGATGGCCGAGGCGCTGCTGGCGATCCTTTCCCTGCCGCGCGACGTCAGCGTCGACCTGGTCGAACTGCGCGCCGCGCAGGCCGGGGTGCCCGAAGGCGCGCGGGCCATCGCGCAGTGAGGCCCCCGCCCCGCACCGCCGCGCTGCTCACCGCGCTGTGGGTCGCGGAAATGACCAGCTCGTTCGAAACCGCGATGATCCTCGCCGCGCTGAAAGCGCTGGTCGCGGAATTCGGCGGCGCGGCGCGCGCGGGCTGGCTGGTCACCGCCTTCCTGATCGTCGGTTCGGCCGCCGCCGCCGTGGTCGGGCGGCTGGGCGACATTTACGGCCGGCAACGGGTGCTGCTGATTGTCCTCGCGCTCGGTGCGGCGGGGTCGCTGCTCAGCGCGACTGGCTGGTCCTATGGCGTGGTCCTGCTTGGCCGGGTGCTGCAAGGCGCGACCATGACGATCCTGCCGCTGTGCATCGGGCTGGTGCGCGAAAACCTGCCGCCCGGGCGGGTGCCGGCCGGGATCGGCCTGCTGGTCACAGGGGCCTCGGTCGGCACGGCGGCGGGGCTGGTGCTGGGCGGGCTGATCGTCGACCATGCCAGCTGGCACGGCATTTTCCTGGCGAGCGGAGCGTTCTGCCTCGTCTCCCTCGCACTGGTCGCGCGGCTGGTGCCGCCTTCCCCGCGCCAGACCGGCGGCGCGCCGGTGGACTGGCTGGCAGGCGTGCTGTTCGCCCCCGCCGTCACGCTGGTGCTGCTCTACCTCAGCGCGGGCAAGGCGTGGGGCTGGGCCGATCCCGCCGCGCTGGCGCTGCTGGGCGCGGGCACGGTGCTGGGCGCGGCGTGGTGGCGCCGCGCGCTGGCCAGCGCCAACCCGCTGATCGACGTGCGCAGCCTGGCCAACCGCTCAATCGCGGTGGCCTGCGCGGCCAGCGCGCTGGTTGCCATGGGAGCGATGCAGATCATGGTCTATTTCTCGCTGCTGATGCAGGCCCCGGCCTGGACCGGCATGGGCATGGGCCTGTCGGCCACCATGGCCGGACTGGTCAAGCTGCCCTCCAGCCTGACCGCGATCCCCGCCGGCCCGTTCAGTGGCTGGCTGACCGCGCGCGGCGGCGGGCGGCTGGCGATGGTGACCGGCGGGCTGATCACCACGGCAGGCTGGGTCATGGCGCTGGGCGACAGTGGCAGCGTGGCGATGGCCGCGCTGCAAATGATCGTCATCGCATTTGGCACAATGATGCTGTTCACCGCCGCCCCGACGATCATCGCCGCCGAAGCCCCGGCCGAACGCACCAGCGAGATCACCGGGATGCTGGGGGTGATCCGGTCGCTGTTCATGGGGGTAGGCAGCCAGATGGTTGCCACCCTGCTCGCCAGCGACAGCGTGACGCGCGGGGCGGAGCGCTATCCCTCGCCCGAAGCCTACCACCTCGCGCTCTACGCGATCATCGCGCTGACGCTGGGGGCGACGGTGATTTCGCTGATGTTGCCGAAGGGGAAGCGGGTCTAGGGTCAGGATAGAGTTCTTGCTTGGTGCGCTGATCGCCTCCGCGATCAGCTTGGCCTGGCCGGCCCGCTCCCCCGGCCCAACCACCCGCTTAAGGGTACCCTATGGGTGGTTGG
>JAKPAG010000091.1 GCA_029779535.1 Pseudomonadota bacterium | reverse complement strand
GACCGACTACATGGTCAAGGTGACCGGCTTTGCCCGCCCGCGCTGCCAGCGCGAGGTGGAACGGTACTGCACCCAGATCGGCCAGGCCTGTTCCTACAAGATCGGGCACATGACCTGGGCGAGCCAGCGCAAGAAGGCCGAAGCCGCGCTGGGCGACAAGTTCAGCCTGCCGTGGTTCCACGAAGTGCTGAAGGACGGCGTGATGCCGCTGTCGATGCTGGAAGCGCGGATCGACGAGCGGATCAGGGAGCGGCTGGCGCAGGGGTAATTACCCCTCGACCAGCTCGGCCAGTTCCAGCCAGCGTTCCTCGGCCGCGTCCTTTTCGGCGCGGGCGGCCTCGATCGACTTGCTCAGCGCGGCGAATTTCGCCGGGTCGCGGGTGTAGAGGTTCGCGTCCGAAAGCGCCGCCTCGTCGCGGGCGATCTGGGCGAGCAGTTCCTCGATCCGGCCGGGCAGCAGATCATAGTCGCGCTGGTCCTTGTAGGACAGCTTGGCCTTCTTGGGCGGGGGCGGGGGCGGCGCAGCTGCCTCGGCGGCGGTCCTGTCGCTCTTGGCCGGAGCGGCGGCGCGGCGCAGCTGGCGCTGCTTTTCCCAATCGGCATAGCCGCCCGCGACGACATCGACCTTGCCGCTGCCGTCCAGTCCCAGCGTGATCGTGACCGTGCGGTCGAGGAAGTCGCGGTCGTGGCTGACGATCAGCACCGTGCCGTCATAATCGGCGATCACTTCCTGCAGCAGGTCCAGCGTTTCGAGATCGAGGTCGTTGGTCGGCTCGTCGAGCACCAGCAGGTTGCTCTTGCGGGCAAATTCGCGCGCCAGTAGCAGGCGGCTGCGCTCCCCGCCCGAGAGGGTGCCGACGCGGGCTTCGACCAGGCCGGGGTCGAACAGGAAGTCCTTGAGATAACCCTGGACGTGCTTGCGCACGCCGCGCACGTCGATCCAGTCGCCGCCTTCGGCCAGCACGTCGCGGATGCGCTTTTCGGGCGCCATCAGGCTGCGCTGCTGGTCGATCATCACCCCTTGCAGCGTCTTGGCCAGCGTAACAGTGCCGCTGTCCGGAGCCAGCTCGCCGGTCAGCAGCTTGAGCAAGGTGGTCTTGCCCGCGCCGTTCGCGCCGACCAGGCCGATCCGGTCGCCCCGGGTAATGCGCAGCGAGAAGTCCTTGATGATCGTGCGGTCACCGAACTTCTTGGTCACCTTGTCGGCAACGATAACGGCTTTGCTCTTGGCATCGTCGGTGGCGATGGCCAGCTTTGCCGCGCCTTGCGGGGTGAGCATGGCGGCGCGCTGGGCGCGCATCTCCCACAGCTTTTCCAGCCGGCCCTGGTTGCGCTTGCGCCGCGCGGTAACGCCGCGTTCCAGCCAGTGGGCCTCAAGCTTCAGCTTGGCGTCCAGCTTGTCGGCAGCGCGGGCTTCCTCGGCATAGATCTGTTCCATCCAGGCTTCGTAGCCGCCGAAGCCAACCTCCTTGCGGCGCAATGAGCCGCGGTCGAGCCACAGCGTCGCGCGGGTCAACCGGGTCAGGAAGGTGCGGTCGTGGCTGATCACCACGAAGGCGCCCTTGTAGCGGTTCAGCCAGTCTTCCAGCCAGTCGATCGCGGCCAGGTCAAGGTGGTTGGTCGGCTCGTCCAGCAGCAGCAGGTCGGGCTCGCTGGCGAGTGCGCGGCACAGCGCGGCGCGGCGCCGTTCGCCCCCGCTGGCGCTGTTTGCATCGCGCGACAGGTCGATGCCAAGCTGTCCGGCGATGGCTTCCACCTCGTGCCGGGGCGGGGCGTCCAGGCCGGACAGAGTGAAATCCAGCAGCGTGTCGAACCCGGTGAAGAACGGGTCCTGTTCCAGCATGACCACGCGCGTGCCCGGCTGGATCGAGCGCTTGCCCTTGTCCGCCTCGATCTCGCCGCCGATCAACTTGAGCAGGGTGGTCTTGCCCGCGCCGTTGCGCCCGATCAGCGCCAGCCGGTCACGCGGGGCGATATGCAGATCAAGGTCGCGGAACAACCAGCCAGAGCCTTGTTGCAGGCCCAGGCCTTCCCAGGAAAGTATCGGTGCGGCAGCCATGGTGGCAGGCCCCTAGCGGAACTGCGCGGCGATTGCGAGGGGAAGGGGCGAAGGGGGGGAAGGGGTTTGACACGCCGCCCCGCTTGAGGAAGGGAGCGCCGATGCGCACAGTCTGGATCAATGGCGAATTCGTTCCCGAAACCGAAGCCAAGGTGTCGATCTTCGATCGCGGGCTGAATTTCGGGCAGGCGGTCTATGAAGTGTCCCCGGTGCTGGACGGCCATTTCTGCAACTGGTCCTATCACCAGGCGCGGCTGGAACGCTCACTGGCGACGGTCGGGATCAGCGACGATACGCAGTGGCCGGAGATTCTGCGCGAATTGATCGCGCGCAACAAGCTGGTCGAAGGGCGGGTCTACCTTCAGATTACCGGCGGCGCGCCGGCTGACCGCGATTTCCTCTCCCCATCGCCGCCCACGCCGCCGACCCGCTTTGCCTTTACCCAGACCGCGCAGATGGTTTCCAGCCCGCTGGCCACGCGCGGGCTGCGGGTGATGCTGCACCCGGAAGGACGCTGGACGGTGCGCAGCGCCAAGACCACCCAGCTGCTTTACGCCGTGATGGCCAAGGAAACCGCGCGCGCGGCGGGCGTGGACGATGCCTGGTTTGTCGAAAACGGACTGATCACCGAACAGACTAGCGCCAATGCCCACATCATCGATGCGCGCGGCGTGCTGGTATCGCACCCGGTTGACCACGGCGTGCTGCCCGGCGTGACGCGGATCTGCACCTTGCAGATTGCCCGCGAGATGGGCCTGACGGTCGAGGAGCGTCCCTTTACCCCGGACGAATTGTTCGCCGCGCGCGAAGCGTTCGTTTCCGCCGCCGGGTCGCTGGTGCTGCCGGTGGTCGAAGTGGACGGCAAGCCGATCGGCAATGGCGGCCCCGGCACACTGACCGCCGAGATCCGCGCCCGCTACATCGCCTTGCTCAAAGCGCAATGAGCCATTCACCGCTTGTTCAAGGCCGCGCGGCTAGGCCGGCGGGCATGTTTCGCAAATGCGCCATCCTGACCGCCGCGCTGCTGGCCTTGCCGAGCCTTGCGGCCCACGCCGGCCCGGCGGGCGAGCAATCGCAGGCCCGGCGGGAACTGCGCGCGGGCAAGATCCTGTCGGTCCGCGACATCGAAGCCACAGTCCTGCCCGCGATGAAGGGCTGGGAATACCTGGGCTTCGAATACGATCCCACGGCGCTGGCCTATCGGCTCAAGTTCCTGCGGCAGGGCAACGTGATGTTCATCGATGTCGATGCGAGAACCGGGGCTATCCTGCGCCAGACGCGTTGAGCCTTGCGGCGGACCGGCCTATAGCACTCGCAACAGACCCATTTCCCAGCACAAGGGACACCTGACATGCGCATCCTGATCGTCGAGGACGAACCGACCCTTGGCAAGCAGCTCAAGTCCACGCTGGAAGCCACCGGCTATGCCGTGGACCTGTCCACCGATGGCGAGGACGGCCATTTCATGGGCTCGACCGAGGATTACGACGCGGTGATCCTGGACCTGGGCCTGCCCGAGATCGACGGGCTGACCGTGCTGGGTATGTGGCGCAAGGAAGGCCGCAAGTTCCCCGTACTGGTACTGACCGCGCGCGACAGCTGGTCGGACAAGGTCGCCGGGCTGGATGCCGGGGCCGACGATTATCTGGCGAAGCCCTTCCAGACCGAGGAACTGATCGCCCGCCTGCGCGCGCTGATCCGCCGCGCTTCGGGCAACACCAGCAGCGAGCTGACCGCCGGCGACGTGCGGCTGGACACCCGTTCGGGCCGCGTCACGCTGAATGGCGAGCCGGTCAAGCTGACCGCGCAGGAATACAAGCTCTTGTCCTACCTGCTGCATCACAAGGGCAAGGTTGTCAGCCGGACCGAGCTGATCGAACATATCTACGATCAGGACTTCGACCGGGATTCGAACACCATCGAAGTGTTCGTCACCCGCATCCGCAAGAAGCTGGGCGCCGATGTGATCACCACGATCCGCGGGCTGGGCTACAGCCTCGACGATCCGGCGCAGGCGCGCGGCTGACCAACGGATGAGCGAGACGGACCAGCCGCCTCGCAGCGAGACGGGGCCTGCGCACACCGGTTCGCTGGCGCGGCGCATGATGCTGATCGCGGCTGGTTGGATCACGGTGCTGCTGCTGGGTGGCGGACTGGCGCTCGATCGCACGCTTGTCAGCCTGGTCACGCGCAATTTCGATAACCAGCTGGGCTATATGCTGACCGCGATGATCGGTTCGGCCGAAGTCGGCCCCGATGGCGAAGTGTTCTTCAACCGCCCGCTCGGCGACCAGCGCTTCCTGGAACCGAACAGCGGCCTGTACTGGCAGATCAGCGGCGATGGGCACGAGGATTTCCCCTCGCGCTCGCTGTGGGATCGCAGCCTCAAGGTCCACGGCGGCCATGTCGATAACGCGCCGCACACCTATGACAGCGACCAGTTCACGGGCGAACCGCTGCGGATCATGGAACGCTCGATCAAGTTGCCGGGCAGCGATACCCGCTGGTGGTTCACCGTCGCGGAAAGCCGCAAGGAACTGGACGAGCAGATCCGGCGGATCCGCTCGATCCTGGCCTGGTCGTTCGTGGTGCTGGGGCTGGGGCTGTTCCTGATGGCCATGGCGCAGACCTGGTATGGTCTGGGGCCGCTGCGCCGCGTGCGGCTGGCGATCCAGCGGATGCGCGCCGCCGGGGCCAACCGGGTGACCGAGCCGCTGCCGCTGGAAGTGCAGCCGCTGGTGCAGGAACTCAACGCGCTGCTGGCCCATTCGCAGCGCCAGGCCGAAGAAGCCCGGACCCACGCCGGCAATCTTGCCCATGCGCTGAAGACCCCGCTGACCGTGGTGATGAACGCCGCCACGGCCAAGGCGCCGGACCTTTCGGAAACCGTGATCCGCGAAGCGGCGGTGATGCGCCGCCAGGTCGATCACCACCTGGCCCGCGCCCGCGCTGTCGGCCGCCGCGCGGTGGGCCAGGCGTGCGCCAGCGTGGGCGAAAGCGTGGAAGCGGTGCTGCGCGCGGTGACCCGCCTGTACGAGCGCACCCGCTTCGACCTTGACGGCAACCGTGATGCGATGATCGCGATCGAGCGGCAGGACCTCGACGAGATCCTCGGCAACCTGATCGAGAACGCGGCCAAGTATGGCGGGGGGTCGGTGTTCGTCACGATGGACCCGACCGCCGAGGCGGAATGGTGCGAAGTCTGGGTCGAGGATGACGGCATGGGCATTCCCGAAGCGGAGCGCATCCGCATCTTCGATCGCGGCGCGCGGCTCGACACGGGCAAGCCGGGCACGGGGCTGGGCCTGGCGATCGTGCGCGATGTGGCGGAAATCTATGGGGGCTCGGTCACGCTTGATGAAAGCGAAGATCTGGGCGGCCTCCTGGTCAAGCTGCGCTTGCCGCGGGCGAGGGGGAACAAGTGATGCGCAAGGTGATCGCGGCGCTACTCGGACTGGCGCTGGGCGGGTGCAACATGGTCGTGTCCGAACGGCCGTGGTTCGCCGCCGCCGATGCGTTGCAGCCGGGGCTGAAGGACGGACTGTGGGTCAACCTCAAGGATGCGAAGTGCCGGTTCGATCCGGCCCAGGCGATCCAGGACTGGCCCGATTGCGCCCAGCCGATGCTGGTGCAGGGCGGATACTATCGCGGACCGGGGCCAGGGCAGGACGATCCAGGGCAATTGCCCGATGTCGAAAAGTGGGATCGGCTGGGGCACCTGCTGGTGGCGGGTGAACCGGCGATCGACCAGATTGACCTGTCGTCCACCGACGAACCCGACGCGGCGAAGCCGACCAAAGGCTACCTCTACCTCGCCGCGAGGATCGCTGCCCGCGACGAACAGGGCCGCGTGGTCGAGGTGGTGCGCTGGCCAGTGGCCTGCGGACTGCTGCCCAAGGACAAGAGCGCATCGCGCGGGGGACAATATGTCTCGCGGCGACCGTTCCCGGGCCTGGTGGTGAAGGATTCGATCTGCACCGCCAGCGACATTGCGGCGCTGCGCCGCGCCGCCGCCTTGAGCGAAAAGGTTGCCGTGCCCAATGGCACGCCGCCGATCATCAGCCGCTGGGTGCGCGATACGGCACCCTGACCGGGCGCGCGGCGCGGCGGCCTATTTCCCGCCCTGCGCCTGTTCGTGGTGGCGGATCACTTCATCGATGATGAAGCGGATGAACTTTTCCCCGAAGTCCGGATCAAGCTGCGCATCGGCGGCCAGCTGGCGCAGCCGCGCAATCTGCCGTTCCTCGCGCCCCGGATCGGACGGGGGCAGGGCCTTCTCCGCCTTGTAGGCGCCCACCGCCTTGGTGATGCGGAAGCGTTCGGCCAGCATGTGGATCAGCGCCGCATCGATATTGTCGATCGAGGCGCGGAAATTGGCGAGGACGGGGTCGACGGAGGTTCCAGACATGGATCCTGCGCTAGCACGGCATTTCGAGCAATTCCATTGCTCCGTTTCAGGTTGATTCGCGCTTGCCTTCGCCTTGCCATGGGCGCAAGGGCAACCCCGATGAGCGCCGATGTGATCCCCCTGCGCCCGCGCGCGGCCGAACCCTCGCTGCAACCGATGCTGTCGCTGACGGCGGACGGAATGAATTCGGTCAACGCCGTGATCCTCGATCGGATGCAAAGCCGCATTCCGCTGATCCCCGCCCTGGCCGGGCACCTGATTGCCGGCGGCGGCAAGCGGATGCGCCCGATGCTGACCCTCGCCGGGGCGGCGCTGTGCGGCTACGAAGGTTCGCGCCATTACAAGCTCGCCGCCGCGGTCGAATTCATCCACACTGCCACGCTGCTCCACGACGATGTGGTCGATGGTAGTGAACTGCGCCGGGGCAAGGCCACCGCCAATATCATCTTCGGCAATCCCGCCACCGTGCTGGTCGGCGACTTCCTGTTCACCCGCAGCTTCGAGTTGATGGTTGAGGATGGCAGCCTGAAAGTGCTGAAAATCCTGTCGAACGCCAGCTCGGTGATTTCGGAAGGCGAGGTTGACCAGCTGACCGCGGCCCGCCAGATCGAAACGAGCGAGGAACGCTATCTCTCGATCATCGGCGCAAAGACCGCCGCGCTGTTCGCCGCCGCCACCCGAATCGCCGCCGTCGTCGCCGAGAAGAGCGAGGCGGAGGAGCGCGCGCTGGAAGATTACGGTCGCAACCTTGGCATCGCCTTCCAGCTGGTCGACGATGCGATGGATTACGATTCCGATGCCAACGAAATGGGCAAGGGCAAGGGCGACGATTTCCGCGAAGGCAAGATGACCCTGCCGGTGATCCTTGCCTATGCCCGCGGCAGCGAGGATGAGCGTGCGTTCTGGCGCGATGCCATCGCCGGCCACCGCACCAGCGATGCCGACCTGGCCCATGCCGTGGAACTGATCGCCCGTCATGACACGGTCAGCGCCACGCGCGAGCGTGCCCGCCATTATGCCAGCCGCGCGATCGACGCGATCGCCATGTTCCCGGCCAGCGAAGCCAAGGCGGCCATGACCGAAGCGGCCGAATTCGCGGTTCATCGCCGCTTCTGATCCAGCTTTGGCTACCTGTCGCCCACCGGCCACGTTCCGGCGTGAGCCGCGCCGTGCGTGCGGTGAATGGCAGTGCGGATTCACCTCGATTTAACCACGTAAATCGCACTGTAGCCGTGCTTGGGGGCCATCGTTTCTCACAACGACGAGGGCCATGAAGATGATCGAATATCACAATTCCCGCCCCGCTGTGGTGATCGGCCCGATGGGCCGTTTGCTAACCGCCGACACCCTGCCACCGCCCGATACCAGCCGCTGGGTTGCCAGCCGCAAGGCCCAGGTGGTGGTGGCGGTGGAAAGCGGCCTGCTTACGCTGGAACAGGTGCTGGCGCGCTACAACCTCAGCCACGAGGAATTCGCCAGCTGGCAACGGGCGATGGACCGCGCCGGGGTGTCCGGCCTGCGCGTCGCCTCGGTCCGTTACGAACGGGCGGCGCGCCGCCGGTCTGGACCCGCGCACTTGCGGCTGGTGCCAGGCTGACCGCTCCGCCCGTGCGGGGCGGCTTGCAGCGCGCGCGCTTTCGCCTAATCAGGCGGGCGTGAGCGAGCTGCCGATCCATGCCGTCCTGCCCCAGCTGCTGGCCGCCCTGCGCGCGGGCAGCGGCGCGGTGCTGATCGCCCCGCCGGGTGCAGGCAAGACCACCGCGGTCGCGCCCGCGCTGCTGGACCAGCCGTGGTGCAGTGGCAGCGTGATCCTGCTCAGCCCGCGCCGGGTCGCGGCGCGCGCGGCGGCGGAACGCATGGCCGAACTGCTGGGCGAAGCGCCGGGCGAAACCATTGGCTACCTGACCCGGCTGGACAGCAAGCGTTCGGCCCGAACCCGCGTGCTGGTGATGACCGAGGCGATCTTCGTTTCCACCATCACCAGCGACCCGGAACTGGCCGGCGTGTCCGCCGTCTTGTTCGACGAAGCGCACGAGCGCCATCTCGATTCCGATCTTGGCCTGGCGCTCGCCATCGAAAGCCAGCAGGTACTGCGACCCGACCTGCGGCTGGTGGTAATGAGCGCGACAATCGACGGCGCGCGCTTTGCCAGTCTGCTCGGCGTTGCCCCGGTGGTTGAAAGCGAGGGCAAGGCCCATCCGCTGGCGATCCGCTGGCTGGGCGCACGCCCGGACCTGAGGATCGAGGACGCGATGACCAGCGCGGTGCTGACCGCCTGGCGCGAGGAAAGCGGCGATGTGCTGGCCTTCCTGCCCGGCGTGGGCGAGATCGAGCGGGTGCGCGAGCGGCTCGCCGAAAAGCTGCCGCAGGCGCTGGTCCTGCCGCTGCATGGCCAGTGCGAACCTGCAGCCCAGCGCGCCGCGATCCGGCGTGATCCGCAGGGGCGGCGGCGGATCGTGCTGGCCACGGCGATTGCCGAAACCTCGCTCACCCTTGATGGCGTGTCGGTGGTGGTCGATGCCGGGCTGTCGCGCCGCGCGGAGTTTGACAAAGCCGCCGGGGTGACCCGGCTGGTTACCCACCGCGCCAGCCAGGCCGCCGCCGCGCAGCGTGCGGGCCGCGCCGCGCGGCAGGGACCGGGCACGGCCTACCGCCTGTGGGAAGAAGCCGGGCATCCGGGCCGCGCGCCGTTCGATCCGCCGGAAATCCTGACGTCCGACCTTGCTCCGCTGCTGCTCACCCTGGCCGGCTGGGGCGCGGGCGATCCGGCTGCCTTGCCGTGGCTCGATCCGCCGCCACCTGCAGCATTGGCTGCAGCAAAAGCCCTGCTGCAATCGCTCGGCGGGCTCGACCAGGCGGGGCGGATCACGCCGCACGGACGGGCCATGGCCAGCCTGCCGATGGAGCCGCGCCAGGCGCATATGCTGCTTTATGCTGCGCAGCATGGGGCCGAGCGCGATGCGGCGCGGCTGGCGCTGTTGCTGCAGGAACGCGGGCTTGGCGGGCGGGGTGAAGACCTGGCCGCGCGGCTCGACCGCTGGAATTCGGACCGTTCGGCGCGCGCTGATGCTTCGCGCAAATTGGCCGAGCGTTGGGCCAAGGCGGCGCGCGGGCTGGTCCAGGGGGCAGGAGGCGAAGCGCCGCCGCTGGGCGTGCTGCTGGCCGAAGGATTTCCCGACAACCTTGCCCGCAGTCGCTCGCCCACGGGAGAGGAATGGCTGGCCGCAGGCGGGCGGGGGCTGCGGCTCGATCCCGCATCCTCCCTGGCGCGCGCGCCGTGGCTGGCGGTGGGCGAAGCGCAGGGCGAGGCCAAGGGCGCGCGGATCACCGGGGCGATCGCGCTCGACGAAGCTGAAGTCACCCGCTGGCTCGCCCACCGGATCGAGCGGCGCAGCACGCTGCGCTGGGTGGCGGACGAGCGCCGGGTCGAAGCCTTGCTGGAAAGCCGGCTGGGTGCGGTTACCCTGGCGCGCGGACCCGATCCCGCGCCCGATCGAGATGCGCTGCGCCTGTTCCTGTGCGAGCGTGTCCGCGCCGATGGGCTGGACCTGCTGCCGCTGTCCGCCGCGAGCCGCAGCCTGCTGCGCCGCGCCCGCTTTGCCGGGGTGGAGACCCTGTCCGAGGAGAGCCTGCGCGCCGATCTCGAACAGTGGCTCGCCCCGCTGCTGGACCGGCGGCTCGATGCCGTGGCGCCGGGCAAGCTGCACGAGGCGCTGCGCGCGCGGCTGGACTATGCCGGGCAGCAGCAGCTTGAGCGGCTGGCCCCTGCACAGTTCACCAGCCCCGCCGGCAGCAGCCACGCCATCGATTATGACGATCCCGGCGGGCCATCGGTGGAAGTTCGGGTCCAGGCACTGTTCGGGCTGGACCGTCACCCCACGTTCGGCCAGCCGTCGCAGCCGCTGCTGCTCAAGCTGACCTCGCCCGGCGGCAAGCCGGTCCAGACCACGCGCGACCTGCCCGGCTTCTGGCGCGGATCGTGGAAGGACGTGCAGCGCGACATGAAGGGGCGCTATCCCAAGCACCGCTGGCCCGATGCGCCTTGGCAGGAAGACCCCAGCCTCAAGACAAAGAATGCGTTCGAAGCGTCCCGTCGCTCTTGATTTCCGGCGCGAATCGGCAGAAAGCGCCGCCATGCCCGCACGTATCTATCAGCGCCCGAAGAACGCCATGCAGTCTGGCAAGGCCCTGCTTGGCCAGTGGATCCTCGAATTCGCACCGGCTGAGGCGCGCAAGGCTGACCCGCTGATGGGCTGGACCGGATCGGGCGACACGCAAAGCCAGGTGGTACTGAAGTTCGATTCCGCTGATGCGGCCAAGGCCTACGCCGAAAAGTACGGCATCCCGGCCGAAGTGCACGCCACCCCGCCGCGCCGCCTCAAGCTGCAAAGCTACGCCGACAACTTTCGCTGAGGCAGCCGCCGCGCCTGCTGCCTGACCTTCTAGGGAGAGGTTGAGGCGGGCGCGTCGATTGCCTGGGTCGCGCTGTGAAGCAACCGGCGACGCCCGCCTCGCCCGTCCTAGGGGAGGGAAGGGCTGGATGAACCGCCAGAACGGCGAGTCGAAGCAATGATTAACCCGATTCGCTGCGAACGGACTTGCGCAAACGCGACATGCCCGCCATATGCCCGCCCGGGAGTCGGTCGGACGCTTGCGTCCGCCAACCTGGTCAGGTCCGGAAGGAAGCAGCCACAACGGGTTGCGGCGGGTCGGCCGGCTCCTTTTCCCTATTCGACAAGCGCGCGCTGAAACCCTACCTAGGGACCATGGACGATTCCCCCGACATCTTCGGCGCAGAGCCGGAAGACGAGGCTCCTTCGGCTGCCGAGCTTGAAGCGGCGGGCCAGTCTTCGATGTTCGGTGGTCCGGCCCCTGCAACACCGCCGGTGGCCTCGGCCGCGCCTGCGCAACCGCCGGTGGCCGCCGCTACGCCGGCGCAGCCCTACCGCGTGCTGGCGCGCAAGTACCGCTCGCAGACCTTTGCCGAGTTGATCGGGCAGGACGCGATGGTCCAGACCCTGGCCAACGCGATCAAGCGTGACCGGCTGGCCCACGCGTTCCTGATGACCGGCATTCGCGGGGTCGGCAAGACTTCTACTGCCCGGCTGATCGCCAAGGCTCTCAATTGCGTCGGCCGGGACGGGCAGGGCGGGCCGACGATCGATCCGTGCGGCCAGTGCGAACCCTGCGTGGCGATTGCCGAAGGCCGACACATCGATGTGATCGAAATGGACGCCGCCAGCCACACCGGCGTCGACGACGTGCGCGAGATCATCGAGGCGGTGCGCTATGCCGCCGTTTCCGCGCGCTACAAAATCTACATCATCGACGAAGTCCACATGCTGTCGCGCAACGCGTTCAACGCGCTGCTCAAGACGCTGGAGGAACCCCCGCCGCATGTGAAGTTCCTGTTCGCCACGACCGAGGTGGACAAGCTGCCGGTCACGGTGCTGTCGCGCTGCCAGCGCTTCGACCTGCGCCGTATTCCGGCGGACCTGCTGGCGCAGCATTTCGCCGCCATCTGCGACAAGGAAGGCGTTACTGCCGATGCGGAAGCGCTGGCGATGATCGCGGCCGCCGCCGAAGGTTCGGTGCGCGACGGGCTGTCGATCCTTGACCAGGCGATTGCCCATGCGGACCTGGGCGGCGATGGCCGGGTTTCTGCCGCGCAGGTGCGCGAGATGCTGGGCCTGGCCGACAAGTCGGTCCAGCGCCGCCTCTACGCCGCGCTGCTGGGCGGTGACGGGGCGCAGCTGCTTGACCTGATCGACCAGCAGTTCGCGCTTGGCGTGGAACCGCTGGCGCTGCTGCGCGGGGCGATGGACCTGACGCACCGTGTTACCGTGGCCCAGCTCGGCAAAGGCGACGACAGCGCGATTGCGCCCGAGGAAAAGGCCGCGATCGAGGAGTGGGCCGGGGCGCTGACCCCCGGCCAGTTGCACCGCCTGTGGCAACTGCTGCTGAAAGGCCATGATGAGGTGCGTACCGCGCCCGATCCGCTGGTCGCGGCGAAAATGGCGCTGCTGCGCGTATTGCACGCCGCCGACATGCCTGATCCGGGCGCGCTGGTGAAAAAGCTGGAAGACCTGGCCGCCCAGGGCGGCGCGGCCTTTGCCGCGCCGGCGAGCGCGCCACCTGCCGGGCAAGGTGCGCCGTCCGCCGCCGCGCCGCCGCCGGTTCCGGCTGGGCAGGACTGGAAAGCGCTGGTCGAACGGGTCGACCAGTCGGGCCAGTTGCGCGTTGCCCAGGTCATGCATGACTGGGTGCGGGTGATCGATCTCAAGCCCGGCGAACTGCTTTACACGCTGGCGCCGGGCTTTTCCGGCGATGTCGGCGCGGACCTGCGCGATGCGCTGCTGCGCGCGACGGGCGAACGCTGGCAAGTGACGCGGGGCGAGGGCGATGCCTGCCCGACCCTGCGCGAACTGGCCGAGCAGACCCGTGAGGCCGAACGCGAAGCGCTGCTGCGCTCGCCGCTGGTCGAAGCCACCATGGCCGCCTTTCCGGGGGCCGAAATCGTTGATGAAAAGGCTGAAGCCCGCGTTGTCGGGCAACAAGGCCAGAACTGGAGAAACCGCGCGTGAAGTCGATGGAAGAGATGATCAAGGCCGCCCAGGCTGCCGCCGAGACCATCCAGAAGCAGATGACCGAAAGCCAGACCAAGCTCGACGGGATCGAGGTGGAGGGCAAGGCCGGTGGCGGGCTGGTCACGATCCGTTGTTCCGCCAAGGGCCGGATTATCGGCGTCGGCATCGACGACAGCCTGATGCAGCCGAGCGAGAAGGGCATCCTCGAAGACCTGATCGCCGCCGCGTTCAACGATGCCCGCGCCAAGGCGGACGAAGTGGCCGGGCAGGAAATGGCCCGCATGCAGCAAGGGATGGGCCTTCCCCCGGGCTTCAAGCTGCCGGGGATGTAAGCGGGAGCGGGGGTGACCGGGCCGCCAGGCCCGGCCCGCCCGCCCGCGTACCTACCGGGCGCGCTCGATCACGACGCCGCCCTTGATCACCCCGTCCACGCTTTCCAGCTCGCGCACGTTGGCCAGCGGATCGCCATCCACCGCGACCAGATCGGCATAGCGGCCCACGGCGATCTGCCCGACATCGCCCTCCTTGCCCAGTGCCTGCGCCGCGTTCAGCGTCGCGGCGCGGATCGCGTCGAGCGGGGTCATGCCGTAGGTCACCATGGTGTTGAACTGCCGGCCTACCAGGCCGTGCGGCATCACCCCGGCATCGCTGCCGAACACCATCCGCACCCCGGCCTTGTAGGCTTTGCGGAAGTTGTCGCGCTTGAGCTGGCCGATTTCACGGTCCTTGCGCAGGTTGTCTTCCAGTACGCCGTTCTTCTTGCCTTCGGCCTGGGTGTAGTCGGTGTTGTAGATGTCCATGCTGAACCACACCGGCCGCGGGCGGGCGGCGGCGAGCTTGATCCCTTCGTCATCAACCAGGCTGGCATGTTCGATCGTGTCGATGCCCGAGCGGATCGCCGTCTTGATCCCCGCCGCGCCGTGGGCATGGGCGGCCACGCGCAGCCCCCACATGTGGGCTTCATCGGCAATCGCGGTCAGTTCCGCCTCGGTCAGTTGTTGCTGGCCCGGTTCGGTATTGTGGGAGAATACGCCGCCGGTGGCGCAGACCTTGATCACGGTGGCGCCATACTTGCGCTGGCGGCGGACCTGATAGCGCAGTTCGTCGGGTGTATCGCCCACGCCTTCGGCCTTCCCCGGCTTTTCCATGCTGGGCGGCAGGCCGGTGGTGTCGCAGTGCCCGCCGGTGCTGCCCAGTGCATGGCCCGCGCCGACGATGCGCGGACCGATCACATAGCCCTGGTCGATCGCCTGCATCAGGCCGATGTCGTTGCGGTTCGCCGAGCCGACGTTGCGCACCGTGGTAAAGCCCGCGTCCAGCATCGCCCGGCCGTTGCTGACGGCGGTCATCGCGAAGAAGCTGTCGGTATATTCGAGGCCGCGCCAGCCGCCGATGTCAGCCGGGCTATCCAGGTGAACGTGCATGTCGATCAGGCCGGGCACCAGGGTCCTGGCGCCCATGTCGATGTGGCGCACGCCTGCCCCCCACCGCACCGTGCGGGCATCGGCAATCGCACTGATCCGCCCGTCCGCGCCGACGAAGATCGCCGGATGCTCGACATATTTGCCGCTGGCGACATCAAGATAGCGCGCGGCGGTGATCACTGTCTGGGCCGCAGGCTCGACCGCATCGGCCCAGGCAGGTTGGGCGGCAGCGGTGCAGGCCAGCAAGCTGGCAAGCGCGGCGAACTTGAACGTATGCATCTGGTCGAATCCCCTGGATCGGCAAAGCGCCATGGTGCGGAGCCGAAGCCCGCTTGGCAATGTCTGGCGCACGATCTGCCACAGCGGGCGCCCATCCACAGCCGCGCGCCGTGCCCCCATTGCACCGGACCGGGGGCAACCCCATATCCCGGCACAAGGGCGGGATTCACCTGCATCGGCCTATGTCTAGCCGGCCGGAATGGACGGATTGAAATGACGACTTTGCTTCCCCTGCTGCCGCTGCGCGACATCGTCGTGTTCCCCGGCATGGTTGTTCCCCTGTTCGTCGGCCGCGAAAAGTCGGTCGCCGCGCTCGAAGCCGCGATGGCGGGGGACAAGGACATCTTCCTGCTCGCCCAGCTCGATCCGGGCTGCGACGATCCCGAGCGCGACGACCTTTACGACATCGGCGTGATCGCCACCGTGCTCCAGCTGCTCAAGCTGCCCGATGGCACCGTTCGCGTGCTGGTCGAGGCGAAGCAGCGCGGCCAGCTCGGCGCGCTGCGGCTGGAACAGGCCAGCACCGGCGAAATGATGGTCGCGCAGGTCGAACGGCTTGACCCTGTGACCGTGTCCGGCACCGAAGTGTCGGCGATGATGCGCAGCGTGGTCGATACCTTCGCCGAATATGCCAAGCTCAACAAGAAGCTGCCGCAGGACGCGGGCGAGAACCTGGGCGAAATCGTCGATGCCGCCGTGCTGGCCGACAGCGTTGCCGCGCACATCCAGGCCAAGGTTTCCGACAAGCAGGCGATGCTGAGCGAGGCCGACCCGCTCAAGCGCCTGGAAATGGCCCATTCCTTCATGGAAGGCGAGCTGGGCGTGCTGCAGGTGGAGCGCAAGATCCGTGGCCGCGTGAAGCGCCAGATGGAAAAGACCCAGCGCGAATATTACCTGAACGAACAGCTCAAGGCGATCCAGAGCGAGCTGGGCGGCGACGGCGATGAAGCCAACGAAATCCAGGAGCTGCAGGACAGGATCGACAAGCTCAAGCTGTCGAAGGAAGCTCGCACCAAGGCCAATGCCGAGCTCAAGAAGCTCAAGACCATGCAGCCGATGAGCGCGGAAGCCACCGTGATCCGCAACTACCTCGACGTGCTGCTCGGCCTGCCGTGGGGCAAGAAGAGCAAGCTCAAGAAGGACATTCACGCGGCGCAAGCGGTGCTGGATTCGGACCATTACGCGCTCGACAAGGTCAAGGACCGGATCGTCGAATACCTGGCGGTCCAGGCCCGCACCAACAAGTTGAAGGGGCCGATCCTGTGCCTCGTCGGCCCGCCGGGCGTGGGCAAGACCTCGCTGGGCAAGTCGATTGCCAAGGCGACCGGGCGCCAGTTCATCCGCCAGTCGCTGGGCGGGGTGCGCGACGAGGCTGAAATCCGCGGGCATCGCCGCACGTACATCGGCTCGCTGCCGGGCAAGATCGTGTCGAACCTGAAGAAGGCCGGGACCAGCAATCCGCTGTTCCTGCTCGACGAGATCGACAAGCTGGGCCAGGACTTCCGCGGCGATCCGGCCTCGGCGCTGCTTGAAGTGCTGGATCCCGAACAGAACAGCAAGTTCCAGGATCACTACCTGGAACTGGACTATGACCTGTCCGACGTGATGTTCGTCTGCACGGCCAACAGCCTCAACCTGCCGCAGCCGTTGCTCGACCGGATGGAGATCATCCGGCTCGAAGGCTACACCGAGGACGAAAAGGTCGAGATCGCCGAGCGCCACCTGATCGCCAAGCAGGTCGAGGCACATGGGCTGAAGGCCGGGGAATTCACCCTGACCAGCGAGGGCCTGCGCGACCTGATCCGCTATTACACCCGCGAAGCCGGGGTCCGCACGCTGGAGCGCGAAATCGCGCGACTGGTGCGCAAGAGCCTGCGCCAGATCCTGGAAGGCAAGACCAAGGCGGTCACCATCACGCCCGAAAACCTGGGTGACTTTGCCGGGGTGCGCAAGTTCCGCCACGGCGTGTCGGAAGAAGAGCACCAGGTCGGCGCGGTCACGGGCCTGGCCTGGACCGAGGTGGGCGGCGAACTGCTGACCATCGAAAGCGTCACCGTGCCGGGCAAGGGCGGGATCAAGACCACCGGCAAGCTCGGCGAAGTGATGAACGAGAGCGTCCAGGCAGCGTTCAGCTTCGTCCGGGCCCGTTCGCCGGCCTATGGGATCAAGCCCAGCCTGATCGCGCGCAAGGACATCCACATCCACTTGCCCGAAGGGGCGGTGCCCAAGGATGGCCCCAGCGCCGGGATCGGCATGGTTACGTCGATCGTCTCGTGCCTGACCGGCATTGCGGTGCGCAAGGACGTGGCGATGACCGGCGAGGTCACGCTGCGCGGGCGGGTGCTGGCGATCGGCGGGCTCAAGGAAAAGCTGCTTGCCGCGCTGCGCGGCGGCATCAAGACCGTGCTGATCCCCGAGGAGAACCGCAAGGACCTGGCCGAGATTCCCGCCAACATCCGCGAGGGGCTGGAAATCATTCCGGTTTCCCACGTCGATGAAGTGCTTGAACGGGCGCTGGTGACTATGCCCGAGCCGATCGAATGGACCGAGGCGGACGACCTCGCCAGCCAGCCCGGCGCGGGCGCGGCGGCGGGCGGCGGGGCATCGCCCACGGCGCACTGATTCTTGCTGCAACGCAGCGATTTAGGGGAGATTCCCGAGTCGCTGCGTTGCATCATTGCCCGCCCCGGGCAGGGCAAGCGTCAACCCGCCCGAAATTGGCGTCGAAAAGTGGATAATCGCGGGATTTTTCGCCGGATTGGCTTTGACAGTGCGCCGAAAAATCGCTCAATTCCGCCATCTCTTGAGGCGATTCAAAAGATACAACCCAAGTTTCGAAAGGTAGGGGGATTCCCGCATGAACAAGAACGAACTGATTAGCGCCGTTGCGGATTCGAGCGGCCTGACCAAGAGCGACGCCACCAAGGCCGTCGAAGGCGTGTTCGACGCCATCACCGGCGCCCTGAAGAGCGGCGACGAAGTGCGTCTCGTTGGCTTCGGCACCTTCTCGGTTGCCAAGCGCAAGGCGTCGACCGGCCGCAACCCGCGCACCGGCGAACCGATGAAGATCAAGGCTTCGGCTCAGCCGAAGTTCAAGGCTGGCAAGGGCCTGAAGGACGCCGTCAACTAAGACGCGCCCCTGACGCGGGCCGCATCGCCTCGCGGCCTGACCGAATTCCTCGCGCCGCGCTTGTCCCAGGACAGGCGCGGCGCTTGGTTTTTGGGTAAGGTGGTTCAGCCGGCGGGGCTGGTCTTCACGACGGTCGGCTTGCTCTGGAACGAGACCAGCTTCGAGAAGACCCAGGCCACCGCCATCGCCGCCGCCACGGCCATCACGCGCACCCAGGCGTCCCGGCCCAGCGCTTCCGACACCCAGACCAGCACGGTCAGGTGGACGCAGTAAAGCGGCAGCGAGAAGTTGCCGAGCCATTCCATCGGCACTTTCAGCGCCTGCGGCGGGTTGCTCATCGCCACCAGCCACATCACGGTGGGCAGGAACAGCATCACGAACACCAGGTCGCCATTGGCCGTGGTCAGCGGCAGGCTGGGCACCGCGGCGATCCCGATCACCGGCACCGCCATTGCCAGCCACCATGGCAGGCTGGGGGTGCGCACGCCGTCCTTGTACTTGCGTCCGATCCACACCCCCAGGACATAGGAAAAGCCGACGCGCGGCAGGCCCATCCACCAGGTCTTCCAGGTCGGGGCATCGACCCCCATGGTGTCGGCGCGGTGCAGTTGCACGGTGTAGATCAGCCAGGCGCCCAAGGCGATGGCCAGCGCCAGCATCGCGCGTGTCGGCACTTTCTTCAGCGCCAGAGCATGGATGAAGTTGGCCAGCAATTCATAGAACAGCGTCCATTGCGGCCCGTTGAAGCGATAGAACGGCCCGCTGCCGGTCAGGCTGGGGATCATCGCCAGGTCCAGCGCCAGCCACAGCAGCAAGGTGAGCGGATCGGCCATGCCGATGGCAAAGGCACGCAGCGCCGCCACACCAGCGCCCACCGCGACCAGCGGCCACAGCCGCACGAACCGCGCCTTGGTGAATTCGAAGGCCCCGATCCCGGCGTTGAGTTTCTTCTCGGTCGAAACGGCCAGCACGAAGCCGCTGAGCAAGAAGAACATGTCGACGAACAGGTAGCCGCGCACGAACAGCCCGTTCACCCGGTAAACGATGTCGAGGTGGTAAAGCATGATCATGAAGGCCGCGATCCCGCGCAGCCCGTCGAGCTGGAACAGCCGCGCCGGATGCGCCGGTGCCGTGCCTGCCGCCTGTGTCATGCCAAATCCCCCTGTATCCCGCTGCCCGGCGCCCTTACACCGCAAGTGGGGGGGCTTGGCAAGGACGACCGGGCACTGCCGGACATTGCCGGACATGGCCAGGGCCAGACATGGCCAGGCCGCGCCACTGGACGCATGGGGCGTGATGGACTATATCGGCATGCGATGAACCGCTTGCTTCTTGCCCTCCTGGCCCTGCTGACAGGGCTGGCCGCGCAGGTTTCCCCTGCCCAGGCGCGGATGAGCGGTGCGTCCGACACCGAAATCGGTACGGTCGAAGGGCTGCGCAGCACGGCCCGGCCGGCGCTACCCGCGCAGTCGATCGCTGCCCCCGTAGTCCGCCAGGAACGTCGCGAACAGGAAGCTTCGCGCAGCCGGCCGGTGCGGGTGCGCGTCTATATCCCCTCGGTCCTGTTCGGGCCCGACCGCGCAATCGAATAGCGCTCCGGCTTCAGCCGTCTTGACCAGCCTGCGCGGGACGACCCGGCGCGGGCTTTTGCCCTATACAGCCATTTTCATATCAGGAATCTGCCCATGTTCGGCGCCATCGCCAAATCCATTTTCGGTTCTTCCAACGACCGCTACGTCAAGTCGCTCGACAAGATCGTCAAGCAGATCAATGCTTTCGAACCCACGATGGAGGCCCTGTCGGACGAGGAGCTGACCGCGCAGACCGCCAAGTTCCGCGCGCAGCTGGAAGCTGGCAAGAAGTTGGACGATATCCTGCCCGAAGCCTTCGCCACCGTGCGCGAAGCGAGCAAGCGTGTGCTCGGCATGCGGCACTTCGACGTGCAGATGATCGGCGGCATCGTGCTTCACCGCGGCGAAATCGCGGAAATGCGCACTGGCGAAGGCAAGACCCTGGTTGCCACGCTGGCCACCTACCTCAACGCAATCGAGGGCAAGGGCGTCCACGTCGTCACGGTCAACGATTACCTGGCCCGGCGCGATGCCGAATGGATGGGGCAGATCTACCGCTTCCTTGGCCTTACCGTGGGCGTGATCGTGCCCAACCTGTCGGAAGAGGAACGCCGCGAGGCCTATAACTCCGACATCACCTATGCGACCAACAACGAGCTCGGCTTCGATTACCTGCGCGACAACATGAAGCAGGAACGCGGGCAGATGGTCCACCGCCCGTTCAACTATGCGATCGTCGACGAAGTGGACTCGATCCTGATCGACGAGGCGCGCACCCCGCTGATCATTTCGGGACCGACCGACGACAAGAGCGACCTCTACATCGCGGTCGACGCCGTGGTGAAGCGCCTGTCGGAAGAGCACTACGAAAAGGACGAGAAGACCAAGAACATCACCCTGACGGAAGAAGGGGTGGAATGGGCCGAGCGCGAGCTGGAAGCGGCCGGACTGCTGGTCGGCTCGAACCTCTATGACGTGGAAAACACCCAGGTCGTCCACCACCTCGACCAGAGCCTCAAGGCGAATGTCATGTTCAAGCGGGACATCGACTACATCGTCAAGGAAGGTAAGGTCATCATCATCGACGAGTTCACCGGCCGCATGATGGACGGGCGGCGCTGGTCGAATGGGCTGCACCAGGCGGTCGAGGCCAAGGAAGGCGTGCAGATCGAGCCGGAAAACCAGACCATGGCCTCGATCACTTTCCAGAACTATTTCCGCATGTATCCCAAGCTGGGCGGCATGACCGGCACAGCCGCGACCGAGGCGGCCGAATTCTTCGACATCTACAAGATGAACGTCGTCACCATCCCCACCAACGTGCCGGTGCAGCGGATCGACGAGGAAGACGAATTCTACAAGAACACCCAGGACAAGTTCCAGGCGATCGCCAAGCTGATCGCGGAAAAAAGCAAGTCGGGCCAGCCGGTGCTGGTCGGCACGGTGTCGATCGAGAAGTCGGAAATGCTGTCGGACTTCCTCAAGGCGGAAGGGGTCAAGCATAACGTGCTGAACGCCCGCTTCCACGAGATGGAAGCCCACATCGTCGCCCAGGCCGGGCGGCTGGGGGCGGTGACCATCGCCACCAACATGGCCGGGCGCGGGACCGACATCAAGCTGGGCGGTAATGCCGAGTTCCGCTTCGAGGACGAGCTCAAGGACATGCCCGAAGGGCCGGAGCGCGACGCGGCGATGGCCCGGATCGAGGCCGAGATCGAAGCCGAGAAGGCCCAGGTGCTGGCCGCCGGTGGGCTCTGTGTGATTGGCACCGAACGCCACGAAAGCCGCCGCATCGACAACCAGCTGCGTGGCCGT
This sequence comes from Pseudomonadota bacterium, assembly GCA_029779535.1. Taxonomy (GTDB): domain Bacteria; phylum Pseudomonadota; class Alphaproteobacteria; order Sphingomonadales; family Sphingomonadaceae; genus Novosphingobium. Next base: position 25,579 of record JAKPAG010000091.1, on the reverse strand, counting down.
TCGGGCCGCCAGGGTGACCCGGGGCTGTCGAAGTTCTACCTCTGCCTGGAAGACGACCTGCTGCGCATTTTCGGCCCGGACACGCTTTTCGCCAGGATGATGAACAGCAACCTGGCCGATGGCGAGGCGATCGGGTCCAAGTGGCTGTCGAAGGCGATCGAGACCGCGCAGAAGAAGGTCGAGGCGCGCAACTACGACATCCGCAAGCAGGTGGTCGAATACGACGACGTAATGAACGACCAGCGCAAGGTGATCTACGCCCAGCGCGAGGAGATCATGGACGCCGAAGCGCTCGACGATGTGGTGCTCGACATGCGCCACGACACGATCAACGCGATCGTCGGCGATGCCTGCCCGCCGGGCTCCTATCCCGAACAGTGGGACATCGCCGCGCTCAAGGCACGGGTGGCGGAAGTTGCGGGGATCGACGCGCCGATCGAGGAATGGCTGCAGGGCGACGGGATCGAGCCCGAGGACATCGAGCAGCGCATCGCTGAACTGGCCGATGCCAAGATGGCGGCCAAGATCGGCGATGACGCCGCGATCTGGCGCCAGGTCGAAAAGCAGGTGCTGCTCGAACGGCTTGACCATTACTGGAAGGAACACCTCGCCACGCTGGATGCGCTGCGCCAGGTGGTGTTCCTGCGCGCCTATGCGCAGAAGACGCCGATCAACGAATACAAGCAGGAAGCCTTCGGCCTGTTCGAACGCATGCTCGAGGCGATCCGCGAGGACGTGACCCGGATCCTGTGCAACAGTGAACTGCGCATGCCCGATCCGGTGCAGCTGCCCGACCTGCCGGACTTCCTGACCACCCACATCGATCCCTTCACCGGGGAAAACGACGCCGCCGGGCAGCGCATGGCCGGGGCTGACGCGATGCTGGGCGCGCTGGGCGCTGGCGCCGCGGCGGGCATTCCGGCGGGGCCTGGCGGGGTCGATCCCTATGCCGACCTTGGCCTGTCGCGCAACGCGCCGTGCCCCTGCGGTTCGGGCGAGAAGTACAAGCACTGCCACGGCGCGGTCGGGTAGGCTGAGCGGTGGACTGGCTCCCCGCCGGGTTCTTCGCCACCGCGCTGCTCTATGCGTCGGTGGGGTTCGGCGGGGGCTCCACCTATAACGCGCTGCTGGCGCTGGCCGGGTTCGATTACCGGCTGCTGCCGCTGGTCGCGCTGACCTGCAACGTGGTGGTGGTGACCGGCGGCACGATCCGGTTTGCGCGCGCCGGGGCGGTGCCGTGGCGCGGCGCGCTGCTGCTCTCGCTGGTCGCCGCGCCGCTGGCATTCCTGGGCGGGCTGACGCCGCTCCGCGAGGCGACGTTCCTGTTCATCCTCGGGCTCAGCCTGGTTGCAGCGGGCCTCGCGCTGGTGCTGCCCCGCGCGGGCGAGGGGGCCGAGCCGCCAGCACGGTTGGCCCGCTACATGGCCGTGGTCGCGGCGCCGCTGGGTTACCTCGCCGGGCTGGTCGGGATCGGTGGGGGGATTTTCCTCGCCCCGGTGCTGCACCTGGCGCGGTGGGATGCGGCGCGGCGGATCGCGGCGACGACCAGCGTGTTCATCCTGATCAATTCGCTGGCCGGGATCGCCGGGCAGCTGGCCAAGAACGGCCCAGAGCGCTTTGCCGAAGCGCTGTCGGGCGCGCTGCCGCTGCTGGTGGCGGTGGTGCTGGGCGGGCAGCTGGGCAGCCTGCTGGCGCTGCGCTTGCTGCCCGAACGGGTGATCCGCTGGCTGACCGCCGCGCTGACCATCTGGGCCGGCAGCCGCCTGCTGCTGGGCTGATCCGGCTGCTCGCCAGTCCTTTGGCGAAGTGCTTGTAAGGTCGTAATAGTTCGTTAAGGTTTGGCCGCGGCGGGGGCTGCGGAGCGCGGGTTGGGAACCAGGCTGCAAGCCTGGAGAGAGCGTTTCCGGGCGTCTCCGCCGGATCTTATCTGGTTTTCCCACGGGGGGTGTACATGAATTCCGTTCCCTATCTTGGCGGCCTGGCGCTGTGCCTGGCCGCTCTGTGGTTCGTCGTCGGGCGAATCCGGGCCGGCGGCAGCGCTGACTGGACCACCGTTTCGGCCGAGGTTGTCCGCCATGTCGCGGCAATCGACAATGTCGACAGCGGCGACGGTTCCGTCAGCCGCGAACAGCAGGTCTTCGCTGCGGTCTATCGCTTCAGCCACGGCGGCAAGGACTATGACGTGACCGACAAGGTCGCCCGCGAAAAGCCGACCCCCGCAGTTGGCACCAGGGTCGACCTGATCTTTCCCAATGGCCAGCCGGACAAGGCGCAGCCGCCCCGTAAGGCGCTGATGATCGTGTTCGCGGTGGTGCTGGGGGTGTTTTCTGTCCTGCTGCTGCTGGCGGCGCTGGGTTGATGGTGAAAGGATACGACATGATCCGCAAGTTCCTGATGCGCGTCGCGGCTGGCGCGATGCTGGCCGGGGCAGTCCTGGCCCCCGGCGCGGTTGCGGCGGCAGACGGGCCGCCGATCGCCGGTGGCTGGAGCAATGGCAACAAGGCCGATCCGATGGTCATGGCCGCTGCCGATTTTGCCGCAGGCCAGCTGCCGGGCAAGGCCGCGGTCAAGGCGATCGAGGCGGTCAGCCAGCAGGTTGTCGCCGGGATGAACTATCGCATGACCTTGCTGCTGGTCGATGGCAGCCGCTGGGAAGTGGTGGTCTATCGCCGGTTCAGTGGGGAAATGCAGCTGACCCAGTCGATGAAGCTGTCACCCGTGGTCGAAACCCGGCTCGGGCTGAACGGGCAGGGCCTGGTGCTGACCACGCCGAAGGGGGTGGTAACCCGGATCAAGTTCGGCATGCCCCGCGATCAGGTGATGGCGGCGCTGAACTCGCGCCCGGAGCCGGGCGAATCGACCAATTCCGAATGCGGCGCGGGGCCGATCGATTTCGCCAGCTGGCCGGACGGGCTTAACCTGCTGTTCCAGGGCGGCGCGTTCCAGGGCTGGGCGCTGGACCAGCGGGCCGACAGCCTGCGCCTGACCAATGGCGTTGGCATCGGCACCACGGTGGCGCGGCTGCGCAAGCTGGGCAAGCTGCGGATCGAGGCGAGCACGCTGGGCAACGAATTCACGCTTGGCGGGGTCAGCGGCCTGGTATCGTCGCGCCGCAACACCGGCAGGGTGACCAATCTGTGGGCCGGGCTGGACTGCAGCTTCCGCTAGGCCTGCGCAGCGGCTCATCGCGGCAAACCGGGGCCGGCCTTGATCCGATCAGGGCCGGCCCTTGGTCTTTCAGGGTCAGCGCATGACCCAAAAAGCAAAAGCCCCGCCGGTGAGGGCGGGGCTTTGCAATGCCCGAGGCGGGGATGGCTCCCCGAGTAGGATTGAGGATACATCGATTTTGCCTCTGATTTGCGCTGATCTTGTGGGCGGTAGTTGGCTGGATGCCCCCAGAAATGCCCGCAGCGGGGCAGGGCTGGGGGCATCAGGTTTCGTTACTGGGCAGGCCCTGCTTCCAGCGTTCGACCTCTGAAGCTGGCCAGGCGACGGCGCGCAGGCCGAGTCGGCGGGGGCGTGGAAACTGGCCGGAACGGACGAGTCGCTCGATGCTCGAGCGGCTGAGGCCAAGCTCACGCTGGACTTCGGGGTATCGGAGCATCGGGTCGCTCATGGATGGGCCTCCGGGACGTTGTGATTTTCCGATCTCTTTTCGCGCCAGGCTTCGAACAGCTGGGCGTGATGGGGGCAGAGATCCTTGTCGGGTGCTGGCGATGTGGTGCAGCTCGGGCAGAGCGGCTTGTCGCAGGTCTGGCTCTTGCGGTATCCGTTCGGGACCTTCCAGTCGCACAGCAGCGTTGCCGGATGGCCGCAGGCGCATCGCTCGCGGCGCGGTCGTGAACCGCAGATGATCGCGTGGCCGCCGCCTGGAAGCGGGACGAACTCACATACCATTGGCGCGCTTTCCATCCTCGCGGGCGCGGTTGAGCTGGGCGGCGGCTTCGTTGCTGCCACCGCGATCGGGATGGGCGCTGGCCATCGCTTCGCGCCAGGCGCGGTCGATTTCCTGCGCGGACGCGCTGCGCGCCACGCCGAGGACTTCCCACCATGCTTTCGGTGGAGCTGCTCCTGCCGGAGAGGGTAAGGCGACATGCCCGGCAAAGGCTTGGGCGAGATCGGCCACGCCCCAGCGCTCCTGACCGCGCAGCGCCTCGATGTGGGCGGCGATCGCGGCCATGTTATCCTGGACCGTGTTCCAGCGATCGCAAGCCAGCACCAGCGGTTGGCCATCGAGGCTGAAATAGAGCGCGACGCCGGGATCGTCCGGATCGCGGTGGCTGACGTTCTGGTCGCGGGTGCCGTTCTGGGTGAAGCGGATATTGAGCGACAGGACGACACCCGTGGTGCGCCATTTGCGCCCGGCCTTGGTGATCGCCGAAAGCGCGGTGCGGATCCGCCTGCGACCCTCGGTCAGGTTAAGGCTGCGGCCATCACGCTTCCACAAGGCGGGCTTGCGATCGCGATCGGCCGTGCGCGGCCGCCCGATCGGCCAGTGCAGCGGATAGTCGAGCTGGATCTGCAGGTCACTCATGCCCTACGCCCTCCCCGCCGCAATCTCGCCTTGTTCATCGCTACGCCATCGAGGCGCTCGACCGTGACGAAGTGCGGGATCTTCTCGATCGTCCAGGTGAAGTAGTTTTCGCAGAAGCTGCAGTGCATGCCGTGCGCTCCGGGGGGGGCGTCGTTGCGCTCAGCGCAGGCTGGGCAATAGGGGCCGACCGTAGACGTGCGGGTTCTTGTCATGCCGCCTTAGCCTTTGCCGCGCAGAACTGGCTCTTGCAGGCCTGGGCCTGGCCGGCGGTGACGCGCTGTTCGCACTGGTCGCACCAGCACTTGCCATCGAGCGAGGAGTCTCCGGCGGGAGGAAGCTCTACCTTGCGAGGGGGGGGGGCGAGCAGGCGGGCCGAGACGCGGGGGGTCTTCGCGATGAAGGCATGTTCGCCGATGGCCCGGGCGAGCGACACGATCCGCGAGCAGGACGGATCTGCTTCGCGCAGACGTGCAGCGCTGGCCAGCCAGGCGGCAGGGGAGCAGGCACGCAGTTGTTCAACGATGGCGCTTTCGGGATCACCCGCCAGCTTCCCGCCTTCGCGGACAAGCAGGACCATCGCCTGGATCAGGCTGGCCGGCGAGGTGATGACCACATCGGGCCAGGCCTGGCGCAGGATCCACAGCGCGGAGCGGACAGCGGCGGCGCCATTGACCTTGAGCAACCGGGTGATCAGCGGGGCGCAGGTGAGATCGCCGGGTTTCCAGCGATCGGTGCCCGTGGTGCGGACAACGCGCCAGCCCGTTTCGTCGAGCAGTTGACTGGTGAGCCTGGCATCCTCGTCGCCATAGGCAAGCATGCCGATGAACAGGTCGGTCTGGCTGAGCGCCTGGCGGCGGGTGTTGACCCCGACGAAGATCCTGGCTTCGAGCGCGGGATCGAGCGACGGCTGGACGACGCAGGGCAGGTGCTGGATATCGCCGCGCTCGCGGGCACCGGTATGGCGGTGCTGGCCATCGAGGATCCACAGACTGCCATCGGCGCGGCGCGAGACGAGCAGGGGGAGGCACAGCGCCCAGTCCCACCGCTTGACCATGCCGGCTATCAAGCGGCGCGACTTCGGGCCGTGGATCGCGCGCTGGTAGGCCGGATCGATCCGGAGCCGATCGAGCCCAATGAATTCCAGGCTGGGCGGCGCGCCGGTCTGCGGGCCGGGTTCGAGAGAATTCGACTGCTTCGATTGCCTGGTCATGGCTGATCTCCGGATCAGAAGGGGAAATTCCAGGGCTGCGGGAGCAGCGCCTTGGGCAGGTAGAGCGGATGGGCTGGCTGGCCCGACTGGGTCAGCTGCAGCACGTGGAGTTCGCATTCGGCAGCGACGACACGGCGCAGCACCAATCCGGCCCGGCCTAGCGAGGCACCGCGCACGCCCCATGCGGCGATTGTCGGGCTGGCGAGCGACAGCGCGAGGTCGATTGCTTCGTCGCCATGTGGACCGACTGGATCGGCCGAATGGTCGAGCGCGGCGGGATCGGTCGCGATTAAGGCGAAGAGGTTCCAGACCAGCAGCGGCTGCCGGAGCGTATCGACGTAGTCGAGGCAGCGACGAATGGTCGGATCGTTCTGCCGGGCGGTAGCCGAGCTAGGATTGAGCATGGCGAAGGCCGCGAACGGGGCGCTGGGCGAGGCATGGCGCCAGAGCAGGTAGCGGTAGCTCCGGTCTGGGCTAAACACCGCGCCGTCGCAAAGGCTGCCTTCGTAGATCAGTCCGCGCTGGAAAGCCCAGCGTTCGACCTGCTCGATCGCGAGGACAGAGGAGGGTGGGCGCTTGTCAGACATTAGCCTGGCCCTGCACCGAAGCGATTGCGGCTACTCCTGACAATCGGCCTGCCCGCGCGGCGAGGATCGCGTCGCGCAGCAGGGCCGAGCCGCGTTCGACGTCGCGGCGCATGCGGGCGGATTCGGCTTCGAAGGACCAGGGCGAAGCGGCGGATGGGATGAGCGGACGGGTCAAGCTGGTTCTCCCGGGAGCAGTGCTGGGGGAAGGGGTGCGGGGATGCGGGTGAAGTGGATCACCAGCACTTCGGGATCGTTGAACCAGCCCGCGCGGCCCTGGATCCCGCCCTGGTTGAGGCTAAGGTTGCGGTCCCAGGCGGCGGCGAACTGGGCCGGGCTGGTGAAGCCCTGCATCCGGACTTCCTGCTGGGTAATCGTCTGAAGGCGGCGATGTTCGACGCGGTCGACAACCAGGTGCTGGCGGTGCCAGACACGCAGCAAGTTGCGGGCGAAGCGGCGCGGGCCGAGGTGCCAATCGTTTTCGCTGGCGCCATCGGCAGCGAATTCGGGCAGCGCGCCCAGCTGCTCGGCCGCGCTGGGCGAGAGGCCGTTCCACTTGTGGTGCAGGTGAAACGGTTCGCGCACCCAAAGCCGATCGCCTGGGCCGAGCCGTTCAAGCGTGCCGCGGCGGGGCCGAAACAGGCGGTCGAGACGGCCATGGCAGAGCAGTTGCAGCTGGGGTTCAACCAGGGTGATGGGCAGGATCACAGGTCAGCCTCCGGCGCGGCAGCATGGGGCGGGGCGGAGCGGCTGGCGGTGGCCCGCGCTTCGGCGGCATTGTAGGTTTCGACCACAAGGTCGGCCCGGCGCTCCATCTCGCGCAGCGCGCCATCGAGCAGGATCCGATAGGCCAGGGCGCGGCCTTCGCGGGGGAAGATATCGAGGACCAGGCCGAGCGACAATTCGGCGACCATCGCGCTGAAGCGGGTCATGATCTCGCACCGCTGCATGCGGGTGAACTGCGCGTCGTGGAGCCGGACATGTTCCAGCATCAGCTCGGAGACCGGGTGGGCCAGTGCCATGAGCGCATCGGCCGCGGGCGGCGAGCTGGCTTTCATGAGCGCACCCGCGGCGCGCTGGCGGACTGGGCGGGTTCAACACCGCGTTCAAGGCGGCGCTGGCGCAGGAGATCGAGCACGGCCTGTTCGGCCGGATCGATCGGCTGGACCGAGCGGCGCCAGGTGGGGCGGAGCATGGCAGACAGGCGGGTCAGCATCAGGACATCTCGCTTTCCAGAGGGGCGTTCAAATCGTGCAGCTGGCGCAGGAAGGCATCGGCAGCGGGGGTGGCGCTGTCCCGGCGCGGCTGGAGCTTGCGGAACCCGATCGCCTCGTAAGTGCTGGACCCGTAGCGGGCGAAGACGAGGAACTGGACGATCTCGCCGGTGTGGGCATGGGGCGCGATCTTGACCCGGGTGACGGCGCGGACTTCGAGGAAGGCGGGGCCGATGCCGATCTGGCCGCCGGCCATGCGCCAGGGATCATCGAGGATGCATTCGGCGACGTCGCCCGCCTGCCAGCGTTCTTCGGCGGGGTCGAGCTGATCCTCGGAGTAGCCACGGCCGAAGCGGCGCGCGAACATATCGAGCATCCGGTCAATCAGGCGCTTCATGCTTTACCCCCCCCCGCAAGCTGGAGCGAATGGCCAGACGCCGCCACCAGCGGCAGCACGAGCTGGCGACCTTCGCCAGGGAAGGCGAGATCGAGCCGGGCGCACTCATCACAGGTGCAGAGCGCGGCATGATCGCGGCGCGGGCGGGCGAAGCGGCGCGCGATCACGAGACCACTCCCGCCGAGAGAGCGGCCAGGCCAGCGATGATCCGGTCGATCACCAGCCAGGCGGGGATTGCCAGGGCGAACAGCAGCGGGCGCAGCGCCGGGCGACTGTAGCGCATCGCGCGGCGGGCGCGGCGGACGGCGGCGAGCGCCACGGCCTCCTCGTCCCACTGGGCCTGCAGGTGGGCGAGGACGGTCATGACCGGGGCTCCGCCCGGACGAGGCGGGCGAGCGCCATGGTCAAGGCGTCGTGCATGACCCGTGCCTCGCGCTCGTCTAGAATCCAGATGCGCTTGGCTTCTACCCCCCCCCGGCCATCCGGGCCGCACATCATCACCATGACGAGCGGGCCAGGGACGTCGAATTGAGGGTCGCCATCGGGCAGCAGCGCGGCGATGAAGCTTTTGCCCGCCATCACCCAAGCCCCAGCGCGGCTTTGTAGAGATCGAGGATCGATTCCATCTCGCGGCGATCGTCGGGCTTCATTTTGCGCAGGCGGACGATCTGGCGCATGATCCGGGCGTCGTAGCCGACGGCCTTGGCCTCCATGTAGGCATCCTTGATATCGTCGCCGATGCCCTTCTTCTCGTCCTCGAGGTGTTCGATCCGCTCGATCAGGAGGCGCAGGCGGTCATCATTCGCATCAGCCATGGTCAGGCCCTCCCATGGAAGCGCCAAGCCCACCGTAGCGGGCGTTGATCGTGATACCCGTTCGCCCACGACGGGCTGCATCGGCCATCATGGCTTCGACTGCGCCGCTGAGCGCATTGGTGACCAGCCCGACTGCGATGGAAAAGGCGCCGGTCTTGACCGGGGTCGAGGTGCCGCGATCGACAATATCGACCAGGGTTTCCCGGCACACTTCGGCAGCGTGGATCCCAAGATCGACCGCCTGGTCGGCTTCGGCAGCCGGAACGCCGGCGGCAATCAGCTGGTTGCGGAGCTGGGTCCGGATCTGGGGGGGGGTAGAACCAAGCAGGGTCATGTGCTGTCCTTTCAGGAACTTTGGCCTTTCAGGCGAACGCGGGCTGGGCCGGGGCGGGGCGGCGCGCGCGGTAGCGGCGGCGGGCAACGGTTGCGCCGGGGCGGCGCTCGATCGCCTCGGCGGCGGTTTCGAAAAGCTCGGCGGGCTGGACGGTCAGGGTCGAGCTGGCAGTGCGATCCCACTTGGGCAGGTCTTCGCGGTGGACCAGCATCGTGCCGTCGCGGTTGCGCTGGATGATGCGGACGCGATCACCAAGCGGGGCAATGAAGCCGTGTGCGCCGGGGTGGGGGAAGGGTGCGGAAACCTTGAGCACTGGCGTTCCTTCAGGCAGCAAAAGAGCGCACCCGGCCACAGGGTTGTTGTGGGGTCGCGGCCGGGGCGCTGAGGTGATCGACTGGATGTTCTGGTAGTGGGGGCGTCTAGCCCGGGTCCGCACCGGCGGGCGGGCCGGTGGAAGGGTGGGTGTCGGTGGCGGTGCTGGCCAGCTGGTGGATGGCGCGCTGCAGGACGGTCAGTGCCTCAAGCACTTCGCGTTCGGCCGCGCGGAATTCGCTGTGATCGGCGCCAGGCTGGGCGGCATTGACCAGCGCAGCTCCGGCCTCGCCGCTTTCGCGGATATAGTCCGCTGCCAGGCGGGCCAGCTCGTGCCGGCTGGCAAAGCGATCGGCCCCGGAAAGCTCCAGCTGGATCGTGTAGGTTTCATAGATCGGTGCGCCGATGCCGCCTGCGGCCTGGTACGCCAGATCGAGCGCAATCGAAGCATCAAACGGGATCTGTTCGGGCGTGTCGGGATCGCCCCAGTTGCGCACCGTCCGCTCTGCGCGGCCGACCAGCGCAGCCATTCCGACCCAGCCGTCGGCCAGCTGACCCGCGATCCGGGCCAGTGCGGCGTCGATCGAGGCGGGGGCGCGACGCTTGGTCATGACCGGACCAATCCCGCCAAGCACTTGCATGCGCTGGCAAAAGACCCTCGCGACTGCAAGTGACGCGGCGCGCTGGCAGGCGCAGGCAGGGGGCGAAGGAGCCGAATCATGCCTGCCAGCCCGAAACACAACCCTCGCGCGGCAAATCTGCCAGAAGTCCGCGCGAGGGATCGGCCGAGGTCATCCCGGACGATGCAATGGGGGTGCCGCCTTCGGTGGAGGTGGGAGCCGAAGGCGGCATGTCGAGGCCCTTCCTCGACAGTTCGGATGGGTGCGCGCCGGACACGGAGGGTCGCAGGCCCGGATCCGGCGCGCCGCCTGTCGCTGTGGCAGGCGTTTCCAAGGGGTAGATATCGGGGCGAAGCTCGTGCCGCGAGATGCCGGTGGCGGCTTCGACCGCCAGGACGTGTTCGGCCCAGAGCGGCTGCCCTTTCAGCAAGCGTTCGCGAACGGTCGTCTGGTGCTTGTCAACCAGGCGGCCCATTGCGGCCTGCCCGCCAACAAGGCGGACGGCGCGTGCGAATGGCGATTCGAGAGCGGCATTGGGCATACCCATTGGATATGGGGCAACCCATAACAAGTCAATGGGCTAACCCATATTTTTTTCCTATTGCTTTTCCCATAGGGTGAAGCAGTGGAAATCGGCGAGAAAATTGAACTTCTGCTCAAGAAGATGGGAATTTCCCAAGCTGAATTGGCGCGCAGAGTTGGTCTCGATCAAAGCACAATCAATGGTCTGATCAGAGGGTCGGCTCGAACGAGTCGGCACCTACATCGAATCGCTAAGGCGCTCGGCACTACGGCAGAGTATTTGACCGGCGAGACCGATGATCCCGCGATAGGGTTTGTGCCGGACGCCCTGCAAAGATCGCAGTTGGTTCCTGCCAATGACGACGGCACGGTCGAGATCGCCAAGGTCGACCTTGCACTGGGGATGGGCGCGACGTTCCTCGACGATGAATTCGTGCCGGTCGAAAAGGTCAGGATCAGCGAGTCGCTGCTGCGGGTCTATACCGATGCGCCGCCGGAGATGCTGGCGATCGTCGACGGGATTGGGGATTCGATGAACCCGACGATCCAGGATGGCGACAAGGTGTTGATCGACATGTCGCAGCGGGTGCCGATGATGCATGACCGGATCTGGGCGATGGCGTTTGCCGGGATGGGCATGATCAAGCGGCTGCGGGCCCGGCCGGACGGGACGATGCTGCTGTTGTCCGACAATCCGAGCGTGCCGGATGACCGGGCGACCGATGGCGAGCTGCATATCATTGGCCGGGTGGCGGGGGTGCTGCGCAAGCTATGACGGCCGCACTGCCCGCGCTGGACCAGACGCCGCCGGCGCTGTCGCTGGCCGTGGTCGGGGCCGTGCACCGCAACCGGGACGGTTCAAACCGACAGTTCGAGATCCGCCTGTGCAGTGCGGGTGAAGCGGTTGAACTGGTACCGGAGCCCAAAAACCCGTTCGACCCGCATGCCGTGGCGGTGAAATCCGCGCGCGGGGTCCAGATCGGCTACCTGACGGCCGAGCGCGCGCCGCGGATCGGGGCGCTGATCCGGCAGGGCCGCGAGGTGCGGGCGGTGTTTGCGAGGGAAGCGCCGTTCGGGTGCTGGATACGGGTGGCATTCGATGGCGAAGAGCCTGATTTACCGGAGGATTGGGGGTAGGGCATGGAGATGAAGCGCTTGTTGTTCCTTGCCATCGCTAGCTCATTGCATTGCAGCGCAATCGCTGATGACGGGGCGAAGCGGCCTGAGATCGGCAAATGGCTGTTTGAGGAATTCAGTGACCCGATGACGGACTTCAAACGTCCCATCGCGACTTTGCTGTCCGATGACAAAGGGATGCTTACGATCAAATGTGACTCGCCAGGCAAGAATTCGGTCTACGCCGCGATCTCGTCAGCAAAATATCTTGGGGGCGGAGGACTGTCTGCAGAGCTTCGAGAAGTGACGTTCCGTTTTGATGGCGGAACGCCGACAACCGATCTCTGGAAGTACAATGAAAACTATGCATTTGTGAGCGACAATCGCTTCGATCACAGGTTTTCCAAGTTTCTCCAGGCCTTGAAGCCAACAAAGAAGTTGGTTGTTCGGCTCACGACATATCGGGGCGAAACCGTCGACCATATTTTCAATGTAGATGGCTCCGCCGACACTGTTGCCAAGGTTTTCGATGGATGCAGAGACATCCCGAAATGACCAAGCTCGCCGACCGCCTCGCCGCCCTGGGCTATCCCGACCCACTAGATACGATCGCGCAGATCGCGGCCGACCTGCCCAACCGGATTGCCGCGGCCGAGGCCGAAGGCCGAACCAAGGATGCGCAAGAAGCGCGCAAGTTGCTGGCGCGGTGCCAGGGCAAGCTGCGGAGATATGGGTGCTAGCCGTGAAACGCCTGGCCTTTGCACTGTTCGCAGGTATCGCCCTGGTATCGGCAGTGTTGCTGATGGTGCAATTGATCTGGCGGGCGTCGCGATGATTCGACTGAGCACAAGACAATGGCTTCGCCTGGTTTGGCGACAACGATGCCTGGAGCGCAAGCGTCTGTCTGATCGGCGACGGCTGCGGCGTTCGAGGGCGAAATTGCGCATGGCCTTCGCGGAACGGCGCAATTTTGCGATACAGCACAAGATACCGTTCGATCCCAATTTGCGCAGAGCACAGATCGTGGCACCGAGCGTTCTGTGCCTGGAACGCAACTTCGAAGGTACGGTCAGTCTTCTGCAAGAGATCAGAGATACAGTGTTCACGGGCCGGCAACCTGCGCTGCTCCACCTATCGAATGTCGAGGAAATCGAAGTCGCTGCAGTCCTGGCTCTGGCGGCAGAAGTCTACTGCATTCGACACACGATTGGAAAAACCATGCTGACCGGCACCTATCCGCGCAACAAGAGCGTTCTGCGAGCAATGGACCGGATGGGCTATTTCAAGATGCTGGAGGTCGTCGGGGATCGAGAAGCGACAGACGAGCACGACCCTGACGAGCCGCACTACCTGAAATTTTTCACGCACAACCGCGCCGAACCGGAAATTGCCGACATGTTTGTCGAAAGTCTGGAGGGCAACCTGTTCGAGCTCAATGCCCTGGCGCGTCAACGGCTGGTCGGGGCATTGAAGGAAGCGATGGGCAATACCGATGAGCATGCCCACCCGGAAGGCACTCCGCACTTGAGAATGCGGCGGCGCTGGTGGATGAGTGCCTGGATTTCGCCTTCACATGAAGACCTGACGGTAGCATTTTATGACATGGGAGTAGGCATTCCCAATACAATCAAGCTGGGTGAGTTCGAGGCGATCATCAATGCATTGATGAGCCTGGGCAGGTGGCGATTTGAGCTGAAGCCGACCGACAGCACTCTGATTGCGGCAGCAACCGAATATCATCGATCCGGGACCGGCAGCGACGAGCGCGGGCGCGGCTTTACCGATATGAAGCGTTTTGTCGATACATGTGATGACGGTGTATTACGGGTAATCTCGAATCGTGGTACCTATATATATCGCAAGGACGGCGAGCGTACCGTCGATCATAGGGGCACGCTCGGCGGCACGATCGTCGAATGGTCGTTTCGACATGGTGGCAAGGTGGAACTTTATGATGCTGCGTGACAACCAAGGCGTGACCTTCTCGATTGCGCGCGATTTTAGCCCTCACCCGGGGCTGCGGTACAAGTCGCAGGGCAAAAATTCCGGCGAGACCGCGCGCGCGCAGCTGTTAAAATTCATGGCCAATCATCCAAGCGGCGTGGTCACGATCGACCTTGACGGGACGCGCGGTATGGGTTCGTCTTTCCTTGACGAAGTGTTCGGTGGCCTGATCCGGAAAGAGCGTTGGCGGAAACAGGATGTGAAGGGCCGATTCCGTTTCAAGTCCGATCTGGATCCTTCGTACATCGAAACCATCGAGGATTCGATCGCGCGTGCCGAACCCGAAACCGCCCATTGAGCTGATGATGAAGGGCGTGTCGCCTTTAGCGGGCACGCAGCACGAAGTTCAGCAGCCGCAAGTTTTTGTGCTGCCAGCTGATGCGTCGTGGGACTGGCTTTCACCGATGATCAGCCTGATCGTCGCGGGCGGAACCGTGCTGGCGGTGCACCGGCTGACTCAATCCCGAGAAAAAGACAAAGGGGTCAATGAGCTGAACTGGAAGGTCGTCGATTGCCTGAACGAACTGCGTGGCGATTTTGATGCAGGCCTAAAGGAAGCCTCCCCGAACGGCGCGCGCCTGGTCCTTGAAGCGCAAGGAAAGTTGCAGCACATTGGCGGTCTCGTCGAGCGGATGCGGATCTACTCCCGCTATCGCGTGTTCTGGAAGCCTTGGATTTTCTATCAGATCGGGTTGACCCGCGAGATGAGGATCTTGCGCGAGGCGTTGACGGGTGATGAGGTAGCCGCGGTTACAAAGCGCAATGCAGCAGCAGTCGCAATCGAAGTCGATCAAGCGATCCTGGCATTCAATACTGCGCTGAGCACCTGCATCAATCGCTGGATCGGCGGGCAAGATCCAAGTTGAGCGCAACCCCTCGCAATCGCAGCATAGTCACGCTATGTTCTGTTCATGCAAGGGGCTCCTGACATTAACATGCCTGAAGGCCCGTCCCGTCTGCGGCCGGACATGGCCAGCTTTCGCCTGCTGGTGCTGGACTTCGTCGCCGCCTACTTGGCCAAATGGGGGCAGGGGCCGAGCTATAGCGAGATCGCCAACCACCTGGCGGCGGACCGGTACCGGGTGCGCTGGGCGGTGAAGCGGCTGGTCAAGCAGGGGCGGCTGGTGCAGCAGCCGGGGCCGCGCGGGCTGGCCATGCCGGATGCCTGCAGCGCGGCGGCGCGGGTGCTGGCCGAGCATGGCTGGGCGGTGGATGCGCCCACGAAAACCGCCACAAATGCGCCACTGCCGCGCGTGGTGGTGCTGGATTATCACCCGCCGCATGGCAGCCCCGCAGAATTCGAGCCGTCAAGCAACGCTTGACCACTGGGCCAGGGCCCATCCCGAGCGGGCCGCTGAGGAGCTGGCCCTGGCGCGGGCCAACCGGGCGGCGCGCAAGGACTGGGGCCACAAGCAGGCCGGGACGGTGCAGACCCATGCGCATGCGGCCGGACTGCGGCAGGGGGCGCTGGCGCGGCTGTACCAGTCCGGCGCGATCGACGTGCACCAGCTGGGCGCGGCGCAGGAGATCGCGGCGGTGGCCGAGACGATCGGCGCGGGTCTGGGGGTGCGGATGGTCAGCCTGGAGACGCGGGTCGACGGCGGGCGGCGCGGACCGGACCAGTTCTGGGAGAGCCTGGGGCGGGTGCGGGCCGAATGGGCCTATGGCCGCTGGCGCGCGCAGCTGCCCAAGCCCGGGCTGGTGCTGGCGATGGTGGTTGACGACGTGGGGATTGCAGCAGCGGCGCGGTTTTTCGGCATGCGCAAGGTACGGGCGCGGGCCCATCTGATCGCGGCGCTGGAGCTGTGGCCAGACGCGATCCGCAAGGCGCGCGACCAGATCGACGAGGCGGACCTGCTAGTGATGCAGGCGAGGCTGGGGTGATTCCCTGCCGGTGCGGACAGGCCATGTGGCCTGTCCTGGCAACACCGGCCCGCTCCCCCGGCCCGGCCACCCACAGGGTACCATGAACGGGTAGCTGGGCCGGGGGAACGGGCCGGTGTTGCTCCCCAGACGATGGACCGCACAAAAACGCCACTGCCAATCGGGACCCGTTTAGGCCAGATCGACCCCGCCACAATTGCGTCTGCAGCCGGTCCGGCCTGCCGCATCGGTGATTGAATTGAGCCCGCCCGGTACGTCCGGAGCGGGCTTTTTCGTGTCCGGAGAGCCCCATGTGACCCAGTCGCTTGTCAATGCCGCTGCAACCTATCCGGCGGATCGGTTCGCATCGATCCGCCATGGGGACCGCCACTTGCCGCATGGCGATCGCATGGTGGCCCGGCGTGGCCGGCAGCTGGCGCGGACGCCTGGCTTTACGCCGGTGCGCAACGCCCGCATCGAGGGCATGGCCCTGACCGCGCTGCGCAATGCGCGCCAGCTGGGTTATGAAGGCGCGCGGCTGCAGGCCGAGGCGCTGCTGCTGCTGCGCCGCCAGTTGCCGCCGCTGGACTTCGCCCGGCGGCACCGCGCCCCGCGGCCGTCAAAGAGCGACAATGCGGCCTGGCGGTCGGGCCAGCGCTGATGCACGCGCGGTCAGCATCGGGTGTGCCCAGGGTGCGGCCGAGCGTGGCGACGCTGGTAGACCGGCAGATCGACGCGCTGGACGCGCTGGTGAGCGAGCTGCGCGGCGGGATCCGCGGACCCGCGCATTTCGACGAATTGGAAGCCCGCGCGCATGAGATCGGCACGGCGCTGGTCGGCGCGTTTCGGGCCCGGTGAGAGAGCGATGATGACCGACAAGCCAAGCACCCTGCCTGCGTTCAACCCGAGCGGCAGCGACGTGGTGGCCGAGATCAAGCGCCGCACCGAGGAGCTGTTGCAGTTCCTGGATGCGCGGGTGCCGGCAAACCGCGAGCGCGCGATCGCGATCACCAATTACGAGCAGGCCGCGATGTGGGCGGTGAAGGCGAACTTCACGTGATCGACCTGGACCAGGCCCAAGACGCGGTCAAAGGCCGGTCATCGGACGATGTGATCTGTGTCACAACCCGGTGGGTGCGAGCCGTGATTGCCGAGATCGAGTGCCGCCGCAAGCCCGGCTCGTATTCCGAAGCGCTGGATCTATCCGGCACGCCGCCCATGCCGCCTGTAGCCCGATGAATACGGCTTCGCCCCGCCGGACCTTGACGCAGCTGGGCCGAGCCCTGCTGGCGCTGACACCGGGGCATGGCGAGCTGCTGCGCGAGACAAGCCGCGCCTGGCGCAGCGTGACCTTTTCGGGCCAGCGCTGCACCTTCGAGCTGCGCTATGCCGGGATCGATGCGGCGATCATGGGCGAGGCCTTGCTTGAGGAGCTGGCCGAAACCGAGATCCATGCGCTGGGCAAGGTGGCGGTGGCCGACCTGGCCATCAAATGGACCGAGCGGCAAAGCAACCCGCTGGCGCTGACAGTTGCGCTCGAAATCATCACGCTCGACATGCCGGAGAAGCCATGACCCAGCACCGCATTCCGCGCAGCCTGGTAGCCGCGCAGGCCATGCTGGAACGCTATGCCGAGATCGCCGACGCGCTGGTCACCATCGAGGCCGAGCGCAGCGATGCGCTGGCCCGGGTCCATGCCGCGGCTGATACGGCGGCCAGCGATTTGATCACCGAGCGCGACCAGATCGCCGCCAAGCTGGAGCCGTGGTGGCAAGCGGCCGGGGCTGCGCTGACCGGGGGCAAGCGCAAGTCGCAACTAATCGCCGGCTGCGAGATCGGCACGGTCAAGGCGCGGGACACGCTGGCTATCGCGGGCGAGGAGCAGGACGTGATCGAGCTGCTGGGCAAGCTGCGCTGGGCCAAGCCGTATCTGCGCGAGAAGGTATCGATCGAGAAGGCCGCCGTGCTGAAAGCGATTGACGGTCCGCGCGGCAATGACTTTGCCCAGCTGGGGATCAGCCGTAAGCCCGGCGAGGATGTGTTCTTCGTCAAGCGGGCCGAGCCGGAGGGCCTGCGCAAGTGAAGCTGTCGATGTTCCCGATCGTCAAACGGACGGTCGAAGCGCGCGAGCGGATCGAGAACCTGATCGACCGCGCTGAAATCGGGCAGCTGTTCGTTACGGTTGGCGGGCAGCAGCAGGACGAGGCGATGAGCGCCGTCGTCAAGCCGGTCATCATTGGCGAGCTGAAGGCACGCCGGGCTTCGCTTGACCGGGATCTGGAAGCATACGGTGTCCAGGTGAAAGACCTGGCACGGATCGAAGGAAAGTGCCGTTGACCACCACTATTACCGTCGAAGCCTGCAGCTGGCCGGTCGAGGTTCGCTTCTTCCCGCTCGCCGATCGCCACCCGCTGGCTGATGGCGACTGGAGCAATCCCATCACGATTGACCCTCACACCAAGCGCACGTTCCACGTGCACGACGGCGTTGACCTGATGGTGCACGAATGCCCGCTGCCCGCTACGCCGCCCGCGCGCGACCTGCCGACCGCGTAGAGCGCAAGCGGGGCAGGGCTGGGCAACGCCAGCGCCTGCGCCGCCTGAAGCGCAGCAACGGCCTGTGCGAGATGTGTCTCGACCAGGGAAGGACCGAGATCGCTACAGTTGTCGACCATACTATGCCGCTCGCGCTGGGCGGGCTCGACGTCGATGGCAACACACGCAACCTGTGCGATCGGCACCACCTCGAGGTGACGGCCGAGCAGTTCGGGCATCGCATGACAGCTGGGGGCAAGGGCGTGGCTGCCGATGGCCGGCCAACCAGCCCCGACCATCCATGGAACACAGGTCGGACCGGGCTAGAACCCCGGGGCTGACCGGAGGGGGCGGGGGTCAAAACTCTGCCACCCGGATGCCCGGACACCGCGCAGGGGATTCGTGTGCACTGGGATGTGTTCGGGAGTAAAAAGTTGGGCGGAAATGGCAGCTAAGGCGCGGCGCAAGCAGATTGGGTGGTCGCCGGAAACCATTGGGGACGTACTGGAGCCCGATTGGGCGCGGCTACTGCCCGAGCGGGGCGAGCAAACAGCGGCATCGGAGCATTGGCGGCGTGTGGCCCGTGAGATGCTCGAGCGCGAGATTCTCTCGGCCTCGAACGGGCACGCGCTGCAACGCCTGGTCATGGCCTACCTGGTCTATGACCGCTGCTCGCGGGCCGTGGCGACTGATGGCCTGGTCACCGGGCGCAACCCGGACAATCCGAAGTCGATCGAACGCCTCTCGATCTACTACAAGGCCATGCGCGAGGCCGAGAACACTGCCGAGCGGCTCGAAGGCCAGCTTGGTCTCACTCCCGGCCGCCGCGGCCGGGTCGGCAAGGTAAGCAGGAAGCGGGAGCGCAAGACCGGTGCCGACGAGTTCCTCGGCGCGGCGGGCTAGACCGACAAGAACGAGCAAGGATCCGACTTCCGACTGGGCCCGTGCCGCAGTTCGGGGCGACTTCGTGGTGGGTGAGCTGGTTCGCCATGCGGCCGAGCGGCACCTGCGCGATATCAGGGATGCGCCGGCGCGCGGATATTTCTGGCGGCCGGAACTGGCAAACCGAGTAATCCGGTTCTTCCCGTCGATGTTCTCGATCACGGACGGCCCGGCGGCAGGCAAGCCGTTCGAACTACTGCCGTACCAGCTGTTCTGCGCCGGGTCGCTGATGGGCTGGGTCAATGCGGACGCACGCTGGCGGTTCCGCTCGGCCTGGATCGAGACCGGCAAGGGGCAGGCCAAGTCGCCGCTCATGGCGGGGCTCGGGCTCTACGCCATGGGCTGGTGCGGATTTCCACGCGCCCAGATCTATTCGATCGCGGCGAACAAGCAGACCGCGAACGTATTGTTCAAGGACGGCGTGGCGATGTGCCGCGCCAATACGCCTGGCCGCGACGAGGACGAAAGCCTCGAAACGGCCGGACACGTGGTGATCCGGGGCGAAGGCGACAACGCCTGGAAGATCGAGCATCCGGCGAGCCGGGGGTTTTTCCTGCCGCTGGCGGGTGGTACTGCACAATCGGGCCCGCGCCCGCGCATGGTGCTAGCCGACGAGATCCACGAATTTACCGAAGACACCCAGATCGAGATCTGGAAGCAGGCGATCGCCAAGGTTGCCGGGTCGGCGATGATGGTGCTGGGCACCAACACCGCTCCGGCCAGCCAGCATGTCGGTACAGGACTGTCGGAGGTAGCGCAGGCGGTTGCCCGCGGCGAGGTGAAGGACGATACGGCCTTTGCATTCGTTGCGCGGGTCGACCGTCCCGATCGCGAGACGGTGTTCGATAACCCGGCGTGCTGGGGCAAGGCGCTGCCAGCATTGGGGATTACCTATCCGATCGAGAACATCCGCGAGCTGGTCACCACGGCCCGCACGCGGATCTCGACCGCGGCGTTCGTCAAGCGGCTCTATTTCGGGATCCCGACCGGCGCGGCCGATTTCTGGATTGACGAGGCGACCTGGGCAGCAGTCCAGCACCCGATCGGCGACGAGGTCATCAAGGCGCTGCGCGGCTGCAAATGCTGGCTCAGCCTGGACCTCAGCCAAAAGAACGACCTTACGGCGCTGACCGCTACCTGGATCGATGGCGCCGGGATCGCCTGGCAAAAGACCTGGTACTGGACGACGCAGGACGGGCTGGAGGATCGCGCCAAGGCCGATCATGCGCCCTATCAGGACTGGGTCGAGGCAGGCTGGCTGACTGCCGTGCCCGGCGCAACGATCGACAAGGCGTTTGTCGCCGAGCAAGTTGCCAAAATCTGCGCAGAGCATGACGTGGTCGAGCTGGTGTTCGATCCCGCCCAGATGGCCGATTTCGAAGCGGCCTGCGAAGATATCGGCTTTCCGGCCTGGCGCTATCGCGGACCGGACAAGCCGGCGGGAAAAGGGCTGAGGATGGTCAGCCACGCGCAGGGCACGCGGGTCATGTTCGAGGATCGGCAATATTGCATGCCGCGCTCGATCGAGCGGCTCGAGGACAGGATCCTGAAGGAGACCGTGGTGATCGACGCATCGCCGGTGACGTACAGCTGCGCGGCCAATGCGGCGCTGATCGAGGATGCGCAAAACAACCGGGCGTTCGACAAGAAGCGCTCGCGCGGACGGATCGACGGCCTGGTGACGATCGCCATGGGAATCGGTGCGGCCGACAATCCGCCGCTCGAAGGGAAGCAATATGATGGTTCGTACTTCGTCGATCTCGACGATGACGGGGACGACGATCTCCACGGAGACGATCTGACGTGAGCGGTTACAAGCTCTCGGCTCAGGCCGCAGCGGTCCAGGCGCAGTGGAATGCTCCGCGCGATGCAGTTCCTGCGGCAGCACCGGCCATCAGCAATTCGACTGTCGACAGTCAGTCCGTGCTGTCCGGCAGCGGTGAATTCTTCGAATGGTTCAGCGGCGGTGGCCGCGCGGCCGGGGTCAATGTCACGCCGGAAACCGCGATGCGCGTCACGGCGGTCTGGCGCTGCGTCACCCTGATCGCCGGACGGCTGATGACCGCGCCGCTCTGCGTCTATGAACGGACCGGCGGCGCGCCGATCAAGCTGCCCGATCATGACCTGGTCCGGTTCCTGCAGGTCGAGCCGAACGAGAACATGTCGGGCTGCGAACATGTCGAGCTGCAGACCATGGCAATGCTGCTGCGCGGCAATGGCTACAGCCTGATCCGCCAGGCACGCAACGGCGTGATCTACGACGTCGAATACTATCACCCGGTGCAGGTCATGCCGTACTGGTCGGGCAAATCGATCTGGTACCGCTTCACCAACCTCGATGGTTCGACCGAGGACCACCACTCGAGCGAGGTCCTGCACTTCAAAGGGCCGGGCCTGACCTGGGACGGGCTCAAGGCCCTGTCGCCGGTCCAGCATCATGCCCAGTCGATCGGCATCGGCATTGCCACGCGCGACTATACCGCGCGCCAGTTCGAAAACGGACTGATGACCAACGATTACTTCTCGTTCGATGAGGAAATCAGCGATCCGCAGCGCAAGGCGTTCAAGGAATACCTGCGCCGCCGCGCCGCCGGCGTCGCCAATGCCCATAACCCGCTGTTGCTCGAAAAGGGCGGGGAATGGAAGCGCCTGGCCGTCACTGCCAAGGACGCCCAGCTGCTCGAGCTGCTGCAGTACTCGACCATCGATATCGCCCGGCTGTTCGGCGTACCGCCGCACCTGGCAGGCGAAGTGGACAAGTCGACCAGCTGGGGGACCGGGATCGAGCAACAGAACATCGGGCTCGATTCCTACACACTGATGCCGCACCGCGAACGCTTCGCGGGCGAGCTGTCGCGCAAGTTCTTCCCGACAATCGGGCGCCAGCTGCCCAGGTACTTCATCGATTTCGATCCGGAAGCCCAGCTGCGCGGTGACATGAAGGCGCGCGGCGAATTCAGCCGGACGGCGCTGGGCGGCAACCAGCTCCCCGGGTTCATGTCCCGCAACGAGGTGCGCCGGTCATTCAACCTTGGGCCGATCGATGGCGGTGACGAAGTTTACTGGCCAACCGGAACTGCAACCGCTGCCGATCAGCTGGATGGTGACGGCGCAGATCCCGAAAACTCACAGGAAGGCAAAGCGGATGCACCGCAAGCTGCTTAATCTCGCCCAGGACAATCGCGGCAAGGGCGCAGGCCTGCGCGCCGAATCCGCCGGTCAGGACTGCACCAACGTCTACATCTATGACGTGATCGATGGCTGGTGGGGCGTATCGGCGATGGACTTCGCCAATACCCTCGCCGCGATCACGACGCCGAAGGTTTGCCTGCGGATCAACTCGCCGGGCGGCGACGTGTTCGAGGCGCGCGCGATGATGGCGGCGATCGCCGAGCACCCCGCGGAATTCAGCGCCCGGATCGACGGGCTTTGCGCCTCGGCCGCGACGGCACTGACCCTGCCGTGCAAGACCGTCGATATCATCGATGGCGGGTTCTACATGATCCACCAGGCCTGGACTTTCGCGATGGGCGATGCAGATGACATGCGCGCTGCGGCCGCACTGCTCGACAAGGTCGATGGCGTGCTGATCGAGGGCTATGTCGCGAAGTGCGGCAAGACCGCCGACGAAATCAAGGCGCTGATGGAGGAAGAGACCTGGTTCGACGCGCAGGAAGCGGTCGATGCCGGGTTCTGCAACAGCGTCTGCGAAGTGGCGATTGCACCCACCGGCGATACCTCGGCCGAAAACCGCGCCGACCCCCGCCTGTTCAACCTCGGTGTCTACGACAAGGCGCCCAAGGCCCTGACCGAACCGCCCGCGCCGCGCATCATCGATGATGCATCGCGTACCCGCATGATGGCGCGGCTGCGCCTCTACGAACGAACGGCCGACTAAACCCCGGCAATTCCACCGGCGCCGGTCCCCCGGACGCCTCCCCCCAAGGGCCTCGGACTTCCGGGGCCCTTTTTCATTGGAGTACCACGCATGGACAAGATCAAGGCGCTCCGGGACCAGCGCGCCGCCCTGGCGAA
Source organism: Pseudomonadota bacterium (assembly GCA_029779535.1). GTDB lineage: Bacteria > Pseudomonadota > Alphaproteobacteria > Sphingomonadales > Sphingomonadaceae > Novosphingobium. Next base: position 2,543 of record JAKPAG010000091.1, on the reverse strand, counting down.
GGAAGCCCGCAACCTGCTCGACACCAACACCGGCGAAAAGTGGAACGACGACGTTTCCAAGCAGGTGGACGAAATCTACGCGAAGATCGATCGCGTCGATACGCAGATCGCCGCCTATGAAAAGCAGGCGAAGATCGACGGCGACCGCGCCGAGGACGAAGGCTCCTACGAGGACAAGCAGCGCCGCCTGCACAACCTGGCCCCGGAACAGCGCGAACAGGCCCAGGCCTACGATCGTGCTTTCATGAACTGGGTGTCGGGCGGTGTCTCGGCGTTGACCCGCGAGGAAATGGACCTGCTGCGCACCGGTGTGCAGAACGCCCAGTCCGGCCAGCAATCGAACGGTTCGCAGGGCGGTTACCTTGTTCCGACCGGTTGGGGTGCTTCGCTGATCGAGGCGCTCAAGGCCTATGGCGGGATGCGCCAGGTCGCCACCGTGTTCTCGACCGAGGGCGGCAATCCGATCCCCTGGCCAACCGTCGATGAAACCGGGCAGACCGGTGAACTGGTCGCTGAAAGCGTTGCGGCAAGCTCGCAGGATGTCGCGTTCGGTACCGTGTCGATCGGCGCCTACAAGTGGTCGTCGAAGAAGTTTGCGGTTCCGTTCGAACTGCTGCAGGACCAGGGCCCGGGCATCGATATCGAAGCGTTCATTCGCCGCGCCGCTGCCACCCGCATCGGCCGTGCGCAGAACACGAAGTACACGATCGGCACCGGAACCAATGAACCGCAGGGCATCGTCACTGCCGCCGCCTCGGGCCGGGTCGGCCAGACCGGCCAGACTACCACTGTGCTGCCCGACGATCTGATCGACCTCGAGCATTCGGTCGATCCGGCCTACCGCTCGCTGCCCGGCGTCGGCTTCATGATGCACGATACCACGCTCAAGGTGCTCAAGAAGCTCAAGGATAGCCAGAACCGGCCGCTGTGGCTGCCTGGCCTGTCGGTCAAGGAACCCGACACGATCAACCAGTACGGCTACACCATCAACCAGGACATGCCGGTGATGGCAGCGAACGCGAAATCGATCCTGTTCGGCAAGCTCGACGAATATATGATCCGCGACGTGATGCAGGTCACCCTGTTCCGCTTCGACGACAGCGCGTTCATTTCGCTGGGTCAGATCGGCTTCCTCGCTTGGGCGCGCGGCGATGGCAAGCTCGTCACCGGTGGTCAGCCGGTCAAGTACTACCAGAACAGCGCCACCTAAGCGCAAGATCCGGACATCGGGGCGGCGGAGCGATCCGCCGCCTCTTTGGTGGCCTGCGGGACCGTTCCGCGTGCCACCACAGAGCGCTGCGGCGCCCTGTCCACCACGCAGGAGATTGCTCATGGCGAAAGCCCCAGTACCGACCCCCGTCCAGGGGGACAGCAAGCCCGCCGAAGCCGCCCAGGCCCAGGCCGAAGCTCAGGTCATCGAAACGCCCGCCGCAGACGCTGGCGCAGCTGCGCCAGAAGCCGCCGTTCGCGCTGAAGTGGGAGATGCGAAGCCGGAGATCCAGCCTGATCTCGAGGAAGAAGCCCCCGTTGAAGTGCGCGTGCTGAGCGACCACCTCGACTTCGTGTCGAACTCGGTTGCAACGCTTTCGGCCACTGATGCCGCTGCTGCGGTGGCGGCTGGTTGGGCCGATGCCGATCCCGCCGCTGTCGCCTATGCCAAAGCCTTGGCCAAGAAGGCGCAGGCCGATGGTCAGAGCGAGCTTGGGGCCTAAGCCATGACCGAGCCGGTATCGCTCGAGGACATCAAGAACCACCTGGTGCTCGATCCCGGCGATACCGGCGAGGATGCCTATCTGGCATCGCTGATCACCGCGGCGCGCGTGATTTGCGAGATCCGGACCAATCGCCAGATTGTCGGCGCCGATCGGCTGCTGGTGCTTGACCGGTTTCCGGGCCGGAATGACTGGCTGCGCCTGCCGGTCGTGCCGCGCATGCACGGCGATGCCGATCTGTTGCTGACTGGCGGCTCGGTCACGGCCGTTGCCGTCACTTACCGCGATGCGGCCGGGGCCATGGTCGCGCTCGATCCGGCTGCGTATTGGACTGACCTCGACAGCGAACCGGCCGTCGTGCGCCCGGTGGCCGACTGGCCGCAGGCGCAGGACCGGCCAGGCGCGGTCAAGGTGGCCTATACGGTATCGCCGCTGACTGCCGACAAGTTGCAGCTGGCCAAGCAGGCGATCCGGCTGATCGTCGGGCACTGGTACGCCAATCGCGAAACGGTCTCGGTCGATGCGCGCGCAACGACCGAACTGCCGATGGCGGCCAGCTGGATCCTGAGCAGCCTGAAGGTGTGGCCAAGCGAATGACCTTGCGCGCCGGCCAGCTGCGCCACCGGATCACCATCCGCCGAGCCCAGCAGATCCAGAACAGCAAAGGGGGCTATGACAGCTCCTGGCTGACCGTGGCCAGCCCCAAGGCCCGGCTCGAAGGCCTCGACGGGCGCGAAAGCACGCTGGCCAACACCCTGCAGGGGATTTCGGCCTGGCGGATCACGATCCGCTGGCGATCGGGGATCCTGCAGAGCGATCAGATCCTGCTGG
>JAKPAG010000088.1 GCA_029779535.1 Pseudomonadota bacterium | reverse complement strand
TGCGACCTATTCCGCCCCGCGCGCACCGCAACCGGTCGGCGCGGGCAGCGAGGCGCGCCTGCTCCATACGCCGCAGCCCGTGCTGGCGACGTTCAGCGCCCCGCAGGATCAGCCGACGCTGGTCAGCGATGCGGGCGGCGCGCATCGGGTAGCACTGGAGTTTCCGGGACAGTAAGCGCATTGCCCAAGCCTACCCCTGCGCCAGCCACCAGCGCAGCAGGTGATTGGCCACCGCCGTGCGCGTGGGCGCGCGGAAGGCCTGGCCGGCCTCGCCACGGTCGGCCGCGGCAACGGCTTCGGCCACTTCGGCTCGCGTGAACCAGCGCGCGTCTTCCAGTTCGGTGCGGTCGATGGTGAGGTCGGCGCTGTCGGCCATAGCGTGGCAGCCGATCATCAGCGAGGACGGGAACGGCCAGGGCTGGCTGGCGACATAACGGACATCGCGCACGCGCACGCCGGCCTCCTCCAGCACTTCGCGCGCCACGGCTTCCTCGATCGCCTCGCCCGGTTCCACGAAGCCGGCCAGCGCCGAATAGTTGCCCGCCGGAAAGCGCGGCTGGCGGCCCAGCAGCAGGTTGTCTTGATGTTCGACCAGCATGATGGTGACGGGATCGACGCGCGGGAAATGCTCCGCCTTGCAGGCGTCATTGGTGCAGTTGCGCTGCCAGCCGCCCTTGGCCAGCAACGTCGGCGCGCCGCAGCGCGCGCAGAAGCGATGCCGTGCGTGCCAGTCCACCAGGCTGCGTGCGCCGCCATATGTGGCAAGGTCCGCCGCGTCGAGCACCATCATCGCCTGCCACACGCGCGGATCGGGCGGAGCGACGCTGCCGCCCAAGGGCGCCGGCACTTCGGCAAAGCAGCCGCGATCGCCATCCAGCCCCAGGAATACGAGGTCGCTATCGGGCGCGGCGTCGGCCAGCGTACCCCATTCCAGCCCGCCTTCCGGGGTCAGCAGCGGGGTCAACCCATCCAGCCGCAGCAGCCGCGCCCGCCAGGTTTGCAGCGCGGCCAACTGTTCGGGATTGGAGCGCACGTTGTCGGCGCGGTCCAGCTTGCTGCCGGCAAACGCGATCCCCGCGCCGCTCATGCGCCTGCTCCCGTCTTGGTGGAAATCAGCGCCATCACATCGTCGCGCAGCGCCTGCTGGTATTCGCCCAGCAGCGGCAGGGCATCGGGTGGCATGAACTGCACAAAAATGCCCGAGCGGATGCCGCGCCGCACGTCCACCGTGCCCACCGTGCCGGCGGCCCCCGCCCAGCCGAAGATCCCCGCCTCCGGCCCCACGCCCACGCGCCCGCCCGCGCCGAAATCGCTGGCGGGCGGCATCATCGCCGGGCGCGGCACGCCTGGGGGCAGCAAGTTGCCCGTACCGGTGCGCACCGCAGCCTCGCTCAGCACACGGGTGCCGCCGACCTGCCCCATGTTGGCGAGCATCAGCAGGAACCGGTCATAATCACGCGGGCTGCTGACCAGCCCCGAACCGCCGAACGGGAACGGCGGCTTGTCGAGGAAAACCGAAGTGTCGCCCGGATCGATGGCGATAAAATTGCCCTTCACCGCCGCGAAATTGGTGGTCAGCCGCTTTGCCTCGCTGGCGGGAACCTGAAACCAGGTGCTGGTCATGCCCAGCGGATCGAACAGGCGCTGCTTCAGGAAAGCGTCGAACGGCTGGCCCGAGACGACCTCGATCACGCGGCCCAGCAAGTCCAGCCCCAGGCTGTAGCTCCATTGCGTGCCCGGCTCATAAACCAGCGGCAGTTCCGCCAGCCGATCCGCGAAAAGTGCCAGACTGGGCACGGCCTTGCCCCGGTCCAGCCCCGGCACGCTCATCCGGCTGATCTGCCCGGCAACCAGGCCGGCGTCCTCATAGGCGGTCTTGATCGGCCCCTTCTGGATGATGGTATAGCCAAGGCCGGACGTGTGCGTGAGCAGGTGGCGGATGGTGATCGGCGTCTTTGCCGGGCGCACCTGGTCGATCGGCCCATCGGGGGTGACCTGCACCTGCATCCTGGCGAATTTGGGAAGGATATCGGCCAGCGGCTGGTCAAGCGAGAGCTTGCCCTCGTCGATCAGCATCATCGTGGCGAAGCCGGTGATCGGCTTGGTCCTCGAATAGATGCGGAACAGGCTGTCGGGCGACAGCGGATCGAGATCGAGAAAGCCATCGGTGCCACGAACGACAGAGCGCGCATCCTGCCCGGGCAAGCCCAGCGCGGCGATCATGCCGGGGAACTTGCCCGGCCCGACCCAGCGATCGACCAGCGCCGCCACGCGCGGCATCGTTGCCGGATCGGCCGCCGCGAACGCCAGTCGCGGCATCAGCGCCGCGCCCAGCCCGGCCATCGCGCCCAGCCGCATCACTTCGCGCCGCGCAAGCGCACCGCCGCTGAAATTACCCTGCTCCACCAGCCTTGTTCTCCCCAGGCGCTACCGTCCGGCGATCGCGATGCGCGCCGCCTTGGCGAACAGGGT
>JAKPAG010000084.1 GCA_029779535.1 Pseudomonadota bacterium | reverse complement strand
CTGACCGAGCTGGAAATCAAGGCCAGCTTCACCGAAGACCTGCTCGACCAGCTGAACCAGGTTATCGTGCGCCAGCAGGACCAGATCGACGCGCTGATCCGGGAGCTCGCCCGGCTGCGTGACCAGGTCCCGCAGGGCGATGCCGCCGGCTTTCGCAGCCTGCGCGACGAGCGGCCCCCGCACTACTGAACCGCGCCGCCGTCCTGGTGGCGTCGCGGCTCAGGCCAGCTTGCGCCGCAGGGCGCGCCCCAGATCCTTGCAAAAGTGCGACAGCATCGCGCGCAGCGGGCCCAGTTCGGGCTGCGGAGCCTTGCCGGCCGCCAGTCGCTCGATCTGGTGGTAGTACCAGCCGGCCTGGGCCAGGTTGTTCAGCCCGCGCACCGTCGCCGAAGGGCTGTTCGGTCCCCAGACCCCGCGCCCCAGCACCAGCCGGTCTTCCGGCACCGGCAGTCGCGGCATCTGGCCGGCGAACATGCGCGCGGGAAAGTCCGGATCGAGGCAGAACGGGCGGGCCAGGCCGATCAGGTCGGTATGCCCGCCCGCCAGCGCCGCTTCCATGCCGGCCTGGGTGCGGAACCCGCCGGTGACCATGATCGGCATGCGGGCCACGGCCTTGATCGACTTGGCGTATTCCAGAAACATGGCCTCGCGCTCGCGCGTGCTTTCGCGGACATCCGCCGCCGCCTGGGGCTTGAAGAATTCGAGCTGCTCGTAGGTGCCGCCGGAGACCTCCAGCAGGTCGATGCCCTCCTCGTTCAGCCACTGCACCACCTGCAGGCTCTCGTCCAGGGTGAAGCCGCCCTTCACAAAATCCGACGAATTCAGCTTGACCGACACGGGATAGGCCGGCCCCACGGCGGCCCGGACCGCGCGGACCACCGCCCGAAGCAGCCGGGCCCGGTTCTCCAGCGACCCGCCCCAGGCATCGGCGCGTTGGTTGGTGCGGGGCGACAGAAACTGCGACAGCAGGTACCCGTGGGCCGAATGAACCTGCACACCGTCCAGACCCGCCGCCTTCACCCACCCAGCGGTCCGCGCGAAGCGCCGGATGATGTCCTGGATGTCGCCTTCCGTGGCCGCGCGCGGTCGTCCGAAGTTGCCGGCCATGCTGAGCTGCACCGCCGAGGGCGCCAGCGGCGTGCCATTCACCAGCCGCGGGCACTGGCGCCCCGGGTGGCTGATCTGCGCCCAGAGCTGCGAGCCGTTGTCGCGCGCGGTCCGGGCCCAG
>JAKPAG010000082.1 GCA_029779535.1 Pseudomonadota bacterium | reverse complement strand
ACCAGGGCCTGCGCGAGTTCGACGCGCAGATGCGCCATCTCGTGATCGATCCGGCGCAGCCCCCGGAAACCCGCCGGTTCCAGCTCGCCCACCAATTGGCGGCGCTGGCGCTCAAGGAGGAGATCGCCACGGTGGTGCAAGGGGCGACGCTGCGCAGCGCGGCGGCGCGGCAACTGCTGTTCGTCGGCCTGTGCAACTATGCGGCGAGCGCGATCCTGATGCCCTACCGCACGTTCCGCGACGAAGCGCGGCGGCTGCGGCACGACATCGACCGGCTGGGCCATGCTTTCGGCACCAGTTTCGAGCAGACCTGCCAACGCCTCTCCACTCTCCAGCGGGCCGATGCGCGCGGAGTGCCGTTCTTCTTCTGCAAGGTGGACATGGCGGGCAACATCACCAAGCGCCACTCTGCAACGCGGCTGCAATTCGCCCGCTTCGGCGGTGCATGCCCGCTGTGGATCGTGCATGAGGCAGTGGCGATCCCCGACCGCATCCTGGTGCAGCTTGCCGAGACGCCGGACGGGGTGCGCTACGTCTCGATGGCCAAGGGGTTGGTCAAGCCATCCGGCAGCTTCGAGCGCTCCCCCCGCCGCTATGCCGTGGCGCTGGGCTGCGAGGCGGCGCATGCGGCCGAGTTCGTCTATGCCGACGGGCTCGACCTGGCGACGCCGCGCCGGGTGGAGAAGATCGGCGTGTCCTGCCGCCTGTGCCCGCGCCCCGATTGCGACCAGCGCGCCTTCCCGCCCAGCGACCGGGCGATCCTGGTGGACCCGGACCAGCGTGGGGTGGTGCCCTACCGGATCGCCTGATCCGTCAGCGCATCAGCACCAGTTCTTCAGCCATGGAGGGATGCAGCGCCACCGTGGCGTCGAAATCGGCCTTGGTCAGCTTCGCCTGCACCGCGATCGCCGCCGCCTGGAGGATTTCCGGCGAATCCGGCCCGATCATGTGCACGCCCAGCACCCGGTCGGTGTTGGCGTCGACCACCAGCTTGTAGAGCCCCCGCTCCGCCCGCCCGGCGAAGACGTTCTTCATCGGCCGGAAGTCGGAGGAATAGACCTTGACGTTGCCGTACTGGTTGCGCGCCTGCCCCTCGGTCAGCCCGACCGA
>JAKPAG010000076.1 GCA_029779535.1 Pseudomonadota bacterium | reverse complement strand
GGTTGGTTGGGCGGGGGGTGTGGGCCGGCCAGGCCAAGCTCTTTGCGGATGCAAAGAGCACACCCGACAGGGTCTCCTTTTCCGCACCGGCGTCAGCCGGACAGAAACTTAAAAAAAAGGGCGAGCCCGTTGCCAGGCCCGCCCTTCGCTCTCGGTGGTGTCACCTCAGTTGCGGCGGTTTTTCTCCGGCGCGACCGAGATGCGCACGGTTTCCCCGGAATTACCCGGGAAATCGGTGAACATCGCCTCGACCAGGTTGGGCACCAGGTAGGGCAGGCGGTTGGACGTGGACGCGGCTTCGGCCTTGCCTTCGAACAGGCGCTGACCGTCGGCCTTGCGGTCGATCTTCAGGCGGATGCCGCTGGTGTAGACGGTGTAGCTTTCCACTCCGCCATCGAACCACGGATCGTACCAGCCGTAACCCCACAGCCCGCCGCGATATGGCGAGTAAAAGGCGCGGCGGCCCCAGCCGGTGTAGCCGATGCCATAGCCATAGCGCGGGTAGCCATACCACGACCCCCAATAGGGATCGGCAAAGCCGGTGGAACGGACCTTTTCGCGGCCCTGGTCCACCCCGTAGTCGAACCGCACCAGCAGGGTCGCGGTTTCAGGGCTGGCCGGGGCATAGCCCAGCTTGACCATCTGCGCTTCGACCAGCTTGGCATATTGCGAGAATTCCAGCCCGCCCGCCATCGCCGGATCATCGGCGACCACGGCAAAGCTCTGCCCCTGCGGCGCGGGCAGCTGGCTGGCAAAACGCGAGACATTGGCATTGAACGGCGTGGCGCAAGCGGCCAGACCCAGCATGGCCAGCGGCGCCAGTGCCAGCTTGAACTTGCCCATCACCGAGCGATTGGACGTCATCGACCCTGTATCCCCATTTGCCGCCGCTCGAATCGCCGGGCGGACACACAGCTTAGCATTGCCGCCAGTCTCGGCCAGAGCGGCTGAATGGCGCTTGAATGGCGTGGCCCCGTGGCGGGTCAGCCGCGCACCAGCCCCAGCGCGTTATAGGTGGCCGACAGCGTCCCCGCGCCCAGCTCGCGCGCCTTGGCCGCACCCTTGGCCAGGATCGCCTGCAGCGCGGCGCGGTCCTGCCGCAGTTCGACGAAGCGGGCGTTGATCGGGGCCAGGCTTTCGACCAGCAGTTCGCCCAGCGCCGGCTTGAACGCGCCAAAGCCCTTGCCCTGAAACTCGCCCAGCACGGCTTCCATGCTGGTCCCGGCCATCGCGGCATAGATTCCGACCAGGTTGGCCGCTTCGGGGCGGCCGTCCAGCCCGGCCTTCTCGCCCGGCAGCACTTCCGGGTCGGTCTTGGCCTTCTTGACCTTGTTCATGATAGTGTCGGCATCGTCGGTCAGGTTGATCCGGCTCATGTCGCTCGGATCGCTCTTGCTCATCTTGGCGCTGCCATCGCGCAGGCTCATGATCCGGGCGGCTTCGGGCGGGATGATCGGATCGGGCAGGGTAAAGACCGGCGCGTCCTCGGCGCAGAAATCGTTGTTGAATTTCTGGGCGATGTCGCGCGCCAGTTCGAGGTGCTGCTTCTGGTCCTCGCCCACGGGCACGTGGGTCGCCTGGTAGAGCAGCACGTCGGCGGCTTGCAGCACCGGATAGGTGAACAGCGCGACCGACTGGCCCTCGCGGTTCTTGCCGGCCTTGTCCTTCCACTGGGTCATGCGGTTCAGCCAGCCCATCCGCGCGGTGCCGCTCAGCAGCCATTGCAGCTCGGCATGGGCGGGCACCTGGGTCTGGTTGAACAGCACCGCCTTGTCGGGATCGATCCCGCAGGCAACCAGCGCGGCGGTCATCTCGAAGGTGTTGCGGGTCAGCTCGGCCGGATCGTGCGGCATCGAAATGGCGTGCAGGTCGGCCAGGAAGTAGAGCGCCTGGCCGCCGGTGGCCGCCGCATCGTCCTGCATCTTCACCCAGTTGCGGATCGCCCCCAGGTAGTTGCCAAGGTGGAGATTGCCCGTGGGCTGGATGCCGGAAACGATACGCATTGTCTTGCTCACTCTACTTCAAGGATTTCATCGTCGGACCTGGTCCGGGCCGGACGGCGGCGGCGCAGCTGCGCCAGCACCGAACGGTCGACCGCGCCGACTGCGAAGGCGGCGACGAAGAACACCGCCATGCCCGCCGTCACCAGCAGCGCCAGCGACCAGACCCGGCCCAGCCACGGCCCGGAATAGTGCGCCGCCAGCTGCGGGGTCAGCCAGTACAGCAGGGCCGCCATCGCCGCGGTCGCCACCAGTTGCCGCGCGACGCGCCCGGCCAGCCGGGCGGTGAAGCGGAACCAGCCGCGCCGGTGCAGGATCGCATAGAGCAGCAGGCAATTGAGCGTGGCCGAACAGGCGGTTGCCGCGGCCAGCCCGACAATGCCCCATTGGCGCACCACCCAGACGTTCAGCGCGATGTTGAACAGCAGCGAGAGCAGCGCGGTCCACACCGGGGTGCGGGTATCCTCGCGCGCGAAGAACCCGGGGTTGAGGATCTTGACGATTACGTAGGCCGGTAGCCCCGCCACCAGCGCGACCACGATCTGCGCCATGATCGCCCCGTCCGCCAGGGTGAACTTGCCGCCGACGAAGAAAGCGGTGCAGAATGCCGGGGCGCAAACCGCCAGCGCCGCGGCCGACGGCAGGGTCAGCAGCGTGCCGATCTCGAAGGCATTGGATTGCAGGCGCTGCGCCTCGGCCGCATCGCCGGTGTGGATGTGGCGCGACAGCATCGGCAGGATCGCCGTGCCCAATGCGATCCCGACGATCCCCAGCGGCATCTGGTTGAGCCGGTCGGCAAGCTTGAGCAGGGTCAGCGACCCCTGCGGCAGGCTGGTGGCGAAGAACGTGTCGACGAACTGGCTGATCTGGTAGATCCCTGCACCGAAGGTGGCGGGCAGGATCAGCGCGCCCAGCCGCCGCACTTCGGGCGTGAAGCGCGGCAGGGTAACCTTCAGCCGCACGCCCGCGCGGCGGGTTTCCCACCACAGGTACAGGAACTGGCCGAGGCCCGACAACGCCACCGCGATGGCCAGCGCCATGGCGACGATCCGGTCATCCCCGCTGGCGCCGCGCAGACGGTCGCCCACCAGGATGCCGGTGATCAGGAACACGTTGAGCAGCACCGGGGCGAAGGCCGCCGGGCCGAAGCGCGAGCGTGCGTTGAGCACGCCCGCCAGCATCGCCATCAGGCTGATGAAGGTGAGGTAGGGAAAGGTGACCCGGCTGAGCAGCACCGACAGCTCGAACTTGCCGGGCACATTGGCGTATTCGCTGGCCAGCACCCAGACCACGCCCGACATGCCCAGCATCGCCAGCGCGGAAAAGCCCAGCAGCACCCAGACGAATACGGACAGCACGTCACCGGCAAAGCGGTCAGCGGCTTCCTCGCCGCCTTCGCCGTGCAGCGCGCGGCTGTACATCGGCACGAAAGCCACGCTGAACGCGCCTTCGGCAAACAGGCGGCGGAAGGTGTTGGGCAGGGTGAAGGCGAGCTGGAACGCGTCCGCCGCCAGGCCCGCGCCCAGCACGCGCGCCAGCAGCATGTCGCGGGCAAAGCCGAACACGCGGCTGATCGCGGTCAGGCCGCCGATCGTGCTGACATGGCGGACCAGGCTCATGCGCGAAAGCCCCTCAGTAGCGCGCCGGGCCGGGCCGGATCAGGCCTGGCCGGCCGGAGCCTGGCCTTCCAGCTCGGCCTGCTGCGCGGCCATCTGCTGGAGGTAGAGGCCGTTGAAGTCGATCGGTTCGAGCAGCAGCGGCGCGAAGCCGGCATCGCGCACGGCGTCCGAAATAACGCGGCGGGCGAACGGGAACAGGATGCGCGGCGCTTCGGCATAGATGAAGGCGTGCTGGTGCGCTTCGTCCATGTTGCGCATGCCAACCAGGCCCGCATAGACCAGGTCAACCAGGAAGGCGGTGCCCTGCTGGCCCACCGACTTGATCACGATCTTCAGTTCCACTTCGTGGACCCCGTCGCCCACGTTCTGCGCGCCGATGTTGAACTGCACGTCGATCTGCGGGGTGTCCTGCCACTGGAAGCTGGCCGGAGCATTGGGATTTTCGACCGACAGGTCCTTCACATACTGCATGATGAAGCCAGCCGTCGGCATGGTGTCCTCGCCGTTGGCGGCAGGCGCTTCCAGGCCCAGGTCGGTGATGATGTTGCCTTCGTCGGACATGATTGCAGTGGCTTTCGCTCTGGATAAACGGATCGGCGGCGCGCCTAGCATTGCCGCGCGGCGGCGTAAATGTTTCTTTCCGGCTGGCGCCGGTGCGGACAAGGCATTCGCTTGAGAGTCCTTTGTTTGGTACGCTGATCGCCTCCGCGATCAGCTTGCAACACCAGCCCGCTCCCCCGGCCCAA
>JAKPAG010000061.1 GCA_029779535.1 Pseudomonadota bacterium | reverse complement strand
CCTTGAACGGGTGGCTGGGCCGGGGGAGCGGGCCGGTCAGGCCAAGCTGATCGCGCAGGCGATCAGCCCAACCGGCAAGAAAACTTCTAACCCCGCCCAGCCCTGATCGCCGCGCCTGCGGCAAACGGCGCAATCGCCAGCAGCACCAGGCTGACCGCGCCGGTCAGCGCGATGCCCGAGCCGCCGCCGGTGGCGAGGCTGCCCGCACCGAACACCAGTAGCGGCACGGCCAGCGGGATCACCAGCAAGCCGCCCAGCGCCGCCCCGCCGCGCAGGCCGGCGGTCAGCGCGGCGACCATCACGCCGAGCGCCGCAAGGCCCGGCGTTCCCGCGAGCAGGCCGATTTCGACCGTGCGCAAGGTTGCGCCATCGATCCCGACCAGCGCGCTGGCGGGCAGGGCAGCGAGCATCAGCGGCGGGCCAAAGCTGAGCCAGTGGGCCAGCACCCGCACCGCAACCACCAGTTCTTCCGAAATCCCGCGCAGCGCCCACTGGTCGAACATGCCGAGTTCGAGGTCCGGCTCGATCAGGCGGTCGAGCGGGAGGATCGCCGCGAGCAGGGCCGCGATCCAGATCACCCCGCCGCCGGTCCGCGCCAGCACCGGCGCGTCGGGCCCGACCGCGAAGGGATAGAGCATTGCCACGGCGAGGAAGAACAGCACCGGCAGCACGGCCCCGCCGCGCCGTCCGCCGGCCAGCAATTGCGCCAGGTCGCGCCGGAGCAGGGTGAACAACGGCCCGCTCATGCCGCAAAGTCCCTGAGTTCGAGCCGGGCCATGCCGGGCAGGGCAAACGGTTGGTGCGAGGCGATCACGCAGATGCCGCCCGCGCGGCAGTGTTCGGCCGCCAGGTCCTGCACCAGGGCCACCCCGCGCGTGTCGAGGCCGTTGAGCGGCTCGTCCAGCAGCCACAGCGGCGCTTCCTGCCCCAGCAGGCGGGCCAGCGCGGCGCGCTTTTTCTGGCCGGTGGACAGATAGCGCACCGGCACGTCCTCCAGCCCGGCGATCCCCAGCCGCGCCAGCTGCGCATCGCCCGGCCCGTCGATCCGCCGCCAGAAGGCCAGCGCCGCGCCCAGCGGCTGGTGCGGGTCAAGCGCCGGGCGCTCGTCCACCAGCGCCACCGTGCCCACGCGCTCCACCGTGCCGGCAAAGGCGGGAGCCAGTCCGGCCAGGATCCGCATCAGGCTGCTCTTGCCGATGCCGTTCGATCCGGTCAGCTGCAGCGCCTGCCCCCGCGCCAGCGCGAACGACAGGCGCGCGAACAGCAGCCGGTCGCCCTTGCGGCAGGCAATGTCCGATGCGGTCAGGCTGCACTCTTGCATGGCACGGCGCGATAGGGGAAAGCTGCCCGCCTGCCAAGGAGAGCATGCCCCGTGACCATTCCCCGCCTGACCCAAGCCGAACTTGATGCCCTGCTGGCGCAAGCGCCCGAATGGCAGCTGCGCGCCGATGGCAAGGCGCTGGAGCGCAAGTTCGTCTTTGCCGATTTCAACGAGGCCTTCGGGTTCATGACCCGCGTCGCGCTCTATGCCGAAAAGGCCGATCACCATCCCGAATGGTTCAACGTCTACAATCGGGTCGAAATCACCCTGACCACGCACGATGCCGATGGCCTGTCGGCGCGCGATGCGGCGATGGTGCGGGCGATTGCGGGGATGCTGTGATGCGCGCGCTGTTTGCCGCGCTGGCCCTGAGCGCGAGCGCCACGCCGGCCCTGGCGGATGAAGCCCCGGCGATCGACGGGGTGTGGCAGGGCAGGATCGGCAACCTGCCGGTCCATGCCTGCCTGATGGACGTGGCGACCGACCGGGCGCGCGGTTCCTATTTCTATCTGTCGCAAATGGAGCCCATCGCGCTGGACAAGCTGCCGGATGGCCAGGGCTGGCAAGAGGACGCCGGGGCCAAGGCCCGCTGGACGATCACCATGGCCGGGGCGAACCGCATCACCGGTAGCTGGACCACGGGGGAACGCACCCTGCCGGTCACCCTGTCCCGCGTGCCGATGGACGCCGATGGCGAAGTGGACGGCGCCTGCATGGCAGATGCCTATCTGGCACCGCGCCTGGTTCCGCCCAAGCTGGTTGCCAAGCCCGAGGTTACGGGCAAGTTCGGTTTCACGCGGCTGGTCAAGGACGTTGGCAAGGGCTTTGCCCAGGTGGACATCAGCACCTTCCAGCTGCCGGTCCAGCGCCCCGGTGACCAGGCGATCAACACCGCGCTGCGCGCGCTGCTCAACCCCAGGGATGGCCGGGCCGACTATATCGCCTGCATGAAGGCCAACCTGTTCCAGACCGGGACCGATGGGGACCTGTCGTTCGAAGCTTCGCCCGCGTTCGTGTCCACCCAGTTCGTTTCGGCGGCGCTGAATGAAGGCGGAACCTGCGGCGGTGCGCATCCCTATGTCGCTTCCTCGCACCTCACGTTCGACCGGGCCAGCGGCAAGGAAGTGGAACTGGGCCAATGGCTGGCCCCCAAGGGGATGGACGTGACCTGGGATCCCGGCGCGAAATACTTTGAACGGCGGATCAAGGAGGGGCTGCGCCGCCTGGTGCTGGCGCAGATGCCCGAACACGAGGACGCCGAATGCAACGCCGCCCGCGCCGAGGCCGATTACTGGGACGTGGCGCTGACCCCCACCGGTCTGACGTTCGAGCCGGACCTGCCCCACGCGCTGCTGGCCTGCGGCGATGTGGCCGAACTCAGTTTTGCGCAGCTTGCCCCGTTCCTCAGCCCGGCGGGCAAGGCCGGGGCGGCGCGGATGAAGGGGCCGGTGCTGCTGCCTTAGGGCCCTGACCCTGGTGGTTAGTCGCCCAGCGCGCGAAAGCCGGTGCGCATGCGCTTGCGCAGGGTGCCGGGCATCCAGCGCGCCGCGAAGCTGACCGAGCGGGCGGTCTTGCCGACCAGGTTGTGCAGCTTGTCGCCGTGGACCGCGTCCCAGGCCGCCTGGGCGACATCGGCCACCGGGGTCAGTTCCAGCCCACTTTCGGCCACGCGATCGCGGATCGGCTGGTTGGTCGCCTTGTTGGGGGTGATGTCGAGCAGGGGGGTGTCGATGAAGCCGGGCATCAGGTCGGCCACCTTGATCCCGTCGGGATACCATTCGCCGTCCAGCGCCTCGGTCAGCGCGCGCACGCCGAACTTGGTCGCGGCATAGACCGACGCGCCGGGCGATCCATAGATCCCCGCCGCGCTGGCGGTGTTGAGCAGGCAGGATCCGGGCGCGCTGGCTTTCAGCCACTTGTGCGCCGCCTGCGCGCCATAGAGCACGCCTTTCATGTTGATATCGACCGTGCGGTCGATTTCGGCGGTGGTGCAATCGATCAGTGCGCCGCCGATGGGGATGCCGGCGTTGTTGAACACCACGTCGATCCGCCCGCCGCTCGCCGCAGCGCAGGCTTCAAGCGCAGCGTCCCAGGCCTCGCGGTCGCGCACGTCCAGCTTGTGCACGCTGCTCATGCCGGCCGGCAGCATGGCGGCGGTTTCCTTCATCCCGCTTTCGTTGATGTCTGCCAGGCCCACGAACCAGCCTTCGCGGCCGAATTTCCGCGCCACGGCGCGGCCGATCCCCGATGCGCCGCCGGTGATGAAAATCGTCTTGTGGCTCGCCACAGGCCCCTCCCGAATCGTGCTTACATTGCTGTCAGCACTGCTTACAGGGCCGGGTTGTTATAGCAATGCCAGGTGAAGATCGCGGTGGCGCCCCGGTGCGGCCGCCACTTTTCGGCCAGCTGGCGGG
The DNA here is from genome assembly GCA_029779535.1 of Pseudomonadota bacterium. Taxonomy (GTDB): domain Bacteria; phylum Pseudomonadota; class Alphaproteobacteria; order Sphingomonadales; family Sphingomonadaceae; genus Novosphingobium. The sequence continues at coordinate 23,549 of JAKPAG010000061.1, read as the reverse complement.
TGGCCTTTTCGCTGGGGCGTTCAGGCAGGTTCAGCAGCTTCGCGAGGCCCGCCTGCACGGCGAGGTCCCCGGCGGGCCAGATGTCGGGGCGCCCTTCGGCGAACAGCAGGTAGATCTCGGCCGACCAGCGGCCGATGCCCTTGATCTGCGTCAGCAGCGCGATTGCGGCCTCGTCATCGCCGGGCAGGGCATCGAAGTCGAGCCCGCCCGAAACCACCAGTTCGCACAAGGAGCGCATGTAGCCCTGCTTCTGGCGGGACAGGCCGCAGGCGCGCAAAGTGTCGAAATCGGCGTCCAGCACCCGGTGCGGATCGGGGTCTGCGCCCGCGAATTCTTCGAACTTGCGCCACATCGAGGCGGCGGCGGCGATGCTGACCTGCTGGCCAACGATGGTGCGCATCATCGTTGCGTGGCCGCGCTCGCGGATGCGGGGCTCGGGATAGCCGGCCACGGCCAGCGCGCGGGCGATGCCCGGTTCGATCCCCGCGACCGCATCGAGACCCTGTTTGATTGCCGTAGCGGAAAGACCCATCACACACCTGTTGCCAAAACGTGGGCGAAACAGTAGCAGCCGCCGCAAAGCGCGGATAGGGCGCGCACTCGGAGGATACTGCACATGCCGAAGCTGGTTATCGTCAATCGCGCGGGTGAGGAAAAGGCTGTCGATGTCGCATCGGGCCTGTCGGTGATGGAAGCGATCCGCGACGCGGGCTTTGACGAAATGCTGGCGCTGTGCGGCGGCTGCTGCAGCTGCGCCACCTGCCATGTGGTGGTTGATGGCGGCTGGGCCGACAAGCTGGAGCCGATGAGCGAAGACGAAAACGACCTGCTCGACAGCTCGGATCACCGCGAAGCCAACTCGCGCCTGTCCTGCCAGCTGCACATCAACGACGCGCTCGACGGGCTGAAGGTCCGCATCGCCGCCGAGGATTGATGAAGCGGGGGCCTGTCCCCCACTTCAACTTTACCGCGCCCAAGTGCAAATCCATTGCGCTTGGGCGTTCGTGCACCTAGCTGTTGCGGCATGACTGCACTTGTCCAGACCAGCACGCTCGACCTGATCGGCAATACCCCGCTCGTCCTGCTCGAAGGACCGAGCGAAGCGGCTGGCTGCGAGGTTTGGGGCAAGTGCGAATTCACCAATCCCGGCGCCTCGGTAAAGGATCGCGCGGCGCTGTGGATCGTGCGCGATGCCGAAGCGCGCGGCGCGCTGAAGCCTGGCGGGACGATTGTCGAGGGCACGGCGGGCAACACCGGGATCGGGCTGGCGCTGGTCGGCAATGCGCTGGGCTACCAGACGGTGATCGTCATGCCCGAAACGCAAAGCCGCGAAAAGATGGACACGCTGCGCGCGCTGGGGGCGGAGCTGGTGCTGGTGCCAGCCGCGCCGTTTTCCAATCCGGGCCACTTCGTCCACACCTCGCGCCGGTTGGCCGAGGAAACCGAAGGCGCGGTCTGGGCCAACCAGTTCGACAATATCGCCAACCGCAAGGCCCATATCGAAAGCACCGCGCCTGAAATCTGGGAGCAGATGGGCGGGCGGATCGATGGCTTCACTTGCGCTGCGGGCACCGGCGGGACGATTGCCGGGGTGGGTCTTGGCCTCAAGGCGTTTGACGAGAACATCCGCATCGCGCTGACCGATCCGCACGGCGCGGCGCTCTACAATTATTACGCCCACGGCGAGCTCAAGGCCGAAGGCACTTCGGTGGCCGAAGGGATCGGGCAGGGCCGGATCACCGCCAATCTCGACGGCGCGCCGATCGACACCCAGTTCCGCATTTCCGACGAGGAAGGGCTGGAATGGGTCCGCCGCCTGCTGCGCGAGGAAGGGCTGTGCCTGGGTCTGTCGTCGGGCATTAACGTGGCCGGGGCGGTGGAACTTGGCCGCCAGCTGGTGGCCGAAGGTCGCGAGGATGCGCGTGTGGTGACGATCCTGTGCGATACGGGCTTCCGCTACCTCTCCACGCTCTACAATGCCGAATGGCTGCGGGCCAAGGATCTGCCGGTCTTCCCCTGGCTGGATTAAGTCCCTATATTGTCGGTCAGATGGCTAGCGAACCGCCACGCAGGGTCCTTGAACCGCTTTCCGCGCCGCAACACTTTGCGCCGCCCAGCGCGCGCGAATTGCGCGCCCAGGCGGTGCAGCGCCTGCAGACCGGGCTGTTCGGGCTGGCCGCGATCCTGCTGATCGTGGGCCTGGCCGACATCATCAACGAACGCGCGCTCAGGTCCGAAGTGGCCAACAATGCGCCCAGCGCCGCTGCCTCGGCCTCGCCCACCGGCAAGGGTGATCCGCTGGCCGATGCGGGCGTGGTGCCGTCTGCTTCGGCCAGTGCCGATGCCAAGCCGCCTGCCACTGGCGGAGCGCCCCAGAATTAGCCGCAGTCTGCTCTGGCTGGGACTGTTGCTGCTGGTCCTGCTGGTCGCGGGGCTGGCGGTCATCGGCCGCGCGATGCAGCGCGGCGAGGAGCAGCCGGTCGGCCTGTTCACCACCCTGCCGATCCTGTGGAACGAAAGCGCCGATGTGGCCGGGCTGCTCGACCAGAGGCAGGAACCGCACTGGGCGCGGGCGGAACTGGCGCGGCTGGGGCCGATCGCCGCGCTCGACACGCTGGGCGGGCCGGACGGGGCGGGGCAACTGGCGCGCGTGCGCCGCCTGGTGATCGCCCAGCCGCGCCCGCTGGGGCCAGCGGAAAACGTCGCGCTGGACGACTGGGTGCGGGGCGGGGGGCAGCTGTTGTTGCTGGCCGATCCGGCGCTGACTGCCGAAAGTGCCTTTGCCGTCGGCGATCCGCGCCGGCCGCAGGCGGTGGTGCTGCTCAGCCCGATCCTGAAACGCTGGGGACTGGAACTGCGGTTCGACGATGGCCAGGCGTTTGGCGAACGCCGCGTCGAGGTGATGGGCACTGCGGTGCCGACCAACCTTGCCGGGCATTGGGCCAGCCTGGGGCAGGGCCATTGCCGCCTGTGGGGCGATGGGCTGGCGGTGACCTGCGCAATTGGCCGGGGGCGCGTGGTGGCTCTGGCCGACGCCGCCGTGCTCGATGCCCAGGATCCTGATGGGGCGCGGCGCAAGGCGCTGGCCATGCTGCTTGACGCGGCCTTCGCCGCGCGCTGATTTCGCGAAATTCGGGGATCACGCGGGACAGCCCGGAAGGCTGCCATGGAGTCGTGCGCTAAATCATTGAAATTACGTAATCCGTTGCTTGCGGCACCGTGGCTTTCGGCCGCCGTTTGTTGGCAATTATAGTGTTATAAATCATATATTTAACGAGTTATCCCGTGTTTTCCCGCGAAAACCCCTTTCATCCCGCCCGACACAGGGTTAAGAAATCGTTCCATCGACATGGATGTTCACCGTCGCATCCCGATTCAGGGGTGGACCGGACGCGAGGGCGCGCGGCCGGGACGGGGAAGATTTTTCTAGGGGTCCGGGGCTCTCCCGGCATGAGGCGGGGCAGGTTGTGGAGGCGGCAAGGCCGATCAACTATAGCGGACAGGGCTTCTCGCTGCTTGGCGAGAAGGGCCGCTTTGTGCTGCCCCCCGACTTCCGCAAGGCCGTGCGCGATTCCGGCATGGGCGAGCGCGTGCTGTGCCTGGCCAAGCATCCCCGCTGGAAGTGCCTGACCGCCTTTGGTCTGGGCCGCGTCGACATGTTCGAAGCCGAGCTGGACAAGCTGGAGCGCAACGCGATCGAGCGCGGGCAGGACTTCGACCGCGAACTGCGCGCCAACCAGATGTACGGCTTTGCCCGCGTGCCGTTCGACGACAGCGGCCGCTTCGTCCTGCCGGAACGCTATTTCAAGCTGGGCAACATCGTCGACCGCGCCTTCTTCCAGGGCGGCGGGCTGCAGTTCACGATCTGGAACCCCGAGGAACTGGCCAAGCTGGGCGAGGGCTGGGAAGACGCGCAGGAAGCCTGCCGCGATCTGGAAGCCCAGGCCCTGGCCGGAAAGGCGCGCAAGTGACAGCCGCCGCCCCGCACATCCCGGTCCTGCTGGACGAAGTGATCGCCGCGCTGGAGCCGTGCCCGGGTGCGGTGATCGTCGATGCCACTTTCGGCGCGGGCGGCTATACGCGCCGCCTGCTCGACGCCGGGGCGCAGGTCCACGCCTTTGATCGCGATCCCGACGCGATTGCCGCTGGCCGCAAGTGGCCCGAAACGCAGGAGCAGCCGCCCCGCCTGGTGCTGCACCCGCGCCGCTTTTCGGAAATGGTCGCAGCCCTGGCCGAAGCGGGCGTGGCGCAGGTTGACGGCGTGGTGATGGACATCGGCGTCTCCTCGATGCAGCTCGACCAGGCCGAGCGCGGCTTCGCTTTTGCCAGCGACGGCCCGCTCGACATGCGGATGGGCCAGGACGGGCCCAGCGCTGCCGATTTCCTCAACACCGCCGCCGAAGCCGAGATCGCCGACGTATTGTTCCAGTACGGCGAGGAGCGCCAGTCGCGCCGGGTTGCCCGCGCGATCGTCGCCGCGCGGCCGCTGACCACCACCGGGCAGCTGGCCCAGGTGGTGCGCAAGGCGCTGGGCCACCGCCCTGGCGCGCCCAAGGATCCCGCCACCCGCAGCTTCCAGGCGATCCGCATCCACGTGAACGCCGAGCTGGAGGAACTGGACAGCGCGCTGAACGCCGCCGAGCAGCTGCTGCGCGCCGGGGGCAAGCTGGCCGTGGTCAGCTTCCACAGCCTGGAAGACCGGATCGTCAAGCAGTTCCTGCGCGAAGCCAGCGGCGGCGTGGCCAATGCCAGCCGCCACCTGCCGGCCGCCGCGCGGGCCACCGCGCCGACCTTTGCCCAGGTCGCCAAGGCGGTGCGCCCGTCCGAAGCGGAACTGGCCCGCAATCCCCGCGCGCGCTCGGCCACGCTGCGCGCCGCCACCCGCACCGATGAAGCTCCGCGCGACAGGAGGGCAGCATGAACCTGACTCGTGACCGTTTGCGTTCGATCGGCTGGGCCGCCCTGCTGATCGTCTGTTTCACCCTGCTGGTCGCGCTGACCTTTCGGGTCAACGCGGTGAAAAGCCAGGTTCGCCTGGCCGAGCGGCAAATCGTTGCGATCAAGCAGGACAAGCTGCTGCTTGAAACCGAATTCGAAACCCGCGCCAACCAGCAGCAGCTGAAGTCGCTCAACGACGTCGAGTTCGGCTATCAGGCGCCCACCGCCGGGCAGTACCTCGAAGGGGAACGGCAGCTCGCTGCGCTGGGCAAGCCGCGCAGCGCCGATGCGCCCAGCCCGATCCGCGTGGCCAGCGCCGCCGGGGTCAGCGATGCCAGCGTCCTGCCGGCGATGGTTTCGCCGCTGAGTGGCAGGGCCATGGCCGCCGAAGTGCCGCGCGATGGGGCCCGCAAGCCGGTCACCGCCGCCACCCTGCGCGACCGGCTCAGCCAGGTCGGTTCGGGAGGTGCGAACGAATGAACCGGCCGGCCGTCTCGACCGTGATTTCATCTGGCCGGGGCGAACTTGTCAACGTGCGGCAGCGCTCGCTGCTGATGGCCAAGTGGCGCGTGCTCTGGGTCGCGCTGGCCTTTGGCTTCGTTGCCATGGTGGCCGTGCTGCGCATCCTGTTCCTGGGCGCGTTCGAAGGGCAGCCGGCCAGGGCCGATGGCTTTGCCACGCTGTTGCCGCCGCGCGGCGACATCGTTGATCGCAACGGGGTGCCGCTGGCGCGCGCCTTTCCGGCCTATTCGCTGTGGTACAACCCGGCCGCGCTGGGCGATGACGGCACGCCGCTGGTCCATTCGCCGCGCGAGGTTGCCGCGGCCCTGGTCAAGATCTTTCCCGACATGGATGAAAAGGCCCTGGCCGCGCGGCTGGCCGATGGCCGTCCGGGCTATCTGCGCCGCCGCATCCTGCCCGAGGATGCCAACAAGATCCACGCGCTCGGCGAACCCGCGCTGGAGTTCCCGCGCGAGCTGGAGCGGTTCTATCCGCAAGGGTCGATGGGCGCGCACGTGCTGGGCTTCGTCGGGGCCGACGGCAAGGGCCATGTCGGCATGGAGGAAGTGTTCGACCAGCGCCTGACCGACGAGTCGACCCGCGGCACGCCCGCCATGCTGTCGATCGACACCCGCGTCCAGGGCGCGCTGGAAGACGAGCTGGCCAAGGGCATGGCCGACAGCGCCGCCAAGGGCGCGGCCGGGATCGTGCTTGACGTAGATACCGGCGAAGTGCTGGCGCTTGCCTCGCTGCCCTCGTTCAATCCCAACCTGATCGACCGCGCGGGTGAAGCCAACATCTTCAACCGGGTGACCAACCAGGTCTATGAACTTGGCTCCACTTTCAAGCCGATCACCGTTGCCGCCGCGATCGATGCCGGCACGGTCAGCGACCTGTCGCGGCGCTACCAGTCGAACCGTCCGCTTGAAATCGGCGGCTTCCACATCCGCGACAGCCACAGCTTCGGCGCTTCGCTGAACATTCCCGAAGCCCTGGTCCATTCGTCCAACATCGTCACCGCGCAGGTCGCCGACGAGCTGGGCGGGGCGCGGCTCAACGCGACGATGCGCGCGCTGGGGATGAACGAGCGGCCCTATATCGAACTGCCCGCGCGCGGTTTCCCGCTGTGGCCCAAGGGTGACTGGAGCCGGATCACCACCATGACCGTGTCCTATGGCCACGGCATCGCGGTAACCCCGTTGCACCTGGCCAGCGCCTATGCCGCGCTGGTCAACGGCGGGATCTGGCGTCCGGCGACGCTGCAGAAGATCCAGCCGGGCACCGAAGTGGCCGGTCGCCGCGTGTTCAAGGCCAGCACCAGCGCGCGCATGCGCCAGTTGCTGCGGATGATCGTCGACGTCGGCACCGGCCGCAAGGCCAATGCCGCCGGTTACCGCGTGGGCGGCAAGACCGGCTCGGCCGAAAAGCCGGGGGTGGGCGGCTACCAGCGTTCGAACCTGGTGGCGACCTTTGCCGCCGCATTCCCGATGGACCGTCCGCGCTATGTCGTGATCGCCATGCTGGACGAACCGCAGGGCACCCAGGCGACCTCTGGTCAGCGCACCGCTGCGTGGAACGCCGCCCCGGTGGTCGGCCGCGTGGTGCCCCGGATCGGCCCGCTGCTGGGGATCATGCCCGATGCGACGCGCGATGTGGACATCACCGACATCGCCCCGCTGGTAAGCAGCGGAGAAGGCGAATGAAGCTTGCCATCCTGGCCGAACGCGCGGGACTGGTCCTGCCGGGTAGCGGTGACGCGCAGGTCACCGGCTTTGCCATCGACAACCGCAAGGTGGCGCAGGGCTGCGTGTTCGGCGCGTTCCAGGGCGCGAAAGTGAATGGTGAGGATTTCATTCCCGCCGCCGTTGCCGCCGGGGCGATTGCCGTGGTCGCCCGGCCCGAAGCCCGGGTTGAAGGCGCGCTGCACATCGCCGCGGCCAATCCGCGCCAGGCCTTTGCCCGGCTGGCGGCGCAGTTCTTTACCACCGTTCCCGAAACCGTCGTGGCGGTGACCGGGACCAACGGCAAGACCTCGACCGTCGAAATGGTCCGCCAACTCTGGCGCATGGCCGGGCACCGCGCCGCCTCGATCGGCACGCTGGGGGTGACCACCAGCGATGAAAGCGTCTCCACCGGGCTGACCACGCCGGATATCGTCACTTTCCTTGCCAACATGGCTGGCCTGGCGCGCGAAGGGGTGACCCATGTCGCCTATGAAGCGTCGAGCCATGGCCTGTCGCAGTATCGTAACGAGGGGCTGCGGGTGATCGCCGGGGCCTTCACCAACCTGTCGCGCGATCACCTCGATTACCATGCCGACATGGACGATTACTTCGCGGCCAAGATGCGGCTGTTTGATGAAGTGGTCGATGCCGCAGGCACGGCGGTGGTCTGGACCGACGATGAATGGTCGGACCGGGCAATCGGTCACGCCACGCGGCGCGGGCTTGCGCTGCTGGGCGTGGGCGCGCGCGCCGGGGCGGACGGCATCCGCCTGACCGGCCGGACGCCGACCCAGCTTGGCCAGGCGCTGGAACTGGAATGGCAGGGCCAGCCGCGCAAGGTCAACCTGCCGCTGATCGGCGCCTATCAGGCCGCCAATGCACTGGTCTCCGCCGGGCTGGTTATCGCCAGCGGTGGCGACGCGGCGCAGACGCTGGATGCGCTCGCCCGGCTCCAGCCGGTGCGCGGGCGGCTGGAACGCGCCGCGATCAGCCGCGCCGGGGCGCCGGTCTATGTCGATTACGCGCACACTCCCGATGCGCTGGAAGCCGCGATTGCCGCGCTGCGCCCGCACTGCGCGGGTCGCCTGATCGTGGTGTTCGGCGCCGGCGGCGACCGCGACAGCGGCAAGCGCGCGCCGATGGGCCAGGTCGTGGCCGAGCAGGCCGACCTTGGCATCGTTACCGATGACAACCCGCGCGGCGAGGATGCCGCCGCGATCCGCGCCGCGGTGCTGGCGGGCGGCAACGGGATCCTGCGCGAAGTGGGCGACCGCCGCGCCGCGATTGCCGCCGCGATCGCCGAAGCAGGCAAGGCCGACATCGTGCTGGTGGCCGGCAAGGGACATGAACAGGGCCAGATCGTGGGCGCCGGCGAGAATTGCCGGGTGCTGCCGTTCGATGACGTGGCCGTAGCGAGGGAGTGCGCCGCATGAATGCCGTCGTCCGGATCCTTGATTGGCCGATCGAAGCCGAGGACGCGCTGCCGCTGGCGCTGTGGGATGCGGGCAGCATCGCGCGGACAACGGGCGGCCAGGCCAGCACCTTCTTCCAGGTGGCCGGGGCGGACATCGACAGCCGCGATGTGACCGAGGGCGACCTGTTCTTCGCGCTCCAGGGTGAGGCGATGGACGGGCACAAATTCGTGCCCATGGCCTTTGCCAAGGGGGCGGCCGCCGCGATTGTCGACCGCCCGGTCGATGGCCCGCACGTGCTGGTCGAAGATACCACGCAGGCGCTGATCGCGCTGGCCAGGGCGGCCCGCGCGCGCGTTGACGCAAAGATCATCGGGGTAACCGGATCGGTCGGCAAGACCGGGGTCAAGGAAGCGATCTTCGCCGCGCTCGACCGGTCGAGCCGGGGCAAGGCGCACCGCAGCGTCAAGAGCTACAATAACCACATCGGCGTGCCGCTCAGCCTGGCGCGGATGCCTGCGCGCAGCCGCTATGGCATTTTCGAAATGGGGATGAATCACGCCGGCGAGATTGCCGGCCTGACCGCGCTGGTCCGCCCGCACGTGGCGGTGATCACCACCATCGCCCCCGCGCACATCGAGAACCTGGGTAGCGAAGAAGCGATTGCCGATGCCAAGGCCGAGATCTTCAGCGGGCTGGAACCGGGCGGGATTGCCGTTATCCCGTCCGACAGCCCGCACTATCCGCGCCTGCTGGCTGCCGCCCGCGCGGTCGGGGCGCAGGTTGTCTCGTTCGGCCGGGCGGTCGGTTCGGCGGTCCGGCTGCTGGATGCCGTGCCCGCGCCGGGCGGCGGCTCGCTGGTCACGGCGGACCTGGGTGACCGGCGGCTGTGCTACACCGTGGCCGCGCCGGGCGAACACTGGGTGACCAATTCGCTGGCAGTGATGGCCGCCGTGCGCGCGGTGGGCGGCGATCTGGGTGCGGCCGGGCTGGCGCTGGCGGAACTGGAAGGGCTGAAGGGCCGGGGCGAACGCCACACCCTCAAGACGCGGGATGGCGGCACCGCGCTGCTGATCGATGAAAGCTACAATGCCAATCCCGCTTCGATGCAGGCCACCCTGGCCCAGCTGGGCGTCACCCCGGCCAGGCGCCGCGTGGCCGTGCTGGGGGCGATGAAGGAACTGGGGGCACACGGCCCGGCATTCCACGCCGAACTGGCCGGCCCGATCGCGGCGGCCGGGGTCGACCAGCTGATCCTGGTTGGCGACGAGATGCGCGCGCTGGCCGACGAACTGGGGAAAGGCGCTGCCGGACCGCTTGGCAAGGCGCTGCCCTTCGCGCATTGCCCTAATGCAACGGCGGCGCTGCAGGCGCTGCGGGAACTGGGCGTGGAAGGCGGCGACGCGATCCTCGTCAAGGGGTCCAACTCGGTGGGTCTGGGGGCTGTGGTCGCCGCGCTTGCCGCACAGAACAAGGAATAGCGTCAGGCAATGCTGTACCTGATCGCGCAGTACTTCCACTTCGAGGGGTTGGCGAACCTCATTCGCTACCAGAGCTTCCGCGCGGGTGCGGCATTGATGACGGCACTGGTGATCGGCCTGATCATCGGTCCGCGCTTCATCAACATGCTGCGCGTGCGCCAGGGCAAGGGCCAGCCGATCCGCGAGGATGGGCCGCAGACCCACCTGGCCAAGCGCGGCACACCGACCATGGGCGGGCTGATGATCCTGATCGCGCTGGTCGTCTCGATGCTGCTGTGGATGGACCTGTCCAGCCCGCTGGTCTGGGCCTGCCTGGCGGTCACCGGCGGGTTCGGCCTGATCGGGTTCATGGACGATTACGACAAGGTCAAGAAGCGCAGCACCGCCGGGGTATCCGGGCGGGTGCGGCTGCTGGCCGAATTCGCCGTGGCGGGCGTCGCGGCGTGGATCATCGTCAGCCAGATCAACACCAACCTTTACGTCCCGTTCCTGTCGGGCCGGTACATCCCGCTGGGGCCGTTCTATTACGTGTTCGCGGCGATCGTCATGGTCGGCGCGGGCAACGCGGTCAACCTGACCGACGGGCTCGATGGCCTCGCCACCATGCCAGTGGTGATCGCGGCCGGGGCCTTTGCGATCATTGCCTACCTTGCGGGGCGGGCCGACTTTGCCCATTACCTGGGCATTCCGCACGTGCCGCGCGCGGGGGAACTGGCGATCCTGTGCGCCGGGATCATGGGCGCCTGTCTGGCGTTCCTGTGGTTCAACGCGCCGCCGGCGGCGGTGTTCATGGGAGATACCGGCAGCCTGGCGCTGGGCGGCGCGCTGGGGGCGATCGCGGTGGCGGCGCATCACGAAATCGTGCTGGCGATCGTCGGCGGGCTGTTCGTGATGGAAGCCGTTTCGGTGATCGTCCAGGTCGCGGTCTACAAGCGCACCGGCAAACGGGTGTTCAAGATGGCCCCGATCCACCACCATTTCGAACAGCTTGGCTGGAAGGAATCGACCGTGGTGATCCGCTTCTGGATCGTCTCGATCGTGCTGGCGCTGCTTGGCCTGTCGACGCTGAAGCTGCGATGATCACGTCCTCCGCCTTTGCCGGACAGCGCTTTGCCGTCCTCGGCCTGGCCCGTTCGGGGCTGGCCGCGGTGGAAAGCCTGCTGGCGGGCGGGGCGCAGGTCATGGCCTGGGACAGCCGCGAGGAACCGCGCCGCAAGCTGGAAGGCCGGGTCGAACTGGCCGATCCGGTAACCGCCGATCTGACCGGCTACGCCGGGGTGGTCGTCTCTCCGGGGGTGCCGCTAAACACCCACCCCATCGCCGAATCCGCCGCGCGTTACGGCGTGCCGGTGATCGGCGACATCGAACTGTTCGCGCTGGCCCGGCCCAGCCTGCCGGCGCACCGCGTGGTCGGGATCACCGGCACCAACGGCAAGTCGACCACCACCGCGCTGGTCCACCACATCCTGCAATCGGCCGCCTTGCCGGTGCGGATGGGGGGCAACATCGGGCTGCCGGTGCTGTCGCAAAGCCCGCTGTCGGCGGGCGGGGTCTATGTGCTCGAACTGTCGAGCTACCAGATCGACCTGACCCACAGCCTGCAATGTGAAGTGGCCGCGCTGCTCAACATCACGCCTGACCATCTTGATCGCTATGCCGGGTTCGAAGCCTATGCCGCTTCCAAGGCGCGGCTGTTCGAAATGCAGCGCGCCGATCAGTTCGCGGTGTTCGGCGTGGGCGATGCCGAAACCCGCGCAGTGGCTGAACGCGAAGCGGCGCGACACGATGCCGGCCGGGTCCGCTCGGTCGATGGGGCAGACCTTGCCACGCTCCAGGCCGACTGGCCCAGCCTGCAAGGGCCGCACAACCTGCAGAACGCCGCTGTCGCCGTGGCCATTGCCGAGGCGCTGGGGCTGACCGCGATGCAGTGGCGCCCGGCGCTGGCCAGCTTCCGCGGCCTGCCGCACCGCATGGAGCGCGTTGCCGATCTGAACGGCGTGATGTTCATCAACGACAGCAAGGCAACCAACCCGGCCAGCACCGCGCCGGCGCTGGCCGCCTTTCCGCCCGCGCCGCACCGCCGGATCCACTGGATCGTCGGCGGCCTGCCCAAGGGTGACCGGCTGGACGAATGCGAACCGTGGTTCGGCAATGTCGCCGCTGCCTATACCATCGGCGATGCCGGGCCGGGCTTTGCCGAGCTGCTGTCTCCGCACATGCCGGTGCGCCGCAGCGAGATGATGTGCGAGGCGATCCGCCAGGCGATGGAAGCCGCCCGTCCCGGCGACGTGGTCCTGCTCAGCCCGGCCTGCGCCAGCTTCGACCAGTTCCGCGACTACGAGGCGCGCGGCGACAGTTTCCGCCAGATCGTCGAGGCTCTGGCCCATCCCGATGCGGATGGGCCGCGCGCTGGTGGGGGAGCGAACTGATGGCCACCCATCCGCCCTATGTGCCGCGTGCGGGCCGCATCCCCGCCGATGCCGCGCAGCACCAGCGGCTGCGCCGCAACCGCCGAAGCGAATTCGCGATCTGGTGGCGCGAGATCGACCGCGTGCTGCTGACCCTGGTGCTGGTGCTGATGGCGATCGGCACGGCCGCCGTCGCGGCGGCCAGCCCGGCCAGCGCCCGGCGCCTGTCGACCGCCGCGGTCAAGCTGGATGACCTGCACTTCTTCTACCTTCACATCCGCTTCCAGCTGCTGGGGCTGATCGCGATGTTCGCCGCATCGGCGCTGCCGCGCGACATGGCGCGCCGCGCGGGCATCCTGCTGGGCTTTGCCATGCTGGTCGGACTGCTGCTGGTCCCGGTGATCGGCACCACGGTGAACGGGGCGAAGCGCTGGCTCAACCTGGGCATGTCGCTCCAGCCGAGCGAATTCCTCAAGCCTGCCTACGCCATCTGCCTCGCCTGGGTCCTGTCGTGGCGGGTGCGTGATCCCAACCTGCCGGTCGTGCCGATGGCCTGGGGCCTGATGGGGCTGGTCTGCGGGCTGCTGATGCTGCAACCCGATTTCGGTTCGGCGGTGCTGTTCGCGGGCGTGTGCTGTGTGCTGGTGCTGATGAGCGGGATCGACGTGAAGCGCATCCTCGCGCTGGGCGCGGCACTGGTTGCGGCGGTGGTCGCGGCCTATGTGTTCTATGACAATGCCCGCCACCGCATCGACGCCTTCCTGGGCGGCGGGACCGAGTTCGACCAGGTCGACCTGGCCCAGCGCACCTTGCTGTCCGGCGGCTGGACCGGCAGCGGTCTGTGGCTGGGCACCCGCAAACTGGGCCTGCCCGAAGCGCACACCGACTATATCTTCTCGGTCATCGGCGAGGAGTTCGGCCTGCTGGTCTGCGGGCTGATCGTGGTGATCTACCTGGCCATCGTCCTGCGCGTGCTGCTGCGCCTGCTGGACGAGGAAGACCTGTTCACCACCCTGGCCGCCGCCGGGCTGATCGCCCAGCTGGGCGGGCAGGCGTTCATCAACATCCTCGTCAACCTGCAACTCTTTCCGTCCAAGGGCATGACCTTGCCGCTGATTTCCTACGGTGGTTCGTCCACCATCGCGCTGTGCCTGGGCGTGGGCTTCCTGCTTGCGATCACGCGCCGCAACCCCTTCATCGAGCGTGAGCGGTTCCGCCTGCGCCAATTGGGTCTGACCATGCCCGGAGCCCGCAAATGAGCGTTGCGCGCCATTACGTCCTGGCCGCCGGGGGCACCGGCGGGCACCTCATTCCGGCCTTCGCCCTGGCGGTGGAACTGGAAGCGCGCGGCCACCATGTTGCGCTGATCACCGATGCGCGCGGGGCCAAGCTGCCGGGCAAACCGGCCAGCCTGGTCACCCACGTCCTGCCCGCCGGGCGGCTGGGCAAGAACCCGCTGCACTGGCCGGCCGGGATCGAGGCGATCCTGGAAGGGCGGCGGATGGCGCTGCGCCTGTTCGACAGCTTCCAGCCCAGCTGCGTGATCGGGTTCGGCGGCTATCCGGCCTTTCCGGCGCTGTGGGCGGCGACCGGCGCAAAGATCCCCAGCGTGATCCACGAACAGAACGCCGTGCTGGGCCGGGTCAACCGCCTGCTGGCCGGGCGGGTCGATGCCATCGCCACCGCCTATCACGAGGTTGACCGGCTGGCGCCCAAGCACCAGCACAAGGTTCACCTGGTCGGCAATCCGGTGCGCGCCGAAGTGCTGGCGCTGCGCGAACACCCGTTCCCGGCCTTTTCCGCGGAAGGGCTGCTGCGCGTGCTGGTAACTGGCGGCAGCCAGGGCGCCAGTGTGCTGTCCGAAGTGGTGCCCGATGGCCTGGCCATGCTGCCGCCCGCGCTGCGCAGCCGCCTGCAGGTCACCCAGCAATGCCGGCCCGAGGATATCGAAGCGGTCCGCGCGCGCTATGCCGGGCACGATATTCCCGCGGAACTTGGCACCTATTTCGAGAACATGGCCGAACGGCTGGCCGATGCCCACCTGTTCATCGGCCGCGCCGGGGCTTCGACCATTGCCGAACTGACAGCCGTGGGCCGTCCCGCGATCCTGGTTCCGCTGCCGATCGCGACCGACGATCACCAGGCTGCCAACACCCGCGATATGGCCCGGGCCGGGGGCGCGCGGATGATCCGGCAGGACCGGTTCACCGCTGCCGAACTGGCCAAGCAGATCCAGGCCATCGCCATGCAGCCGGCAACCCTCGCCACTGCGGCCCATGCCGCGTGGAACTGCGGCCTACCGAACGCGGTGCGCGACCTGGCCGATCTGGTGGAAAGTTTCGGCGGCACGCCGCTGATGGATGTGATCCGCGTCGCCCACGGGGTTGAGGCGAGCGGGCAGGAGGCCGTGGCATGAAGGGCGTCGGCACCGATATCGGCACGATCCATTTCGTCGGCATCGGCGGGATCGGCATGTCCGGCATTGCCGAAGTGATGGCGAATCTGGGCTATACCGTCCAGGGCAGCGACATTGCCGAGGGCTATGTCGTCGACGGGCTGCGCAAGCGCGGAATCAAGGTGATGATCGGCCACGCCGCCGAAAACCTGGGCGATGCGGCGGTGGTCGTGACTTCGACCGCGGTGAAGCGTGACAATCCCGAAGTGGTCGCCGCGCTGGAACACCGCGTTCCGGTGGTCCGCCGCGCGGAAATGCTGGCCGAACTGATGCGGCTCAAGCGCACGGTGGCGGTCGCCGGAACTCACGGCAAGACCACCACGACCTCGCTGGTCGCCGCGCTGCTCGACGCGGGCGGGGTCGATCCGACCGTGATCAACGGCGGGATCATCAACAGCTACGGTTCGAACGCGCGGCTGGGCGAAAGCGAATGGATGGTGGTCGAGGCGGACGAGTCCGACGGCTCGTTCCTGCGGCTCGACGGGACCATCGCGATCGTCACCAACATCGATCCGGAACACCTAGAACATTACGGCACGTTCGACGCGATCAAGGACGCCTTCGTCGAATTTATCGAGAACGTGCCGTTCTATGGCTGCGCGGTGCTGTGCATTGACCACCCCGAAGTGCAGGCGGTGATTCCCAAGGTGCGCGACCGCCGCGTGGTGACCTATGGCTTTTCCGCCCAGGCCGACGTGCGCGGGGAAAACGTCACGCCCTATCCGGGCGGCAACCGCTTCGATGCGGTGATCCGCCAGCGCGATGGCGCGCTGCGCCGGATCGAAGGGATCGAGCTGCCGATGCCCGGCCGCCACAACGTCCAGAACGCGCTCGCCGCGATCGGGGTGGCGGTGGAAATGGGCGTGGCCGATAACGTGATCCGCACCGGCTTTGCCAAGTTTGGCGGGGTCAAGCGCCGCTTCACCAAGGTTGGTGAGGTGGACGGCGCGACGGTGATCGACGATTACGGCCACCACCCGGTCGAAATCCGCGCGGTGCTGGCCGCCGCGCGCGAAGGGGTGGGGACGGGCCGGGTCATCGCCGTGGTCCAGCCGCACCGCTTTACCCGCCTGCGCGATCACCTCGACGATTTCTCGGCCGCGTTCAATGATGCCGATGTGGTCTATGCCGCCCCGGTCTATGCCGCCGGCGAACAGCCGATCGAAGGCGTGGATTCCGCCGCAATGGTGGCCGGCATGAAAGCGCGCGGCCACCGCAACGCGCAGGTTGTGGCCAATGCCGATGCCCTGGCCGATGCCCTGGCCGCCACGGTCCAACCGGGCGACATGATCGTTTGCCTGGGCGCGGGCGACATCACCAAGTGGGCCGGCGGTCTCGCCGATGCGATCAAGGCGCGGAGGGGCGGGTGACAGCAGCCACGCTCCCCACGGTCCAGGGGAAGCTGACCCCCAATGCCCCGCTGGCCCCGCTGGTGTGGTTCAAGAGCGGCGGCGCGGCCGAATGGCTGTTCGAGCCGAAGGACCTGGCCGATCTGCAAGGCTTCCTGCGTGGTCTTGACCCTGCGGTGCCGGTGATGGCGCTGGGGCTGGGCAGCAACCTGATCGTCCGCGATGGCGGCGTGCCGGGCGTGGTGGTGCGGCTGGGCAAGGCCTTTGCCAAGGTCAGCCGCTGCGCCGACCTGACGCTGGACTGCGGGGCAGGGGCCAGCGGCATCCTCGTCTCTTCGACCGCGCGCGACAACGGCATCGCCGGCCTCGAATTCCTGCGCTCGATCCCCGGCACGGTCGGCGGGTTCGTGCGGATGAACGGCGGCGCCTATGGCGGCGAGGTCAAGGACGTGCTGGTGGACTGCGACCTGGTGCTGCGCGATGGCACGCTGCGCACCCTGCCGGTCGAGGCGCTGCACTATACCTATCGCCACAGCGAGCTGCCCGAAGGCGCGATCGTGGTCGGCGCGCGGTTCCGGGGGCGGCCGGGCGAACCGGCGGCAATCCAGGCCGAAATGGACCGGATTTCCGCCAGCCGCGAAGCCAGCCAGCCGCTGCGCAGCAAGACCGGCGGCAGCACTTTCAAGAACCCCGACGGGCACAAGGCCTGGCAACTGGTTGACGAGGCCGGCTGCCGGGGGCTGACCCTGGGCGGGGCGCAGGTCAGCGAAAAGCACACCAATTTCCTGCTCAACACCGGCCATGCCACCAGCGCCGAGATCGAGGCGCTGGGCGAGGAAGTGCGGCGGCGGGTCAAGGACAAGTCGGGCGTCACGCTCGAATGGGAAATCCAGAGAGTAGGTAAGTCAAAGTGAGCCTCCCCAAACTCCACGTCGCGGTCCTGATGGGCGGTTGGTCGAACGAGCGGCCGGTCTCGCTGATGAGCGGCGAGGGCGTGGCGAGCGCGCTGGAGGAGCGCGGCCACCGCGTGACCCGGATCGACATGGACCGCCAGGTTGCCCAGCGGCTGGCCCAGGCCGCGCCCGACGTGGTGTTCAACGCGCTGCACGGCAGCCCGGGCGAGGACGGCTCGATCCAGGGCATGATGGACCTGATGGGGCTGACCTACACCCATTCGGGCATGGTCACCTCGGTCATCGCGATCGACAAGGAACTGACCAAGCAGGCGCTGGTCCCGCACGGCATTCCGATGCCCGGCGGCCGCGTGGTCAAGGTCGAGGAAATCTACCAGCGCGATCCGCTGGAGCGGCCCTACGTGCTCAAGCCGGTCAACGAAGGCTCGTCGGTCGGTGTGGCGATCGTCACGGCGGACGGCAATTATGGCAACCCGATCAGCCCCTCTGCCAAGGGGCCGTGGCAGGAATTTCCGGAACTGCTGGCCGAACCCTATATCCGCGGGCGCGAGCTGACCACGGCGGTGCTGGGCGACCGCGCGCTGATGGTCACCGAACTGCGCCCCAAGTCGGGCTTCTACGATTTCGACGCCAAGTATACCGAAGGCATGACCGAACATGTCTGCCCGGCGGAAATCCCGGACGAGATCACGAAGGCTTGCCTCGACATCGCGCTGCGCTGCCACCAGCTGCTGGGCTGCAAGGGTTGTAGCCGCACCGATTTCCGCTGGGATGACGAGCGCGGGGTGGAAGGGCTGTTCGTGCTGGAGACCAACACCCAGCCGGGCATGACCC
Organism: Pseudomonadota bacterium; assembly: GCA_029779535.1. Classification (GTDB taxonomy): domain Bacteria; phylum Pseudomonadota; class Alphaproteobacteria; order Sphingomonadales; family Sphingomonadaceae; genus Novosphingobium. Next base: position 5,533 of record JAKPAG010000061.1, on the reverse strand, counting down.
CGCTCAGCCTGGTGCCCGAACAGGCGAAACACCTCGGCATTTCCTACGGCGATCTGGTCGAGGCCATCATTGCCGACGCCCTTGCGGACAAGCAGGGCAATTCAGGCGCCCTTGCGGACAAGCAGGGCAATGCAGGCGCCCTTGCCGCGAAGGAGGCGAAATGAGCAGCCAGACCATCCGCCGTGGCGGGAAGTCGATGCGCAAGGCCGCGGCCGCGCAGGGCAAGGCGCGCCAGGTCCGCGCCGCTCGCGCCCGAACCGGGTCGGCAATCGATGCGCTGATGGGCTGGTTGCCGTTCAGCGAGGAAACCCTCCACCGCCTGTTCCTGGCGATCATCCTGGGCGGCGCGGTGGCGCTGGCGTGGATTGCCGCCAGCCTTGCCGGGGTGCCGGCCATGGCCCAGCAGCAACTGGCGACCATCGCCGCCAATGCCGGTTTCGAAGTGCAGCGGGTGGAAGTGCGCGGGGTCAAGCACCTCAACGAGCTCAAGGTCTATGAGCGCGCCCTGGCCGAGCGTGACCGCGCGATGCCGCTGGTCGATGTCGAGGCGCTGCGGGGCCAGCTGATGCAGCTGTCGTGGGTCGAGGACGCGCGCGTTTCGCGCCAGCTGCCCGACACTCTGGTGATCGACATTGTTGAGCGCAAGCCCGTGGCCGTGCTGCGCAAGGCCGACCGGCTGGTGCTGATCGACGCCACCGGGCACGAGCTGGAGCCGGTCGGCCAGGACCGGGCCAAGGGCAAGCTGGTGATCGCCGGGCCCGGCGCGGGCCGCCAGGTCGAGGCGCTGTCGGCGCTGCTCGCCGCCGCACCGGCGCTCAAGCCGCAGGTGTCCGAGGCGGAATGGGTCGGCAATCGCCGCTGGAACCTGACCTTCAAGACCGGCCAGGTGCTGGCCCTGCCCGAAGGCGGGCGCAAGTCCGCCGCCGCACTGATGACCTTTGCCCGGCTCGATGGGGTGAACCGCCTGCTGGGCGGCAAGGTTGCCGCCTTCGACATGCGCGCGCCCGACCGCATCTACCTGCGTGTGCCTGGCCGGACCGAGGCAGCGGACCAGGCGGCGCTGGGCGCGGTCCAGGCTAAACCCGCCGCCAGCGCGGCCGGCAATGACGCGGACAAGCCGAGTGCAACGGCCAAGTCCGCCGAGAAGCCCGCCGACAAGTCCGCAGCCAAGCCCGCCGCCAGGAAGGATGCGGCGAAGAAGGACAAGGACTGATGGCCCAGCCCCGCATCGCGCGGACTTTTGCCGCGGTCAACATCGGTTCGTTCCGCATTTCCGCGATGATCGGCGGGGTTTCGGAATCGGGTGAAATGATCGTGCTCGGCTCTTTCCACCGCGCCGCGCAGGGGATCAAGCGCGGCTATGTCACTGACATGCAGGCCGCAACCTATGCCGTGCGAGACGCCGTGGAGCGCGCCGAACGGATTGCCAATTCCGCCGTGCAGCGGGTGTGGATCGGGGCTTCGGGCGCGGGCCTGGCCAGCCAGGTGGCGCAGGTCGAAGTCGACATCGGCGGGCGCCGGATCGAACAGGACGATATCGACCAGCTGCTGGTTTCCGCGCGCGACGTGATCCAGCCCGATGGGCGGATGGTGCTGCACGCCCAGCCGGCGCACTACACGCTCGACGGGGCGGACGGGGTGGCCGATCCCAAGGGGCTCCATGCCGAACAGCTTGGCGTCGATATCCACGTGATGCTGGCCGATGGCGCGCCGATCCGCAATATCACCGAAGCCGTGCAGAACGCGCACCTCGATGTCGAGGCGGTGGTCGCCTCGCCGATTGCGGCGGGTTACGCCTGTCTCTCGGCCGAAGAGCGCGAACTGGGTGTGGCCTTGGTCGAATTCGGCGCTGAAGTGACCAATGTCTCGGTCTATGCGGCGGGGATGCTGCTGGGTCTGGTGACGATCCCGATGGGTTCGGCCGACATCACCGATGCGGTTGCCAGCGCCTTTGGCATTCGCCGCTTCCAGGCGGAGCGGCTGAAATGCGTTCATGGCTCGGCCATCGCCAGCCCGGCGGACCACCGCGAGATGGTGCCGGTCAACGCGCCCGGCGATGAAGCCACCGGCCCGGCCGCGCGCCACGCCGATGACAAGAACCGCATTCCGCGCGCCGAACTGGTCACGGTCATCACCGCACAGCTTGGCCGGCTGATGGAAGAAGTGAACAAGGCGCTGAAAGCGCTGGGCTTTACCGGGCAGCGCGGGCAACTGGTGGTCATCACCGGCGGCGGCGCGGAACTGGCGGGCCTGGCCGACTATGCCCAGGCCGCGCTGGGCAAGCCGGTGCGGATCGGCAAGCCCCAGCATATTCGCGGCCTGCCCGAAGCCCACGCTACGCCGGGTTTTTCGACCCTGGCTGGCCTGGTGCTTTATGCCGCGGCCGATCCGGTCGATATCCGATCCATCGGCAAGCAGTATCAGCCGACGACGCGCTATGCCGGGATGGGCCTGGTCAACCGCGTCTACCGGGCGCTGAAGGAATATTTCTGACCATGCCCGCCTGTGGACAACGCAGCTGCGCGGCTTGGCCAAACCGAATCTTGCAGTGCAAGACAGTTAATAGTTGGAATTATTGCATCCGCGCGACGGACAGGAGAGCGCCATGAGCATCAATATCGGACCGCCAGCCGTTGAAGAGCTGCGCCCCCGGATCACCGTGATCGGGGTGGGCGGTGCCGGCGGCAACGCGATCGCGAACATGATCTCTGCCGGGATCGAAGGGGTCGATTTCGTCGTCGCCAATACCGACGCCCAGGCGCTCAACAATTCGATCGCGGAACACCGCATCCAGCTCGGGCCGGACATCACCCAGGGCCTGGGCGCGGGTTCGCGGCCCGAAGTGGGCCGGGCAGCGGCCGAGGAAACCCTGGCCGAGATCGACCGCGCGCTGGACGGCGTCCACATGTGCTTCATCGCTGCCGGCATGGGCGGCGGCACCGGCACCGGCGCTGCCCCCGTGGTCGCCAAGGCCGCGCGCGACAAGGGCGTGCTGACCGTGGGCGTGGTGACCAAGCCGTTCCTGTTCGAAGGCACGCGCCGCATGCGCAGCGCCGAGGCGGGGATCGAGGAACTGCAGAAGCACGTCGATACCCTGATCGTCATTCCCAACCAGAACCTGTTCCTGGTGGCCAAGGCGGAAACGACCTTCAAGGAAGCGTTCCAGCTGGCCGACGAAGTGCTGCAGCAGGGCGTGCGCTCGATCACCGACCTGATGGTCATGCCGGGCCTGATCAACCTCGACTTTGCCGACGTCCGCTCGGTCATGGCCGAAATGGGCAAGGCGATGATGGGCACCGGCGAGGGCAGCGGCGAAAACCGCGCGCTCGAAGCCGCGGAAAAGGCGATTGCCAACCCGCTGCTCGACGGCGTGTCGATGCAGGGCGCCAAGGGCGTGATTATCTCGATCATCGGCGGCGAGGACATGAAGCTGCTCGAAGTCGACGAAGCCGCGAACCACATTCGCGAGCTGGTCGATCCTAATGCGAACATCATCTGGGGCAGCGCCTTCAACCCCGACCTGCAGGGCAAGATCCGCGTCTCGGTGGTCGCCACCGGGATCGAACAGACCGCCCAGCAGGCCGAGGAAGCCTCGCGTCCGTTCAACATGGGCACGTCGCGCGGCCCGGCCCGGCCGGCGATGGCCGCGCCTGCCGCCGAACCGCTGTTCGAACGCGTCCAGCCGGCCGCGCCGCCGCCGGTGGCCGCGCCGGAACCCGAACCGGTTGAAGCCTCCGCACCCGAACCGGCTCCCGTCGCGGCGGACGACGATTGGGACCTGCCCTCGCGCGATGCGGGCGATCCGCTCGAACTGGCGCAGGAAGCCGATAACGCGGGCGGTGACGAGTTGCTGCTCGATACCTCTGCCGAGGACGAGCCAGCGGCCAATCCCATGCCGCAGCGGCGGAGCGGGCTGGTCTCCTCGTCGACCGGCGAATCCCAGGGCGGCCCGGTTGGCGGAGCCGGCAATGCTGCCGGTGCCGCCTCTGGTGAGCCGGCCGGCGGCGCTGCGGCTGGCGGAGCCAAGAGCGGCGGACCGCGCCTGGCGGGCGCTACCTTGTTCGAACGCATGGCCAGCCTGTCGCGCGGCTCGCGTTCGACCGACGATGACGATGATGACGATGGCGGCGATGGCCCGTCGATCAGCATCCCGCGCTTCCTCGGTCGGCAGAACAACCAGTAAGGCCATGGCGCGCGAATCATCGCGCGCCATGTTCGGTCGCGGTTAAGGGTGGGGCGTCCACAGCGGCGCCCCGCTCGTGTTGCTATGGGTTACCCTTGATGAATGGCCTTGGTCCTGTCGCACCCCGCCTGATTCGCCTCGCCCGGGTGGCTGCGCTGCTGTGCGGCGCGCTGGGGGCATCGGTGGCCGTGGCGCAGGATGACGAGATCGACGTGATTTCGCAGCCGGTGGTCCAGCAGATTCCCGGCAGCAAGGGCATGAAGCTCAACGATGCGCTGGGCCGGCTGGCGCGCAATCCGCAGGATGTCGATGCCCTGATCGGTGCCGGCCGCGCCTCGATGGAAATCGGCGATCTGGATGCGGCGGTGGGCTTTTTCCAGCGTGCCGACCGGCTTTCGCCCGGCAATGCCCAGGTCAAGGCTGGCCTCGCCGGGGCCTATGCGCAAAGCGAGGACCCTTTTTCCGCGATCCCGCTGTTCGCCGAAGCGGAAAAGGCGGGGATGATCGACCCGGCGCTGCTGGCGGACCGCGGACTGGCCTATGATCTGGTCGGCGACAACGCGACCGCGCAGACCTATTACCGCTCGGCCCTGGCGGCGGGGCCGAATGACGAAACGCTGCGCCGCCTCGCGCTGAGCCAGGCGATTGCCGGCGATCGGCGCGGGATGGAAGTGACCCTTTCGCCGCTGCTCCAGCGGCAGGACAAGGCCGCCTGGCGGACCCGCGCCTTTGGCCTTGCGATCCTTGGCCAGGCGGACGAAGCGGATTCGATCGTCCGCACCAACCTGCCGGCCAGTCTGGCCGAATCGATGTCGGCCTATGTCCGCTACATGCCGCGCCTGACTGCCGCGCAGCAGGCCGCGGCCGCCAACCTGGGCCATTTCCCGCGCGCTGCCGACATTGGCCGAGACGATCCGCGCATCGCGGCGTTCCAGCCCAAGCGTCAGGTCCTTGCCGCCGCTGTGGTGCCGACACCGCCGGCAGCTGCCAAGGGCGGCAAGCAGGGCAAGGACAAGGGGCGCAGGGCCGATCAGGTCGCCAAGGTCGAAAAGGCCCCGGTGCAGGTGGCGCTCGCGCCGCCGCCGGCCGCCGCCCCGCGCGAATTTGCCAAGGCGCCGGTCGCGCTCGCGGTCAAGGAATTGCCGCCCGCTCCGTCCCCGGCGATCGTTGCCGCCCCGCCGCCGCCCGCGCGCCCTGCGCCGTTTGAAGTGAAGCCCGCATCGGCTGGCCCGGCGGTTGTCGCCCCGGTTATCGCCGCTCCGGCGATCGCCGCGCCCCCGCCCGCGCCTGTGCCTGTGCGCAGCGGGCCGGGGTTTGCCTCGCTCGATGGCGGACCGGCTCCCCTTCCGG
>JAKPAG010000059.1 GCA_029779535.1 Pseudomonadota bacterium | reverse complement strand
GATCTTTTCGTCGATTGCGCCGCGCATCGAGCGGCTGAGCTTCTGCCAGTCCGACAGGGTGGGGGCGCGGCCCTGCGGCAGCCTGGCCAGTTCCGCTTCGATCTCGGCCAGGCCCAGCCCCAGCTTCTGCGCGATCAGGATGAAGCTGAGCCGGCGGATGTCCGCACGCCGGAACCGGCGCTGGTTGCCGCTGGTTCGCGTTGGACGGATCAGGCCGCGATCCTCGTAGAACCGGATTGCCGAAACGGCGAGGCCCGTGCGCCGCGCCAGTTCGCCAATCGGCAGCAAATCGTCGCTTTTCATCCCATGCTCCAGCCGCCAGCAATCGAGTTCAAGCTAACTTGAGGTTTTTCCGAGGTAAAGCGACTTATCGCATTAGCCTGTTATAGTATTGAAGTATCAACACTCTTTTCCGGCCGTTGATCGGAGGCGATCAATTGCTTTGACCAAGCCAGGTTTGCGGCCAACAAGGTCACGATGACCGACACGCTGACTTCCGAGCAGGTTGCAGCCTATTTCGCGCGGATCGGCTATGCCGGAACCGCGCGGGCGGACCTGCCGACGCTGATCGCGCTGCACCGCGCGCACGCCATGGCGATCCCGTTCGAAAACCTGGCCGTGCAGCTGGGCACGCCGCCGGGGTTGGCACCCCAGCAAGCCTTCGCCAAGCTGGTCGAAGCGCGGCGCGGCGGGTGGTGTTATGAACAGAACGGCCTGCTGGGCGCGGTGCTGGCCGCGCTGGGCTTTACCGTGACGCGGCTGGCCGGGGCGGTGCTGCGCGAGGAGCGCGGGCAGGCCGCGCTGGGTTCGCACCTGTGCCTCAAAGTCTCGCTGGAACAGGACTGGCTGGTCGATGTAGGGTTCGGCGGATCGCTGGTGGAGCCGCTGCCGCTGGAGCCGGGCGAATGGGCCAATGCCCCCGTTCCCGCCAGCCTGGCGCGCACCGGGGACGATAATTGGCGCATGGCGATCCGGCTTGGCCCCAGCCCGATGTATTACGACTTCCGCGATGCCCCCGCCGACGAAGCGCTGCTGCAGCGGCTATGCGACTGGCAGGGGAACGACGGCGAAAGCGTGTTCGTTCAGAACCTGGTGGTGCAAGGCCGCGCGCCGGGCGAACACCGGATGCTGCGCGGGCGGGTCTTCACGCGAACCGGCTCGCAAGGGGCGCAGCAGCGTGTGCTCGCCAGCGCGGCCGAATTGCTGGACGTGCTGTCCGGCGAATTCGGCCTGGAGGAACCGGCGGCAGCCGACCTGTGGGAGCCGATCTGCGCCCGCCACGCCGCGCTTTTCGGCTAGAGCAGAGGTTCCTGTCGGGGCACCGTGCCACCGCCGACCCAACGGTCGCGGGTGCGTTCCACCACCAGTTCGCCGGGCCAGGTGCGGCACAGGGCAAAGGCTTCATCCGGGCTGCCCCGGACCCACCGGGCCTGGTCCCCGGGCTGCAGCAGCACCGGCATCCGGTCATGCACTTCGGCCATCTGGCGGGAGCTGTCGACCATCACCAGGCTGTAGCAATCGCCCCATTCCGCGCTTGGCCGCCACAAGGCGGCTATGGCCATCACCTCGCTGTCCGGCAGGCTGTACCAGGTGCGAGTCATCTGCCCGCTTTCCCCTTCGGGTTCGGCCCACTGGCTGACGGGCACCAGGCAGCGGCGGTGGGCAAAGCTGTCGCGCCAGAAGGCGGTGTGCAACTTGTCCTCGCGCGCGTTGGTGACGGGCTTGGGCTTCAGTTTCTGGCCGTGCCGTCCGGTCAGCACCAGCGGAAAGCCCCAGGTCATCGCTCGCGCCCGCCCGCTTTCGACCACGAGGCCGGTGTAACCGGGATAGACCTCGGCCACGAAATTCGCGCCGCGATCAGGCTCCACGGCGAACAGCTTCGCCACCTCGTCTACCGTTTTCGTCATGCGGTAGAGGTTGCACATCAGGCATTCCCCACCACCCAGCAGGCCAGGGCCATGAGCAGCCCCAGCGTGCGGTTCGAACGGAAGCGGGCGAGCGCGTTGTCGCCGTCATCCGGCACGAAGGTCAGCGCCTGCCAGGCAAGGTGCGCCGCGGCCGGCAGCAGCGCCAACAGCGCCACCCAGTCCGGCCGCAGCAGCCACACCGCCAGCGCCCAGCACAGCGCCGTCCCGGCATAGAACGCGGCGACCCCGGCGCGCACGTGGCGGCCCAGGGTCAGCGCCGAACTGCCGATTCCGACCATCGCGTCATCCTCGCGGTCCTGGCAGGCGTAGATCGTGTCATAGCCGATGCACCACAGCACCGCCCCGGCGTAGAGCGCAGCCAGCACGTCCAGGCGATCGCTGCGCAGCGCCGCCCAGCCGACCGGCGCGCCCCAGGTGAAGACCAGCCCCAGCCAGGCCTGCGGAAAGCCGGTGATCCGCTTCATGAAGGGATAGACGGCGACCAGCGCCAGACTGCCCAGCGCGACGACCTGCGCCTGCCAGCGTAGTTGCAGCAGCACGACCAGGCCAACCAGGCACAGCAGGCCCAGCCAGGCCCAGGCGGCGCGCTTGCCAACCGCGCCGCTCGCCACCGGGCGGGCCATGGTGCGAGCGACCTGCCGGTCGATATCGGCATCGACGATGTCGTTATAGACGCAGCCCGCCCCGCGCATCGCCACGCTGCCCAGCAGCAGCCAGCCGAGCAAGGCCCACTGCCCTTCCCCGCCCGCCAGCAGCACGCCCCAGGCACATGGCCAGAACAGCAGCCACCAGCCGATCGGCCGGTCGAACCGGGCGAGCAGGGCATAGTTGCGCAGCGGCTGCGGCAGGCGCGCGACCAGGCCCTTGTGCTCGCTGTCGGGGACAATCTCGGCGGTCATGATCGCTCTCTAGCCTGCCGGGCGAAATGCGCTAGAGGAAGGCTATGCCTGCCACGCCCGCCTGGCCGCCCAAAAGCGCCCCCCGCCTGTTCGTTACCGGTCCGCTGGCCGTGGCCGACCGCGTGGGGATCGATGGGCCGCAGGCGCATTACCTGGCGCGGGTGATGCGTGTTGCCCCCGGCGACGGCGTGATCTTGTGCGACAACCAGACCGGCGAATGGGCCGCGCGGGTGATCGAGGCCGGCAAACGCGAGGTGGTGCTGGCCGTCGAAACCCTGCTCCGCCCGCGCGAGGGCGTGCCCGATTTCACCCTCTGCGCGGCGCTGCTCAAGAAGGACCGGTTCGACCTGGTGCTGGAAAAGGCCTGCGAGCTTGGCGCGGCGCGGATCCAGCCGGTGCTGACCCGGCGCTGCGTGGCCGACAAGCTGAACCTGGAACGCGCCCGCGCGATCCTGGTCGAAGCGGCCGAACAATGCGCCCGCACCGCCCTGCCCGAGCTGCTCGCCCCGGTGAAGCTGGACGCGCTGCTGCGGCAGTGGGAACCGGCACGCGCGCTGTTCTTTGCCGACGAAGCCGGCGGCAAGGGCGCCGCCGCCGCCTTTGCCGCGCATAGTGGCCCGGCCGCGCTGCTGACCGGCCCGGAAGGCGGCTTTGACGAGGCCGAGCGCGCCGCCGTGCGCGCCCTGCCCCAGGCGCGCGGCATTTCGCTGGGCCCGCGCATCCTGCGCGGCGAGACGGCCGCCATCGCCGGCACGGCGCTGTGGATGGGGACCTGCGGAGATTGGCCGCAGGCCGGCACTGAATAGGGGTTTGCCCTGACCCCGGAATTTGCGGGGTGCTAGCCAGGTTCGCCTAGTCCCGCGGGCATGCGCGAATCTGTCGCCCGCCAAAGCCTTGCCGCGCGCCTGTTGCGCCGGGCGCTGGCGCTGTGCGCGCTGTTGGCGACCCTGGCGCTGCTGCCCATGGCGGCCCGGGCGCAAAGCTGCATTGGCGCCACCGGCAGCACGGTCGGCACCGCCGCGATCCTGACGGGCAACGAAATCCAGCTGACGGCCAATACATCGGGCCAGGTCGGCGCCTGGTGGAGCGGCGCGCCGATCGACCTGGCGCAGAACGCCGATTTCACCTTCAAGGCCTACCTGGGCGACAGCGACGGCGGGGCCGACGGCATCACCCTGACCTTCCGCAATCCCGCTTCGGCCAATCTCGGCGGCGGCGGCAGCAGCCTGGGTTATGGCAACGTCGGCGGCACCGGCGGGATCGGGCAATCGGTAGCGATGGAACTGGATACCTTCTCCGGCACGGGCGAGACGCTGTCCGACCACCTGGCCTTCAATGCCAACGGCAACATCGATCACAACCTGGGCGGGGCCATCAACCTGCCCAACCTCGAGGACGGACTATACCACACGGTCCGCCTGGTCTGGACCGCTTCGTCCAAGAACGCGGCGGTCTACGTCGATGGCACCCTGCGCGCGAGTGGCGCGATCGACATTGCCGCCTATACCGGCACCAGCAAGCCGATCTGGGGCTTCACCGGGGCGACCGGCGGCTCTTTCAACCTGCAGAAGGTGTGCCTGCAATCGGTCCCGCCGCAAGCCGACCTGGCGCTGACCATGTCGATTTCAAGCAGCAGCCCGACCTATGGCACCACGTTCACCTATACCCTGTCCGCCAACAGCGCCGCATCATCCAACGCCACCGCGACCGGCGTGACGGTCAGCGACGTGCTGCCCGTCGGCGTGACCTTTGTCAGCGCCGCCGGCACCGGCACCTATACCAGCGGCACCGGGGTGTGGAGCGTGGGCAGCCTGGCGAGCGGGGCCAGCGCATCGCTGACAATCACGGTAACAGCCAGCGGCGCGGTCGGCACCAGCCTGACCAACACCGCACAGATCACCGCCAGTTCGCTGCCTGACCCCGATTCCACCGTCAACAACGGCGCCACCGGCGAGGACGATTACGCCAGCCGAACGGCCACCATCGGCGCCAACACCATCAATTGCCCAAGTGGATCGAGCGCAAGTGGATCGGGCTTTGCCAGCAGCGGCAGCAGCGCCAAACCAGGCCAGTTGTTCTGGCTCGACTGGTCGTGCACCGGCACCAGCCAGTTCAACGCCGGGGCGATCGTCAACAAGACCTGGACCGCCGGCGACGGGCTGACCATCACCGGGCAGATCACCGGATTGACCAAGGCCCTGCGGCCCTACACCCCCGGCGAATGGAGCGGCGACACCCTGCAATTGCTGCACGCCGGGCTGGGCGCGATCGGGCTGCGCAACGCCGTCGACACCGAGGATCCGCAGTTCAACCTGGCCCTGTCGGCCACGCTGAACGGCAGCGCCACCAGCCTGCGCTATGTCATGGCCGACGCCGAGGATTCCGGCGGGGCAATCGCCAGCGAATCGGTGGCGGCAACCACCAACGGGTCCAACTGGCAGACGGTCGAAAGCTATGGTTCGATCACCGTCAGCAATGCCGGGACCGGCACGACGATCTATGATCCCGCGAGTGGCGGCGGCGGCACCGCCGTGGTCGAAACCACGGCCAGCAGCCTGTCACTGGCCGTGACCATGTATGCCGGCGGCGGATCGGCGGCGGCCTTTGGCTTCTATGCGCCCTACGATTTCAGCGACGCCCCGCTGACCGGCACCAGCTATGGCGCGGCCAGCCATCGCACCCTGCCGGGGCTGCGCATGGGCGCCGCCGTGACCAGCGAAGCCAGCGCCTATGACAGCGTCAATGCCTCTGCCGATGCCGACGATGGCGCGACCATTCCCACCCTGATCCGCAGCCAGACCAGCACGATCAACGTGGCGGTCAGCGGTCCGGGCAAGCTCAGCCTGTGGTTCGACCGCAACGGCGACGGCGACTTTGCCGATACCAACGAGGCGGTGATCACCGATGCCGTCGACGGCGGCAGCGGCGATAGTGACGGCACGGTCAACGGCGTGATCGCGCTGGCCCTGACCCCCACGGCCAATACCACGCTGAACCCCACCATCGCCCGACTGCGCTTCTCGTCCAACAGCGGCGCGGCCAGCAGCGGCCTGGCCGGATACGGCGAGGTCGAGGATTACCAGGTCACCGTGATCTATCCCAACCTGACAGTGGCCAAGACCAGTTCGGTGCTGAGCGATCCGATCAGCGGCACCACCAATCCCAAGGCGATTCCGGGCGCGGTGATGCGCTACTGCGTCACGCTCAGCAACGGCGGCAACACTTCGGCCAGTTCGATCAGCCTGTCCGATGCCCTGCCCGCCACGCTGACCTATGTCGCGGGCACCTTGCGCTCGGGCACCGGTTGCGCCGCGTTGACGACGGTGGAAGATGACAACGACACCGGGGCCGACGATACCGACGGCTTCGCCGCCGCCGTCACCGGATCGACCATCAGCGCACAGGTCACCGCGCTTGCCGCCGCCGCCACGGCCGCGCTCGGCTATGACGTGACGGTCCGCTGATCGCTGCGGTTGCGTGTCGCGGCACCAAGAAATTATTGCTGGCGCTTCGCTGCCCGCGCACTTATCCCCGCGCCATGAGCACCAGACAGGTTTCAGATAGCAACGATCCGGTGATCGAAAGCCGCGATCAATTGCTGGCCCCGATGATCAAGGGCGAAAAGCCGCGTGACCGCTGGCGGATCGGCACCGAACACGAAAAGCTGGTGTTCAAGCGCAGCGATCACCGCGCCCCCAGCTATGACGAACCCGGCGGCATCCGCGACCTGCTGCTGGCGCTGAAGGATTTCGGCTGGAAAGAAGTGATCGAGGGCGGCAACGTCATCGCCATGTCCGGCAGCGACGGCACGGTCAGCCTGGAGCCGGCCGGCCAGCTTGAACTGTCGGGCGCCCCGCTCGACAACCTGCACCAGACCTGTGACGAAACCGGCCGCCACCTGGATCAGGTCAAAGCGATCGGGGAACGCACCGGCACGGCTTTCCTGGGCCTGGGCATGTGGCCCGACAAGGCGCGCGAAGACCTGCCGATCATGCCCAAGGGGCGCTATGCCATCATGCTGCGGCACATGCCGCGCGTCGGCAACCTCGGCCTCGACATGATGCTGCGGACCTGCACCATCCAGGTCAACCTCGACTATGGCAGCGAGGCGGACATGGTGCAGAAGTTCCGCACCAGCCTGGCGCTGCAGCCGCTGGCCACCGCGCTGTTCGCCAATTCGCCGTTCACCGATGGCAAGCCCAACGGCTTCCTGTCGTACCGCAGCCACATCTGGACCGATACCGACCCGCACCGCACCGGGATGCTGGGCTTCGTGTTCGAAGATGGCTTCGGCTATGATCGCTACGTCGAATACATGCTCGACGTGCCGATGTATTTCGTCTTCCGCGACGGAAAATACATCGATGCCGCCGGGCAAAGCTTCCGCGACTTCCTGAAGGGCGAGCTGCCCGCGCTGCCCGGCGAATTGCCGACCGAAAGCGACTGGATCGACCACCTTTCCACCGCCTTCCCCGAAGTGCGGCTGAAGAGCTTCCTCGAAATGCGCGGCGCCGATGGCGGGCCGTGGAACCGGATCTGCGCCCTGCCCGCCTTCTGGGTCGGCCTGCTGTACGATCAGGGCGCGCTCGACGCGGCGTGGGACCTGGTCAAGGGCTGGGACATGGCAGGGCGTGAGGCCCTGCGCGCCGCCGTGCCGAAGCTGGGGCTGGATGCGCCGATTCCGGGCGGCGGGACGTTGCGCGACATCGCTCCGCGCGTGCTCGACATCGCCCGCGCCGGCCTGTCGGCCCGTGCCCGGCTCAACAGCATTGGCGACAACGAAACCGGCTTCCTTGCCCCGCTCGACGAGATCGTGCGCAGCGGCAAGGTTCCGGCGCAGGTCCTGCTCGACAAGTATCATGGCGAATGGGGCGGCGATCTGTCCCGCGTTTACGAGGAGGCGTTCTGATGCCGGTTGCCGTGATCGGCCAGTTCCGCATGCCGCCCGAAAACATGGCAGCCGCCCGCCCGCTGATGGCCAAGGTGATGCTGGCGACCCGCGCCGAGGACGGCTGCATCGAATACAACTATGCCGAAGACGTGCTGGACCCCGGCCTGATCCGGGTGAGCGAAGTGTGGGAAAGCCGCGAGCAACTCGCCGTCCATCTCAAGACGCCGCACATGGCCGTCTGGGGCGAGGAACGCGCCGCGCTGGGCCTGACGGGGCGCAAGATCACCGTTTACGAAGTGACCGGCGCGGCAGAGCTTTAGGTCCGCACGCGGCCTTGTCCAATCCTACCCCCGCCGCCGGTGCAACACCTGGCCCAGCCGGGCCAGCCGGGCGGTGATCACCCCGTGCTGCTGCATCCAGTTGTAATAGGCGCGGTATTTCGGGTCTTCGGCCAGCAGGTGCTTTTCCTCGGTCCGGGCGCGCCAGTAATAGACCGCGCTGACGCAACCGAGAAAGAAGGTGTTGCGGATCGCGTCCGCCATTGATCCGCTGGTCACCAGGAACGGCAGCGTCGCAAGCCACCAGAACGCGTTCTTGGAAAGATAGGCCGGGTGGCGGGTATAGGCATAGGGCCCGACCGTGATCACCCCGCGATAGGTCAGGTTGGAAAAGCGGATCCCGAACACCACGGTCGCCCAGGCATAGATCCCGGTCAGCGTGACCAGCAGCGCCGCCCAGATCCACAGCAGCGGGGCGTTGCCGGCAAACCAGAAGGCCCAGTCGCGCGTGTTGATGTCGTACTGCAGCGGCCCGCCGCCCTGCATCACCTGGAACGGCGGATAGCACATCAGCGCCGCGACCCAGCCTGCCAGATAGGGATTGGCCGAGCGGATCTGCGCGTCGAGCGGCTTCATCGTCAGGATATAGCCGACCGTGCCGATCTGTTCGTCGAACACGAACATCATGGTAATTAGCAGCCCGGCGAGCAGCACCGGATCGTGCACGAATTCACTCCAGTTGCGGCCCACCAGATCGGCGAACCCGGCGGGGACAATGGCGATCATGAAGGCAGTGAAGAACCCCTTCACCGCCCAGGCGCGCAAGTGGATGCGGACCTTGTCGGGGTCATAGGCCTCGCGCCCGACCAGCATCGCGCCAAAGTGCCAGCTGGCGTCCTTCGGTTCCACCAGCACCCGGTCAAGCCACAGCACATAGGGCACCGACAGGAAGAACACCGGCACCATCACCGCGGTCAAAACCTGCATCGAGATCGCGTAGAATTCGTTCCAGTACCACCGCCCCAGCGCGTAAAGGCAGCCGATCAGCACCCAGGTGGCCCATAGCCCGGCCAGCTTGGTGATCGAAATGTCGATCACGTCGCCCAGCTGTCGCTTCAGCGACCAATCGATCCCGGTGGAGGGGCGCAAGTGAACCTTGTCGACCAGCACCGACCACAGGACCATCGGCAGCGCGGCGGCAACCAGCCCCATCAGCGCCGCGTTCGGCCCGGTCAGCCGCCCGCGCGCGGGATCAAGCCCCAGCAGCGGCGCGATTTCGGGGTAGAAGTGGCACAGCAGGATCCAGCCGCACAGACCCAGCGCCCCCACCAGCCCCACGGCGGACGAGACATCGCTGGACGGACGCGGCGGCACGGCGTGGGCAGGCACGGTCATGCCGCCCGGTTAGCAGGGATTGGTTAAAGCGCGCGTAACAAGACAAGTTGCGCCCTTTGCCTCCGCAAAGGGCTTTGCAACACCAATCCCTTACCGGAAAGCGCTGATCCGGCCGCCGTCATCCAGGATATAGAGCGTGCCGCCCGCCACGATCGGGGCCAGCGAGACCGATTCCTTGAGTTCGGTGAACGGCACCGGCGAACCGTCCGCGACCGAGGCGGAAAAGACCTGGCCGTTGGAATTGACGAACCACAGCCGGTCCCCGGCCAGCACCGGGCCGGTCCAGAAGATCGGATTCTTCTTCTTCTTCTCGTTCTCGAACCGGGCCAACTGGTGCATCCAGCGCACCTTGCCCGTGGCGCGGGCGATGGCCAGCAACTTGCCATCGTCGGTCAGGGTGAAGATCCAGTCCCCCGCCACCGCCGGGGTGGAAATCCCCGCGAGGTTGAGTTCCCAGATGCGCTGGCCGGTGACCAGCTCGTAAGCGGCCATGCGCCCACCCTGGCCCAGCGCATAGACCCGGCCGCGATCGATGATCGGATCGGCGTCGATGTCGGTCAGCACGCCCACCGAGGTCGACAGCGAGGTGCGGGCCAGCGCGTCGTTCCACAGCTGGCGGCCGTTTTCATAACGGTAGGCAATCAGCTCGCCGGTCGAATAACCCGAAATCACCGTACCCTGCCCGGCGGCAGGCGCAGCCACGCCGAACACCCCGGTCTGCCCGGTGGAGGCGGTTTCGTTCCACAGCGGCGCGCCGTCTTCGGCATTCAGCGACCACAGTTGGTTGTCCATGGTCATCACGAAGACCGAATTGTAAGCGATCGTCGGCGAACCGCGCAGCGGTCCGGCAGGCTTGACCTTCCAGATCACCTTGCCGGTCTTGGCGTCGAGCGCGGCAACCTCGCCCATGCCGGTGGTCACATAGAGCCGGCCATTGTCATAGCTGGCACCGCCGCCATAGACCGAATTGGCGCCATCGCCCTTGATCTGGAAACCCGCGCTCCAGCGCTGGGCGCCAGTCTGCGCATCGAAGGCGCGGACCACGCCCGCCGTATCCATGGCATAGAGCTGCCCGCCGCCGACCACCGGGGCCGCGGCCAGGCGCTGCTTCTTGTCCGAGCCGGCGATCTTGGCGGTCCACGCGCGCTGCGGCGCGGCGGCCAGCGCGAGGTTGCCATAGCTCTTGTTGGCGGTGCCGCCGGCCTGGGCCCAATCGGTGTTGGCCACGGCCGGAGGCACGATCACCGACAGGGTGGCCAGTGCCGGATCGACCTTGGCCCCGGTATCAACCCGCGACAGGATCGGGATGCGGTTGCCCACGGTCGGCGTGGTCGGCTTGCCCTTGCCGCCGAACGCGCCGCAACCGGACAGCGCCAGCGCCAGCACCACGGCCAGCGAACCTGCGCCGATCCGGCGGGAATTGGTGTTGGAATGCATCGCTTTCATCCTGCTTACTGTACGCTGGCGGCGGCGGCTGCCTGCGCCGGATCCTCACCCGCATCGAAACCCAGCTGTCCGCCGATCTGGCGCATCCGGGTCCGCAGCGACTGAGGCACGTCCTTGTCCTTGGCCACGGCGACGAACATCGCCCCGGCCAGGTCCGGCTTGCCCTGCTTGAGATAGGCCATGCCAACCATTTCACCGGCGCTGCCGAACCACGGATTGCCCGGCACGGCCAGGCCCTTCAGCCGGTCCACCACCTGCTGCGGCGCAAGCTGGTCGAACCGGATCGCGGTTTCGCGCACCAGCGCCATGTCGCGCAGTGGCTGCGGCGCCTTTTCGTCAGCGGCCACAGCGGCAAATTCGCGCGCGGCGTCTTCCTGCTTGCCCTGCTGGAACGAAATCGCGGCGCGCAGCATCCGCGCATTGGCCTGCGATGCCGCGCCGCCTTCCCCGGTCAGCGGGTCGATGTCCTTGAGCGCCTGGTCCAGTCCGCCGCCGCGCGGATCGATCTTGTCGAGCGCGAGGATGGTCTTTTCGCTCAGTTCGCCGGCCGCTTCCCTGCGGGCGTGATCCCAGTAGAGATAGCCCGCCAGCCCCAGCAGCAGCGCGATAATCGCACCCCCCACCGGCTTGCCATAGCGCTTGAGAAGGTCGACGAATTCCTGCTCGCGCAGCGCTTCATCAACTTCGCGCAGGAACCCGTCCTGCTGGGCCGCTTCACGATCGTCGGCCGGTTTGGAAGGATTTTGGGGACGCAGGGCCAAGGGTGATTGCTTTCGGTCTATTTATCCAACGTGCGCGCTGTTTAGCCGATGGGCGCGCCTTTTCAATCCGCGATTGTCTGGCTTTCCCCCGCTGAAGGGCCGCTGAACGGGGATCAGGGAAACGATCTGCGTCCCATGGCATCGCCATAGACGCGGGCATAGGCGGCGACCATCCTGGCCTCGTCGTATTCGGCTTCGGCCTTGGCGCGGTTGGCAGCACCGATACGGGCGCGCAGGTCCGGGGCCGTAGCCAGCACGGCCAGCGCTGCACCCAGCGCGGCATCGTCGCCCGCCGGGGTGATGAAGGGGCGGTTTTCCAGGGCAAGCATCGCTTCCACATCGCCCACGCGCGGGCTGGCAACGGCCAGCCCGGCGGCCATCGCCTCGACCACGGAAATCGGGAACTGCTCGCTGTCGGACGACAGGGCGAACAGGTCAAACAGCCCCAGCACCCTGGCCGGATCGGCGGCAAAGCCCGGCAGGTGGACGCGGTGGCCCAGTTCCAGTCGGACCGCTTCGGCACGGATCGCATCGCGCTCCGGCCCTTCGCCCAGGATCACCAGGTTCCATTCCGGCGGCATCGCGGCAAAGGCGCGGACCAGCCGGGGCAGGTTCTTGACCGCGCGCAGCCCGGCCAGCGTGCCCAGCCACAGTTCGCCCGGATGCTTGATCACGCGCGGCAGGGCATCGGGCGCGGCCGACTGGCCATAGGCGGCGAGCGGGATGCCGTTGGCGATCCGTACCACCTTGCGCGCCGGCTGGCCCCAGGCAGTGCGGGCAATGTGTTCCAGACGCTGTGACGGCACGACCAGCGCCTGGGCGTGGGTCAGCGCGACGCGGCGAAACCAGTTGCGCTGGGGCTTCAGCCGCTCGGCCTCGTCCTGGTTGAAGCCGTCCTCGTGATGGACCAGCGGCGGCAGCCCCAGGTGGCGCGCGAACACGGTATGCGCCAGCACCGCGTCCATCGCGCCCCAATTATAGGTCAACACCAGGTCAAAGCCCTGCATCGCGCGGGCCAGTTCCAGCAGCCGGCGCGGGAACGGCCGGCCGGAAAGCGACGGGAAATCATCCGGGTAGGATACCCGCACATGGCTGCCCACTGCGGCGGCGGCGGCCATTTCGCCCGGCACGGCCGAAACGACGGTGTGTTCCACCCCCTTGCCAAAGGCGTTCATCAGCTTGGCCGCGCGCAGTTCCTTGCCGCCCGCGGCAAAGCTGGAATGAAGGTGCAGCAGCCGCAGCAAGCTTAGCCGATCCGCGCCAGCAAGCGGTCGATCGCGGCGCGCGCCTCGGGCTCGTCCAGCGTGGGGGCGTGGCCGACGCGCGGGACGGTTACCGCCTCGCTCCCGTCGAGCCGCCGGGCCATCGCCTGGTGGGTCTGGGCCGAAAGCACATCGGACAGTTCGCCGCGCAGCAGCAGCGCCGGGCGGCCGCGCAGCGCTTCGAAACAGGGCCACAGGTCCACCCCCGCCTCGCCCCCTGGCTGGGCAAAGGGTTCGGCGATCTTCATGTCGTAATCGAAGTGGATGCGGCCGTTGCTGCCGATCACCATCACCCGCTTGGCCATGGTCAGCCAATCGGAGATTTCATAATCGGGAAAGGCGATCTTCTGCGATTCCTCCAGCGCGCGGGCGGCGTGCATCCAGGTCGGGAAATTGCGCCCCTGCCCGACATAGCCGCGAATCCGCTCCAACCCGGCCGGGTCCAGTTCCGGCCCGACATCGTTGAGCAGCACCCCGGCAATCCGCTCCGGGGCGGACAGGGCCAGGATCATCGCCATCAGCCCGCCCAGCGACGTGCCGACGAACACGGCGCGGTCAATCTCGGCCTGGGCGAACAATTGCAGCAGATCCTCGACATATTGCACCGGGTTGTAGGTGGCCGAATCCTTGGCATAGGCGCTGTCGCCCCGCCCGCGCATTTCCGGGCACAGCACCCGCCATTCACCCGCCAGCCGGTTGGCCAGCGGCTCGGCATCGCGGGCATTGCGGGTCAATCCGTGCAGGCACAGCAGCGGCGGCCGATCGGCTCGCCCCGCGTAATCGCGGTAGTGCAGCTTGAGCCCGTCCCGGCTCGTCCAGAAGCGGTCGGCAAATTCAGTCATGCGGGCGACCCGGAAATCCTTGGCAGTGCGGCTTGCGGCGCGCGGTGTTCGTGGCCACTATTGCCGGATGCGCGCCGAACCGCAAGCTTGCGACTATCGCCCCGACACTCCGCTGGCCAGGCTGGCTCCCTGGCTGGCCGATCCCGTGCGGCCCGCCCCCTTTCCCAAGGCCGTGCTGCGCTGGCGCAACGACCGCTGGGACCGGGCCGTGGGGCTGGACCAACTGGACGAATCTGCCTGGATCAACCATTTCGCCCGGTTCGAAGCCCTGCCCGGCAACCTGCCCCAGCCGCTGGCGCTGCGCTATCACGGCCACCAGTTCCGGGTGTACAACCCGGACCTGGGCGATGGGCGCGGGTTCACTTTTGCCCAGCTGCGCGATGGCGCGGGGCGGCTGCTGGACCTGGGCACCAAGGGTTCGGGGCAAACCCCGTGGAGCCGCACGGCGGATGGCCGCCTGACCCTGAAGGGCGCGGTGCGCGAAGTGCTGGCAACCGAAATGCTGGAAGCCCTGGGGGTCAACACCAGCAAGACCTTCTCGGTGGTCGAGACCGGCGAGGAGCTGTGGCGGCAGGACGAGCCCAGCCCGACGCGCTCGGCCGTGCTGGTGCGGCTCAGCCACGGGCACATCCGCATCGGCACCTTCCAGCGGCTGATCTACCTCGAAGAAGCCGGGCACATGGCCGAGCTGGTCGATTACTGCCTGACGCAGTTTCCTGGCAGCGAACCGCCCGAGGATGCCCCCGGCCGCGACGAGCCTGCCGTGCGGCTGCTCCACCAGGTGGTCGAACGGCTGGCGCGGCTGGCGGGCGAATGGATGGCAGCGGGCTTCGTCCACGGCGTTCTCAACACCGACAACATGAACATTTCGGGCGAAAGCTTTGACTACGGGCCATGGCGCTGGCTGCCCAGATGGGACCCGCAGTTTACCGCCGCCTATTTCGACCAGCAGGGCCTTTACGCCTTTGGCCGCCAGCCCGAGGCAGTGCACTGGAATTGCGGGCAGCTGGCCGTCGCGCTGCGGCTGCTGGTCCCGGCCGAACCGCTGATCTTCGCGCTGAACCGCTTCGCCCCGCTCTACCAGCAGGCGCTCGCGCGGCACTTTGTCTGGCGGCTGGGGCTGGAATCGCAGGGGTTCAAGTCGGACGGCGCGCTGATCGCCGCGGCCGAGCGGCACATGCGCGAAACCGGCCTGTCGCCCGATCTGTTCTTCCACCGCCACCGCTTTGGCCGGGCCAGCGCGGCGGATGGCGACTGGGCCGGGGCCCTGGCCGGCTGGCAGCCGCGCGGCGCCGATCATGCCCTGTGGCACGAGGCCGCCCCGCCTGCCCTGCTGGTCGACGATGTCGAACGGATCTGGGCCGGGATTGCCGAGCATGACGACTGGAGCGCGTTCACCACTGCAATCGGCGAAATCAGGGCCTTGGGTGAAGCACTCGGGACCCCGCCTTAAGCAAAAAATTAGCCTTGCGGATTATGAACTATTGCAAGCCTTTGCTTATACGCGCGCAAACGGTAAGGGCTGAAGCGAACCCGGGGTCGCAACCGGAAGAGCGGGGCAGGACAGTTGAACACGGCAGAGATCATTTCCTGGGAACCGGCGACCGGCGCCGAACTGTGGCGCGGCAAGCGCGGGGACGTCGACGATGTGGTGGGCCGCGCCCGCCGCGCCTGGCCGGCCTGGGCCGCCCAGCCGCTGGCCACCCGCATGGAACTGATGCGCCGCTTCGCCAATGAAGTGCGCAAGGACGCCGAAAAGCTCGCCACGCTGATCTCGCGAGAAACCGGCAAGCCGCTGTGGGAAGCGCGCACCGAAGTCGAAAGCGTGATCAACAAGGTCGAAATCTCGATCCGCGCCTATGCCGAGCGCACCGCCCAGCGCAGGCTGGACAACGCGCTGCAGGGCACCTCCGCCGTGCGTCACAAGCCGCACGGGGTGATGGCGGTGCTGGGGCCCTACAATTTCCCCGCGCATCTGCCCAACGGCCACATCGTGCCCGCACTGATCGCCGGCAACGCGATCGTCTTCAAGCCGAGCGAGAAGACCCCCGCCACCGCCGAAGCGCTGGTCAGCTGCTTCCACCGCGCGGGAATTTCCGCCGCAGTGGTCCAGCTGCTGGTCGGCGGCCCGGAAGAGGGCCAGGCGCTGGTCGGCCACGAAGGGGTCGACGGGGTGCTGTTCACCGGCAGTGCCCATGCCGGGATCGCGATCAACCGCCGCCTCGCCGCGCGGCCGGACAAGATCGTTGCGCTGGAAATGGGCGGCAACAACCCGATCGTGCTGTGGGACACCCCCAAGGTGACCGACGCGGCCACGCTGATCGTGCAGTCCGCCTTCACCACCGCCGGGCAGCGCTGCACCGCCGCGCGCCGCCTGATCATCAAGTCGACCATGTATGACGCGGTGATCAGCGAGGTGAAGCGGCTGGCCGACCGGATCATCGTTGGCGCCCCGTTTGACGAACCCGTGCCGTTCATGGGCCCGGTGATCGACAACCAGGCCGCTGACGGGCTCACTGAAAGCTTCCTCTACCTGCTCAGCCACGGCGGCAAGGCGATCAAGCACCTGGTCCGCCCGCGCGATGACCTGCCGTTCCTCTCGCCCGCGATCATCGACGTGACCGGGGTCAAGGACCGGCCGGACGTGGAACTGTTCGGGCCGCTGCTGCAAGTGTTCCAGGTCAGCGATTTCGACGAGGCGATTGCCGAGGCGAACAACACCCGCTTTGGCCTGTCGGCCTCGCTGGTCGGCGGCGGACCAACCGAATACAACCGCTTCTGGGCCAATGTCCGCGCCGGGGTGATCAACTGGAACCGGCCGACCAACGGCGCGTCCAGCTCGGCCCCGTTCGGCGGGGTGGGCCTGTCGGGCAACCACCGCCCGAGCGCCTATTACGCGGCCGACTATTGCGCCTATCCGGTGGCTTCCAACGAGATGGAACAACCGCGCGCGATGATCGGCGTGGGCCTGCGGGAAGCCTGATCGCGGGGGCGCTAAAGCCCTGCGGTCACCAGTTGCGCTTCGGTCATGCCGTCATCCTGACGGCGCGCGAACAGCGCCCAGTTGGGCCCGCTCACCACTTCGTCCCCGCCCGCCTTGCGGCGTCCGGCCGGCAATTGCCCGGCCCGGGCCGAAGCGTGGTAGAAATCGATCACGTCAGCCACCGGCACCGGGGTGATGAAGCGCACCACCCGCAGCTTGCAGGCCGCATCGTCCACCCCCGCCGCCTCACGCACATGGGCTCGCGGGTAAACCGGCAGGCGCGCCGGCAGCTTTGCCGCCCAGGCCGCCGAATAGGACAGCTTGCCCGCGCAGGGTGCGGCGAACGGCAGCGCCTGGGCCAGGGCCACGGCGGTCGGCGCGGCGGCGGTGGGCGATGCCTGGTCCTGCTGCTGCGCCATCGGCGCGGTGGGGATCGTGCCGCCCAGCAGGGTCATCGCATCGGCGCGGGCGCGGTCCACTTCTTCCTGTCCGCGCTTGTCCAGCGGCACTTCGCCACTGGCCGGGCCGCCGCCCGATAGCGCGGCATTGCCCCGGTTCTGGCTGGCCAGGTCCGGATCGGTCATCAGCGGATCGGACAGCGCCCCGGCCACGGCCGGATCACGGTTGGCCAGCGCGCTGTCGTCAGGCTTGTCCTGGCCGCAGGCCGCCAGCGCCAGCACTACGGCAACCAGGGCAAGGCGGCGGGTGGGCATGAAACGGGCACTCCGGACAAGGACCGGACCTGCTTAGCCAAGTGGCGCCCCCCTGCAAAGCGCGCGCTTGCCGCCCGGTGCGGCGCAGGCTAGCCCAGCGCCCATGCCAGCTTTACGGTCCCATCGCCCCAGCGGCCTGCCCTATGCGCTGGGCGCCTATCTGATCTGGGGCCTGCTGCCGCTGTACCTGCGCCTGCTGAAAGCGGTGCCGCCGTTCGAATTCGTGGCCTGGCGGATTGTCTTTACCGTGCCGCTGTGTCTGCTGTTCATCGCCGCACGCCGCCAGTGGGGGGAACTGCGCGCGGTGCTGGCCAACCGGCGGCAACTGCTGACGCTGCTGGTCACCGCGCTGCTGATCGGGATCAACTGGACGATCTACATTGCCGCCGTGCAGCACGGACACGTGCTGGCAACCAGCCTGGGTTATTACATCAATCCGCTGGTCAACGTGCTGGCGGGCACGCTGTTCCTGAAGGAACGGCTGAGTCGACGGCAATGGTCCGCCGTGGCGCTGGCGGCGCTGGGCGTGTCGCTGCTCGCCTGGGGGGCGCTCGACACCTTGTGGATCAGCCTGTCGCTGGCGGTCAGCTTTTCGCTCTACGGGTTGATCCGCAAGCTGACCCCGGTCGGATCGCTGACCGGCCTGACGATCGAAGCAGCGGTTCTGCTGCTGCCGGCCATGGCGGTGGCGTGGTGGTATGCGCAGCAACCGCTGGGTTCGTCCGTGGGGCACGATCTGGGGCAAAGCCTGCTGGTCGCCTGCGCCGGGGTGCTGACCGCCGTGCCGCTGCTGATGTTCGCCGTGGCGGCGCAGCGGATGGACTATTCCGCGCTGGGCATGGTCCAGTTCCTGTCGCCCACCATCGTGTTCTTCCTGGGGCTGTTCCTGTTCGGCGAACCGCTGAAGCCCGTGCAGCTGGCCTGCTTCTTGCTGATCTGGGCGGCAATCGCGCTGTTCGTGTGGGACCTGCTGGCGCTGCGCCGGAAGACTAGCCGACCAGCCGCCAGTTGAGCGTTTCGCCCGCGTGGAACGGCACGATCGCCGTGCCGTTCGCGTCGATCACTTCGGGCACCTGCACGCCGGCGCGTTCCAGCGTGACCGTGCCCTCATTCAGCGGCAAGCCGTAAAAGCGCGGGCCGTTTTCACTGACAAAGGCTTCGAAATTGTCCAGCGCGCCTTCCTCCTCGAACACGGCCAGATAGCTTTCAAGCGCATAGGGCGCATTGAAAATGCCGGCGCAGCCGCAGGCCGCTTCCTTGAGGTGCCTGGCGTGCGGCGCCGTATCGGTGCCCAGGAAGAACTTTGCGCTGCCCGAAGTCGCCGCCGCGCGTAGCGCCAGGCGGTGATGTTCGCGCTTGGCCACCGGCAGGCAATAGGCATGGGGACGGATCCCGCCGACCAACATGGCGTTGCGGTTGATGTGCAGGTGCTGCGGCGTGATCGTGGCCGCCACGTTCGGCCCGCTGGCCGTGACGAAATCGGCCGCTTCCCGGGTCGTGATGTGTTCGAACACCACCTTCAGCGTGGGCAGGTCCTGCAGCAGCGGGGCCAGCACGCGTTCGATGAACACCGCCTCGCGGTCGAAGATGTCGATCTCCGCGTGGGTCACTTCGCCGTGGACCAGCAGCGGCATTCCGATCGCGGCCATGCGTTCCAGCACGGCGCGGATATTGGCCACATCGGTCACGCCGTGGGCCGATCCGGTAGTGGCATGCGCGGGATAGAGCTTGGCCGCGACGAACACCCCGGCGGCATAGCCGCGCTCCACCTCGTCCGGGTCGGTGGCGTCGGTCAGGTACAGGGTCATCAGCGGGGTGAAGTCCGCATCCTTCCCCAGCGCGGCCACGATCCGGTCGCGATAGGCGGACACTCCGGCCACGTCGGTCATCGGCGGCGACAGGTTGGGCATCACGATCGCACGGGCGAACTGGCGCGCGGTATAGGGCGCGACGCCTTTCAGCAGGTCCCCATCGCGCAGGTGCACGTGCCAGTCATCGGGGCGGCGGATGGTGAGCGTCTGGGTCACGGCAGGAGCCTCTTGCTGGGGCAGGGAATCTGGCCTGGGCGCATGCCACAGCGCGACGGCGCTGCCCAGCCCACACGAGGACACCTATCGACTACATATGTAGTTGATCGGACGGACTTGTCCGTTCGTCGATAGCGCCAAGCCTTCACCGCAACATTGTATTACCCATACAATACACCAAGACACCGGCGGGGCGGGCCGGCATGACCAAGTATCTGAGGGAGAACCTGAATGTCGATCCACCCGCGCACCCTGCTGGCCGGCTTGCTGGCAAGCGCGGCGCTGCTGCCCGCCGCAGCCCAGGCCCAGAACACCGATGACAACGCGGTGGAAAGCGCCGAGGACGCCTTTGGCACCTCGACCGGGCATGAAACCATCGGGGTCTATGACGAAGGCAACGTGCGCGGCTTTTCCCCCGGCAACGCGGGCAACTATCGCCTCGAAGGGCTGTATTTCGACATCCAGGGCGGGATGGGCAACCGCGTGCTGGACGGCTCGACCATCCGCGTCGGCCCGGCCGCCCAGGGCTATGCCTTCCCCGCCCCGACCGGGATCGTCGACCTTCAGTTGAAGAAGGCGGGCGACAAGCTGGCGGTCAGCCCGTTTGTCTCGGCAGACAGCTTCGGTTCGGCCACGCTGGAAATGGACGCGCAGATCCCGCTGGCGGGCAAGGAACTGGCGGTCACCGCCGGCTTCGGGCTCTACAACAACGAATATGCCAACGGCGGCGGATCAAAGGCCTACAGCGTGGGCGTGGTGCCGCGCTGGCGCCCGGCCAAGGGCGTGGAACTGCTGGCGTTCTTCAACCGCCAGCAGTTCAGCGACGAAACCGCGCAGCAGCTCTACGTGCCGACCGGGAACTTCCTGCCCCCCCGGATCGAGCGCGACCGCTATCCCGGGCCGGACTGGGCGACCAATTCCAGCCACAGCGACACCTGGGGTCTGACCGGCCATGCCCACCTGGGCAACTGGACGCTGCGCGGCGGGCTGTTCCATTCCGCCTACGATGGCGATCCGGGCCATTCGAACATCGTGCTGATCAACCCCGATTCGTCGACCGACCGGCTGATCTTCGCCAATCCCGGCAACCACAGCGCATCGTGGAGCGGCGAGCTGCGCCTGTCGCGCCGGTTTGCTGATGGCCCGCGCCAGCACCTGATCACCGGCTCGATCCGGGGCCGCTCGATCGACGCCACCTATGGCGGCGGGGATTCGCGCATCATCGGCAGCGCGCCGCTCAATGCCCCGCTGCAGGTGCCGCGCCCGACCTTCACCTTCGGCCCGCAGACCGGGGACGAAACCCGCCAGCTGTCGGGCGCGCTGGGCTACAGCCTGGCCTGGAAGGGGATCGGCGAGCTGACCCTGGGCCTGCAGCGCACCCATTACGTCAAGCGCGTGGCCAACCCCGGCGTCCTGGTCACCAGCGGCACCAGCAACGTGACCCTGCCCAGCGCCAGCGCCGCGCTGAACCTGGCCAAGGGCTTGACCGCCTATGGCAGCTTCGTGCGCGGGCTCGAGGATGCGGGCAGCGCGCCCGGCTATGCCGCCAACGCCTACCAGGTGCTGCCCGCGATCCGCACCAAGCAGTATGACGTCGGACTGCGCTGGTCGCCGGTGAACGACACCACGCTGATCGCTGGCTATTTCTGGATCGCGAAACCGTTCATCGACATCGACCAGGCGGGCCGGTTCGGCCTGCTTGGCGATGAAACCCACCAGGGCTTCGAATTCTCGATCACCAGCAACGTGACCAAGGACCTGCGCGTGGTGGCGGGCGGCGTCTATCTTGACCCTTCGGTCAAAGCCGCGCCCAGCATCGCCCAGCCGGTCGGCAAGCGCCCGGTCAACCAGATGAAGTTCCGTTCGCGCTTCAACGTCAACTGGACGCTGCCCTTCGCCCGGGCGCTGACGCTGGATGCCTATGTCAATCACGACGACGGCGTCTTTGCCAATGTCGACAACAGCCTGTTCGCGCCGGGATCGACCCGGATCGGCATGGGTGCGCGCTACAAGTTCAAGCTGGGCGGCAAGCCGGTAACCGCGCGGGTCACCCTGTTCAACATCTTCAACGCCTACGAGGTGATCCCGGTGGCGAGCGGGGTCTATTCCTACAACACCCGCCGCAACGTCCAGGCGTGGCTGGCGATGGACCTGTAACTGCGCGGGTTGCACAGCGGCGCGGCAATCTCCACCTTGCGGGCAATGACTGCCACCTTGCTGACCAGCCGCGCCGTGATCCGCCTTTCCCCCCAGGACGATGGGGAGGATATCCGCCAGTTCCTGCAAGGGCTGGTGACCAACGACGTTACCGGCGCGCTGCCGGTCTGGGCCGCGCTGCTCAGCCCACAGGGCAAGGTGCTGTTTGACTTCGTGGTGTGGGGCGACGGCGCCGACCTGCTGATCGACTGCGAGGCCGCTGCGGCCGAAGCGCTGGCCAAGCGTCTCTCGCTCTACCGCCTGCGCCGCCGGATCGCGATCGGGATTGATCCGGCGCTGGCCGTACACTGGCAGCCGGGCGAAGGCGCCAATGCCGATCCGCGCCTGCCCGCGCTGGGGCAGCGCTGGCTGGGTGAGCCGGTGGGCGAAAGCGCCGAGGACGCCTGGCTCGCCCACCGCCTGGCGCACGGCGTATGCGAGGGCCAGGGCGAACTGGCCGACCTGCTCTGGCTGGAATGCCACGCGGCGGAACTGAACGGGGTCAGTTTTACCAAGGGCTGCTATGTCGGCCAGGAAAACACCGCGCGGATGAACTGGCGGCAGAAGGTCAACCGCCGGCTGGTGGTGGTGCCGCTGGGCGAAAGCGATCCGGCGCGGCAACGCGCCAGCTATCCCGCGCTGGGCCTGGCCGTCGATCACCGCCGGATTGAGGATATCCCGCCCAGCGCGGTGCCGGCGTGGCTGACGCTCGGCTAGTCCTCGCTGGCGGGGAAGGTCAGCCCGGCCTGCGCCGCGCCCTGGATCAGCATCCGTTCCGCCGTGTCGCGCGCGGACGTGCGCGGCAGGCCGAGCGAATGGGCCAGCGCTCCGCCCATGAGCGCATCGCCCAGCGCCATCAGGCACAGGGCATGGGTCACGTCATGCATCTTGCCGCTATCGTGATCGGCCAGGTCATCGACCAGATCGTGAACCGCGTCGACCAGCGGATCGAGCGCATCCTCGTTGCCGTTCATCAGCATCCAGGTGGCCAGCGCCCCGCCGCCTTCCTTGTCGAACGCATCGAAAGTCAGGTCGACCACTTCGCGCGCGGTGCCCTCGCCCGCGCGGCTGGCCAGAACGGCCTCCTCGATCGTGGCGCAGATCGTCACCGCCAGGTGTTCCGCCAGCGCCTTCTGCAAGCCCGCGGCCGAACCGAAGTGGTGCAGCAGGTTGGCGTGGGTCCGGCCGATTCGCGCCGCCACCGCCTTCAGCGTGACGGCCTGCGGGCCCAGTTCGATCAGCAGCGCCCGCGCCGCTTCCAGCGCGACCGTGCGGCTCTCTTCCTGGGTCAGGCGCTTCCTTATTGACATCGGTGTAAGTTGCCTTATCTTGGAGGCCATGAACGCACCCACCAGGATCCCCCTCGACGTAGAACCGCGCGCCGCATCGGGCAAGGCGGTTCCGACCCCCGCAGATCTCGAGATCGTCGTGCGCGACCGCCGTTTCGGCCGCGACAAGGCGCCGCCGCGCTGGTGGCTGAACAACGATCCGATTGCCACGGCCTGGCACAACGCCTTGTCCGCGACTTTCCCGCGCGGCGAAGCGCTGTTCATCGAATCGGTCAAGGCCCACCGCGACGGCGTGCCGCCCAAGCTGGAGGCCGAAATCCGCGCCTTCGTGAAACAGGAAATCAACCACACCCGCGAACACATCGTCCTGAACAAGGCCGCGCAGGATGCCGGTTATGACATTGAGGCCATCGACCGCCGGATCGAGGAGTTGATGATCGAGATCCGCAAGCGGCCGGCGATCGTCAACCTGTGCGCCACCATGGCGCTGGAACACTACACCGCGATGATGGCGCACGAATTCCTCGCCAACCCCAAGCACTTCGCGGGCGGAGATGCGGAAACCGTGGCGCTGTGGCGCTGGCACGCGATCGAGGAGATCGAGCACAAGGGCGTCGCTTTCGACACCTACATGCACGCGACCCGCGATTGGAGCACCTGGCGGCGCTACAAGCTGAAGTCCCTGATGATGCTGGTCATCACCCAGAACTTCATCCGCAACCGCTGGACCGATACGCTGGAACTGCTCGCCCAGGACGGGCTGACCGGCTGGAAGGTCAGGGCCAAGCTGGCCTGGTACCTGTTTGGCACCCCCGGCGTGCTGCGCAAGATCGTGCCCGCCTGGTTCGCCTACTTCATGCCAGGCTTCCACCCCTGGAAGCATGATGACCGCGCGCTGATCGGCAAGGCCGAAAGCGAATTTGGCGATGCGGTCCTGCCAGCCTGACACGTGATGCGCCTCCCCCCTTTCGACAGGGGGGAGGCGCTCAGGCGGCTCGCTTCATGCCATCGCCGTCCGACCCGCCGTCACAGTCGCACGGATTGCCAAGGTCCGTGGACAGGATCGCCGCCGGTGCCTCGCCGCCGCGCGCCAGGCTGAAGCGCGGCTTGACTCGCCCGGTTGGGCAGAAGCCCGCCTTGCGCAGCACCCGGCCCGAAGCCGGATTATCCAGGAAATGGCCGGCGCTGATCCGGCGGTGCCCCAGCACCTTGGCCAGCCGCAGCACGGCGCGGGTCGCTTCGGTGGCATAGCCGCGGCCCCAATGGTCGCGGCTGATCCAGTAGCCCAGTTCCACCCCCTCGTCACCGCGCGCCAGCCCGACGCTGCCGATGATCTCGGCCGGGGCTGCACTGGTCGGCAGGGTGACGAAGAAGTGCGGCAGGCGTGCGTCCTGCGGCTGGCGCGCGAACCAGCGCGCATCGTCGGCCGTATAGGGCCAGGGCGCCTTGGCGAGGTTCATGACCACCGCCTCGTCCTGGATACGGGAAAGCAGTTCCTCCCAATCCTCCGGCCAGCCGGGCCGCAGGAACAGCCGTTCGCTGCGAATGAACATCGTACATCTCCTTCAACCGCCCCGCGCCGGCCATCTAGGCACACCGCGTGACAAAGCCATTACGCCTTGCGCCAGTCTGCCCGGCCAGGCGGGCGATCCGAACGCGCTGAGGGAGAAAACGACAAAAGGGAGACGGGTTGGCCCCTCTCCCTCGTTCGTGCCGACTGCGGGCCGGCGGGGCCATCCCATCAGGGACAGCCCGCTATCGGCTGTCCGTTATTCGGCAGCGATTGCCATGTCGACCGATACGTACTTGCGGCCGAGCTTGCCGTCATGGAAGCGCACGCGACCTTCGGTCAGCGCGAACAGGGTGTGATCCTTGCCCATGCCGACGTTGGCGCCCGGGTACACCTTGGTCCCGCGCTGACGGATGATGATGTTGCCGCCGATCACTTCCTGACCGCCGAACTTCTTCACGCCAAGGCGACGGCCGGCCGAATCACGACCGTTACGCGACGAACCGCCTGCTTTCTTGTGTGCCATCTCAAACTACTCCGAAATCTTATTCAGCAGCGGCTTCGGCGGCCTTGGGGGCAGCCTTCTTCGCCTTCTTTTCCTCGCCACCGACGGCCAGGATGCGCAGCAGGGTCATCTGCTGGCGATGACCGTTCTTGCGGCGATAGTTGTGGCGGCGACGCTTCTTGAAAACGATCACCTTTTCCGACTTCGCCTGGGCGATGATTTCCGCGGAAACGACCACGCCGGCAGCGTCCTTGATCTCGCCGCCGTCACCGGCCAGCAGGACATCGCCCAGCGTGACCTTGTCGCCGGCTTCGCCAGCCAGCTTTTCAACCGCGATCTTGTCTCCGGCGGCAACCCGATACTGCTTGCCGCCCGTGCGCACTACTGCGAACATGGTACCTGCATCCGTTCAATAAAGTCTGACCACACTGCCCGCCCGGTCACCCGAATCAGATAGCGCGCCCGACACCCCGCCACACGGCAGGGGGGCCGGAAGAAGGGCTGCCCCTAGTCGAAGCGGCCCGATGTGTCAACGCCGCATGGCGGAGACTGGCGGAACTTTCCCAAGGTGCTAAGGACTGGCCATGGCTATCCAGCGCACCGCCCTGACCCTTGCACTTTCCGCGCTTTCCCTGGCCGGCTGCGCCAAGGATGTCCAGGATTATCCCTCGCTTGCCCGCCGCCCGATCGAGCGGGTGACCGGCACCGCCCCAGTTGCCGCGCCGACCGAGGCGCCGCCTGCGCAGCTCGACGCCGCCGTGCTGGGAAAGCTCGATTCGCTGGTCGCCCAGGCCCGCGCTGCCGACCGCCGGTTCCACGACAAGCAGCCCCGCGCCCGCGCGCTGGCGGGTGCCGCCGCCGGCAGCGCCGTGGCGAGCGAGGCATGGTCGGTAGCCACCGTCGCCCTGTCCGAGCTGGAATCAGCGCGCAGCGATGCCTTTGTGGCGATGGCCGAACTGGACGCGCTTTATGCCCGCGCGGTGGTGGACCGGGTGGCCACCGGCGAAATCGCGGCCGCGCGCGACACCGTGCAGGGGATCCTGACCGACCAGAGCAAGGTCATCGACGAGCTGCATGCCCGCCTGCGCTAAGCCCGGCGCGCCCTAGCCCCACCGCGCCTTGTCGGCATAATCCTCGGCGCGCGGTTCGACCCAGCGCCAGGTGCCGCCCGCCTTTTCGCGCTTCCAGAACCACGATTCGCTCTTGAGGTGGTCCATCGCATAGTCGGCGGCAGCAAAGGCGTCGCGGCGGTGGCGCGCGGCGGCGGCAACCAGCACGATCGGATCGCCCGGCAGCATCGCCCCGCTGCGGTGCAGGATCAGCAGGCCGTCCAATGGCCAGCGCGCCAGCACCGCCGCGCCCAGTGCTTCCATGCCGGGCAGGGTCAAGGGGGCATAGTGTTGCAGCTCCAGCGCCTCGACCGCACCATCGGCGCGCACCTGGCCCAGGAAACTGACCACCCCGCCCGCCTGCTGATGGGCGCGGGCGAAGCGTTCCAGTTCGGCGGCATGGTCGAACGCGGCGGTGCACAGGCGCACGTCAGCCGCCATGTCAGCCGCCACTGACCGGGGGGAGAAAGGCCAGCTCGTCGTCCTCGCCCAGCACCAGGGCGCGTTCGCCCACCAGTTCGCCGTTCAGCGCGGTACGCACCCGTTCATCGAGCAGCGCAAGGGCCAGGTCTGGTTCGAGCGCGGCCAGCACCTGGTCGAGCGGACCGGCGGCAACTTCGCGCTCAGCCCCGCCCGCCAGATCGGCCAGCTTGCCCAGGAACAGCAGCCGCGCCATCACTCAACCTCCGGTGGTCGACATGTGCCGCGCCACCGCTGGCGCCGCGCCCGGTGCGGAAATGTCGAAGTGATGCCGCAGCGGCTTGATTCGCATCGCCGTGTCCAGCGCATCGGCCAGCGCCGCCTCGGGATCGGCAGAGCGCAACGCGGCGCGCAGATCAACCCGCTCGTTGCCGCCAAGGCAGGCATAAAGCTGACCGGTCGCCGTCACCCGCACCCGGTTGCAGCCGTCGCAGAAATTGTTCGTCAGCGGGGTGATGAAGCCGATCCTGCCGCCGGTTTCCGTTATATCGGCATAGCGCGCCGGGCCGCCGGTGCGGTGGCCGCTATCGCGCAGCGTCCAGCGCCGCGCCAGATCGGCGCGCACCTCGGACAGCGGCAGGAAATGGTCGAAGCGGTCGGTTTCGATTTCGCCCAGCGGCATGACCTCAATCAGGGTCAGGTCCATGCCCTGGCCGTGCGCCCAGCCGATCAGATCGGGGATCTCGTCCTGGTTGACGCCTTTCAGCGCCACGGTGTTGAGCTTGACCGCCAGCCCCGCCGCGCGCGCCGCCGCGATCCCGTCCAGCACCTGCGGCAGGCTGTCACGCCGGGCCAGGCGGGCGAAGGTGGCGCGGTCCAACGTATCGAGTGAAACGTTGATCCGCCGCACCCCGGCTTCACGCAGATCATCGGCGAATTCGGCCAGGCGCGTGGCGTTGGTGGTGAGCGTCAACTCGTCCAGCCCCTGCCCCAGCTTGCGGCCCAGCGCGCGGACCAGTTCGATCATGTCGCGCCGCACCAGCGGTTCGCCACCGGTCAGGCGCAGCTTGGTCACCCCCCGGTCGATGAAGCCCAGCGCCAGCCGGTGCAGTTCTTCCAGGCTCAGCACCTCGCTGCGCGGCAGGAAGGTCTGCCGTTCGGGCATACAATAGGCACAGCGCAGGTCGCAGCGATCGGTGACGGACAGCCGCAGATAGGTAATGCGGCGGTTGAACTGGTCGATCAGGGGCGCGGGAGTCGGCATGGGCTCAGCCTATCACAGGTCCGGCGCCGAGGTCATCCAGATCGAGCAATTGCCCGGTCAGTCCGGCCGCGGCAGCAAGATAGGCCTGGGCCGAAGCCACCGCCGCAGCGCTGCCGCCGGCAACCGCATTGACCCGGTCCGGCGCCCGCTCCCGCGCGAGTTGCTGGACGACAGCCAGCCTCCAGCCGCGATGGGTATGATCAGCCGCATCGAAGCGGATCAGCAGATCGCCCTGCGCGGGCAGCTTCGGCAGTACCCGGGCATGGAATTCCGCCGCCGCACCCAGCGCGCCCGCAGGCAGGCCGGTCGCCGCCAGCAGTTGCATCAGCGGCGCTCCCGGGTCAGCGTCATCCCGATTTCCTCGCCATTCTCGCTGATCGCCAGCTTGACGATCTTGACCGTCACCGCCTGGACCCGCGCGTCCTGCACGAACAACGTATCGCAGATGTGATCCGCCACCGCCTCGATCAGCTTGAAATGCACGCCCTGGGGCAAGGCCTCGGTCGCGGCGAACTTGAGGTCCATGTAATTCTTGCTGGCATCCAGCGGGGTATCGGGCTCGAACCGGTCGGCCGGCTTCAGCCGCGCCTGAATCGAAATGCGCAGCGGTTGCGGGCGGCCGGTCTCCTCCGAATAAATGCCGGTCAGCACATCGGTTTCGAGATTGGCGACTTCGAGGATCAGGCTGTCGGTCATTTTGTATGCTCTACTTACTATTCCGTGGAATTTCCAGAGCCATCTCGGGCCTGATTCTTGCCCCATTCCCAGCACTCGTCGCGAGTCTTGCGATGGAACTCGCGCGCATCGCCGAAACCAAGTCCCAGACGCCGCGCACCGGTGACAAACCCGGCCAGGGCATCCTCGCCCAGTTCCCCGTCCTTGACGTTCCCCTGATTGACGCAGATCGCGGTCAGCAGCGGCAGCCCCCGCGCATGACAGATATCGAGCAGCCGATCGAGGTGGCCATTGGCACCGTTCATCTGGTGCCGCGCCTTCGACCATTCGACGCCGCTTGCTGCCGCCAATTCTCCGTAAGTCGTGCACCGCTGCGCGATGGCCGCTTGCTTGAGCATGGCGAGTGACTTGTCGAAGTCCAGCCGATGCCGCGCCTGGGCACGGCGTACACGCTCCTCAAGCAGCTGGATATAGAGCGGCGCAGCGGTGGCCCGCTCGTTCTCGTGATTCCTGATCCAGGTTTCGATCTCGCGATCGGACTTCGCCGAAAGGTCCACCATGCTTTTCATGCCTCCCAGTAGGCGAAAGTTCGATCAATCTTTGCGCCAGCGCGCGAAGATCGCGGTGGGCAGCAGGCGGCCGTCCGGCCCTTCCTCACGCACGGCAAGGTCGCCGAATTCGATCGTGCCGGGCAGATGCGCCAGCGCTTCGGCCAGCAGGCCGGCAATCGCCAGCGCGCTCATCCGCACGGCATAGACGGTCAGGAACAGGAAGCGGCTGTCGTTATCGAGCAACCGGGCGCAGTCCTCGACCAAGCCAGGGAGATGTTCCTCAAGCCGCCACACCTCGCCTTCGGGGCCGCGCCCGAACTTGGGCGGATCGAGGATGATCCCGTCATAGCGCCGCCCGCGCCGCACTTCACGCGCGGCGAACTTGGCGGCATCGTCGACGATCCAGCGCACCGGGCGCTGCTCCATCCCCGATAGCGCAGCATTGGCGCGGGCCTGAGCGACCGATTTCTTGCTGGCATCGACGTGGGTGACCGAACCGTACTGCGACAGCGCAAGGGTGCCGACGCCGGTATAGCCGAACAGGTTCATCGAGCTCGCATCGCTGCGCCCGGCAAGCTGCTCGCCCATCCAGTCCCATACCGGGGCCATGTCGGGGAAGAAACCAAGGTGGCGGAACGGGGTGCACTGCGCGGTGAAACGCAAGTCGTTCCAGGCGAGTGGCCAGCCATCCTGCGGCACCGGGCGGGCGAACTGCCAGCGACCGCCGCCGTCCTCGTCAGATCCAGGCACGAATTCGCCGTGCGAGGCCCAGCGTTCCAGCCGCGGGGTCCACAGCGCCTGGGCATCCGGGCGGATGAACTGGTAATCGCCATAGCGTTCCAGCTTGCGACCATGGCCGCTGTCGATCAGGCCATAATCGGCCCAGCCCCCACCCGACAGGATCAGGGGTTCAGGCGCGAGCCGTGCCATTTATCCCCGCGGCACCGCGTGGCTGACAACGTAAGCGGCAATCGCGTCATAGTCGCCCGGCAGCTCGGCAAAGCGCTCCTCGCGTTCGAACAGGTCGCCGATCCGCGCGGGCAGCGCCGGGCGCTGGCCGGTCGCGCGTTCCACCGCGTCGCGGAACTTGGCCGGGTGCGCCGTTGCCAGGGTGACCACCGGCACGTTGCCGGGCAGGTCCGCCGCCAGCGCGGCGTGGAGGCCGATCGCGGTGTGCGGATCGAGCAGTTCGCCGGTGTTTTCCCAGGCCCAGCGGATCGCCTGAGCCATGTCGGCGGCATCCGCGCGGTGGCTGGTGAACAGGCGGGCGGCACCTTCGCGCTGGGCATTGGTGAGCTGCATCGCCTTGCTGGCTTCGAACCCGGCCATTTGTGCGGCCAGCGCCGCGCCGTCGCGGCCATTGAGATCGAACAGCAGGCGCTCGAAGTTCGACGACACCTGGATGTCCATCGATGGTGCCGCCGTGGGCGTGACGCTGCCGGCGGAATAGTCCCCCTGGCTGAGCGCGCGGTGCAGGATGTCGTTGACGTTGGTCGCCACGATCAGCCGCGCCACCGGCAGGCCCATCTGCGCCGCGACATAACCGGCGAACACATCGCCGAAGTTGCCGGTCGGCACGGCAAAGGCCACTTCGCGGTGCGGCGCGCCCAGTTGCAACGCTGCGGCGAAGTAATAGACCACCTGCGCCATCAGGCGCGCCCAGTTGATCGAATTGACCGCGCCGATGCTGAACCGGCTGGTCATCCCGGCGTCGTTGAACATCCGCTTCACCATCGCCTGGGCATCGTCGAAGGTGCCCTCGATCGCGATGTTGTGGACGTTGGGGGCGAGCACAGTGGTCATCTGGCGGCGCTGCACGTCGCTGACACGGCCCTTGGGGTGAAGCATGAAGATGTCGACCCGTGCCCGGCCCGCCACCGCGTCGATCGCGGCCGAACCGGTATCGCCTGACGTCGCCCCGACGATGGTCAGCGGATCGCCGCCCCGGCCAAGGAATTCCTCGAACAGCAGGCCAAGCAGTTGCAGCGCCACGTCCTTGAACGCCAGGGTGGGGCCGTGGAACAGTTCGAGCAGCCACTGCTGTTCGTCGAACTGCTTAAGCGGGGTCACCGCCTTGTGCGCGAAGCGGCCATAGGCCTGGGTGGTCAGTTCCAGAAGCCGCTCGGGCGTGAGGCAGCTGCCCACGAAGGGCTGCATGATCCGCTGCGCCAGCTGCGCATAGGGCAGCCCGGCCATGGCCGCGATCTCGTCCTGGCTGAAGCGCGGCCATTCGCGCGGCACGTAAAGCCCGCCGTCGCTGGCCAAGCCCGCCAGCGTCGCCTGTTCGAAGTTCAACGCCGGAGCGCTGCCACGGGTGCTGATGTATTCCATTGCGCGGGGGCGTTAGCCCCCCTCGCCCCCGGCGGCAAGCCGCTTCCGCAGCGCCAGGGCATAGATCGCCAGCGCCGATGCGGCGAAAGCGAACCACTGCAAGGCATAGGACAAGTGGTTGTTGGGCAGGTTGGCGGGATCGGGCCGGGCATTGGCGGCGAGGCCCGCGAGCGGCGGATCGGCCACCAGCGCGCCGCTGCCGTTGATCATGCCGTGGACCAGCCCGCCTTTCCAGCTGACCGTGCCGGGCGCCACCGCCCAGCCCAGTACCACGTCGATCCGGCCACCCTGCTGCAGCCGGCAGGGCGCGATCCGCACCCAGCCGGTTTCATCATTGGCATCGTGTCCGGCCCGCGCAGTGATCGGTCCAACCTCGGCGCAGTCAATCCACACCCGGCGATAGAGCAGGTCATCGGGAACGCGATCACCGTTCCAGGCGTCCAGCGCGCGTTCGGGCAGCTTTTCCGTCGCTGCATAGCGCAGCACCAGCGCTTCCTTTTCGGCCTTGCGGTCAAGCTGCCACAGGCCGAGCCGGACCATCACCATGACCGCGATCAGCACGATCAGCGTGGCCACCACGGGCAAGCGCCTGAGCATCAGTCCTGCTTGAGGTCCTTGGCCCCGGCTTCATGGGCGCGGCGCTGGTATTCGGAAACGAGCAGCGCGGCCTTGCCGACACGCAGGCCCCACAGCGTCGCCCCGGCGGTGAGCGGCACCCACAGCACCACGTGGACCCAGACCGGCGGATGGAACGTGAATTCGACCCACAGCGCCAAGCCGACGATCACCGCCCCCAGGATCATGGTCAGGAAGGCTGCCGGACCATCGCCGACGTTGAACCGGCCATAGTCCAGTCCGCACGATTTGCACGATGAGGCAAACCGCGCCGCGCCGCCGAACATACTGCGTGCACCGCATTGCGGACAAAGACCGAAAAGGGCAGCCGAAACGAGTCCCGGCTGCCCTTCGGATTGCTTGACGCTTTCGTCAGTCATCAGTGGATCGGGTGACCCCAGCCGCCCCAGATGTACACCGCGACGAACAGGAACAGCCACACCACGTCAACGAAGTGCCAGTACCAGGCGGCCGCTTCGAAGCCGAAGTGCTGCTTGGGGGTGAAGTCGCCGTTGTAGGCGCGCTTCAGGCAAACGATCAGCATGATGGTGCCGACGATCACGTGGAAGCCGTGGAAGCCGGTCGCCATGTAGAAGGC
Source organism: Pseudomonadota bacterium (assembly GCA_029779535.1). Taxonomy (GTDB): domain Bacteria; phylum Pseudomonadota; class Alphaproteobacteria; order Sphingomonadales; family Sphingomonadaceae; genus Novosphingobium. The sequence goes on along the minus strand of JAKPAG010000059.1, from coordinate 24,002 downwards.
GCTGCCATAGGTGTTCTGACCGAAGGCGAACGGCGCATGGGCGTATTCGTAAGCCTGAATGCTGGTGAACACGAGGCCGAGCAGGATCGTGGCCCACAACCCCTTCTTGAGGCCATCGCGATCGTTGTGGATCAGCGCATGGTGCGCCCAGGTCACGGTGCAGCCCGAGCACAGCAGGATCAGGGTGTTGAGCAGCGGCAGGTCGAACGGGTCCATGACGGCTTCGATCGCCTTGGGCGGCCACTGCCCGCCGACCACTTCGGACAGGGCCGAGGGGAACAGCGAGAAATCGAAGAAGGCCCAGAACCAGCCGACAAAGAACATCACTTCCGAAGCGATGAACAGGATCATGCCATAGCGCTGGTGCAGTTGCACCACCGGGGTGTGATCGCCAGCCTGCGCTTCGCGCACGATCTTGGTGAACCACTGGAACATCGACGCCAGCAGGATCGCAAGGCCCGCCCAGGGGACGACATGGCCGCCGGGCAGCTTGTGCATGAACAGCACCATGCCGCTGGTGAAGGTCAGGGCGCCGATCGTGGTGGTCAGCGGCACCAGATCAGGCGGCAGAATGTGGTAATCGTGGTTCTTGGTTCCAGCCATGGTGCTTAGGTCCCCGTTGATTCCCGTGTAGCCGGGGCAACATCCCCCGGCGATTTGCAGATGCCCTTATCTCGCCCGTCCCGCGTGGTCCAGTGCAATTCAAGCGCCATCAGGAGAGATGTGGAATGTGTAGCTCAGCGTGATCTGCTGGAGGTCCTTCAACTCCGGATCGGTCATGATCGCCGGGTCGACATAATAGATCACCGGCATGTCCACCGACTGCCCCGGTTGCAGTGTCTGCTTGTTGAAGCAGAAGCACTGGATCTTGTTGAAGTACTTGCCCGCAAGGTCCGGCGAGACGTTGAAGCTCGCCACCCCGGTGATCGGCTTGTCCGAGAGGTTCTGCGCCCGGTACAGCGCCATCTTGCGCTGGCCGATCCGCATTTCCTGCGTGGTCTGCTCCGGCCCGAACTTCCACGGCATGCCCCGATCGACGTTGCCATCGAAGCGCACCGAGATGGTCCCGGCCGCCAGCTTGACCGTGGCGGCCTGTGCTTCGCTCACGCGCATGGTCGTGCCGCCAAAGCCGGTGACCTGGCAGAAGATGCGGTAAAGCGGCACCGAGGCAAAACCCAGCGCGAGCATCAGGAGCGCCCCGCCAAGGGCCATCAGCCCGGTGCGGCGCAGGTTGGCGGGATGGGGTGCGGCGGCCGGCATGATCAGTGGTTCAGCTTGGCGATGGTGATGAAGAAGAACAGCAACGCAAAGCCGGCCAGCACCAGCCCCAGCGCGCGGTTGCGGCCGCGGATGATCCGCTGGCGCTGCGCTTCGAAATCGTCAGGCGTGGTCATCGCATTCATCCCATGATCCAGCGGTCCGCCACCAGGGCAGCGAACAGCGCGAACAGATAGAGCACCGAGTAGGCGAACAGCCGCTTTTCCGGGCGCATGTCCATATCACCGGCAAGCCCGCGGAACACCGCGACCCGCAGCGACAGCAGCAGGAACACCGACGACAGCAGCAGCGCCGAAGCGCCATAGACCGGGCCCGCGCCGGCAAACCAGAAAGGAGCAAGGCTGAGCGGCAGCAGCAGCACGGCATAGACCAGGATCTGGCGGCGCGTGCTGTGATGCCCGGCGACCACCGGCATCATTGGAATGTTCGCCTTGGCATAGTCCGTCTCGACGAACAGGGCGAGTGCCCAGAAATGCGGCGGCGTCCAGAAGAAGATGATCGCGAACAGCAGCACGGGCATCAAGGTGACTTCACCCGTCGCGGCAATCCACCCGATCATCGGCGGAAACGCCCCGGCTCCGCCGCCGATCACGATGTTCTGCGGTGTGCGCGGCTTGAGCCAGATGGTGTAGATCACCGCGTAGTAGACGATCGACACGGCCAGGATCGCGGCGGCGAGCCAGCCCACGCCGACCCCCATCACAAAGACCGAGGCCAGGCTGAGCACCAGCCCGAAAGTCATCGCGGATTGGCGCTGCATCCGCCCGGCCGGCAGCGGCCGGGTGGCGGTACGCTTCATCACCGCGTCGATATCGGCTTCCCACCACTGGTTGAGCGCCGCCGCCCCGCCCGCGCCCAGCGCGATGCACAGGATGGCGGTGAAACCCAGCACCGGATCGACCGGCACCGGCGCGGCGAGCAGCCCGCAAAGCCCGGTGAAGATCACCAGGCTCATCACCCGCGGCTTGGTCAGCGCGAAGAAATCGCGCCAGTCGGCGGGCAGGGCTTGCGAAGGGATGGTTGCTGCGGTCATGATTCCGTGTCGCGCTATAAGCGTGAAGCGGGCGCGGCGAAAGCCTGTTTCCCCGAAGGACAGGCCCGCTTCAGAGTCGCTTCAACCAGTCCAGCAGCAGGGCGTTGACCTCGTTCGGGCTTTCCTGCTGGGTCCAGTGGCCGCAGCCGTCCAGCACATGCCCTTCGACGCGCGGCGCAAACATCCGCATCATCGCCACTGGATCGGCCACCGCGCCGAACAACGAGGTCGCGGGATCGCGGCTGCCGCCGATGAACAGGCAAGGCTGCCCGAGCTGCTTGCCCTGCCAGGCCTTGAGCCATTCATAGTCCGCCTCGTGGTTGCGATAGCGGTTGAGTGGGCCGCGAAAACCCGATGCCTTGAACTCGGCCTCGTAGAACGACAGGTCAGCGTCGTTCAGCCAGGTGGGCAGGCCTTCGGGATCGGCCACGTCGGGCAGACCCTGCAGAAAGGTCGCACCGGCAGGCTTGCTCCAGTAATCGCCCGGCGGCACATCGCCCGAGATCGAATACATCATCTTGCGCACCCAGGCGCGCGGATCGGCCTCGGCCTCGGCCTCGGCCACGCCGGGCTGCTGGAAGTATTCCTGGTAGAAGAACCGCCCCTTGGAGGTGAAGGCTTCACGGAAGACTTCGGTAAAGGGGCGCAGCGGCGCACCGGCGAAGGGCACCGACAGTCCGGCGACAGCGCGGAACACGTCGGGCCGGGTAAAGGCGGAATTCCACACGATCGGCGCGCCCCAGTCATGCCCGATCAGCACCACCTGCTGGCCCGGCGCAAGCGCATCGCGCAGCCCGACGAGATCGCCGACCAGGCGTTCCATCGCATAGTCGGCCACCGCTGGCGGCTTGTCCGAACCGCCATAGCCGCGCACGTCGATCGCGCAGGCGGTAAAGCCAGCCGCCGCGACCGGGCCAATCTGATGGCGCCACGAATACCAGCTTTCAGGAAAGCCGTGGACCATGATCGCCAGTGGACCATCGCCTTCGATTGCGCAGCGCAGCGTTATTTCGCCCACGTTTACCCGGCGCATTTCAACCATCGTGTCCTCTCCTCGCGAAAACGCCCCGGCCTTGCGGCCAGGGCGTCATCGGTTCAGCCATTCGGCCGTTCTCAGTGGTGACCCTTGTCCTCGATGACGGGCAGGGTTTCGAACTGGTGGAACGGCGGCGGGCTCGACAGCGTCCATTCGAGCGTGTCGGCGCCTTCACCCCAGTAGTTTGCGTCAGCCTTCTTGCCAGCGGTGAACGCGTAGATGATGTTGATGAACCACACCACCAGCGACGCGGCCATGATCTTGTACCCGAGCGTCGAGATCGAGTTCCAGTATTCATAGGCCGGCGCATAGTCCGGATAGCGGCGCGGCATGCCTTGCAGGCCCAGGAAGTGCTGGGGGAAGAAGATCATGTTCACGCCGACGAAGAAGATCCAGAAGTGGACGTGGGAGAGGAATTCCGAATGCCAGCGCCCGCTCATCTTCGGGAACCAGTAGTAGAAGCCCGCGAACAGCGCGGTCACCGCACCCAGCGACAGCACGTAGTGGAAGTGCGCCACCACGAAGTAGGTATCGTGCACCACATCGTCCACGCCGCCGTTGGCCAGGTACACGCCGGTGACGCCGCCTACGGTGAACAGGAAGATGAAGCCCAGCGCCCAGATCATCGGGCTCTTGAACGAGATCGACCCGCCCCACATCGTCGCGATCCAGCTGAAGATCTTGATGCCGGTCGGCACCGCAATCACCATGGTTGCGGCGGTGAAGTACATCTTGGTGTTGAGCGACAGGCCGGTGGTGTACATGTGGTGCGCCCACACGATGAACCCGACGACGCCGATCGCAACCATCGCGTAGGCCATGCCGAGGTAGCCGAACACCGGCTTCTTCGAGAAGGTCGAGATGATCTGGCTGATGATGCCGAAGGCCGGCAGGATCATGATGTACACTTCGGGGTGGCCGAAGAACCAGAACAGGTGCTGGTAGAGCACCGGATCGCCGCCGCCGGCGGGATCGAAGAAGGTGGTGCCGAAGTTGCGGTCGGTCAGCAGCATGGTGATGGCAGCGGCCAGCACCGGCAGCGACAGCAGCAGCAGGAAGGCGGTAACCAGCACCGACCACACGAACAGCGGCATCTTGTGCAGGGTCATGCCCGGCGCGCGCATGTTGAAGATGGTGGTGATGAAGTTGATCGCGCCCATGATCGAGGCCGCACCAGCAAGGTGGAGCGAGAAGATCGCGAAGTCCACCGCCGGGCCGGTCGAGCCATAGGTCGACAGCGGGGCATAGGCGGTCCAGCCGATCCCGGCGCCGTTACCGATCCCGCCCGGCACGAAGGCCGAGGCGAGCAGCGAGCAGAAGCCCGCCACGGTCAGCCAGAACGAGATGTTGTTCATGCGCGGGAAGGCCATGTCCGGCGCGCCGATCATGATCGGCACGAACCAGTTGCCGAAGCCGCCGATGATTGCCGGCATGACCATGAAGAACACCATGATCAGGCCGTGCGCGGTGATCAGCACGTTCCACAGGTGGAGCGACTGGTCGAAGCTCGGGTTGGCTTCACCGAACCAGCGGGCGAAGGTGTCGAGGTACTGGATCCCGGGCTGGGCCAGTTCCAGGCGCATCATGCCCGAGAAGGCGCCGCCGATGATCCCCGCGAAGATCGCGAAGATCAGGTACAGCGTGCCGATGTCCTTGTGGTTGGTCGACATGAACCAGCGGGCGAAGAAAGCCGGCTTGTGGTCATGGTCGTGATGTCCGTGGGCTTCGTCGTGAGCCTGGAAGTGGTCTGCGGTGGTGGCCATGGTGTGGAACCTTGTCCTTGCTAAATTCGGGCTCAGGCGGCGGGCTTGGCCGGGGCGGCTTCAGCCGGCGCGGCAGCGGCGGGAGCCGCGGCCACGGCCGGCGCTTCGGGCGCACCGTCGATCTTGCCACCAGCCTGGGTCAGCACCCAGGCGTTGAACTTGTCACGCGGCAGCGCTTCGATCGCGATCGGCATGTAACCGTGGCGGACGCCGCACAATTCCGAGCACTGGCCGTAGTAGACGCCCGGTTCCTTGATGAACAGCTGGCGTTCGTTGATCTTGCCCGGAACGGCGTCGATCTTGAACCACAGCGAAGGCACGGCGAAGGCGTGGATCACGTCGGCGGCAGTCACCTGCAGGCGGATCGGTTCGCCAGCCGGAACGACCAGGCGATAGTCGGCGGCGAGCTGCGGCGGTTCGCCATTGGCGATCGCCTTGTCGTCGGGCAGCATGTTCGAGATCACTTCGATCCCGCCGTTGTCGGGATAGGAATAGGTCCAGAACCACTGGTTGCCGGTGGCCTTGATGGTCAGCGCCTTGGCCGGGGCCGGCTCGTAGGTGTGCTTGATCAGCTTGATCGAGGGCACCGCGATCACGACCAGGATCAGGATCGGGATTGCCGTCCAGACCACTTCCAGCACGGTATTGTGGCTGGTCTTCGACGGCACCGGATTGGCGCGGGCGTTGAAGCGCACCGCGACCACGACCAGCAGCACCAGGATCAGCACCGCAATCGCCGCCGCCACATAGAGCAGCAGGGTATGCAGCGGCTGCGCCTGGTTGCCGACCGGCGAATACTGATGCTGGACGTCAAGCCCGGATGCAACCGGCTGCCCCTTGCCCGCGGTGGGCTTCATCGGGGTGTAGCCGCCGGGCGCGACCTTGAAATGCGGATCGTTGGGATCGATCTTCGGCGCTTCCGGAGCCGGAGCGGCAGCGACCGGCGCGGCAGCGGCCGGCGCGGCAGCGGCCGGCGCGGCCTTGGCGGCATCGGCCGCAGAAGCGCTCGCTTCAGCGGCGGGGCTGGCGGCGGCGGCAGCAGCAGGCGCAGCGTGCAGCGCCTGCGGAGCCGCAAGCAGCGCCAGCGAGAGTCCGATTGCCTTGATTGCGCGGGCGGTCCCGCGGGCAGTTTGGCCGAATGTCATCGTTCGAGTGCTTTCGCTTTCCTTTGCCGGCGAGAGAACACGCAGCGCCCCCTCCCGCCCCCGTGGGAGACATGTTTGGCAGGGCCTATACGCGCGCTTGCGGGTCACCTCAAGCGCCTCTAGGGGATATTTTTGACGAAGTTCAATGACGCCGCTTTTCACGGCGTGACGAAACCAGGAAAGGCACCGAATCCGATGCAGGAAGAAGACGTTCTGGCCGAATTCCGCGCCAGCAAGGCGTTGCTCGAAGGGCACTTCCTGCTTTCGTCCGGCCGCCACAGCGCTCATTATCTACAATGTGCGCGCGTGCTGATGGATCCGGCGCGCGCCTCGCGCCTGGCGATCGCGCTGGCCCAGCGAATCCCCCGCGAGGTGCGCAAGGACATCCAGAAAGTCGTCTCGCCGGCGATGGGCGGGGTGATCATCGGCCACGAGATGGGCCGGGCGCTGGAAGTCGAGGCGATGTTCGTCGAACGCCCCACCGGGACGTTCGAGCTGCGCCGCGGTTTCGCGCTGGAGCCGGGCGACCGGGTGCTGATGGTCGAAGACGTGGTCACCACCGGCCTGTCGAGCCGCGAAGCGATCAAGGCGATCGAGGAAGCCGGCGGCAAGGTGATCGCGGCGGCCGCGCTGGTCGATCGTTCGGCCGGTAGCGTGGACCTCGGCGTGCCGTTCTATCCGCTGGTGGCGATCAATTTCCCCACCTATGCCGAGGACGAGCTGCCGCCGGAACTGGCCGCGACCCCCGCGATCAAGCCGGGGAGCCGCGCCGCATCGTGACCTCGGGCAAGCTACGCCTTGGCGTGAACATCGATCATGTCGCCACGATCCGCAACGCGCGCGGCGGCGACCATCCCGATCCCGTGCGCGCGGCGGAAATCGTCGCGGCCTGCGGCGTGGACGGGATTACCGCCCACCTGCGGGAAGATCGCCGCCACATCCGCGATGCGGACCTGGCCCGGATCCAGGCTGCCACCGGCCTGCCGCTCAACCTGGAAATGGCCGCGACCGAAGAAATGCTGGCGATTGCGCTGCGCCACAAGCCGCACGCCGCCTGCATCGTCCCCGAACGGCGCGAGGAACGCACCACCGAAGGCGGGCTGGACGCCGCAGGGCAGCACAACCGGCTTTACCCGATCGTCCAGCGCCTGCGCGATGCCGATATCCGCGTCAGCCTGTTCATCGCGCCGGAAGTGCGGCAGATCGACGCCGCGCTGCAACTGGGCGCGCCGGTGGTGGAACTGCACACCGGCGAATATGCCCATGCCTCCGGCGCCGCGCGCGAGGCGGAGCTGGCCCGGCTGGCCGACATGGCCGCGCTCGCCGCGCGCAATGGCATCGAACCCCACGCCGGTCACGGCCTGACCTATGACAATGTCCAGCCGGTCGCAGCGATTCCCGAACTCGCCGAGCTTAACATCGGCCACTATCTGATCGGCGAAGCGGTGTTCGTCGGCCTGGAAGCGGCAGTGCTGCGGATGCGCGCGTTGATGGACGCCGCGCGGTGATCATCGCCATCGGGTCCGACTTGTGCAACATCGACCGCATCCAGAACTCGCTGGATCGGTATGGCGAGCGGTTTGAGAACCGCGTATTCACCGATGTCGAACGCGCCAAGGCAGCAAGCCGCCCCTTTGCCAAGGCCGGCACCCTCGCCAAGCGCTTCGCTGCCAAGGAAGCCTGTTCCAAGGCGCTGGGCACCGGCTTCAGGGCCGGGGTATTCCTGAAGGACATCGGCGTGGTCAATTCCCGCACCGGCGCCCCTACCCTGGCCTTGACCGGCTGCGCGGCAGCGCGGCTGGCGGCGATCACGCCCGCTGGCCACGAAGCCATCATCCACCTGACCCTGACCGACGATCATCCCTGGGCCCAAGCCTTCGTGGTGATCGAGGCCCGCAAGCCATAGCCTTAAGAGTGAGCGCGTCGATGAGCGAACCCAGTGCCCCCGCCCCGGCTCCGGCCGAACCCGATGCTGCCGCCGATGCGGACGACGGCATCGACTGGCTGGCCGAGATCAAGGGCCTGGCCTGGATGCTGGCGGCGGTGCTGGCGTTCCATTCGATCGTGGCCAAGCCGTTCTACATCCCGTCGATCTCGATGATGCCCAACCTGCTGGTGGGTGACCGGCTGGTCGTCTCGAAGTTCCCCTATGGCTGGAACTGGGCTTCGGCCAGCTTCCACCTGCTTCCGCGCGGCAAATGGCGGGTGATGGCCAAGACGCCCGACTATGGCGACATCGTCATTGTCGTGCCGCGCAATCGCAACGAGGATCTGATCAAGCGGGTCGTCGCCCGGCCAGGTGACCGGATCGCGCTGAAGGACGGGCAGATCATCCTCAATGGCAAGCCGATCGCGCGCGAGATCGTGCCGACGGTGCAGATCCCCGCCGATGACGAGCTGATGTGCGGCGATGGCGGGTTCAAGTCGCATTGCTATGATACCTTCGCCGGCTTTCGCGTCCGCCTGCCGAGCGGGCGCGAGGTTTACGAGCTGCCGGCCTGGCGCGAAACCATGCCGAACGGGGCCAGCTATATCGTGATCGACGACCTGCGGACCGAACAGGACACGATGGCGGAAATCACCGTCCCGGCCGGCCACGTGTTCCTGATGGGCGACAACCGCGACCATTCGGCCGATAGCCGCGTGCCGCTGGAGGAAAGCGGCCTGGGCGGCCCGGTGCCGCTGTCCGACGTCGGCGGCCGGGCCGAATTCACCACCTTCAGCCTGAATGGCAGCGAGACACTGAACCCGCTGACCTGGTGGGGGGCCTTGCGCGAAGGCCGCGCCTGGCGCAGCTTGCGTCCGGTCCATGTTCCGGAAGGCAAGTAATGGAAGAAGCTGCACAATCCGCCCCCGCCAAGCCGCGCCGGATGCGCAAGGCTCCGGCCGAACCGGTCGCCGTGACCCACGCCGGGCCAACCGACTTTTCCGATCCGCTGCTGCGCGCCGAAATCAAGCGCGCGGCGGTGTGGATCGGCATGGCGGTGCTGGTCGGCCTGGCGATCTATCTGGCGGAACCGCTGCTGGTGATCTTTGGCGGCATGGTGTTTGCCGCGATGATCGATGGCGGGGCGCGCCTGCTGGGCCGGGTCCTGCCCGCCCCGCGCGGGATCCGCGTCACCCTGGTCCTGCTGGGCGCGGTTTTTTTCATGGCCTGGGTGTCGATGTTCGCCGGCAACCAGATTGCCGACCAGGCCGCAGCCCTGCCCGCGATCGTCGAAGCGCAGGTGATGCGCGGGCTTGACTGGCTGCAGGCCAACGGCGCGCGGGTCGATGCCAAGGCAGTCGAAGGCATCGCGGAAAAGCTGCTCGGCGGGGTCGGCCAGCTGACCAGCGCGGTCGGCGGCGTGCTGGGCGGGCTGACCACGGCTTTCCTGGTCATGGTGCTGGGCATCTATTTCGCTGCCGAACCGCAGCTTTACCGCCGCGGCGTCGCCTGGATGCTACCCCAGGGCGAGCGCGAGCATTTCGCCCAGACCACTGCCGAAATGGGCCGGACCCTGCGCATGCTGATGTTCGGGCGGCTGGTCGGGATGACGGTTGAAGGCGTTGGCACCTGGCTGATGCTGGCAATCTATGGTGTCCCGATGGCCGGGCTACTCGGCCTGCTGACCGGACTGCTCGCCTTCCTGCCCAACATCGGCGCGCCGATTTCGGGGCTGCTGATGGTGCTGGTGGGCTTTTCCGGCGGGGTCGACATGGCGATCTACTGCGTCATCGTCTACGTCGTGGTCCAGACAGTGGACGGCAACATCATCGTGCCGATGATCGCCAAGAAGACCGCCGATCTTGCCCCGGCGCTGGTGCTGGGCGCGCAGCTGATCATGGGCGCGCTGTTCGGGATCATCGGGCTGATGCTGGCCGATCCCATGGTGGCGATGATCAAGGTCGCGCTGGAACGCCAGTCGCAGCGCAACGCCCCCGCCCGAACCGAAGGCTGAGCCATGGCGCGCAAGTTCCTCTATGTCGTTGCAGCGCTGATCGCGCTGTTCGTGGCCGGCGGGCTGGTATTCCAGTTCGCGCCAGACCGGGTGATGCAGTTGGCCTTCGTGCCTTCGAAGCCATATGTCGCCCCGGCCGCGCTGCCGGCCAATCGCTATGCCGACCAGGCCATGTGGTTCGCCCGCCCGGGCCTGAGCGGCGATCCGCTGCACTGGCAGCCAGCCGGCGCCAAGGCGGCAGCGCCCGTGCGGGCGGCGGTGTTCTTCATCCACCCGACCAGCTACCTCGCCCGGGCAGACTGGAACGCCCCGCTGGATGATGCCGAATCGCAGGACCGCGCGCGGTTGTTCCTGCGCGGCCTGGCCAGCCCCTTCGCCAATGCCGCCCAGGTCTGGGCGCCGCGCTATCGCCAGGCGGCGTTCGGCGCGTTCTTTACCGATGGCCCGGAAGGCAAGCAGGCGCTCGACGCCGCCTATGCCGACGTGCTGGCCGCCTTTGACCAGTTCCTGGCCGAAGCCCCGGCCGACCTGCCGATCGTGCTCGCCGGGCACAGCCAGGGCGCCTTCCACTTGCGCCGCCTGATGGCCGAGCGCGTTGCGGGCGGCCCGCTCGCCGCGCGCATCGCCGCGGTCTACGCGATCGGCTGGCCGGTCGCGCTGCAACACGACCTGCCCCGGATGGGCCTGCCCGCCTGCGCCGCGCCGGACCAGTCCGGCTGCGTGGCCAGCTGGCTGAGCTTTGGCGAACCCTATGATGCCACCGCCATGGCCACCTCGATGGCGCGCTACCAGGGCCTCGACGGGCAGAACCTCAAAGGCGCGTCCTACATGTGCTGGAACCCCCTTACCGGCCAGCAGGGCGGCGCGGCTCCGGCCACGGCCAACCTGGGCACGCTGGTGCCGACCAGCGATCTCAAGGACGGCGAGATCAAGCCGGACTACGCACCGGCGGCCTGCCGCGCGGATGGCACGCTGTCGCTGCAGGGCACACCCAAGATGGGGCCCTACGTGCTGCCGGGCAACAACTACCACGTCTATGACGTGCCGCTGTTCTGGGAAAATCTGCGCGCCGATTACACGCGCCGGGTGATGGCATGGCAGAACCGGCGCTGATCACCACCAGCGCGCTGGACCTACGCGACGCGCTGCCCCAGGGCGGCGCGCTGCTGGGGCTGGACCTGGGCACGCAGACCATCGGCACCGCCTTCTGCGATGCCGGCTGGCGCTTCGCCTCGCCCGGCAAGACGCTGAAGCGCGGCAAGTTCGGCGCCGACCGCGAGGCGCTGGGCGCGCTGATCCGCGAACGCTCGATCAAGGGCATCGTGCTGGGCCTGCCGCTCAACATGGACGGCAGCGAAGGTCCGCGCAGCCAGTCGAGTCGGGCCTATGCTCGCAACCTCTCCGCGGCGCTGGGCCTGCCGGTGCTGCTGTGGGACGAGCGCTGGTCCACCGCCAGCGCCGAAAGCGCCCTGATCGCCCAGGACATGAGCCGCGCCAAGCGGGCCGGGCGGATCGACGCCGCCGCCGCCGCAGTGATCCTGCAAGCGGCGATCGACGCCATGGCCGGCGGCTTCGCCTGACCGCTCAGGCTGCGACCAGCGCCCCGCGCCGGGTCCGCGCCTCGACCGCGACATAGCGGCTGCCCGAAGCTTCCGCCTCGCGCCACAGCGCGTCGCGGGCGGCCGGATCGGCCTCGCGCCCGGCCAGCGCGTCCCAGCACACCAGCCGCAGCCGGTCACTGGGATGGCGGCGGGCAAAGGCGTGCGCCAGGTCGAGCGCCTCGTCACTGCCCAGCCCCACCGCGATGCGCATGAAGGCATCGGTCGGTCCCGGCGAGACGATCGCCCCGATCTCGCCCTTGTCGAGGTCGAAGCGGTACTGGTCAAACCATGGCTGGACGGCGGTGGTGTGCATGACGTTGATCGAGACGGACAGCGCATCCGCCGGGATCTGCGCGTGGACATCGACATGGGCGCGGTAGAGCTGGATCTTCCCTTCCTCGAGCCGCGAGCGTTCGACGAAGCGCAGCGAGGGTACGGCCTCGCCCCGAAAGCCGGTCACTGCCTCGTAGTCGAACTCGTAGTAGTCGCTCCAGTAACCCGGGCCGAAGTAGCCCAGGGTCAGGAAGCTGAAATTGTGATCGTGCGGCAGGCCATAGACGAAGCTGGTCCCGCCCGAGGCGCGCAGCATGTGCTCGTCATTGCTGGGCCACATCGCCGCGCGGATGAAGAAATCGCCATTAGGCGGAGCCAGCATCACCACCTGCGGACCATAGGCGCTATCGAGCACGTCCTCGCGGTGGCGCTGGGCCAGTTCCTCGACCAGCAGGTCGCCCAGGAAACTGCGGTTGTTGCCCAGCCGCCGCAGCCATGTGGCGGCATTGCCGAGGCTGTCTTCGTTGGCGGGATCAAACCCGGCCGCGGCAATCCCGGCGACCATTTCGGGCAGTGAGGCGACCTGGGAATCGCTGAGATCGATTACGCGGGGCATGGATCAACTCCGGCAAGCACGGGATATTGTTCGAGCAATTGCGCCCGCAGCGCACCTGCGGGTGCGGCCAGGGGATCGTCGGCGCGGCGGGCGATCAGCGACAGTGCGCGGAAGCCCTCGCCCGAATCGAGCGCCAGGCATTCGCGCAGCACCTGCCAGCGCATCGCCGTACTGCCCTGTTCCTCGGCCATGGCGGCCAGCAGGGGCGCGGCATCGCGGCGCTCCATCCGGCTGAGTAGCGAAGCCACCAGTTCCAGTCGGCTGTCGCGCGAGCTGCCCGCCGCCTGGTGCGCCAGGCTGCCATCGGCCAGCACATATTCGCGCATCACCGCGCCGCTGACCGGGCGGCGCTGCAGCTTGAGCGAGACGAGACTGCCTTCGACCCGGCAAAGCCACTGCGTCTCGCTTGCGCCGTCGCGCCGGGCGACCGCGCCGGCGATGACGGGCCGCCGACTGCGGATCAATTCGGCCCCGCCCGGGCGCGGCGCCCCCAACTGGACGTGTTCGGCCTCGCCGCTGCCGCGCAGGATGCGCTCGACCGTCTCGGTCGCGGTGAAGGCCGCCGAAATCGGGGGCTCGCGCCGCTCCAGCGCCGCACCGTCGACCACTTGCAGGGCCAGCGTGGCCGTGCCGCGCCGCAGCAGCATCAGCGATGCCTGCACCGCGTCGGACGAATGGCGGAACAGCACCTGGCCAAAGGCATTGTGCTGCAATTCGCCCAGCATCCGCGCGGCGATGTCCGTTGCCAGTTGCTCGGCGGCACTGTCATGGGGATCGAACAGGGCCGACAGGGCCGGCAGGTCCTCCAGTTCGGCGCGCTGGCCGAAGCGGTGAAGGTCGGCGTCGATCGCCGCGACCACGGGCGACGCCCGCCAGCTTTCAAGCACTTCTCCCAGCCGGGCCTGGGCACGGCGCTGCGGAGCATCGTCGCTCCGCAGCGCACGCAGTTCCGGGCGGATCAGCATCCGGAACCTACCCGCTCAGGGGATCAGGGTGTCGTAGAGGAACGCCATCACGATGATGATGGTGTCGTCCGACGTGGCGTCGATCTTGTGGGCCAGGCTGCCGAACGCGCCGGTCAGGGTATCCAGGTTGGGCAGGGCGGAAAGATCGATCTTTGGCAGGTTCATGGCAGGTCATCCCCAATTGCGCGGGACCTGGGTGTCCCGCCCGGCCATGTGCGCGCGGGGGCCCGCCAAGCTGAAATTAAAACATTGTAATCCGCCCGCCCGCGCCGCAGAGAAGCCTGCATGAGCGACGAGACCACGGCCAAGTCCATCCACGACCTGCCCCCCGGCTTCGCCTTCGATCCGCCCATGGCCGCCCGGCTGATGACCCGCCACGGCCACGGTGGCTGGCTGGGTCTGGACTATCGCGCCCACGGCACCGACTGGGTTGAACTGAGCCTGCCCTGGCGCGAGGAGCTGGTCGGCCTGTCCGAGACCGGCGTGCTGGCTTCGGGCCCGATCATCAGCCTGATGGACAACGCCACCTCGATGTCGGCCTGGACGCTGTGCGGCCGCTTCGTGCCGCATGCCACGCTGGACCTGCGGATCGACTACATGCGCGCCGCCGTGCCGGGCCGCATGGTGATCGGGCGCGGCGAATGCTACAAGCTGACCCGGACCATCGCCTTCATTCGCGGCATTGCCCACGATGGCGATCCCGCCGATCCGGTGGCCCACGTCACCGGCACGTTCATGGCCACCCACGGAACCTACCTGTGAACAGCAGCGACAATTCGATGCCGCCCTATGGCGCCGCGCTGGGCATCGTCACCGACCATGACGAGGACGGCAATCCCGTGCTGTCGGTGCCTTTTTCCGAACGCATGATGGGCCGCCCGGGCTTCCTCCACGGCGGGGCGATGAGCGGGCTGATGGAAATGGCCGCCTTTGCCGCGCTGCGCGCGGAACTGGACCGTCGGGGCGAACAGATGCGGCTGAAGCCGGTCAACATCCAGGTCGAATTCATGCGCGGCGGGACCGAGCAGACCACCTATGCCATGGGCAAGGTGACCCGCGCCGGGCGCCGCGTCGCACTGGTCAATGCCGAAGCCTGGCAGGACGATCGCAGCAAGCCGATCGCGCTGGCGCAGATGAAGATCCTGCTCAGCCCCGCCGGATGATCACGGTCAGGCCGCTGCCGGGCTGAACCGCGCCGCCCAGCGGATGGCGCGCCGCATCGGCCCGCGCCCGCGCCAGGACGGCGGGCGGAATCGCATCATCCACCAGCAGCAGATCGGCCTGCCCCAGCCAGCGCGCTTCGCGCAGGGTCAGGTCGTCGGGATCGTCAGACCGCAGGCGCAGTTCAACCACCTGGCCCGCGCGATCGGCGGCCCCGTCCAGCCACTGTTCCACCCGCCCGGCGCTGTCCGCATCGAGTGGATCGAGCATCCCGCCCTGCGTCAGCGCCGCATCAAGCGCGCGGCGGCGTTCACCCGCATCGCTCCAGCGTGCGCGCAGCCGCCCGCGCGCCGCGCCCAGCGCTTCGGCCAGGGCGCCGAGCGAGGCGGGCAGCAGCGCTTCCAGTCGCAGCCGCAGCGCCTTGGCCAGCCCCGCCGAAACCCCGCCCGTGCCGACCGCGATCAGCACCGGCCCGCGTTCCAGCAGGCTGGGCACGGTAAAGTCGCACAGCTCGGGCCGGTCGACCACGTTGACCAGCAGCCCGCGCGCGCGCAGCCGTGCCGCAGCATCTTCTGGATCGTCCAGCGCGATGAAGGCCAGCCGCGCGGCGGGATCGTCCTCGCGCACCGCCCGTGCGCCGGCGCGTTCGATCAGCCGCCGCTTTGCCGCCGCCGCCTCGCCCTCGCCCAGAAGCACCACCGACTGGCCGGTCAGGCGCAGGAACAGCGGCAGGCTGTGCATCAGTCCAGCCAGTCCGGCACCCGTTCCGCCGCGCTGATCGCTTCGGGCAGGATGCGGTCGGCGACCACGGCGAAGCGGTCACCATCGACCATCACTTCGGCCACGAAACCCCGGCTATTGTAGGAGCTGGCCATGGTTGCGCCATAGGCCCCGGCGGTGCGGAACACCGCCAGATCGCCGGGTTGCACCGCGTCGATCTCGCGGTCCATGGCAAAGGTGTCGCCAGTTTCGCAGATCGGGCCGACGATATGCGCCGACATCTTCGCGCCGCTGGGGCGCACCGCGTCGAAATCATGCCAGGCGCCGTACATTGCCGGCCGGGCCAGGTCGTTCATCGCCGCGTCAACCACCACGAAGGGGGTGTTGTTCGAACTGCGCTTGACCCGCACGACCTTGGTCAGCAGCACGCCGGCATTGCCGCAGATCACGCGGCCCGGCTCGAACATCAAGGTGCAGTCCCAGCTGCCGCAAACCCGGGCAACCATCGCGCCATATTCGGCCGGGCTGGGGAACACCTCGCCCGCCTTGTAAGGCACGCCCAGCCCGCCGCCGAGGTCGGCATGGGTGACGCTGAAACCGGCGGCGCGGATTTCCGCGATCAGTTCGCCCAGCTTGCCGAAGGCTTCTTCCAGCGGTTCCAGCTGCGACAGCTGGCTGCCGATGTGTACCGCGACCCCGCGCATATCCAGCCCCGGCAGGGCGGAAAGCCGCGCATAGATGCCGGCGGCACGATCGATCGGCACGCCGAACTTGTTTTCCGCCTTGCCGGTCGAAATCTTGGCATGGGTGCGGGCATCGACATCGGGATTGACCCGCAGCGCGCAGGGCGCGCGCTTGCCCAGCGCGGCGGCGAGCGCCGCCAGCTCCACGCCTTCTTCCTCGCTTTCGAGGTTGAACTGGCCGATCCCGGCCTGCAGCCCCTGGACCATTTCGTGCGCCTGCTTGCCGACGCCCGAAAAGACCACGTCCTGCGCGGGCATCCCGGCGGCCAGCGCGCGGGCCAGTTCGCCGCCCGAAACCACATCGGCCCCCAGCCCTTCGCGCTGCATCACCCGCAGCACCGCCAGGTTGGGATTGGCCTTGACCGCAAAGGCCACGTGCGTGCGCGGCAGGCCGGCCAGCGCCGCCTTGAACACCTGCGCGTGGCGCTCCAGCGTGGCGCGCGAATAGACATAGACGGGGGTGCCCACCGCATCGGCAATGGCGGTCAGCGGCACGTCCTCGGCATGCAGGATGCCGTCGCGGAATTCAAAATGGTCCATGGCTCAAATACTCAGGAAGGGGGCAGGTCAAACGGATCGTCGGTGCGCTGTTCCGACCGTTTTCGCAGTTCGACGCTGCGTTCCGGGGCCGATTGCGGGGTGGGCTTGACCAGGCTTTCGGCGCTGGGCCGGTCATCCCGGCCATAGGGCGCGGGCGGCAGCTGCTTGCCCGGGCGCGGCTTGAGATCCGCCTTCTGGCCGCAGGCGGCCAGGGTCAGGACAGCAGCGGCAAGAACCAGGCGGCGCATCGCGTTTACTCCAGCCCCAGCGCCACGCGCGCTTCGGCCACGCGAAGCCTTACCTGATCCGGCGCGGTTCCGCCATGGCTGGCGCGCGCCGCGACCGAGGCTTCGACCGATAGCGCGCCGTAAACGCGTTCATCGATCCGCGGATCGATCGCCTGAAGGTCTTCCAGCGGCAACTGGTCGAGCGCGACGCCCCGGCTTTCCGCCAGCTTGACCGCCGCGCCGGTGATGTGGTGCGCCTCGCGGAACGGGATGTTCGCCTGCCGCACCAGCCAGTCGGCCAGATCGGTGGCCGTGGCATAGCCCAGTTCGGCGGCGGCGCGCATCCGGTCGGTGCGGAAGGTCGTCGCCTCGACCATCCCGGTCATCGCGGCGATGCACAGGGTCAGCAGGCCGGCGGCTTCGAACACCGGCGGCTTGTCGTCCTGCATGTCCTTGGAATAGGCCAGCGGGAGGCCCTTCATGGTGATCATCAGGCTGGTCAGGCTACCGATGATCCGCCCGGCATGGCCGCGCACCAGTTCGGCCGCATCGGGGTTCTTCTTCTGCGGCATGATCGAGCTGCCGGTCGACAGGCTGTCGGGCAGGCGGACGAAGCCGAAGGGCTGGCTGGCCCAGATGATGAATTCCTCGGCCAGGCGCGACAGGTGAAGCGCGCACTGGCTGGCGGCCATCAGGTAATCGAGCGCGAAATCGCGGTCCGACACCGAATCGAGGCTGTTGGCGGTCGGCCGATCGAACCCCAGCGCGCCTGCGGTCATCGCCCGGTCGATCGGAAAGCCGGTGCCGGCCAGCGCCGCGCTGCCCAGCGGGCTTTCGTTCATCCGCGCGCGGGCATCGGCGAAGCGCGAGCGGTCGCGCCGGACCATCTCGTAATAGGCCATCAGGTGGTGGCCCAGGGTCACCGGCTGCGCGGTTTGCAAATGGGTGAAGCCGGGCATGATGCTGCCCGCGTGCTCCCCGGCGCGGATCACCAGCGCGCGTTGCAGCGCGGCAAGGCCGGCATCGGCTTGTTCGCAGGCATCGCGCACCCACAGGCGGAAGTCGGTCGCGACCTGGTCGTTGCGACTGCGCGCGGTGTGCAGCCGCCCTGCGGCCGGGCCGATCAGTTCGGCCAGCCGGCTTTCGGTGGTCATGTGGATGTCTTCAAGGTCCCAGTTTTCGGGCACCCCGCTGGCCTCATACTCGGCCGCGACCTGGTCCAGGCCGCCGGAAATCAGCGCCGCGTCCTCGACCGAGACGATGCCCTGCGCGCCCAGCATGGCGACGTGAGCCTTGCTCGCGGCGATGTCCTGGCGCCACAGCGCCTTGTCGAACGGGATCGAGGCATTTATCTCGCGCATGATCGCCGAGGGTCCCTCGGCGAACCGCCCGCCCCACATCTGATTGGAGCCTGTCTTGCTGTCGTCCCGCTCGCTCAAAGCCGTGATCCTTGGCCTTACCGTGATAATCGCGGGGTGCGATAGGCAAAGCAGCGAGCCGGCGCAACCGCAAGCGTCGCCGGCCGGCAAAACCGGCGAAGGTACGCTGGACGCCAGTCACAAGGGCAGCGAAATGCCCGACTTCACTTTCAAGGACGGCAGCGGCAAGGAACTGAAGCTCGCCAGCCTTGAAGGCAAGCCGGTGCTGATCAACCTGTGGGCCACCTGGTGCGGCCCCTGCGTGGCGGAATTGCCGACTTTGCAGCAACTTGGCACGGACCGGAGGGATCAGTTGCAAGTGGTGGTGATCAGCCAGGACATGGGCAAGCCGGAAGCCGTGGCCCAGTTCCTCAAGGACCGGGGGATCACCCGGCTGGGCGGCTGGCTCGATCCGGACAACCAGCTGGCCAGCCACTACAAGGTCGAAACGCTGCCGACCACGATCTACTACGATGCCCAGGGGCGCGAGCAATGGCGCTGGATCGGCGGGCGTGACTGGGGCAGCGTGGATACAGCCAAGCTATTGAATTTGAACTGATATTCAATCCTACTTCAGCGTCAGCAGGTAATCGACCACCTCCTTGCGCCGGGCCCGGTCGGGGATCCCGGCGAAGGGCATGGCTGTTCCGGGAACGAGCTTTTTCGGCGCGGTCAGCCAGCGGTCGAGCGTGGCGGCGTTCCAGGTCAGGCCCGCTGACTTGAGCGCGGGGCTGTAGGCATAGCCCGGCAGCGATCCGGCCCGGCGGCCGCCGACACCGGCCAGGCTGGGACCGAACAGGTGCTTGCCCGGCTGAACCGAATGACAGGCCGCGCACTGGGCAAAAACGGCGGGCCGCTGCGGCTGCGGGGCGGTCTGGGCCGATAGCGCACTGGCGGTGCCGAGCAGCGGCACAAAAACAGCAAGACCGGTCACAAGGACAGCAAGGCGGGGCACCAGGCGCATCGGCATTCTCACAAGTCTGCAACGGGCAGGCGATGGCCGGAACCGCTCCGGCCATCGCCCCGTTTCATTGCCGGATCGGGCTCAGAACCGGTCTGCTTCCATCACCTTGGTCCAGGCGGCGACGAAGTCCTTCACCAGCTGGTCCTGCCCATCGCTCGAGGCATAGACCTCGGCCACGGCGCGCAGCTGCGAGTTGGAACCGAACACCAGGTCGACCGGGGTGGCGGTCCACCTGGCGGCGCCGGTGGCGCGGTCCTTGCCTTCGTAAAGGCCCGGATTGCTGGCCGACTTCGTCCAGACCGTGTCCATCGACAGGAGGTTGACGAAGAAGTCGTTGCTGAGCGTGCCCGGACGGCTGGTGAACACCCCCGCGCTCGACCCGCCGGCATTGGCGCCCAGGGCGCGCATCCCGCCCAGCAGCGCGGTCATTTCCGGCACGGTCAGGTTCAGCATGTCGGCCTTGTCGATCAGCGCCTCGGCCGGGGCATAGTCGGCATCCGCGCCGTAGTAGTTGCGGAAGCCGTCAGCCTTGGGCCGCAGGTAGTTCATCGAGGTCGCGTCGGTCTGCTGCAGCGTGGCATCGACCCGGCCCGGCTTGAACGGGACGGCGATGGTCTTGCCGGCCGCCTTGGCCGCCTGTTCGACCGCCGCGTTGCCGCCCAGCACGATCAGGTCGGCAAGCGAAACCTGCTTGCCGCCGGTGGCGCCCTTGTTGAACTCGGCGCGGATCGCTTCCAGCTTGCCCAGCACCTTGGTCAGTTCGGCCGGATCGTTGGCCGCCCAGCTCTTCTGCGGTTCGAACCGGATGCGCGCCCCATTGGCCCCGCCGCGCATGTCGGTGGAGCGGAAGGTCGAGGCCGAAGCCCAGGCGGTGCGCACCAGTTCAGCCGTGGTCAGGCCCGCACCCAGGATGCGGGTCTTGAGCTGCGCCACGTCGCCCGCGTCGATCGGCGCGTAAGTGGCCTGGGGCAGCGGATCCTGCCAGGCGAAAGTCACCTTGGGCGCGTCCTTGCCGAGGTAGCGCGCCTGCGGCCCCATGTCGCGGTGGGTCAGCTTGAACCAGGCGCGGGCAAAGGCATCGGCGAATTCCTGCGGGTTCTTGTGCCAGCGCTGGGTGATCTTGCGGAACCCCGGATCCTCGCGCAGGGCCAGGTCGGTGGTGAACATGATCGGCGCATGGCGCACATCGGCGCGGTGCGCATCGGGCACCATGTTGGCCGCTGCGCCGTCCTTGGGCACCCACTGGGTCGCGCCCGCCGGGCTCTTGGTCTTGACCCATTCGAAGCCGTAGAGGTTGTCGAGATACTGGGTGGTCCAGGCGATCGGGTTGGCCGTCCAGGCGCCTTCAAGGCCGCTGGAAATGGTGTCTTCCGAATGGCCCTTGCCGCACTTGTTGGCCCAGCCCAGCCCCTGCTGTTCAATGCCCGAGGCCGAGGGATCGCCCGCCAGGCATTCCTCTGGCTTGCGGGCGCCGTGGGCCTTGCCGAAGGTGTGGCCGCCCGCGATCAGCGCGGCGGTTTCCTCGTCGGTCATCGCCATGCCGCCGAACGCGCGGCGGATGTCGGCCGCGGCGGCCAGCGGATCGGGATTGCCGTTCGGGCCTTCGGGATTGACGTAGATCAGCCCCATCTGGGTCGCGGCGAGCGGGCCCTTGAGGTTGCCCTTGGCATCGCGGCGCTGGTCGGCCAGCAGCTTGGCTTCCGGGCCCCAGAACACCAGGTCGGGCTGCCAGGCATCGACGCGGCCACCGGCAAAGCCCAGCGTCTTGAAGCCCATGTCTTCCATCGCGACATTGCCGGTCAGGACCATCAGGTCGCCCCACGACAGCTTGCGGCCATACTTCTGCTTGATCGGCCAGACCAGCCGGCGCGCCTTGTCGAGATTGACGTTGTCGGGCCAGGAATTGAGCGGTTCGAACCGCATTTCGCCGCCATCCGAACCGCCCCGGCCATCGCCCGAACGATAGGTCCCGGCGCTGTGCCAGGCCATGCGGATGAAGAACGGGCCGTAATGGCCATAGTCGGCCGGCCACCACGGCTGCGACGTGGTCAGCGCCTTGCGGATGTCCGCCTTGACCGCATCGAGATCGAGGCTGGCGAACTCCTTCGCATAGTCGAAATCGGCGCCATAGGGGTTGGACTGGGCTTCGTGCTGGCGCAGCGCGGTCAGGTCAAGCTGGCGCGGCCACCAGTCCTTTTCGGCGGCGGCGGCAGGGCCTTCGGCCAGCGCGGCGCTGGGCAGCGCCAGCGACGAAGTGGCCAGCAAGGCGGTAAAGGCAATGTGGCGGAGTTTCATGGTCAGCGTACCTCTGTTGACGAACTGACCCGATGGCTAACCTTTCGCGCGGCGCGATCCCAATGGGATATCCGCAAGACAGTAATCGACTTATCCGCTCAATCGCGCAAACTCTGCCCAATATGCCGATATGTTCAGTCGCGCTCCGGCAGGATCAGGCGCGCGCAGAGGCCGCCCGCCCCGGCATCGTCCAGCACCACATCGCCGCCGTAATCGCGCGCGATGGCGCGGGCGATCGGCAGGCCCAGGCCCGAATTGCCCAGCGGATCGGCCCCGGTTTCACCGATTTCGAACACCGCCTGGCGCCGCTCGGCGGAAATGCCGGGGCCATCGTCGCACACGGCAATCGCGCCGCTGTCCAGCGCGACGCGCACGTCGCCCGCCGCCCATTTGCCCGCATTGTCGAGCAGGTTGTTGAGTACTTCGCTCAGGTCATCCGGGTCCATCGCCACCAGCAGGCCGGCCGGCACATCGGCCGCGAAACGCTTGCCGGGATGGCAGCGCCGCATCGCGCTGAGCAGCGGTTCCAGCACTTCGTCGAGCCGGCAGCGCGCAGCGACCCCGGCCTTGGTCCCGCCCGAACGCACCCGCGCCAGGTGATAGTCGATCTGGCGCTGCATCCGCTCGCTCTGGTCCAGCAGGGTCGCCGCCGCGCCGGGGCGCGGCCCTTCGAGCAGGCGCTCGGCCTCGTCTGTGATCACCGCAAGGGGCGTGCGCAGCGAATGGGCCAGCGCCCCGGCCTGGACCCGGCCGCGCGCGACGATTTCGCCAGTGCGCTCGACATAGGCGTTGAGATCGCTCACCAGGGGCTGGATCTCGTCCGGGTAGCGCCCTTCGATCCGTTCCGCCTCGCCTTTGCGCAGGCGCTGGGTCGCGGCGGACAGGCGGTCGAACGGGCGCAGCCCGAAGGTGATGATCGCCACGCCGCTGGCCAGCAGCGCCAGCGCCAGCGCGGTCAGCCACACGGTCAATTCGCTGGTGAAAGCGCCGATGATGCGGTGCAGGTGCCGCTCGTCCGTGGCGATGACGAAGTGGACCGGCGGCCCGCCCGCCGTTTCCCGGACGAAGCCATAGACGATCGCGTGGCCGGTCGGCCCGTCGGCCACGCGGTGCAGGATGCTGGGCGAATGGGCGATGTCATCGTTCAGCGCGCCGCGTGTCATCGACGGAGATTTCAGCGTGGCGAAACCGGGCCGGGTGACCTGCCAGTAGAACCCGGACAACGGCTCGGCATAGCGCGGATCGGACAGCGGGCGGGTCAGCCGCGGCTGGCCCGCCGCGTCCAGCGTGGTCAGCCCGCCCAGCTCGCGCACGTGGACTTCCAGTTCCTCGTGATACTGCATTTCCACGTGCATCGTGAACAGCCGCACCGACGAATACCAGATCCCGCCGATCCCAAGCGCCACCCACAGCAGGATCGCCAGCAGGAAGCGGCCACGCAGCGAACTGAACAGGGCGGTCATGGATCGAGCCTGTAGCCCAGCCCGCGCACGGTGCGAACCCGTTCGCGGCCGATCTTGCGGCGCAGGCGGCTGACCAGCGCTTCCACCGCGTTGCGATCGCGTTCGGCTTCGAGCGCATAGAGCTGCTCCAGGATCTCGTCCTGCGGGATGATGTGCCCGGCGCGGCGCAGGAACAGGTGCAGCAGCGCGAATTCCTTGCGACTGAGGTCGATCGGCACGCCGTCCAGCGTGGCCAGCCGCGCGACCGGGTCCAGCGCCAGCGCCCCGGCGGTGACCAGGTTGGTCCCCTCGCCCCGCCCGCGCCGCCACAGGGCGTGCAGCCGCGCCAGCAGTTCCTCGAAGCGGATCGGCTTGACCACGAAATCGTCGGCGCCGATGTTCAGCCCTTCGACCTTGTCGCGCCA
The DNA here is from genome assembly GCA_029779535.1 of Pseudomonadota bacterium. Lineage (GTDB taxonomy): Bacteria > Pseudomonadota > Alphaproteobacteria > Sphingomonadales > Sphingomonadaceae > Novosphingobium. The sequence continues at coordinate 416 of JAKPAG010000059.1, read as the reverse complement.
GTTGCCGCGCGCGGTCAGGATCAGCACCGGCACGGTTTCGCCCTGCGCGCGCCAGTGGCGCAGCAGGTCCAGCCCGTCGCCATCGGGCAGGCCCAGGTCAAGGATGATCGCGGCGGTCAGGCCGACATCGGGCCAGTCGCGCGCCATGGCGGCGGTTTGCACCCAGTCCACCGCGAAGCCCGCCCGGTCCAGCCGTTCGGCCAGCCGATGCCCCAGCTCGGGGTCGTCCTCTACCAGCATGATGCGCATGATTTTTCCCATCCTCCGCCGTGCTTCGTGGCGAACGGAACTGACGGTTGCCTGACATACTGTCAGACTTTCGTCAGCTTCAACTGCAATCTGCGGGGCATGGATCACAAGCGGATTGTTGGTGCGGGGTTGGCGGCGATTGCCGTTGCGGCCGGGGCTTACTGGTG
>JAKPAG010000051.1 GCA_029779535.1 Pseudomonadota bacterium | reverse complement strand
ATTTGACCACGCCGAACAGGCCGGAAAACACCAGCCCGTCCATCAGGCGGGTGGCGGTTTCCGAATCCGGCGGCGTGATCGGCAGCCAGTGGAACCAGAAGTTCAGCCCGTTGGCGAGCAGGAACAGGCCCAGGAAAATCCGGGCAACAACAAGCACGATCTTCATCGCCAATCTCTCCCCTGGCGGTCCGGCCCGTCGGGTCCGGACGGTATGGCTCAGACGGTCTTCCAGTCTTCGCTGCTCAGCACGACCCGGTCATAGGCGATGACCCCGGTCATGTCCTCGCGGCTGGCGCCGGGCGCGGTGCCATCGGCCTCGTGCGCCTGGACCGCCTTGTAGAGCGTCTGGCGCAGGCGGGTGACGGCGATGTCGGCGGCGACCAGCGTCTCGCTGCTGCGGTCGTAGGGATCGTTGAGCGACATGGCCATGGCCACGTCCTCGAACTCGATCGCCGCGAAGCCGCTCCAGCTGCCGTTCTTCATCGCCTCGCGGTCCTGGCCCATGCCGTGCGGCCAGGTCATGTCGACCGTGCAGGTCTGCTCGTCGAAGCGGTCGCCGTTGAAGCCCAGGAACGCGCGCGCCCATTCGCGGGTGATCGGCTCGTTGTGGCTGTAGGCGATCTGGTAGGTCGCGGTTTCAGTGTCGGTCATCGGCACGTCCATCAGCGCGATGGCGAAGTCCGAATGGCCGGGGATGAAGCGCATGCAAGGCAGGATCGCCGGCACCTACCGGGCGTGGCGCGCATCGTCGCGGCCCGGGATCGCGCGGAACGCGACATAGCGATAGCCATAGTCGGTATCGTCGACCTCATAGGTCGGCGCCAGGCTGTCCCACGCCGATGCGGGCACGTCCTCGCCCCGCTGCTTCGCGGCCCAGCTCGGGCGGACGTCGTTGGTGTGGAGCATGCCGACGTGCGAGCTGTCGACCCCGCCTTCCCACAGCGCCAGGTAATTGGCCTTGGCATTGGCGCGGAACACGTGTCGCTGGCTTTCGGGGGCATTGTCGAAATCGAACTTGCGGAAGGGCGGCTCCAGCTCGGCCGGGCCGAGGTAGGTCCAGATCAGGCCCGACTGCTCGCGCACCGGATAGGCCCTGGCCTTGCGGTTGGCGCGCAGCGCGGGGTTGGTGTCGTTCGGCGTTTCCATGATCGTGCCGTCCACCGCGAACTTCCAGCCGTGGTAGAGGCAGCGCAGGCCGCAGTCCTCGTTGCGGCCCAGGCTGAGCGAGACGCCGCGGTGCAGGCAGTGATCGTCGAGCACGCCGACCACGCCCTCGGTGTTGCGGAACACCACCAGGCGCTCGCCCAGCAGCCAGGTCAGCAGCGGCTTGCCATCCGGCTCGGCCACTTGCGAGGACAGCGCGACCGGCAGCCAGTAGCGCCGCATCAGCTTGCCCATCGGCGTGTCGCGGCCGGTCTGGGCGATCAGGTTGTAGCGTTCGTTTCTCATTATCCCGCTCCCGGTTTTTTCTGCTTACAGCTTGCCGTCGAAAAAGGCCTCGACGATCCCGGCGAACTTTTCCGGATGCTCGATCATCGCCCAGTGGCCGCAGTGCGGCAGGATCACGCCGGTGGAATTTTCCAGCAGTGACAGGAACTTGTAGGCGTGTTCGGGCGGCACGACCTTGTCGTCCTTGCCGTTGACCACCAGGATGCGGTGCTTGCACGAGGCAATCTCCGGATCCTCGATCCACAGGCCCGAACGCGCCTTCAGCGCCTTCATCGTCGCGCCGAAGGCCTTGGCCTTTTCCGGCTGCTGCGACAGCTCCAGCCGGTACTGGACCATGGCCGGATCGGGCTGGAAGTTGTCGTTGGTCAGCGCGCGGACGATGCGTTCCATGCCGGCATAGGTAAAGTCATACTCGGTCAGCGCGGCCAGTGCGCCGCCCATCGAACGGTCCACCCCGGCGCTGCCCATCAGCACGAAATCGCCAACCAGATCGGGGCGGCGGATCGCGGTGGCCAGCGTGGTGCGGCCACCCATCGAATTGCCGATGATCTCGACCGGACCAAGCTGCATCGCCTCGATGAAGGCGACCAGTTGGTCGACGCGCGTTTCGGGGCCGTAATCGAACGTATCGGGCGAGGGGGCATCGGAAGTGCCGAAGCCCACCATGTCGATCGCGATCACCCGCCGGCGCTTCGCAAACAGCGGCATGGCCAGCTTTTCCCAGTTGCCGCGCGAATCGGCGCCGGCACCGCCGCCGTGGATCAGCAGCAGGGGCTTGCCCTCGCCCATCTCGATATAGTGGGTGCGGTAGCCGCAGGTTTCGACGAATTGGCTTGGCAGCATGGTCATGAAATTTTGTCCGACGATATTGGGATCGCCTTTCGGTTATCGTCGGACACAAGGGTCTGTCAACGGGAAAAGGGCATCCGGCTGAATGGTCCGAAAATACGTCCTTTAGTGCGCATTCGCGGGGCTGTCGGGCAGCGGCGCTTGACAAGTGCGCGAATCTCTCCGTAAATCGTCCTACAAAATACGTGGCGATTGTCTGCCATTGTTTGCGGAAAGGGGAATGATCGTGGGTCTTGCCAATGCCGTTGTCGCCGAAGCTGCGGGCGCCCGCACCTATCCGGTGCTTGCCAGCAAGGAAGAGGCGGTCAGCGCCGTGCGCGCGCTGCTGCCGGGTTTCGCGGCCCGCGCGCCGGAAACCGACCGCACCGGGAACGTGCCCGCGGAATCGATCCGCGAGCTTGAGGACGCGGGCCTGTTCGGCGTGCTGACCCCGAAGGCCTATGGCGGATCGGCGCTGGGCTGGGAGGCGTTCTTCTCGGTGGTGAACGAAATCGGCACCGTCTGCGGCTCGACCGCCTGGGTGTTCGGCGTGCTGACCGGGCACAATCACATGCTCACCCGCTATCCGGTCGAAGTGCAGGAGGACATCCTCAGCGATCCGCGCAACCACGTCTCGGTGGTGTTCCGCCTGTCCGACGCCTGGACCGCGACCCCGACCGAGGGCGGCTACATCATCACCGGCGGTGCCGGCCGGTTCTGCAGCGGCGTTGATTACGCCAAGTGGATCGGCATCAATGTCATGATCGACGGCGGCCCCAACGCGGGGCAGATGGCCTTCGCGATGATCGAGCAGAGCCGCGTCGAAAAGCTCGACGACTGGAACGTGCTCGGCATGCGCGGCACCCAGAGCCGCTCGATCGTGATCGAGGGCCTGTTCGTGGAAGAAGCCCGCGTCAGCCTGGCGATGGACCTGGGCGGTCCGCCGGTCGGCCCTGCAGCGCAGGAAGCCGCGTTCTACGAATGGCCTTATTTCGCGCTCGCGCCCTTCGCCATCGTCGGTGCGCCGCTGGGCGTCGCGCGCGGGATGATCGACCTCAGCGTCGAAGGCATGAAGGGCAAGCTCAAGGGCTGCGACGACGAGATCATCGCCGGCCGTGCCCAAGCCTTTGGCCGTCTCAGCCACGCCGCACTCGGCATCGAGCAGGCGACCGGCCTGATCCTGGCCGATGCGCGCCGGATCGACGAGGGCCGCTTTGGCGAAATGTCGCCGCTCGACCATGCCCGCTTCCGCCGCGACCTTGCCGCCGCGCCGCAGCAGGCACGCGGCGCCGCCAACTCGCTGTTTGAGGCGGCTGGCGGCAGCGGCATCTATGAAAAGAGCCCGCTCGCCCGGATGATGCGCGACGTGAACGCGGGCGCTGCCCACTATGCCTTCACCGACGATCTTTCGGCGCCGAACTATGGCCGCGCCATGGTGGGCCTGCCGCCTGCCAAGACCAACACCTTCGTCTGACCTGCGGCGCGGGCCGGTCTTCACCAGGGCCGGCCCCGCCATTTTTCCGGGCGGTCGCGCGCCGCCCTGTCCGGTGCCCTGAAAGGATTGCCCCCGTGACCACCGCCTGTCTTTCCACCAATGCCACCAACACCTTCAGCCTGGCGGCCGCGCCCCAGGTGCTGCACGTCGCCACTGTCAGCGGCGTGGCTTCGCTGAGCCGCGACGCATCGGGCGCATGGAGCGTTTCGCGCCAGTCGCTGGAAGGCGATCACATCTCGGCGCTCAATTTCAACGCGGCGACCGGAACCCTGCTCGCCTCGCGGATCCCGGGCGGCGTGGTGCGCAGCACCGATGGCGGGGCCAGCTGGGAGGATTCCTCACCCGGCGTTTCCGAGCCTTCGACCTATTCGCTGCGCGGGTTCGACGTGCAGGGCAAGACCGTGCTGTACCTCGGCACCGAACCCGTCGGCCTTTACCGCAGCGAGGATGGCGGGCAGAGCTGGACCGACCTTGCCGCCGTGCGCACCGCCCCGATGCATGAACGCTGGCAGTTCCCCTCGCCCGATCACGATCCGCACCTCAAGACCCTGGCGGTCGATCCGCGTGACGGCGCGGTGATCTATGCGGGCGTGGAGCAGGGCGCGCTGCTCAAGACCACCGACGGCGGGCAGACCTGGCGCGATCTCGACCAGGTCGTCGACTATGACCCCTTCGTCTACAAGGACATCCACCAGGTCACCCTGCGTCCCGGCAACCCGGACGAGGTCGTGATCACCACGGGCCTGGGCATCTTCCGCAGCCTCGATGCCGGCGAAAGCTGGACCCAGCTGACCGACAGCAGCTTCCGCATCGGCTATCCCGACCAGCTGGTCTATGCCCCCGACGATGCCCAGCGGATGTTCGTGGCGGGCGGCTTCGCCACGCCGAACTTCTGGGTGGAGCAGAAGACCGCCAAGGGCACGGTGATGATCAGCGAGGACGGCGGCCTGACCTGGCGCGCGCCCGCTTCGGGTTTCCCGGAATCGCGCGCTAACGTCGAGGCGCTGACGCTCTGCGCCTTCCCCGGCGGCTACGAGATCTTCGCGGGCACCACCGAGGGCGAGGTGTTTGTCAGCGCCGACCAGGGCGAAAGCTGGCAGAAGATCGCCAGCGGCCTGCCCGCGATCGGCAAGCCAACGCATGATACCTTGATCGTCGGCATGGGCTATGGTTCGCCCGAAGAGGCGCTGCCTGCCGAATAAGCGCGGCGGCAACCGGGAGAGTAATTAGAATGTCTGATACCGCACAAGGCGGATCGTCGGCGCGCATCTGGGCGCTGACAGTCTATTCCGCGCAGTTCTTCTTCGGGGGCTGGTTCCTGTTCCACGGGCTCAACCACTGGGTCCATTTCTTCCCGCAGCCGCCGGGCTCGGCCAGCGTGTCGAGCCAGCTGATCAGCGCGCTGATCAAGAGCGGACTGTTCGACTGGGTCAAGGCGGTCGAGGTGGTGGCGGGCGTTGCCCTGCTCGCCAATCGCTTCGTGCCGCTGGCGGCGATCGCCTCGTTCCCGATTTCGATCGTGATCGGCTACCTCAACATCGCGGTCGAAAGCGACGCCAACGCGCTGTTCGTGTTCTTCGGCGTGCTGGGGCTCAACGCGATCATCGCCGCTGGCCACCTCGACCGGATGCTGCCGCTGTTCGCGGCGGGCAACATCGCGCCCAACCTGACGGGGCTGCGCGAGGGGCTGAAGTTCAGCACGCCGGCCTATGCCGATGCGGCGACCAGCGAGGGCGGCGCCTTTTCGGCCAGCCCGCGCGCGCCGCTGGGCCTGATCGCCCATCTGGTGGCGATCGTCCTGGGCATCGCGCTGCCGGTCTACCTGACCCTCTCTACCCTGCCCAAGCCGGGCGAGCCGGGAGCCGCGCCGGTCGAACAACCGGCGCAGCCGTAGCGAGTGGCCATGCGATCGCTTCGAACAATGCTGGGCCTGGCGGTTGCCGGGCTCATGCTTGGGAACGCCGCAGCGGGCCATGCCCGCGCGGCACCGCCCGCGATGGCGGAACCGGCCCGTACCTCTGAAGAGGCCGCCAATGCCGCGCTGCTTCGTAGCTGGTACGAAAGCGTGCTCGGGCCGCTGGATCCCGAACCGGTGGATCGCTTTCTCGCTCCCGATTTCGTCCAGCACAGCAAGCTCGCGGAGCCGGGCCCGGAAGGGGTGAAGAGCTTCGTCCGCCGGATGCGGGGGCTGTGGCCCCGGCCCCGACTGACGATCCAGCGCATTTTCGCGGACGGCGATTTCGTGATCGGACAGGTCCACCAGGAACGCTTCGAGGGCGATCCGGGGCTCAACGTGGTCAACATCTATCGCGTCGAGAATGGCCGCCTGAAGGAGCACTGGGGCAACCTTCAGGCGGTGGAAGGCAACCCGCTGGGCAAGTGAGCCGCGCGCGGGCGCGGCAGGCCACCCCGCACCCGATCTACAGAAAGACGACGCAGGCGGGGCTGGGGACAGGGATCACCAGGCCCGTCGGCGTCAGGGTTCCGGTAGCGGCATCAACCGCGAAGCTCATCACCTGGCCCGACAGCTGGTTGCTGACCAGCGCCAGCGAGCCATCGGGAGATAGCGCGATATGGCGCGGGGTATCGCCCAGGCACGAGGCCATCTGCCGGGGCGTGAGCGTCCCGCTTTCGGCGTCAATCGCGAAGACCGCGACCGCCTCAGGCCCGCGCAGGGTGACGTAAAGGTGACGGCCCGCCGCATCGCAGACGATTTCGCAGGGCTGGCTGGCCTGCTGCGCGCAGGGCAGGGTCTGGACGATCGTCAGCGTGCCGCGCTCGTCATCGATGGCGAAGACGCTGATCGTGCCGTCCAGCTCGTTGGCGACATAGGCAAACCGCCTGTCGCCGCGCAGCGCCATGTGCCGCGCCCCCGCACCGGAACTGACCTGAGCGCGGGCAAAGGCCGCCGGCGCAACGCTGGTCCCGTCCGAGGCAACGTCATAGATCGAGACGATATCCAGCCCGGGGTCGCAGGCGAACATCCGCTTGCCCGCCGGATCGAACCAGCAGGAGTGCGGCCAGGGTGCCGACTGGCGCGGGCGCGCGCCCTGGCCGGTAAAAGCGAAGCATTGGGAATCGCCGGGGATGCCCTCATCCGAGAGCGGGAACACCGCGAGGTTCGGCCCCAGCGGGTTGGCCAGCGCGCAGAGGCCGCCATCAGGCGAGACCGTGACATGAGCGCTGAAGGCTCCGCCCGCGCGCCTGCGGTCCAGCAACTCCAGCGTGCCATCGGGCGCGATGGCCAGCGTCGACAGCGCGCCTTCCGACTTGTCCTCGCCGGACCAGGCGCGCTCGGCGGCGTAAAGCAGCGGCAGGCGCGGGTGCCGGGCGAGATAGGACGGACTGATCAGCCCGCCCACCACCTGCACCTCGCGCGCCAGGGGCTCGGCCGGATCGAGTTCGAACAGATGGACGCCGCCGCCCGGCGCTCCGCCCATGAACCCGTCGGTGAAAGTGCCAACCGCGATCCGCATCAGGCCTCCGCCACCACCGGATTGACCAGTCGGCCAATCCCTTCGATCTCGATCTCGACCGTGTCGCCCGCCTTCAGGAAGCCGGGCTTGCCGGCCAGCGGGAAGGGCGATCCGCACAGGATCACGTCGCCGGGTTGCAGCGCGAAGAAGCCCGAGGCGTAGCTGATCAGCCGCGCCAGCGGATAGACCATCGCGCTGGAATGGGCGTCGGTCTCCAGCGCGGCGTTGACCCAGTGACGCTGGCTGAGGGCCTGCGGATCGGCCACTTCGTCGGCCGTGGCGATGCACGGCCCCATCGGCGCGAAGGTGTCGAAGCTCTTTGCCATCATGTAGGGGCCTTGCGAGCCGAGCAGGATCTGCAGGCGGTGGCTGAAGGCGGTAACGTCGTTGACGATGGTATAGCCAGCGACGTGGTCCAGCGCGTCGGCCTCCGCGATATGCTTGCCCGGCTTGCCGATTACGGCGGCCAGTTCCGGCTCGACCACGATCTCGTCGCCGATCCGGGGCAGCTGGATCGCCTCGCCCGGGCCGATGATGGCGCTGGCATACTTCGAGAAGAAGATCGGCACCTGTGGCATCGTCGCCATCGCCGGGTTGGGATAGTTGACCCAGGCGCAGAGGATCTTGGGCGGATTGGCAATCGGCGCGAGTAGCCGCACCGCGCTCTCCGCAAGGCGCTCCTCGCCGAGCATTAGGCCATCCAGACCGAGCGCCAGCAGCGCCGCCATGTCACCAGCGGGGTGGGCGGGGGCGACAATCTCGCGCACCTCGCCGCCGTCGATCACCCCGCAGCGCGCACCGGCGCCGGCATCGTAGCGGACCAGCTTCACGGCTGCGGCGCCAGCTGCAGTTCGTGGCCCCAGCTGCTGGGCGCGTCAAAGGTCTGGTACTGCCAGTTGGCCCGGTCGACGACCTTGCCGCCGAAGCCGAATTCGATGGCGTAGCCGGCGGGCGCGCCCATGTAGAACGAATAGACCTCGTCGTTGGTGTGCTGGCCGATGGTCATGATCACCGGGAAGCCCAGTTCGGTGAGCCTGGCATAGGCGGCATCGACCTGCTCCTTCGACTTCGCCTCGAACATCAGGTGGTGCACCGCGCCCGGCGGCATCCCGAAGGCCGGGGCCGACAGCGCGACAGTGTGGTGGCGCTGGTTGCAATGGAGGAAGAACAGGTCGGCGGCGGGCCAGGTGATCCGGTCGCTGAGGTCGAAACCCAGCACGTCGGTATAGAATGCCGTCGTCTTCGCCATGTCGGCGACGATCTGGACGATGTGACCCAGGCCGAAGACGCCGTTGTCTTCCGTGCCGCAGACGAACTTCGCCTTCAGTGCCGCGTCCTCCGCAAAGGGCTGGTCGACGTGGAATTCATGGACGAAGCCGTCCGCGTCGGTCATCCGCATGATCCGCGCCGCGCCGCGCAGGGCGGCCATCTCGGCGCCGGGATCGCTGAGCGCCGCGCCGGTCGCGGCGACCCGGGCCACCAGGGCATCGAAACCTTCGGCAGGTACTTCCCAGCCGATCGCGGCGAGGCGGCTGGCCTTGCCCGGTTCAAGCCGCAGGCGGAAGCCGCGCCCGTCCAGCCGTACGTGAACCGCGCCATCGGCTTGCGGCTCCACGGCCGCGCCCAGGATTTCGCGGTAGACCACGCTCATCGGTTCCAGCACGCCGGGGGCGCATTCGAACACCAGATAGCCCAGCTGCCTTACCGCACTTTCACTTGCCTGCATTGGACACACCTCTCCTTGCGCGCAGGATCGTTGCCGCTGCACGCTGTTGTTTAAGCGCCGATTATCCGGCTCGGGTCGTCAGGCGGGCTTCTTGGTGCTCCGCCTGGGCTTGGTCTCGCCGGTGCGCTTGCGGCCCGGCGGGTTGAAGATCGCGTCGAATTCCTCGTTCGAAAGGCGCTGGATGCGGCTGTTGGTCAGCCGCACGTGCTTCGCGGCAAAGCCGCTGGCGAGTTCCGGATCGCCATCGAGAATCGCGTAGAGCGTCTCGCGGTGCTGCTGAGCGGAGACGGCCACTTCCTCGGGCGAGAGCGAGCGCAGGAAGTTGAGCCGATAGCGCGAGCGGCGCAGGCGGCGCCATTCGGCGGCCATGATCGAATTGCCCGACATGTCCATGATCGCGGAATGGAACGCGGTGTCATTGTCGATCATGCCCGGGGCGCTGGGATTGGCCTCCAGCGCGTTGCACTGCTCGATCACCTCGTGGATCGCCTCGCGGATGCCGGGTTCGGCAATGCGCTCGGCCGCGCGGCGCGCGGCGAAGCCTTCGAACAGGGCGCGGACCTGGAGGAAGTCCGCCATGTCCTTGCGAGTGATCGGGCGGACGATCGCGCCCTTGTTGAGCTCGATCTGGATGAGGCCATCCGCCGCCAGCTTGCTCATCGCCTCGCGCACGGCGCCGCGGCTGACCTTGAGTTCGGCGACCAGCTGTGCCTCGGTCAGCCGCTCGTTCGAACCGAAGTCGCCCGAGGCGATCCGTTCGGAAATGGCATCGTAGGCAAGGCTCGCGACGGAACGCTTGGCCAGTTCGCTTTCCATTTCGGGGTTGGGATACTGCGGCATTGCTGAGTTCATGATCCTGTCGCTGGAGCCGGGTTTGGCGGGATCGTAGGACAGAAAACCGGCATTGGTCAAGAATTGAAACCCCGGATTGCAGAGGTTTCGGTAGATAGCGTTCTGTTCCTTGCCTCTTGCCTGAGGGAAGCTTGCGGGTCTGCTGATGCCATATTGTTTGACAATCTGCCGCACCCTTGTCTAGTTGAAAAGCGCCTGGAGGGAGCTGCCCATGTTTTTCGATAGCCACGCCCATATCGTCTGCGCCGATCAGGGGGCCTATCCGCCGCGCCCGCTGCGGGGTGAACTGACCCCGGGCGAGTTCGACGATCCGATGACCGTGGAGCGGCTGGTGGCGGCGATGGACGATCAGGGCGTGGCCTGCGCCTGCGCCGTGCAGCGCGCCCATGTTTATGGCTATGACAACAGCTACACGCTCGACAGCGCGGCCCGCTTTCCCGACCGGTTCCGCACCGTGGTGGTGCTCGATCCGCTCGATCCGGCGACGCCGGGCGAGTTGAAGCGGCTGGTCGACGAGCGCGGGATTGCCGGGGTGCGCTATAGCTCGCCGGGCTTTCCCCATGCACCGCTCGACTGGATCGATTCGGATGCGGCGAGCGCGGCCTGGCGGGCGGCGGCGGACCTCGGCCTGCCGATCTGCATCCATGTGCTCCATGTCCAGCGCGAGGAAGTCCTGCCCGCGCTGGAGCGCCAGATTGCGGCCCTGCCGCAAGCCACGGTGGTGGTCGATCACGTCGGCGGTGCCCATGCCGCCATGGTCGAGCAGCGCTGGCTGGAAAGCCAGGGGCGCAAGCCCGGTATCGAGGATTACGAACCGGCGCTGCGGCTCGCCCACTATCCGGGCGTGGTGATGAAGTTCTCCGACATCAACCTCGAAGGCTCGCCCGATCCGGCTGCCTTCGTGGAGCGGATCGCGGGGCTGTTCGGGACCGAGCGCCTGATCTGGGGCTCTGACATCGGCCAGTCGCGGGCGCCCTATTCGCATATGTGGGATCTGGCCCGGAACGGCGTGTCCCGGCTGGACGCGGCGGCGCGGCAGGCGCTGCTCCACGACAATGCGGCGCGACTCTATGGAAGCCGCATCCCAAGGTAGTCATCGGGATTGTCGATCAACTATCCGGGATATTGTCAAAGCCAATGTCGGACAGTGTGCGGGCGCTTTGTTTCCCTCACGAAATCCATTAAAGCGCTGTAAAAAAGTGCTTTAATCCTTAAGTCGGGCTCGTGGCAGGGGTTGCGGTAGGGCTGAATTTTCTGGATTGACGAACAGGATCGTCCGACGATATTGGTGCTGCAACAAAGCAAATCGTCTGACAAACGTTCTGTCAGGTTGGGTGGGGACGGTTCCGGCTGATTTCATGCTGGAGGTCTGGCAATGGCCAGACGGGTTCCCTTGCCGGTTTCCGGCGCCCGTGCCAGCGGCAGGACCAAGCAGGGATCGAGGGAGGTACTAACCAATGTCATTTTCCAACCGCAGCGCCATCCGGCACGGGCTGAGCGTGGCCGCTCTGGTCCTGGCCGGCCTGGCTTCGACCGTCCAGGCCCAGGAGGCCGGCGCCACCGACGAGAACCAGGGCGGCATTCAGGACATCACCGTCACCGCGCAGCGCTATGAGCAGAACCTGCAGGATACGCCGCTGTCGATCGTCGCGGTCGATGCGGACCAGCTGGCATCGCAGGGCACTGACAGCCTGGGCAGCTTCGACACCTTCATCCCCAACGTCACCATCGGCGGCACTGCCGGTCAGGGCAGCGCGATCGCCAACTTCGCGATCCGCGGCATCGGCGGCGCGCCTTCGGGCTTCATCACCCAGGAAAGCGCCGTCGGCATCTACGTCGATGACATCCTGTTCGCCCGCCCCAACGGCGCGCTGCTCGACCTGCTGGATGTCCAGCGCGTCGAAGTGCTGCGCGGCCCGCAGGGCACGCTGTTCGGCCGCAACACCGCAGGCGGCGCGATCCGCTATGTCTCCAAGCAGCCCAAGGACAAGTTCGAAGGCTCGGTCAAGGCGCTGGGCGGTTCGCGCAACCGCTATGAAATCTCGGGCATGCTCAACATCCCGGTGACCGACACGATCGCCGCGCGTCTTTCCGCCGCGAAGAAAAGCCGCGATGGCTACATCCACCGGATCATCGACGACACCTATGTCGGCGGGGGCGATTCCACCACGCTGCGCGGACAGCTGCGCTGGCAGCCGGCCGACCGGCTGGAAGTGAACCTGACCGCCGACCTGATCCGCACCTCGGACAACGGCCAGCCGACCTTGGCGGTGAACTTCTCGCCCAACGACCTTTACACCGCCGCGCTCTACAACGTGGCGGTCGCGGGCGATCCGCCGGTCAGCCCGGCGGCCTATAACGGCATGCGCAAGCTTGCGCCGGCTTCGGTCTCGGTCTCGGGCTATACCAATGCCGTGCAGGACTTTGCCCATTACACCAACCAGATCTCCGGCGGCTACGAGGTCTACGGCGGCCTGGTGCAGGACATCAACCGCTTCAAGAGCTACGGTTTCTCGGGCACGATCGCCTATGAGCTGACCGATGACATCACCCTGAAGTCGCTGACCGGTTACCGCGACATGAGCCAGTTCCAGGCCCAGGACTGGGATCGCACCCCGATCCCGCTGGTCCAGCTCAACGAGCAGATCGACATCGAGTACTTCACCCAGGAATTCCAGCTGAGCGGGACCGCGTTCAACGACCGTCTGAAGTGGGTTGCCGGCCTGTTCTACTACTGGGACAGCGCCAATGACGACCGCCGCCGGTTCGACCCCTCGGCAGGCGCGGACAGCCCGCTGATGGGCGACACCGGGCTGGGCACGCTCGAGAGCAAGAACATCGTGACGAAGAGCTACGCGGCCTTCGCCCAGGGCACCTACAGCGTGACCGATGCGCTCAGCGTCACTCTCGGCCTGCGCTGGTCCAAGGACACCAAGGACTACTCCTCGCTGCGCGACGGGCGCGGCCAGGAATGCGTCGCGGGCGGCGTCGTGGTCGCGGCGGTCGGTACTCCGGCAAGCTGCCCGACCGGCTCGGTCTCGACCGCGCGGCGCCAGGGCGTCAGCGGCAGCTGGTCGAACGTCTCACCGCGCATCGGCATCGACTATCGCTGGTCGCCCGAGATCATGACCTACATCTCGGCGGCCAAGGGCTACAAGGGCGGCGGCTTCAACGATACGGTGCAGACGCGCTGCTATCGCTCGCCGTTCCCGAACTGCGGCCTTGCCGAGTTCCAGGAAGAGAACCTGTGGACCTATGAAGCCGGCATCCGCACCGATCTGTTCGATCGCCGCGTGCGCTTCAACGTCACCGGCTTCCTGACCAAGTACAAGGATCAGCAGATCCAGCTGATCGACGTCGGTCCGCCGCCGCTGCAGTACACCATCAACGGCGACTCCACCGTCAAGGGGATCGAGGCCGAATTCCTCGCCGCCCCGGTCGACGGCCTCGTCCTGCGCGCCAACCTGGGCTATGTCGATGCCAAGTACGACGGCAACTACAACGGCCTGTCGGGCAAGATTGCGCTGACCCCGGACGTGCCGTTCTTCCGCAGCCCGAAGTGGTCCTACTCGCTGGGCGCCAGCTATGAGCTGAAGGTGTCAGACAGCTCCAACCTGGGCTTCGATCTCAACTATGGCTGGAAGGACAGCCAGGCGAGCTATCCGAACCCGACCAACATGGTGATCCTGCCGTCCTACGGCCTGCTCAACGGGCGCATCACCCTGACCTCGAACGACAAGCTCAAGGTCTCGGTGTTCGGCAACAACCTGACCAACGAATACTACCTGACCGGCGGGTTCGATCCGGGCGGGCCGACCACCAAGCCGACTCCGGGCGTCACCGGCGTGCCGCACGACCGGGTGTTCGGCTTCACGATGCTCGACATCGGCCGCCCCCGCGAATTCGGCGTCGAGGTCAGCTACAGCTTCTGATCCTGAAGATCGCACAGGAAAGGCCCGGGGAGCGATCCCCGGGCCTTTTCGTTTGTGCTTGCGGGGCGTGCAGAAAAAAGGGGGAGCAGGCCAGCCCTGCTCCCCCTTTCGTTCGACCTCGGCGGCCTTGGTCTACTTGTGCTTCTTCGCGGCGATTTCCGCCTCGCGCTTGACCAGGTATTCCTCCCACAGCGCGTCGGCGCAGTTGTAGCCGCCCACTTCGATCCCCGGCGCGGCGCGCTTGTAGACGTTGTGGGCCTTGATCGGCGCGGTGTAGCGTTCCGGATCGGTCATGGTGATGTCGATATCGACCACGTCGCCGAATTCGGGGTGCTTCTTCAGCGTCCAGCGCTCGGTGATCTCGGCGGATTCGGACCGCTGGAGCGGGTTGATCGTGGTCCGCGCGGTGAGGTTGGAAGTGGTGATCACCAGCGTGTCGCCGTCCCACTTCGCGTTCGACCAGCCGTTGCCCAACGCGGGCAGGTTTTCCGGCACGGTGGTGCGGTCAAGCCGGATGCTGCGGTAGTCATCGTGGCCTTCGAACAGCATGATGATCCGGTCGGGGTTCTGGTAGATCTCCACCGGATAATCGCGGGCGCGGTTGAGCATCCGCCACGGCATCCCCATGCGCACGCACAGCTGGGCCGGGTCGTCGACCTTGGGATCGAACTGGGTGCGGAAACGATCCATCTCGGCCTGGATCTCGGGCGTGTAGGGCGGGTTGTGCTCCTGCGGCAGCCAGACCAGATCGTAGGACGCCATGACCCAGACCCCGTTGAAGTCCGGCTTGCCATTCTTGCGCGGCACATCCGGAACCGACTGCGCGGCGGAAGGCGCGGAAATCGGGGCAGGTTGCTCCCCCTGCGCGCTGGTGCACGCGGTCAGCAGCGAAAAGGCCAAGGCGGTTCGGGCTAGGTATTGCATCAGGTCAGGCTCCCAGTTTTGATGCAATTGTCTAACAACCCTGCGCGCTTCGGGCAATCGCCAATCGGCGCATCCGGGGCCGGAATTTCAGTTGATCGTGCCCTCGCGCCAGATCGAGGAGGCATCGAGCGGCGCGGCAATCACCAGGCGCGAACCCATGTTCATGTCATGCAGGCTGGTTACGGTCAGCACGGCTTCGAAATCGCCCTTGCCCCCGCTCGCGGCGATGATCTGCGCGATGCGTTCGTCGGCGGCGGCGACTTCGGCGGCCTGCATCAGCCCGGCATTGCCGCCGCCAGCGATGATCGTGATGCGGTTGCCGCTCGGCCCGCGGAAGCTGGCGATATAGCCAAAGTCGCTCTGTTTGAGCGGATCGCCGCTACGTTCATCGGGGGCGCGGGCGATTTCCTTGCCCGTCCGGCGGTCGACCAGGCCGTGGCCATCGGGTGTCGGGACCACCCGCGCGGCGGCGAACAGCGGCTCGCCGATCATCGCGATCTCGCTGAACTGGCCGACATAGACGATGTTGGCGGCGCGCATCATGTCCGGCGTCACCTGCGACATCGGCAGCAGCCGCAGTCGCTGGCGGCCCGGGTTGCCGGCGATCAGCGCCGGAATCACATGGCGGAGCGCCGTCGCCACGCCCACGGGCAGGTCGGTAGCTTCCATGTCCGCCGGTCGTCCGGGCGCGCGGGTGGTGGCGACGGCCCCGGCGTCGTGCAGGCGGTCACCGGCGATGATCAGGGCCGTCCGGCTGTCATGCCGGTAGCCGTCCCACATCTGCGACGGTGCGATCAAGGTCGGGCCAGGGCCGGTTACCTGCGAAACCAGCAAGGCGGCAAGGGCGATCGAGATGACCAGCAGGGCGATGGCCAGGTTGCGCCACGGCATTGCCGATGCCCGCGACGCGGGATCGGATGCCGGGCTTTCCGACTCCGCTGCGGCCTGTTCCAGCACCAGCCGGTATTCGCCCTTGGGAATCGCCAGCCGTTCGCCGCCCGGGGCCGGATTCTCGGCGTAGAAGCGCTCCAGCTTGGTGCGCAGGCGGTGCACGTGGACGCGGACCAGCGCGTCCTGCGCCGGCTCGAACGCCGCATCGCGCCCGAACACGTCATGGGCAATTTCCGCTTCCTTGGGCGAGCGGTTCCGCGCCGAGGCGGCCACAAGATACTCGAACAGTTCGACAAGCTGCGGCGAACGCCCCAGCGCGCCGCTTTCAAGCAGCCGTCTTGCCTCTTGTTCCATCCCGCCCATGGGCACTTTTAACATCGTGTAACGTCCACGGGAACCGTAATTAACAAGCGTTCCCGGCCATACGGTCTCACTCCCCGGGACAAGTCCAGCCGGCGGCCTCTGCGGCACGCACGGAATGGACCGGCCCATGAAGGTCGCTGGGAGAGACGAGCTTGAACCGTGCCATTCCGCAATCCGCGATCTGCCTTGCCGCCGCGCTCGTGCCGGCCGGCGTGGCGCGTGCGGCGGACGCGCGGGCGCCGGATGGAGGGCCGGATGCCGGAATCGTCGTCTACGGTCGCAGCGAGCACCGCATCGGCATGGCGGTCGCGGCGAGCGAGGGCGCGATCGCCGGGGCGGACATCGCCAACCGCCCCTTGCTGCGGCCCGCCGAACTGCTTGAAGCCGTGCCCGGCCTGATCGCCAGCCAGCATTCCGGCGGAGGCAAGGCCAACCAGTATTTCCTGCGCGGCTTCAATCTCGATCACGGCACCGATTTCGCGCTGTCGATCGATGACATGCCGATGAACCTGCGCACTCATGGGCATGGGCAGGGTTATCTCGACGTCGGCGGGCTGATTCCCGAGGCGGTGGCCCGGATCGACTATCGCAAGGGTCCGTACCGGGCCGATGCGGGGGACTTTGCCTTCGTCGGCTCCGCCCGGATCACCACCCGCGACACGATGAAGCCGGAAGTGACCGCTGAACTTGGCTCGTTCGGCTATCGCCGCCTGGTTGCGGGCGGTTCCGTCGGGATCGGCGAAGCCGACCTGCTGCTGCTCGGGCAGTGGAAAGAGTATGACGGCCCCTGGGCGCTGCCAGAGGCGATGCGCAGTTTCTCGGGCCTCGCCAAGCTCAGCGCCGCGACGGGGCTGGGCAAGTTGTCGGCCTCGCTCAGCGTCTATCGCGCCCGCTGGCGTCCGACCGAGCAGATCCCCGAGCGCGCCATCGGCACGCTGCTCCCCGACCGGTTCGGCACTCTCGACCCCAGCCTCTCGGGCCGAACCGACCGGCAGGTGCTGACCGTCAGCATCAAGGGCGACGATCTTCGCGCCACGCTGTGGGCGCAGCGCTACGACTGGAGCCTGTTCTCCAATTTCACCTATTTCCTCGACGATCCGGTGAATGGCGACCAGCTGCGCCAGCACGAGACGATGTGGGGGCTTGGCGGCAAGGTCGAGCGCGACGTGCGCCTGGCGCAGGGCCTGACCCTGACGGCCGGGGCCGAGTTCCGGCACGACGATATCGGCAGTGTCGGTCTCGATCAGAGCACGGCGGGCGTGGTCCGCGCGGTGCGCAGCGACTTCGCGGTGCGCGAAAGCTCTGCGGCGATCTACGGCGAACTCGTCTGGAAGCCGTCACCGCTGGTGCAGCTGCAGGCGGCCCTGCGCAGCGACGGCTATCGCTTTCGCGTTCGCGCGAAAAGCGGTGCGGCCTGGAGCGGCGACCGCGATGCCGGCCTGGTCACCACCAAGTTCGGGGCAAGCATCAATCCCGCGCCGGGCCTGGCCTTCTACGGCAACATCGGCGAGGGCTTTCACAGCAACGACGCGCGCGGCGTCACCGCGCCGTCCAGCCCTGCGCCGGCGCTGGTGCGCGGGCGCTTCATCGAGGGCGGGCTGCGCTATGAAGCGGGCAATCTGGTCCTTACGGCCAACCACTGGTGGAGCCGGATCGGCAGCGAGCTGATCTACGTTGGCGATTCCGGCGCGGTCGAACCGAGCGGGGCCGGCAAGCGCCGTGGCTATGAACTGACGCTGTTCTGGCGTCCGGCGCCATGGATGGCAGTCGACGCCGTCTGGACCGGGGCGAAAAGCCGCTTCTCCGACCTGCCCACCGGCGCCAACCGCATTCCCGGCGCGCTCGAAAGTTCGGGTGAGCTGGGGCTGTCGGTCAACCGCCAGCGCTGGAACGCCGCGCTGCGCGTGCGCCGCCTTGGCCCCCATGCGCTGACCGAGGACAACCGCGAACGTGGCAAGCCGACCACTCTGGTCAACCTTCGGCTCGGTCTGGAGGCGGGACGGTGGGAACTGTTCGCGGACCTGCTCAACCTGCTGAACAGCCGGGGGCACGACGTCGAATATATCTATGCCACGCGCCTGCCGGGGGAACCGCCGGAAGGCGTCGAGGGCCGCAACAGCCGCACGGTCGAACCGCGCCAGCTGCGCCTGGGCGTGAGGGCGCGGTGGTAATGCCGCGCCCCCTTCGCCTTGTCAGCCTTGCCCGGAGCGCTGGCGATCGCGCAGCCACGCGATCAGCACGACCAGCGTGGCGAAGCCGAACGGGATCAGGTCATAGGTGTTCATGGCTTGGTCGCTCCCTTCTGGGTGTCGGCGCCGGTCAGCGCGGCGAGCATGCCGCGCCATTCGTTCCACAGTGGACGGCCTTCGGCGCGGGGCCGCAGCAGCGGCGTGAACCAGCCGGCAAACCAGGCCAGCAGGATCAGGTTGAACAGGATTTCCTTCAACCCGGTATAGACAGCGCGCGGAGAATGTACGACAATCACGCTCATCCAGGAAATGGTGATCGAGGTCGGCAATTCGGCGATCAGCGCAAGGGGGACGAAGCGGTTGAAGACCAGGGCGAAGCCCACCAGCACTTCCACAAGCTTGATCAGATCGAACAGGCCCATGGCGGTCATGGCATCGACGAACGGGCCGGCGATCGGGTGCATAACCCTGGGGAGTGGCAGAAATTCAAGGAAATAATTCAAGCCGGAGATCAGCGAGTGCATCCCGAAGGCCATCTGAATCCAGAGCATCACGTATCGCATAACCCAAGTCTCCCATCCTTTGGGCCGGAGTTGAGCGGTGCTTGCGGCTCCGGTTCCGGGCCGAGTCCTACGCCATCAAATTCAAGCTTGTCGAGAGCCGAGGAGTCTTATTTGTGATTCGAACGAATTTTTGTTGGACAATAATTGGCACTCTGGCTGCCGCTCTTGCGGCGCCTGTCGCCGCTGCCGAGGCGCCCGCTTC
Source organism: Pseudomonadota bacterium (assembly GCA_029779535.1). Lineage (GTDB taxonomy): Bacteria > Pseudomonadota > Alphaproteobacteria > Sphingomonadales > Sphingomonadaceae > Novosphingobium. The sequence continues at coordinate 8,911 of JAKPAG010000051.1, read as the reverse complement.
CCCGGCTGCGGCGGCGCCTGCCAGCCAGCTGCGCGCCAATATGCCGAACGCGGGGCCGGTCGATTTCTCGGGCGTGTGGGAAACGGCCAAGCTGGAACTGGTCGTCCTGCCGGAAGTGGCGGGCAAGATGACGCCCGAGGCCCAGGCCCGCGCCGACCTGTTCCGCAAGCTGGCTGACCCGGTTCGCGACGATCCGGCCAAGGTCTGCCTGATCAAGGGCATGCCGTGGACCATGCTGGGCCGCGCGCGGAACTATCCGACCGAGATCATCCAGTATCCCGACCGGATCTTCATGGTCTTCGAACTCTACGACCAGTTCCGCCAGGTCCACCTCGACGGCACGCCCAAGCCGGACGACTTTGGTCCTTCGCCCAGCGGCTGGTCGACCGCGCGCTGGGAAGGCCAGGAACTGGTGGTCGAAACCACCGGCCTGCCGGTGCTCAACACCTTCGGCGTGATGCAGCGCACCGAGGAAGCCAAGGTGACCGAGCGCTGGCACCTGGGCCAGCATCCCGAATTCGGTCAGGTGCTGGAAGTCGACATCACGGTCGACGACCCGGAAATCTTCGCCCAGCCGGCGCGCGCACACCAGGTGTTCAAGCGCTCGGCTCCGGGCGTCGTGCCGGGCGGCTACAACTGCAGCAGCTCGCTGTGGGACGATCACATCGACCGCCGCAAGGCCGAACTCAAGATCAAGGAATGAGCCGCTCCGGCTCGCAACGTACCACCAAACCAACCCGTGAAAGGTCACTGACATGAAGAAACTGGCACTCATCGCCCTGCCGATCGCCGCGCTGGCGATCCCGGCATCGGCCCACCACTCGCCCGCCAGCTACGACACCACCAAGCGCGTTCAGATCCAGGGCGCGGTCCAGACCGCGTTCTTCCGCAACCCGCACGGCCACATCGACGTGCAGGTTAAGGACGCGCGCGGCAAGGTCCAGACCTGGAAGGTCGAAACCAGCGCCGCGAACCTGCTGCGCCGCCGCGGCTGGGTGTTCAGCAAGGTCAAGCCCGGCGTGACCGGCACCTTCATCGGCCACCCCAACAAGACCGTGCCGAACGACATCTACCTGCGCGAAATCGTGTTCTCCGACGGCACCCGCTTTGGTGACAAGGGCGGCAACGACAACGTGCTCGACTAGGCACTGCCGGTGGCTGGCGGCCAGCCCGAGGGGCGCCGCCAGCCACCCGAACAGTGGGGAGAGAATGCAGATGTCACTGGTCGAGGTGATCCACAATTCCGCCTATGCGGCCCATATCCGGGAATCGCAGTACATCTATCCGCTGATGCAATGCGTCCACATCACGGGGCTTGCGATGTTCGCGGGCGGAGTGGCGTTGACGAATGCCCGCGTCGCCGGACTTGGCGCCGCCGTGCCGCTGGTCGACCTGGGGCGCCACGCGATGCGCGTCGCCTGGATCGGCCTCGCCATGATCCTGCTGACCGGCATCAACATGGCGGCGAGCTTTCTCGAAGTCTTCGCGGTCAGCACGGTGATGCAGGTCAAGCTGGGCCTGGTCCTGCTGGCGCTGGTCAATGCGGTCGTCCTGCAGCGCGGCCTGGCGGGGGCCGGTGCGCCATGGGCCACCAATCCGCCCGATCCGGCAGCTGCGCGCAAATGGGCGGCGCTGGGCGTGACGGTGCTGCTGGTGATCATCACCCTGGGCAAGCTGCTGGCCTACATCGGCGGCAAGGACTGAGGAGGCTTTCATGTTCTACGACTTGCTCGACTGGCTCTACAACACCTCCTACGCCGAGATGATGCGGGACTCCCTGTGGGGGTATCCGATCGGCGAAACCGTCCACCTGCTGGGCATCACCCTGCTGTTCGGATCGATCCTGCTGGCCGACCTGCGCTTTATCGGCGTCGGGCGGCACATCGGGGCGGGCGCGCTGACGTCCGGCTACCTGCTACGGGTGACCTGGATCGGCTTTGCGCTGATCGTGCTGTCGGGGCTTAGCCTGTTCGCAGCCTATGCGATCGACACGATCAACAGCCCGATCTTCGTGGCCAAGATGGTGCTGATCGCGGTCGCCGGGGTCAACATGCTGTTCTTCACCTTCCGGGTGACGAGCGGGATGCACCTGTGGGAGAGCGACGTGACCCCGCCCACCGCCGCGCGCGTTTCGGCGGGCCTGTCCATCGCACTGTGGACGCTGACGATCTTTGCCGGACGACTGATCGCCTATCCCGAAATCTTCGAAACCGCGAGCTGAGGAGGCGGCATGAAAAGCGCCCAAATCGCGATCCTTGGCGGTCTGGCCGCTGCCACGTTCGGAGTCACGCTGGCCCTGGCTGACGCCGGGCCGGCGCCTGGCGCCAACCAGGTCTGGGACGATCCCGCCCTGCGTTCCGCCGCCGAGGCGCGCGGCGCGCAGGTCTATGGCGAGCATTGCGCCAGCTGCCATGGCGCGGACCTGAAGGGCGTGGCCGGAGCCCATGCCCCCGACCTTACCGACGATTACTGGCTGCTGGGCGGGGAGGATCTCGACACCTTCCAGATCCATCCCTCGGACGTTGAAACGACTGTGCGGTTTGGCGTGCGCAGCGGCCATGCCAAGGAGCGCGAGCTGTCCTCGATGCCGGCCTGGTCGGCCATTGCCGCGAAGTCGGACGGCTTATCCGGCACCGACATGGATGATGTGATCGAATATGTTCTGCACCTGTCCGGGCAGCAGGCGGATCTGACTGCGGCGCTGCGCGGCAAGCACCTGTTCGGCGGCAAGGCGACCTGTTTCGATTGCCACGCCAGCGACGCCAAGGGCGACAGCTCGATCGGCGCGCCCGACCTGACGCGCCCCGCGACCTGGGTCTATGGCAGCGACCGCGCCGCAATCCGGGCGAGCGTGGTAGAAGGCCGCGCGGCGGCCATGCCGGCCTTCGCCGATAGGCTGAGCGACCGCGAGATCGCGGATGTCAGCATTTACGTGCTGGCCAGGGCCGGCGGCCGGGACTTCTAGAAGCTGCCGACCCTGGCGGTCAGGCCCGCCTCGTTGCCGGGCGCGCCGGGGGCAACGGGGTCGAAAAAGCCCGTCACTTTCAGGTGGACCGTCACCGGCCGTTCGGAGGTATTGAGGAAATACCAGCCGTGGATGCCCGCGAACGGCGCGGTCAGCGCGCCGCTGTTCGCGGTTTCGGACACCTTGCGATATTCGGCGACGGTCATCTTGCCATGTTCGGCCAGGGTATGGCCGTGAAACTCGGCATAGAAATCATCCGCCACTTTCGCCCCTTCGGCCTGCCACGAGTAAAGCATGGCCCCGCCGCGCGGCAGGCGGACCTTGTATTCAAGCTGGTCCTTGCCGGCGGGATCGCCGCCCGGCCCCAGCGGGATCGCGATTTCGAGCGTGCGGATCGGCCCGCCTTGGGCCGAAGCGGCAGGTTGCTGGCCAGCGGCGGGATCGATCCTGACCTCGTCCGGCGCCCACAGCGCGGCGATCCCGGTGGCCTTGCCGATCCCCAGCGGATCGCGGTTGAACTCCGCCGGAAGGACCGCGCCCAGCGTGATCAGCGCGGCAAGGGCGGTTGCCCCGCCCAGCAGCCACGCCATGCGCCGCGCGCTCATCGGTTGGATTGCTTCGGTCATCAGCCCGCTCCCGTCGTCAGCCAGTATCCGGCCAGGTTCTGCCCGATCAGCACGAACCCTGCCGTCATCATCGCGAAATTGGCCGCCCCCGCGAAGCGCAGGAACGATGGGTGCCGCCGCCACAGCAGCAATGGCCCCAGCACCAGCGCCAGCGCGGTCGCCTGCCCCAGTTCCACTCCGACATTGAAGGCCAGCAGGTTGGCGATCATCCCGTCCGGATTGAGTCCCAGGTCGATGATCCGGGTGGCAAGGCCCGCCCCGTGGACCAGCCCGAAGCCCAGCACGGCCAGCTTGGGGTCCGGACGCGGCAGGCCCAGCGCGGGAAAGCCGGAGAGGTTGTCGAACGCCTTGTAGACCACCGACAGGCCGATGGCGGCATCGACCAGCCAGGAATTGAGCCCGATTCCCAGGCCCACACCCAGCAGCAGGGTCAGGCTGTGGCCCAGCGAGAACAAGGTGACGTAGATCAGGATGTCGCGCGCGCGCCACAGGAAGAAGATCACCCCCAGCAGGAACAGCAGGTGATCCAGCCCGGTCACCATGTGCTTGGCGCCAAGGTAGAGGAACGGCCCCGGCGCAGGGCCGCGCGTCGCCGCGACAAAGGCGGCGTCGCTGCCGCCCACCGCATGGGCGGCAAGCGGCGCGGCGCTGGTCAGCAGGCAGGCCGTCAGCAGCAGCGCGCCCAGCCGCAGGTGCGGGTGCCGGATCACCGGGGCGCGAAGGTCAGCTTGCCGCCCAGGGCAGCGGCTTCTTCCACGGCAGGCCCTTGCGATCCCAGGTGGTGATGCTGAACCGGCGGAACTTCCACGCGCCCGCCTCTTTCACGCATTCGCACACGAAATAGCCAAGGCTGCGCACCCCGCGCGCGCCGGTGGCGATCTTGCCGTTGAAATGGGTGGCATAGCAGTAGACCAGGGCGCGGCCCGGCCCCTGCGGCTCGACCCGGAACTGGCCGGCCTCGTGCATCCAGATGTCGTCGCCTTCGGCCTCGCGCATGTCGATCAGGTACTTGAACCAGCCAAGGATGCTGGCGCGGTCGTTGTAGAGCTTGCCCCGCCCGACCACGAGGGCATCGGCGGTGAACAGCGAGATGAACTCGTCCGCGTCGGTGCAGTCGTAGGCCCAGACGTAGCTGGAAAACAGGTCTTCGATGGCGATCCGGTCCTCGGCGGAAAGGCGCAGCGGCTTTGCGGGCTTTGCCGCCAGCGCGGGCTGGCTCGCCGCCGCCAGCGTCAGGCCAAGGCCCGCGGCGGCGAGGGCGCGCCGGTTCATGGTCAGGGGGCCATTGCTCATCGTTCGTTCTCCTGGGGAATCAGCGGTTGGGTTTGAGATAGCCGGGGTCCGGCAGGAAGATCTTGAAAGTGCTCCACGGCAGCAGCCACTGGTTGACCACCGCGAGCATCCACCCGGTCGAGACGATCCCCAGCAGGATCGCCAATGCAGCCAGCGCCGCCATCGCTTTACGCTTCATGGCTGGGCTCCCCAGTCGGTCGGGCGCGCACGGGCCTGAAGCATCGGGCGGTAGCTGTCGAAATAGGCCAGCATGAGGTAGCCCTGCATCACGATCACCGCCCCGCCGAAGAAGGTGGCGTCCAGCAGCTTGGCCAGGACGTGCTGGATCGGCGCGGCGCCTTGCAGCCAGGCCATCACCGTCGGCCCGATCAGCGCATCGAGGATGAAAGTCATGAAGATCACCGGGAACGAAACCACCAGCATCACCGGCACGTAGCGGTTGAACAGCAGCGACAGGCCCAGCAGCACTTCCACCGCCTTGGCGGCGGTGAACATCCAGCCAGACTGGATCATCACCCCGACTATCGCCGATTTGACCGGCATTCCCGGCGGGTCGAACAGGTTGGGAAAGGGCAGGATCTTGAACCACCAGTTGATCCCCGAAAGCAGGCACTGCACGCCCAGCAGCCAGCGCACAGCGGGAACCGACAGGGTCAGGAAGCGGTCGAGGCGGTCGGCGCTCACTTGGCTTCTCCCGCCGTATCGGCAGGCAGCGCCTTCACGTGGGCATAGTGGTCCTTGCTGCGGAAGCCGCCGTCGCGAGTCGACCAGAAGGTGACCGCGATGGGCGCGGCGATGCCGAACACGATGGCGAGCAAGTGGGCCATGCCCTTGAGCTGCGGGCCATCGGCGGCGTTCGGCCAGCCCTGGCTCAACGCCGCGAGGCCCGCGCCGGAGGGATCGCCGTGGCGGATCGCCAGCATCGGCAGGAAGCGGTCGAGATGGCCCAGCAGCACCAGCCCGTTGAGCCCGATCGCGATCAGGCCCACCACCATGCCGAAGGTGTCGGCATTGGCGACGATGTTGAGGTGCGCGACCGACAGGGTCACCGGCATGGCCAGCACGGCAGCCAGCGGCACGGCGCGATTGCTCAGCAGCATGGCCCCGGTCACCACTTCCAGCGCCTTGACGATGACGAAGATGCCCGAATGGTTGAGCGCGCCGATCAGTTCCTTGCTGATCGGGGACGAACCGCTGGGGCGGGGGAAGAATTCCAGCCAGTGGTTGAGCCCGTGGGCCAGGAACCAGCCGCCGAAAAAGAACTGCGCCGCATAGCACAGCCGCGTGAAGCCCTTTCCGGCCACCAACCCTGCAACCACCCACCTTCTCCCGGTCTTTATTGTCGTACAATCCTTCCACGCCGGGGCCGAGGTGTCAACTCGGTCCCGCACGAAAACGTGAAAAGAACTGTCGGACGATCAGGCGGGAATCAGGAAGCCCGCGAAGAAGTCCGCCAGTTCCCGGTGCGCGGACAGCGGCAGGATCTGGGCCACGTACTGGTCCGGGCGGACCACCACGATGCAGCCCTGCGACCGGTCGATCCCGCGCATGGCGAAGATATCCTCCCCGCTCTTGAGATCGGCGCAGAACACCTTCTCGTAGTCGCACAGGCCGTGCACTCCCTTGTGCGGGCGCAGGGCGGAGGGCATTGCGCCGTAGTCCAGATCGCGGAAGTGCTGCTGGAACACGGCGCGCAGGTCGATCACCGCGTCGAAATCCTCGCCCGCGCGGGTGTGGCGGCGAATGGGCGAGGTCGCGCCATTCTCCAGGAAATCGCACAGCGCGTGGACCGCGCCGCCCGGCTGGCCGTGGTCGCTCATCGGGGCAAACGCGAAGATCCGCCAGCGGTTGTCGGCCAGGATCGCATGGCCCAGCTGCATCGGCTTGGCGTCGGCCAGGCGGATCACCGGCGCGGAGTGGAACCGCTTGCCAAGGTCGAAGCCGGTCGCCAGCGCCTGCCAGCTATCCGGCCCGGTCAGCGCCGAGGCTTCGTAGCGGACGGTCAGGCCGGCGGTGAACTCGCCATTGGCGATGAATTCGCGCTGGACCTTGGGCATCGAGGCATCGACCTGTTCGTCGAGCGTGCCGACCACGCGCGACCAGCGGTGATCGAAATCGACCAGCGCCTTGGCGGCGGCGCGGCGCTCGGCGGTGTAGCTGTGGAGCAGGTCCGGGGCGGTGCGCCCGGTCAGGACCGAGATCAGCTTCCAGCCAAGGTTGAACGTGTCGCCCATCGACACGTTCATGCCCTGCCCGGCCTTGGGGCTGTGGGTGTGGCAGGCATCCCCGGCCAGCATGACGCGCGGGGTGCGGCTGGCCTGCGCGCCTGCCGGAACGTCGTCGAAGGTGTCGGTCAGGCGGTGCCCGATCTCGTAGATCGACCACCAGACCACTTCCTTCACGTCGAAGCTGTAGGGCTGGAGGATGCGGCGGGCCTTGGCGATGATATCGTCGACGCCCATGCCGCGATCGGCCACGCGCTCGTCCTCGGCCAGCTGGTCCAGCTCGACATAGAGCCGCACCAGATAGCCGCCCTCGCGCGGGAGCAGCAGGATCGTGCCATCGCCCGCGGACTGGATGATCGCCTTCATGCGGATGTCGGGGAAATCGGTGACGGCCAGCACGTCCATCACGCCCCAGGCCTGGTGCGCGGCATCGCCGTGGAGCGCGCCGCCGATCGCGGTGCGCACGGCGGAACGCGCGCCGTCGCAGCCCACGACATAGCGCGCGCGGACAATGGCGGTGCGGCCTTCCTCGCCGGGGCGGGTGCTGGCTAGGGTGACAGTGACGGGATAGTCGGCAGCATCGGGATCGACGACCAGCCCTTGCACGCCCCAGCCGTAGTCCGGCTCCATCCGGCTGGGCGCGTTGCGCATCAGGTCCAGGAACATGTCGTGGATCCGCGCCTGGTTGATCAGCACGTGCGGCATTTCGCTGAGGCCATCGGCCACGTCCTGCACCCGGCCGATGCGGTGGATGCTGCCCGCCTTGGCCGGATCGGGCGTCCAGAAGGTCGTTTCATTGATCCAGACGGATTCGCGCTTGATCCGGTCGGCAAACCCGAAGGCCTGGAACATCTCCATCGAGCGCAGGTTGATCCCGTCGGCCTGGCCTTTTTCCATCGGCGCCAGCTTCGGCTCGACGATCATCGCCCGGATCGAGGGCGCCTGCGCCAGCTGCGCGGCAAGGCACAGCCCCGCCGGACCGCAGCCCGCGATCAACACGTCGACTTCCGCCGGAAGCGCGCCTGAACCGTCGCGCCATGGCTGGGCGGGCTGAACATCGGGATCGCCGGCGCGAAATCCGTTGAGATGGAACTGCATCTGTCACTCTCCCTGCGGCGCGCGCGAAGAGGGGCGGCGCTCGTCTCGGCAAAATGATTTGCATACTTACTATATCCGGTCAACGGGAAAAGTAAGTGTGCTTTCTATCTCGTCCTGGCTCGGCTATGGTGGGCCAGGGCGCGGCGTGGCCGAAGCAGGAAAAAGGGCGGCGGAGCATGGACATATACGGAATGCCCGGCCACCTGATCCGGCGGTTGCAGCAGCAATCGACGCAGCTTTTCGCTGCCCGGATGCGCGAGGCGGGGTTCGATATCACCCCGGTGCAGTTCGCCGCGATCGATGCCCTGGCGGCGCGGCCGGGAATCGACCAGGCGACGCTCGCCCAGTTGATCGCCTATGACCGCGCGACGATCGGCGGAGTGATCGACCGGCTGGAAGGCAAGGGGCTGGTCGAACGCACGATCAGCGCGGCTGACCGCCGGGCGCGCGAAGTGCGGCTGACGGAGGAAGGAGAGCGGGTCCACCGGGAACTCATGCCCGTGGTCCGGCTGGTGCAGCAGGACATCATGGCGCCAGTGCCGCCGCAGGAACAGGCGGCTTTCATGGCCGCCATGCACCGCCTGGTCGACGGCCTCGGTTGAGCCGCCCCGCTCAGTCCGCCCAGTAGAGCCGCATCGGGTTGTCGATCAGCAGCTTGCGCTGCAGCTCTGCCGTGGGCGCGATGCGCGGGATCATGTCGACGA
>JAKPAG010000030.1 GCA_029779535.1 Pseudomonadota bacterium | reverse complement strand
GTACGTCGCCCACGTCGAGGTAATGCACCAGCGCGCCCAGGCGCCTCAACGCGGGGTGCGCCAGTCCGAAACTCGCCAGTAGCACTTCGAAGGTGACCAGCGCACCGGCATGGCTGAAGCTTGGCCTGATCAGCTTTGGTGGCCCGGCCGGACAGATTTCGATCATGCATCAGGAACTGGTGGAGAAGCGGCGCTGGCTCTCCGAGCGCCGCTTCCTGCATGCACTGAACTACTGCATGCTGCTCCCCGGTCCGGAGGCACAGCAACTTGCCACCTACATCGGTTGGCTGATGCACCGTTCCTGGGGCGGCATCGCTGCCGGCGTGCTGTTTGTCCTGCCTTCGCTGGTCATCCTGATCGGCCTGTCGTGGGTCTATGTGGCGTTCGGTGAAGTATCGCTGGTGGCCGGCCTGTTCTACGGCATCAAGCCCGCGGTCACCGCCATCGTGCTGCAGGCGGCGCAGCGCATCGGCGCACGGGCATTGAAGAACCGGCTGTTGTGGGCGGTCGCCGCGGCCTCGTTCATCGCCATTTTCGTGCTCGATCTGCCGTTCCCGGCGATCATTCTGGGCGCCGCTCTGGTCGGCCATATCGGCGGGCGGGTCGCGCCGGACCGCTTCACGGCCGGCGGCAGGCATGGCGCGGCCGGCAAGTCATTCGGTGCGGCGATGATCGACGACGACACGCCAACGCCCGCGCATGCCCGCTTCCGTTGGCTGGGCCTGATGCGCGTGCTGCTGGTCGGCGCGCTGCTGTGGCTGACGCCGATGGCGATGCTCACCGCTGTCCATGGCTGGAGCCACACCCTGACCCAGATGGGGTGGTTCTTTACCAAGGCGGCAGTCCTCACATTCGGCGGCGCCTATGCGGTGTTGCCCTATGTTTACCAGGGCGCGGTGGTGCATTTCGGGTGGCTGACGCCGACGCAGATGATCGATGGCCTGGCCCTCGGTGAAACGACGCCGGGGCCGCTGATCATGGTGGTGGCTTTTGTCGGCTTCGTCGGCGGCTACGGCAAGGCGTTCTTCGGCCCGGAGTCGCTGTTTCTTGCCGGGGCTATGGCGGCGTCGCTGGTGACCTGGTTCACCTTTCTGCCGTCGTTCGTGTTCATCCTGGCCGGCGGGCCCTTGGTCGAGTCGACCCACAACGATCTGAAATTTACCGCGCCGCTGACCGCGATCACGGCGGCGGTCGTCGGCGTGATCCTCAACCTGGCGCTGTTCTTCGGCTACCAGGTGTTGTGGCCAGCGGGGCTGTCAGGCACCTTCGACTGGGTGTCGGCGCTGATCGCTCTGGCGGCGGGCGTCGCACTCTTCCGCTACAGGTTGAACGTCATCCCGGTCATCGCCGCCTGCGCGGTCGCGGGTCTGCTGGTGAGAATGGTCGGCGGCTGATGGCCGAATTGCCTGGTGGATCTGCTCGATCGGTGAACCGGCCGGCGGTCGGCGTTTCACAGAATAAGCCGATGCACAAAGAAGGTGGCCAGGCCGATGGCGATGGTCGCTAGCAGATTCCGTGTCAGCATCCCGGCGGCCAGGCTGAGCAGGGCGGCGACCAGATACGGGTTCTCCCACGACAGGAACCATTCACCCTTCGGCAAGAGAACAGCGGGCAGGGTAATCGCCGTCAACACCGCCGGCGGAATGAATTTCAGCGCGCCTTCGATCCACGGCGCCATTCGGAATCGGTCGGCCAGGGCAAAAAGGAAATAGCGAATGCCGAAGGTGACGATCATCATCCCGGCCAG
>JAKPAG010000017.1 GCA_029779535.1 Pseudomonadota bacterium | reverse complement strand
GGCCTCGGCCAGCAGCTTCCTGGCCTGGGCGATGTCGGCGCGGTGCTGGGTTTCCAGCTGCGGCGCGTGGCCGAAGGTGCCGGGGGGCATGAACTGGTTGATCGGAAGGGCCACGCCCTCCATCACGCGGTCGACGATCGCCTGGCGGTCGATGGCCAGCGACAGGGCGCGGCGGACGCGCGGGTCCTTCATCGGGTTCTTCTCGAGCGGCTTGCCGTCGAGCGTGGTGACGAAGGGCGGCTTGTCGTCGCGCGACTGGTCGAAGGCGATGTAGATGAAGCGCAGGCTGCCGGTCTCGGAAAGCTTGACGTCCTTGTTGCGGCGCAGCTGCTCGATGTCGGTGGTGGGGACCTGGTCGATGAAGTCGACGTCGCCGGCCAGCAGCGCGGTGAGGCGGGCCGGGGCGGAGGTGACCATGCGATAGTCGACCTTCTCCCAGGCTGGCTTGGTGCCCCAGTACGTGTCGTTGCGGGCGAGTTCCACACGGTCGCCGGGGCGCGCGGACACCACGCGGAACGGCCCGGTGCCGATGGCCAGCTCGCCGTTGTTGAAGCGGTCGGTGGTGGCGCCGGTGTGGATCTTGCGGCTGAGGATGAAGACCTGGGCAAGGTCGATGGCGAGCGTGGGGTACGGGCCCTTGGTGGAGATGCGCAGGGTGAGCGGATCCACCACCTCCACGGCGCGGATCGCCTGGGTGTAGGTGGCGAACGAGCCGGGGGAGTTCACCACCAGCGGGATGCGCTCGACGGTGAAGGCGAAGTCGTCGGCGGTGAAGGGGGTGCCGTTCTGGAACGTGACGCCGGGGCGCAGCTTGAACTCCCACACATCCTCGGCCACGACCTTCCAGCTTTCGGCCAGGCTGGGTTGGATCTTGGAGTTGGCGTCGGTGTCGGCCAGCGCGCCGAAGACCATGCCGGCGAAGGCGGTGTTGGGCGAGATGTTGTGGTAGTGCGGGTCGAGCGAGGTGACCTGGGCGCCGACGCCGACACGAAGGGTTTGCGCGTGCGCCGCGAAGCTGCCGGCGGCGCTGGCCAATGCGCCAGTCAGTACGACGGCGCGGATCGTGCGCTTCATGGTTCGTCTCCCCAACTCTTTTGTTTGCAGTAGCGCGGAACAGCGCAGCGGGGAAGCGCGCGCGGCTTGTCGCCCCCGGGGTGCGGGCCTAGGCTCCGGTTCAGGGAAAACGAACGGGGAACTGGGCGCATGGCCGGGCCGCTGGCGGGAATCAAGGTGATCGAGGTGGGCCAGGCACTGGCCGGGCCGCTGGCGGGGATGATCCTGGCCGACATGGGCGCCGAAGTGATCAAGGTCGAGAAGCCGGATGGCGGCGACGATGCCCGGCTGTGGGGCCCTCCGTTCATCGACGGCGACGCGCTGTTCTTCCATTCCACGAACCGCAACAAGAAGTCGGTCACGATCGACATCAAGAACGCGGAGGATGTGGCCAAGCTGAAGACGCTGGTGCGCTCGGCCGATATCCTGATCCAGAACCTGCGCCCCGGCATCGTGGGTGAGATGGGCATCGGGCCGGACGTGATGATCGCGGAGAACCCGCGGCTGATCTACTGCTCGATCTGGGCGTTCGGCCACAAGGGGCCGCTGCAGAACGCGCCGGGGTTCGACCCGCTGCTGCAGGCCTATGGCGGGGTGATGACGATGACCGGAAGGCCGGAGGACCCGCCGACCTTCTGCGGCCCGGCGATCAACGACATCTCGACCGGCATGTGGTGCGTGATCGGCGCGCTGGGGGCGCTGCAGCAGCGCTATGCCACCGGGCGGGGCTGCGTGATCGACTGCTCGCTGTTCGAAAGCGCGGTGAGCTGGGTGGGGGGCGCGGTGAACGGCTACCTGCTGAACGGCAACATCCCCCAGCGGCACGGCACGGGCAGCAACCTGCTGGTGCCCTACCAGGTGTTCGAAACGGCGGACCGCCCGATCTGCATCGCCGCGGGCAACGACCGGCTGTGGGTGAAATGCGCCCAGGCGCTGGGCAAGCCGGAATGGGCGACCGACGAACGCTTCAGCGACGGGCGCAAGCGCGCGGTGAACCGCGAGGTGCTGATCCCGCTGATCGCGGAGGTGGTGCGCACGCAAACCCGCGAGCACTGGATCACCACCCTCGGCAAGGTCGGCGTGCCCGTCGCGCCGGTGAACAACGTCGCCGAACTGGCGCAAAGCGAGCAGCTGGCGGCGATGGACATGCAGCGCACCCTGCCGGGCAGCGGGCTTTCGGTGATGGGGCTGCCGCTCAACTTCGACGGTCAGCGGCCGCATCCGCACAGCGATTCGCCCAAGCTCGGGCAGCACAACAAGGAAGTGTTCGGGTAACGCCATGGGACAGGTTCAGGACAAGGTCGCCTTCATCACCGGGGCGGCGAGCGGCATCGGCGCCGCCTGCGCGCGCGTGCTGGCCAAGGAAGGCGCGCACGTGGTGATCACCGACGTGGACGCGGTGCGCGGCATGGCGCTGGAGGCCGAGATCACCTCGGCCGGCGGCAGCGCGATGTTCATGACGCAGGACGTGGCCGACGAGGCGCGCTGGAAGGAATGCGTCGACGAAACCATGAAGCGGTTCGGGCGGCTCGATATCGCAGTGGCCAATGCCGGCATCGCCATCTTCGGGCCGGTGCTGGACATGACGCTGGCCGACTGGCGGCGGCAGAACGCGGTGAATCTCGACGGCGTGTTCCTCACCGCGAAATACTGCGTGCCGGCGATGCGCGCGGGCACCCGCGGCGGGTCGCTCATCATGATCTCGTCGGTCGCCGGCCTGCGCGGCTCCGGCATGCTCGCCGGCTACTCGGCCAGCAAGGGCGCGGTGCGGCTGTTCGCCAAGTCCATGGCCATGGAATGCGCCGCGGCCGGCGATGGCATCCGCGTCAACTCCGTGCACCCCGGCATCATCCTCACCCCCATCTGGGAAAAAGCCGCGACCGCTGCGGGCGGCGGACTCAACGCGCCCCTCAACCCCTACGACCTTGCCAGCGCTGGCGTGCCGCTGGGCAAACCCGCGGACCCCAGCGAAATCGCCAACGGCGTGCTGTGCCTGGCCTCGGATATGTCGTCCCACATGACCGGCGCCGAACTCGTCATCGACGGCGGCATGACCGCCGGCTCGGTGCGCCGCCGCTAGGCACCCGCTGTGCGAGGGGAGGAAGGCTGGGGCTTCGCCCCAGACCCTACCAAGGGCTCCGCCCTTGGAT
>JAKPAG010000007.1 GCA_029779535.1 Pseudomonadota bacterium | reverse complement strand
GGTCGTCGCAACCGCAAACGCCCGATCCAGTATGACGAACGCCGCTACAAGGACCGCTGGCGGGTCGAGGCTATGTTCTGCCGTCTCAAGGACTTCCGCCGGGTCGCCACGCGCTACGACAAACTCGCCAGGAACTTTCTCTCAGCCGTAAGCCTCGCTGCCGCCATTGCCTTCTGGCTCTGAACGAGTCTGGACCCTAGTTAAAGTTTGTAAACCATAAATTGTGCATAAAGATACAGTTTCAATAACCGCGAATGTTCGCAGTAGATGGCATAAAGCAGGGTATTGCCGTCGCGCTCGATACCGGCGCGACTGCGCGCAGCGCAGTCGGGCCGATATCGATAGCCTGGGTCAGGAAGGGGGGCTGGGGCGGGACTAGCCGCGCAGGAACAGCCACCAGATCGCGAAAGCGGCCAGCGCGGCCAGCAGCAGCAGCCACAGCCAGCCGAGCCCCGAGTGCTCCTCGTCCAACTGGTGCGCGGCTGCGCGCAGCTTGTCCGCTGCGTCACTTGCGGCGGCGACAGCTGCCTGGGTTCCAGCGCCGACCGCTTCGATCGCACTCTCCGCTGCTTCGCCCACGGCATCGGCGGTCTTGCCGGCGAGGTCCGCCGCGCTGTGTGCTGCCGTGCTGGCAGCTTCACTTGCCGTTTCGGCGGCGCTGGCGATGACGACCCCGGCCTTGCCAGCGGCTTCCTTCGCCGCGTCGACCGCTTCGCCGGCCGCATGCTTGGCTGCGCTGGCGGCGGTTTCTGCCTTGTCGCTCAGGTTGGCGGCGAGCGTGGCAACGCCAGCGGCAGCGCCGGCCTTGGTGGACTTCTTCGCCGCCGGCTTCTTCGTCACTGCGGCCTCGGGCTCGGTTTCGGCCTTGGCGGCCTTTGCCGCGGCGGGCCTGGTCTCAGCGCTTGCGCTGGCCGACTTCTTCGCAGGTTTGGCGGTAACAGCAGCGGGTTCAGCGCTCGCCGCGGTCTTTGCACCCTTGGCGGTCTTGGCCACGGGCTTTTCGGCCGCCTTCTTGACGAACAGGTCCAGCTTGCCGTGCGTTTCGGCCAGCAGGTAATAGACCGTCACGCGGTTCTTGGACCGATCGCCCTTCAATCGCGCGCCGACCGCGGCGATCGCGGCATCGAGCACGTCGTCAGGTGCGGTCAGGCCCAACTTCTTCTTGAGGAAATTGCCGCGAACGCGGGCCAGTTCCTTGGGATCGGAAAAGGCTACCAGCGCCGAATCCCGGTTTTGCAGGGCGATCCCGCAATAGCGCACGATCCCGCCAATCACGCCGTCATCGGCGTCCGGCGCATATTTCCTGACGTGCTTGCCCCAGTCTGTCGCCATGTCCCACTCCCTCCGACCGGCGCAGCCGTTGCCGCGCGCATTGGTTCACCGTGCAAAAGCACGATGTGGAAGTGTTATCGAAAAACGCGCCCGCGTCCAAGGCGAATTGCGCTACGGAAAGGGGGCGGCGATCAGGCCGCCTTGCGCAGTTCCAGGTCCATCCGTTCCCAGATTTCGACCAGTGCGCGGGTCAGGTCGCGCATCATGTCCTCGGTATGGGCGGGGCCGGGGGTAAAGCGCAGTCGCTCCGTCCCGCGCGGCACGGTCGGGAAGTTGATCGGCTGCACGTAGACCCCGTATTCGGCGAGCAGGATGTCGCTGATCTTCTTGGCCTTGACCGGATCGCCCACCATCAGCGGGACGATGTGTGTGGTCGAATCCATCACCGGCAGCCCTGCATCGCGCATCTGCTGCTTGAGGAAGGCGGCGGCGGCCTGCTGGCCTTCGCGTTCGACCGACGAGCTCTTGAGATGGCGGACCGAGGCGAGCACGCCCGCGACCAGCACCGGCGAGAGGCTGGTGGTGAAGATGAAGCCCGGCGCATAGGAACGGATCACATCGATGATCCGCGTATCCGCCGCGATGTAGCCGCCCATCACGCCGAATGCCTTACCCAGCGTGCCTTCGATGATGTCGATGCGGTGCGCGGCCTCGTCGCGGTCGGTGATGCCGCCGCCGCGCGGGCCGTACATGCCGACCGCGTGAACTTCGTCGATGTAGGTCAGCGCGTTGTACTTTTCGGCAAGGTCGCAGATCGCATGGATCGGGGCGACATCCCCTTCCATCGAATAGACGCTTTCAAACGCGATCAGCTTGGGCAGCGCTGGATCTTCGGCCGCCAGCAGTTCTTCGAGGTGCGCGACATCGTTGTGGCGGAACACGCGCTTTTCGGCGCCCGAATTGCGGATGCCGGCAATCATGCTGGCGTGGTTGAGTTCGTCCGAGAAAATCACGCAGCCCGGCAGGATCTTGGCCAGGGTCGACAGCGTGGCATCGTTCGAGACATAGCCCGAAGTGAACAGCAGCGCGCCATCCTTGCCGTGCAGGTCGGCCAGTTCGGCTTCCAGATCGACGTGGTAATGGGTGTTGCCGCCGATGTTGCGGGTGCCACCCGAGCCGGCGCCGACATCGTGCAGCGCTTCTTCCATCGCGGCGATCACCTTGGGATGCTGGCCCATGGCGAGATAGTCGTTCGAGCACCACACCGTAATCGGCTTGGGGCCGTTGTGCCCGGCAAAGCAGCGCGCATTGGGATAGGCGCCCTTGTTGCGCAGGATGTCGATGAACACCCGGTAGCGGCCTTCGGCGTGAAGACGTTCGATCGCCTGGTCGAAAATATGCTCGTAATTCACAGGCAGAGAGCCCTCCAAGGCGGGGCGGCGCAAGGTCCGGCCCGGCTGACGCTGCCGCCCTTACTCCACAATGGGCTTGTGTTGCAATTCGAAACGCAGCGGCGATTGCGCGATCGCGGGCCGGTCCCCAACCGGATAAAGCGTGCTGATGTCGTGACCGGGGATCACCGACAGGTCCGGCGCTTCCCGCTTCAACTGGCGGATGGTCTTGAGCCAGGCATAGACCTCGTCCCGGTTTTCCGGCGCCATGTAGCGCCCGACCAGGTTGGAACGCGCGCGCAGTTGCTGCCAGGAAGAGCGCAGGGTGGCGATGTCTCCGGCAAACAGCACCTCGCGACCATCGACGAGGCGGGCATAAATCATCTGCGATCCGGGGGTGTGGCTGCCCGGGGCGGGGATCACCACGATCCCGGGAGCCACGGCAAAGGGTGCTCCATTACCGAGGCTTGCGGGAGGCGGTGCTACGCTCGGCCAGGGCAGCTTTGCAGCGACCGGGCTGGGCGGCAGCTGTCCGGGGTTCAGCCTGGCGGCGGCAGGCAGGCCTTGCGGCATCTGGAGCGCGGCGCCCATGTGATCGGGATGTTCGTGCGTGAACAGGACCAGCGAAGCCTCGCTCAGGGCGCGGTTGATCCGGGCCTGGCCCTTGGCGTTGAAGTGCGACATCTTCATCGCGGCGGCGTCGTGCGGGGTGATCCCGGAATCGATCATCACGCTGGTTCCGTCACTGCTGACCAGGCGATAGGCCAGCACGGAGATCGGATCGAACGACATGCCCGCGCCGGCCGCGAACAGGTTGCGCGGCAGGCTGCGATAGGCCGCCACTTCGCCTTGCAGTGCGGCGGGGCGGGCGCCGGGCAGGCTGTCGGCCAGCTGGCGCAGCTGGGCGATGTGGATCAGCTTGGGGGCGGCATTGCCGGGGCGGTTGTCCAGCATCAGCCAATAGAACGGGACGCCGATCAGCAGGATCAGGACCAGCATGGCAATGTTGAAGCGGTGCATCACAGCACTCCCGTCCGGTCCAGCCCATAGCGGTGCAGGGCCGGCTGCAATGCCGCGATCTCTGCACTGTCCCGGGTGAACAATGCAAGGTCCGGCTGCGAACGGACCAGTTCCTGCCCGGCGAGCAGGCTGGCGATGCGCCGGGCAATGCCGCTGGCCCCATCGACAAATTCCACGCCCGGGCCGAACGCTTCGGCCAGCTCGGCCTTGATCAGCGGGAAATGGGTGCAGGCCAGGACTACCGTGTCGATCATGTCGCCGCCGGGCTGGTCGCGCAGCAGGGCGGCGGCGCGGCGGAAAACCGCCGGATCGACCGACTCGCCGCGCAGTTTCGCCTCGGCCGCACCGACCAGTTCCGGCGCGGCGGCGCGCAGCAGGCGCTTGCCCTGCGCGAATTCGGCCTCGAGCCGGTCGACATAGCCCTGGCGGATCGTCGCCGCCGTGCCGAGCAGGCCGATCGTACCGCTGCGGGTCATGGCAGCGGCAGGCTTGATCGCGGGAAAGGTGCCGACGATCGGCACGTTCAATACGTCGCGGACCATGCCCAGCGCGATGGTCGACGCGGTGTTGCAGGCGATGCAGATCAGCCGCGGGCGGAACCGTTCGGCCATGCGGCCGAGCAGGCCGCAGACCCGCGCGGCCACTTCCGCCTCGGTCTTGGTGCCATAGGGCATGCCGCCGTTGTCCATCGCCTGGATCACCGGCGCGCCGGGCAGCACCTTGCGCAGTTCGGCCAGCACCGACAGCCCGCCGACTCCCGAGTCGAACAGCAACACGGGGGCATCAGCGTCCATTTCCGGTGCAATCCTTCCTCGCGCCCTTGCCGGGCCGGGGGCCTTGTAGCTACGAGTGACAGGGAATGGGAAGGGGAGCGCGATGGATTCCGTTTACGCACTGGCACTGGGCTACTTGCTGGGGTCGGTCCCCTTCGGACTGATCCTGACGCGATTGTTCGATGCGGGCGACCTGCGCCAGATCGGCTCGGGCAACATTGGCGCAACCAACGTGCTGCGCACTGGGCGCAAGGGGTTGGCCGCCAGCACCTTGCTGCTTGACGGGGCCAAGGGGTTCCTGGCGGTTTGGCTGGCCTGGCGCTGGTGGCCCGAAGCGGCGGGTCTTGCCGCGCTTGGCGCGGTGCTGGGGCACTGCTTCCCGCTGTGGCTGGGCTTCAAGGGGGGCAAGGGCGTGGCCACCACGCTGGGCGTGACCCTGGCGCTGGGCTGGCAGATCGGCGCGGCCTATGCCGCGACCTGGCTGGTGATGCTGGCGCTGACCCGCATTTCCTCGCTGTCCGGCATGACCGCCGCCGTGGCCGCGCCGGTTGCAGCCTGGCTGCTGGGCCGGGCGGAACTGGTGCCGGTGCTGGCCGGGATCGCCGCGCTGGTGATCGTGCTGCACCGCGCCAACATCGCCCGGCTGCGCGCCGGTACCGAACCCAGGGTGGGCGCCAAGGGATGAACATGCTTTCGCAGGAGGAAGCCTTTGCGCGCATCCGCCTGCTGCGTTCACCCAATGTCGGCCCGGTCAGCTACCGGCAACTGCTCCGCCGGTTCGGTTCGGCCCAGGCGGCGCTTGAGGCGCTGCCCGATCTTGCCGGGCGGGGCGGGGCAGCCTATCGCC
>JAKPAG010000114.1 GCA_029779535.1 Pseudomonadota bacterium | reverse complement strand
CCGCCATAGGGGATCACTCCGCCATGCAGCGTCATGCCGTTCATCACCGCGGCCATGCCGAACTCGCGGATGCCGTAGTAGATGTAGCGGCCGCCGTAATCCTGCGCGGTCAGCGGGCCGGTGGCGGCGGTCTTGGTGTTGTTGGAACCGGTCAGGTCGGCGGAGCCGCCGATCATCTGCGGGATCGCTTCGGTCAGCGGGCCGAGCGCCATTTCCGAAGCCTTGCGCGTGGCAACCGTCTTCGGATCTTTCGCGAGGCTGGAAATGAACGATTCCAGTGCCTTCCCAGCCGTATCGCCCGCGTCGGCGAGGTAGCTGCGGAACGTGTCGGCCCGACTGCCCGCGCGGTCCAGGCGTTCCTGCCACAGCAGGTGCGCTTCGCGCCCGCGATCCGCGGTTTCACGCCAGTTCAGCTCGATGTCCGAGGGAATCTCGAACGGCGGGGATGTCCAGCCCAGCGTTTCGCGGGCAGCGGCCACTTCCGCTTCACCCAGCGCCGCGCCATGCGTTGCCGAAGTGCCCTGCTTGTTGGGCGCGCCCTTGCCGATCAGCGTCTTGCAGGCGATCAGCGAAGGACGATTGTCCGCCAGCGCGGCATCAATGGCGCGGGCGATGTCGGCATAATCGTGGCCGTCGCAGCTTTCGACGTGCCAGCCAGTGGCGGCATAGCGGGCCTTCACGTCCTCGCTGGTCGAAAGGTCGGCCGAGCCGTCGATAGTGATGTTGTTGTCGTCCCACAGGACGATCAGATTGCCCAGCTTGAGATGCCCCGCGATGCCGATGGCTTCGTGGTTGATGCCCTCCATCAGGCAGCCGTCGCCCGCGATCACCCAAGTGCGGTGATCGACCAGATCGTCACCGAACTTCGCATTGAGGTGCCGCTCGGCCACCGCCATGCCCACGGCCATCGCCAGGCCCTGGCCCAGCGGGCCGGTGGTGCATTCCACGCCTTCGAGCAGGAAGTTTTCCGGGTGGCCGGCGCAAGGGCTGCCGAGCTGACGGAAGTTGCGGATATCGTCCATCGTCGGCCGCGCATAGCCGCTCACGTTGAGCAGCGCGTAGATCAGCATCGAGCCGTGGCCCGCCGACAGCACGAAGCGATCCCGGTCGGGCCAGTGCGGCGCGGCCGGATCGAACTTGAGATACTGCGACCAGAGGACGGTCGCGACATCGGCCATGCCCATGGGCATACCGGGGTGCCCGCTGTTGGCTGCCTGTACGGCATCCATCGAAAGGGCGCGAATGGCGTTGGCCATGGGCGCCAGGCGGGACGGATCGAGGCTCATGCGAAGGGTGCTCCTGCGTCTGCGCCTGAAGGGTATGCGGGCAAGCGATTCGGCGCGGGGCCTCCTTTGCCAACACAAGCCCCCCCGTCAAGCGCGGGCACCCTTCGCCATGCAGGAGGTTTTCCGCAGTTTTGTTGGCAACAGGCCTTACCAAATCTTTGCGCGCACAACGCTTTGCGCTAGCCATCGGCTATGGAACGGGAGCAGACATTGCGCACAATCGCCCGTATCGAGGCCGCTCTGGCCCGATTGGAAGCAGCGTACAACGCCCCTGCAACCGCACCGGACAGCGCCCTTCCCGCCCGACATGAAGCCTTGCGGCAGACCGTGAGCGCGACGCTGCTGGAACTCGATACGCTGATCGGCGCGCTGGAAAGATGAGCGAGCAGCCATGAGCGATGTCACTCTCAAGATCGGCGGACGCAGTTACGCGGTGGCCTGCGCGGCGGGCGAGGAGGAGCATGTCGCCACGCTCGGGCGGCTGATCGACGAAAAGGTTGCCGGCATGGGCGCCGCCGGCGGGCAGCACGAGGTCCGCTCGCTGCTGTTCGCGGCGCTGCTGCTGGCCGACGAACTGCACGAGGCGCGCCGCTCCGGGGGGCAACCGTCTTCTCAGGCACCCGCCAGCGAGCCGCTGCCCGAACTGGCCCCGGCGCTGGAACGGATCGCCGAGCGGATCGAAAATCTCGCCGCCCGGATGGAGAACACTTGAGAGCGGGCCGCTGCGCCCCTACATAGGTCGGCGACGGGGACTGCCCGGCACGAGCCGTTAGAGAACATCCCTGAGGCTATAAGCAATCCAAGGGGGCTGTCCCTGCCCGGACCCTGGTCCGCCGCACATGGCTCCCACCTGACGTTTTAGGCGTCAGAGGATTTCCCGGTAACGACCCATGGTGGTTCCCGTCACTTCCGGTTCGAGCGCCTCCGAGGGCGAAAGCCGCGCCCATGGCAGCACGGGGCGCATGAGGAGGCAGAGGGTGAGCGGCATTTCCAAGCATGACCTGCGGGCAACGCTGCGGGCGAAACGGCGCGAACATGTCGCCGCGTTGCCCGACAGCACGCGCGCACTGCTGTTCCTGCGCCCGCCACGCCCGATTGCCGACCTGGTCCCGCCAGGGGCGACAGTCGGCCTCTATCGCGCGCATCCACACGAAGCGCCGGCAGCTTCCTATGCCCGCTTCTTCTACGAAGCCGGGCATCCGATAGCCCTGCCCCGCTTCGCGGATCGCGACAGTGCCATGGAGTTCGCCACGTTCACCGATCCGTTCGGCGAGAGCGATCTGGCGGCAGGGCCTTTCAACCTGATGCAGCCCGGCGCGAACGCCGCGAGCGTGGCACCCCAGGTGCTGTTCGTTCCCCTGATCGGCTTCACCGCCGACGGCCATCGCCTCGGCCAGGGCGGCGGACATTACGACCGCTGGCTGGACGCGCACCCCGACACGCTGGCCATCGGCCTTGCGTGGGATTGCCAGTTGGCCGATGACCTGCCGCTGGAACCGCATGACCGCCCGCTGGCGGCCGTGGTGACACCGACGCGGCTCTACGGCCCTTTTAGAGGCCCCTTCTAGGATTCTTCGATGCGGGACAAACCGACCCTTCGCATTCCCCTGGGCATTCTCGGGCTGGTGGCGGTGCTGACAGTCTACGCGCTGCTGGTGGCCAAGGCGGCGGACCTGATCGGCCATTGGCACGTGCTGCTGCAAACGATCGCC
>JAKPAG010000110.1 GCA_029779535.1 Pseudomonadota bacterium | reverse complement strand
GCTGGTCTTCAACAACCGGGGCTACGGCGGCCTGAAATATCTTCAGGATCAGGGCGGCGTTCCCCATGTGGCCGTCGATCTCCACACCCCCGATTTCACCGCGCTGGGCAAGGCCATGGGGCTGGAATCGCGCCATGCCGGCGATGTCGCGGAATTCGAGCAGGCCTTCGCCGCGGCCATGGCCAGTGACGGACCGAACCTGATCGAAGTGGACATCACCGGAATGGCCCCGCTTCAGATGTGATGGCGGCCGGGCGGGCCGTGATGCCTTGATGCCCGGCCGCCCGCCGGGCCCGCATCACGGCCCGGCTGGTGGCGGCGGCACGCCAACTAGATCGATAGCAGCCCGACGCTGATCAGCACGGCCCGGATCAGCTCCGATTGCCGGCGGATGCCCATCTTCGAGAAGATGGATTGCATCTGCGAACGGACGGTGTTCCGGGTCGTCGCACTCGTCCGGGCGACATCCTCGATCGATTGGCCGTTGGCGATGCTCGCGGCAATCCGGGCTTCGGTCCGGGTCAATCCGAACAGCTGCATCAGGGCCTCGATGACCTGCCCGCGCGGCTGCGCGGGATCGACCAGATGGATCAGCGCCATCGGCCGGATGCTCAGCGGGTGCTGCTGCCGGGTGGCCGGCCGCACGAGCATGGAGACGCTTTCCCGCCCCGACGGGCGATCGACGAGGATGGCCCGGACCCGCCCTTCCGCTTCCGCATTGATCGAGGCTTCCGCATTCTGGGCGATAAGCTCGTGCAGCAGCTTGTTGGTCTTTGCATCATGCACGGCAATGCGATTGCCGCTCACGAACAGGCCGTCGTGCTGTTCGAGGATCGCCTGGGCCGGTGAATTGGCTTCCATGATCCTGCCCTGCGGATCGACCATGATGCTGCCGACCGACATGCCCGAGACCGTGGCCGAGAGCACCTCGCGTTCGACCTCGGTGTCGATTCTCTTGACGAACAGGTTCAGCGCCGCCCGCAGGAAGGGGATCATTTTTTCAAGGGTCGCGCGTTCCGCAGGGCCGAAGTCCTCGCCGCTTTCGGAGCGCGAGAGGCGCAGGTTCGCCGAGACGCCGCGAATGGTCCCGATATCGGCCCCCAGCACATAGCCCACGCCATAGGGGGCCAGGTATTCGGCATAGAAGGTGGTGTCGTGCAGTTCCTCCTGGGAGATGACGTCGCTCAGCGAGCGCACGGTTCCATCGGGTATGCCGAGCAGCAGCTCCTCCGAATAGTATCGCCGCAGATAATCGTCCTGTCCGTCGCGTAGGCTGCCTTCGGCCAAGATCAATGAGGGCTTGTCCTTGCCCTCCAGAAACAGCAGCATCGTGCAATAGTCGGAGCTGGTTGCGATCCTGAGCTGCTCCAGAAATCGTCCCCAGGGATGTTCGTCGGCCATGCTCTCGAACAGCTCGACGCAAAGCGCGTCGGTCGGGGTGGGCGCGGAGGCCGCGGGGCGCGGCTTGTCGGGGGCGGAGTCCCGGATGATCCGGGAGACGGAGCTCTGGCTGATGCCCGTGCGTTCGGCGATCTGCCGCGTGCCAAGCCCTGTCGCCCGCAGTGCAACGATCTGCGCGCGAATGCCGGAATCCAGCAGGCGCGGCGCGCCCGGCCGCGGCGCATCGGCCAGTCCGTCCGGCCCCGCTTCGCGGAACCGGCGCAGCCAGCGCCGCACGGTGGGCACGGAAACCCCGTGCTCCCGCGCGATGCCGGCCAGCGAGGCTTGCGGCGATGCGAGGGCAAGGATGATCCGGGCCCGCTGCCCGACCGGGATCGACGCGTCCGTGGCCAGCTGATTCAGCCGGGCCCGGTCGGCGTCGCTGATTTCGAGGACTGGGCTTCCCAAGACTGTCATCCTCCGCAGGGGCGCCGGGCCCGGTTCAGGTCAGCCAGTCCGGCGCAAGGCCGGCAAGGTCGGCGGGCGTGTCGAGGTCGTGGGCAAGGCCGGGGCGTTCGATCACGGAGAAGGCCAGCCCCCGCGCCTCGGCTTCGGCCCGGTGGGCGGCCAGGCTGCCGGGGCCGTAGCGATAGGGGATCAGGCCGGGGCGGCGCTGGAGCAGGGCATTGGTGCCCTCGCGCAGGGCATCGGTCGCGCAGACCACGTCGCCCGGCGCGGCCAGCAGCGCGGCAAGATCGTCGGCGCCCAGCAGCGGCAGGTCGACGCTGAGCGAGAGGATCGGCCCGCTGCCCGCGCGCTCCAGCTGGGCGGCGGCCTGTTCCAGCGCGGGGTTGAGGCCCTTGGCCGTCTCGCTGATGATGTGGGCTCCGCGCGCTTCGGCCCGGCTCAGCAACGCGCCGCTGCGGCTGATCACGTGGACCGCCTCCGGGCCGACCGCCGCGATCGCCAGATCCAGCACATGGTCGAACAGCCTGAGCCCAAGCGCGACCCGCTGCCCGGCGTCCAGCGTGGCGGCAAGG
>JAKPAG010000109.1 GCA_029779535.1 Pseudomonadota bacterium | reverse complement strand
CATGACATTAAAAAGAATGCAGCCCCGTGGCGCAGCGTCGCGCCGCGATGGCGAGCCCTGACCGTGCCGCCCTTCGCCGATGGGCAGCAGCATTTAGTATAATCTTGCCAAACCCCTAGCCCCGCCGACCCGCCCGCCGCCGGCAGGGCGCCCGCGCGCCCGCGCGCGCCCAACATTTTCGCTTGCACCGGCCCATCCAATATAATAACTAACAAATTGAGCCCGGGAGACACTCCGCCCACACCGCTCCCCCTCCTCCGTGCCTCCCTACCTCCTCCGTGTCCTCTGTGTTGAACCCTTCCTTCCTTCCTTCCTTCCTTCCTTCCTTCCTTCCTTCCTTCCTTCTCGCTCCTCGCTCCTCGCTCCTCCGCCCCCCAACACCCGAAACTCCCACCAGGCCCCCCCTCCCATGCAGTCCGCCACCGAAAGGTTCACCCTCGTTCTGCGCCTCGTGCAGCGAGCCGTCGCCGGGTACCTGGCCCGCCAGGCGCGTGGACCCTTGGTCGTGCTGCTGGGCACGCGGTATTTCACCGAGGCGGTCGCCCCCAGCCCCCACCGCCCGATCCCCGTCCCGGTCTGGAACCTCCTCGTCGCCCGACTCGACCGCCTGGCCACCCGCTTCACCCGCCTGGTCCAACGCTGGGAATCCGGCACGCTGCCCAAGCTGCGCCCAGGAAGGGCAGGGCGAAGGGCAGGGCGAAGCGAAGGGCGAAGGGCAGGGGAGCCAACCGAACCTCAGCCCGCCCGCCCGCCCATCCTGCGCCTCCCGCGCGAGCGCGGCTGGATCAACAAGCGCCTCCCCGAGGCCGGGAATGCCGGCGGCCTGCTGCACGCCCTGATGCAATGGCCGGAATGGCCGCAATTCCTTGCCGAGGTCCCGCGCGCCCTGCGCCTCATCCGGCCGATCTGCCACGCGCTGGCCACCGACCTGCCGCCCGGCGCCGCCCTGCCGCCGCGTCCGCGCACCCCGCGCCGCAAGCGCCCGGCCGCGCCATCCCTCCCACCGCCGTCGCCCACCTGGCGCCCCATCGCGCCCAACATCCTGGCGGCCGCGAAGGCCTGGAAAAAAACCGGCTGATCGGCCGCCCGGCCGACCCGCGTCCTTATTGTTCCGTTTTCAAAACTAACTGGCGCTGCGCAGCGCCAGCGCCGTCGTCGGAATATCGGTGGTGAACACCTCCACCCCCAGCGCCAGCATCCTGCGCACGCTCTGCGCGTCGTTCACCGCCCAGGCCCCCACGCCCAGCCCCGCCCCGCGCAGATACTCCGCCACCCCCGCCGTCAGCCGCGGCGCCCGGATGCCCACATGCGCGATGCCATATGCTTCCGCCGCCGCGATCGTCCCGTCCAGCCCGCAATCGTCCATGATCACGGGCGAGACCAGCCAGATCCGCCCCAGCAACCCCTCCACCTGCATCGCCTCGCCCACCAGCGGCGCCAGGAAGCTGGTCAGAACCGTCCGCTCCAGCATCCCCGCCCCGCGCAACTGCTCCACCGCCTGCGCCAGCAGCCCGGGATAGGGCTGGTGCTCCACGTCCGACTTCAC
This sequence comes from Pseudomonadota bacterium, assembly GCA_029779535.1. Classification (GTDB taxonomy): domain Bacteria; phylum Pseudomonadota; class Alphaproteobacteria; order Sphingomonadales; family Sphingomonadaceae; genus Novosphingobium. Next base: position 3,874 of record JAKPAG010000109.1, on the reverse strand, counting down.
CTCCATCCGCAGCGTGATCGCCGTCGAGCGGAACACCTCGATCACCTCGGCCAGCGTCATGATCTGGTCCGCCTCGGTCCCGGCAATCGTCAGCGCCTTCAACTCCGCCAGCGTCTTCGCCGCCACCGGCCCCTTGCCGTTCGTCGTCCGGTCCAGCGTCGCGTCATGGATCACCACGATCTGCCCGTCCGCGGTCGGGTGGATGTCGAACTCCACCTGCTCCACCGCGAGCCCCGCCGTATGCCGGAACGAAGTCGGCGAATTCTCCGGCGCCTCCAGCGAGCCGCCGCGATGCGAAGCGATCAGGGTCATGGTCGAGCCTTCCGTGGAATCCGCGCGAACCTCTCCCGCGTCCCCCACGTCGTCAAGCCGTCACCGCCGGGACGCCTGCCCGTAGCGCCGCTCCAGCAGCGACCCGCCCATCGAGATCACCAGGCACGCCAGGAAGAACACCACCGCCGCGAACGTATACCCCTCCGCCGCCAGCCCCAGCCACGCCGGGTCCTTCATCGACTGCGTCACCACCCCCATCAGGTCGAACAGCCCGACGATCGACACCAGTGTGGTGTCCTTGAACAGGTCCACCGCGATGTTGATGATCCCGGGAATCGACAGCCGCAGCGCCTGCGGCAGCACCACCAGCACCTGCACCTGCATCGGGTGCATCCCCAGCGCCTCGGCCGCCTCGCTCTGCCCCTTCGCCACCCCCTGCAACCCGCCGCGGATCGTCTCGGCCATGTACGCCGCGGTGAACAGCGTCATCACGATCAACGCCCGCACCAGATTGTCGACGGTCACCCCGCCCGGCAGGAACAGCGGCAACAGCACGAGGCCCATGAACAGCACCGTCAGCAGCGGCACCCCGCGCCAGAACTCGATCATCGCGATGCTCAGCATCCGCACCACCGGAAACTGCGACCGCCGCCCGAACGCCAGCGCGACCCCCAGCGGCATCGCGCCCGCCAGCGCCACGAACGAGATCACCACGTTCAGCAGCAGCCCACCCCATTGCGGCGTCGGAATCGGCTTCAGCCCGAACACTCCGCCCGCCAGCAGGATGCCCCCGCCCACCGGCGCCACCGTGATCAGCGCCAGCAGCCACCATCCCTTGTGCCGCCGCGCCAGCAGCGCCCCGGCCCCGATCACCGCCAGCAGCAGCAGCCCCACATCCGCCCGCCACCGCTCGGGCTCCGGATACAGCCCATAGAAGAACAGCGCGAACCGCGCCCGAATGAACGCCCAGCACGCCCCCGTCCCCGCCGCCTGGCAGGCCGCCCGGTTCGCCGCCTCCCACACCGCATCCGCGAACGCCCAGCGGAACAGCGGCGGCAGCAGCCACGCCATCAACGCCAGCATCGCCAGCGAGATCACCGCGTTCAGCCGCGTGCCGAACAACGCCCCCAGCACCGGAACCCGCCCGATTGCCTGCATCGCTATCGTCCCTGCAGCGCCAGGCGCCGGTTCCACGCGTTCATGATCGCCGAGGTGATGAGATTGATCGCCAGGAACACCCCCAGCACCAGCGTCATCACCTCCACCGCCCGGCCCGACTGGTTGAGCACGGTGCGCGCGAAGATCTGCAGGATCTCCGGATACGCGATCGCCGCCCCCAGCGTGGTCGACTTGATGATGTTGAGGTACTGGCTGGTCAGCGGCGGAATCAGAATCCGCAGCGCCTGCGGCAGGATCACCAGGAACATCGACTGCCCCGACGACAGCCCCAGCGACCGCGCCGCCTCGGACTGCCCGTGATGGATCCCCTGGATCGCAGCCCGGATGATCTCGGCGATGAACACGCTGGTGTAGATCGTGATGCCCAGCACCAGCGCCAGCAGTTCCGGCGGAATGCGGATGCCGCCTACGAAGTTGAAGCCCTTCAGCGCCGGCAATTCCCAGCTTGCCGTGAACCCCGCGATCACCACGCCGGCCACCAGCAGCGGCGGCAGCACCACGATCCGCGGCAGCTCATGCCAGCTGAACCGCCGCCACAACACGGCCACCAGCAGCACCACGATGCACGTGCCGGCCACGATCCAGTCCCACAGCACGCCCGACGGCGAGGGGATGTACAGACCGCGCACATTGAGGAAGATGCCCGAACCCCACTGGAGACTCTGCCGCATCGGCGGCAGCACCTGGAGCACGGCGAAATAGAAGAACACGATCTGCGTCAGCTGCGGCGTATTGCGCACCACCTCGATGCTGGTGCGCGAAAACCCCACCGCCAGCGGATTGCCCGACAGCCGCATCAGCGCCAGCAGCAGCCCGAGCAGCGAGGCCAGCACGACGCACAGTGCCGCCGCAAACAGCGTGTTCACGCCGGAGACCACCAGCGCATAGCCGTAGGTGTAGCTGTTGTCCCACGCGACCAGGCGGAACGGAATGTCGAACCCGCTGCGCTGCCACAGGAACGCGAAGTCCACCTGCATGCCGCGTATGGCGAGGTTCGCCGAGAGATTGTGCGAGAACCAGAGCAGCACGGCGACAACGGCACCCGCCGTTGTCGCCTGCCACGCCCAGGCCTTGTTTCGGATTCTCAAGGCCCGGGCCTCGTCAACGTGCCGCGATCAACGCAGCGGCAGCGTGTAGTGCATGCCGCCCTTGTTGTAGAGGTTGTTCAAGCCGCGCGGCAGATCGAGCGCCTTGGGGCCGAAGTAGCGGTCGTACATCTCGCCATAGTTGCCCGAGACCTTGATCGCCTTCAGCGCCCAGTCGTTGTCGAGCCCCAGCGCCTTGCCGAAATCGCCTTCCACGCCCAGCAGGCGCAGCACGAAGGGGTCCTTGCTGGTGGTCTTGAGCTGGTCGGCATTGGCCTGCGTCACGCCGAACTCCTCGGCCGACTTCAGCGCGGTGTCGAGCCAGAACACGATCTTGTTCCAGCGGGCATCGCCCGAGCGAATGTGGATCCCCAACGGCTCCTTGGAGATCAGATCGGGCAACACCATCCAGTCGCCCGGCACCTTCAGCGTCGAGCGCATGCCGGCGAGGCTGCCGCTGTCATCGGTGTAGCCGTCGCAACGCCCGGCCTCCATGGCCGCGATCGCTTCCTCGGCCTTGTCGAACAACAGGGTATCGATCTTGGCACCCGTGGAGCGGGCGAAGTCGGCGATGTTCAGCTCAAGCGTGGCGCCGGTGACCGTGCAGATGGTGGCCCCCTGCAGGTCCGCGGCCTTGCTGACGCCGAGCGACTTCTTCACCAGGAAGCCCTGGCCGGCATAGAAATTCACCGCCACCTGGTCGAGCCCGAGCACGGTGCTGCGGGTGAAGGTCAGCGTCGAGTCGCGGATCAGCACGTCGATCTCGCCCGACTGCAGCACGGTGAAGCGCGCCGCCGCCGTGGTGGGCACGTACTTGATCTTCTCGGGGTCACCGAGCACGGCGGCCGCCAGCGCGCGGCAGTAGTCGATGTCGATTCCCTTCCACTTGCCGCTGGCATCCTGGGCCGCGAAGCCGGGCACGCCGGTGTCGATGCCGCAGTTCAGCATCCCGCGCTTCTTGATCGCCTCCGCCGTCGGCCCCGGCGGCGGGGCAAGTTGGGCGTGGGCAATGCCGCCCACGATCAGGGCGGCGGCACCACCGGCGAGCAGCCGGGTGGCGCCGCGGCACAGCATCTCGGTCCATCGACGCATTGTTGAGGGCTCCAAATTGGTTACGAGAAATTTAGGCTGGCCCAGTTTCGGGCTGCACGCAACAGGATGCTGCATTGCGGAATGACACGCCGGCCCCATCTCCTCACAAGCGCAGGGGTGGCGGATAATCGCTCTTCCCTATCGGCTATCACGGGTGAGGATGACATGAGCTACCAGGATGTGCAGCTGCTGATCGACGGCAATTGGGGGCCGAGTGCCGCCGGCAAATGGCTGACGGTGCTGAA
>JAKPAG010000043.1 GCA_029779535.1 Pseudomonadota bacterium | reverse complement strand
CGGCCATCGGCCGGTTGGCGGACGCTGGACATGGCAACCGGGAACTGTATCATGCTGCAACGCACCAAAATCGACGTGCGCGCCGCTTGCATAATGCATAATTATATTGGCGGTCATCTGAACTGAAACTGACGAGGAGCGCGTCGCGCCATGGCCAAGGTTTTCATCGACGGCGAAGCCGGCACCACCGGGTTGCAGATTCGCGAGCGACTGCAGCGGATGCCGCAGGTCCAGGTGGTCAGCATTGCGCCCGAACTGCGCAAAGACCCGCAGGCCAAGCGCGACCTGATGGCGCAGGTGGATCTGGTGATCCTTTGCCTGCACGATGAGGCAGCGATCGAATCCGTGGCCATGATCGACAGCCTGCCAGGCCGCAAGCCCAAGATCATCGACGCCTCCACCGCCCACCGCACCGCACCGGACTGGGTATTCGGCTTTCCTGAACTGGCTTCCGGCCAGCGCGAGGCGGTCGCTGGCGCCGCGCGGGTGGCCAATCCCGGCTGTTATGCCACGGGCGCCATCGCGCTGATTCGCCCGCTGGTGGATGCGGGGCTGATCCCGCGCGACTTTCCGCTGGCGCTGCCGGCGGTCAGCGGCTACTCCGGCGGGGGCCGGACCATGATCGAGGCCTACGAAAAGGGCGAGGCGCCGCTGTTCGAGGCCTACGCGCTGGGCCTGAAACACAAGCACCTGCCGGAAATCATGCGGTACACGGGTCTGTCACGCCGGCCGGTCTTCGTCCCGTCCGTGGGCAATTTCAAGCAGGGCATGCTGGTGCAGCTGCCGCTGCACCTGGACCTGCTGCCGGGCAGCCCCAAGGCCGCCGACCTGCATGACGCATTGGCCGCGCACTATGCCGCCACCAACACCGCCGACGGGTGGGTCAGCGTGCAGCCGGCCACCGAGAGCGGCAAGCTTGATGCGCTGGCGCTGAACGACACCAACCAGATGGAGTTGCGGGTCTTTGGCAACGATGCCTTCCACCAGACCGTGCTCATCGCTCGCCTGGACAACCTGGGCAAGGGCGCCAGCGGCGCGGCGGTGCAGAACCTCCAGCTGATGCTCGGCCTCTGACCCCGGCGCGGCGCTTTTCAGGGCGCCAAGCGGTTCAATAACTATAGCGGGTGATGACCATTCGGCGCCGGGATAGGGCAAGAAAGGCTTTAAATTTCGGCGATCCGTGGCCTTTTGGCGCCCCGGCTTGCTGCCAGCGATCATTCGTCGTCGTCCCCGGCGCCTGAGACCACGCGTCGGATCGTGTCGGTGCCAAAGCCGCGCGCGGCCAGAAAGCGCATCTGCTTGGCCCGGCCGGCGGCATCCGGGGCCGGCTCGGCGAACTTGCGCCGCCAGACCTCGCGGGCCCGCTCGAACTCTGTGGCCCGCAGCCGTTCGACCGAGGCCTGCACGGTTTCGGCGTCCAGCCCCTTGTCCTGCAGCTCGCGGCGAATCCTGGACGTGCCGAAGCGGCTGGCTCGCCGATGCAGCACCGACTCGGCCACCCGCTCGGCGCTGATGAAGCCCTTGGCCTCCAGCTCATCGAGCACGCGGGCGAGCTCGCCGGCTTTCTCGTCTGCCGAGCGCAGCTTGCGCTCAAGCTCCGCGCGGGAATGCTCGCGCGCCGCCAGGTAGCGCAGCGCGCGGCTTTTCAGGGAAGGCTGGGCTTGCGTGGTCATGTGTTGATACTATTTTGATAGCTGCAACTGACCATTTGGCGCTGGGAAGAGCCCATTTTTCGTCTGAAACCGGTATCTGACGGGCTTCAGGCCGCAGTCCCGGCGTCGGGCAGCAGCGGAATGCCCAG
>JAKPAG010000074.1 GCA_029779535.1 Pseudomonadota bacterium | reverse complement strand
CGGGCGGCAAGGCGCTGCTGGCGGGCGACCCGCACCAGCCGTTCTGGGTGCCTTCCAGCTGGTACGAATACGGCATGCACGGGCCGGAGGATGATTCTGCGGGTGCCGGGCCGGTGGGCATGCCGGGGCTGTGGTGGGGCAGCAACGGCACGGTGGCCTTTGCAATCACCAACAACATGGCGATGACCCGCGACCTGTATCGCGAGGAGGTCGACCCGTCGGATCCCGGCCGCTACCGCGACGGGGATTCGTGGCGGCGGTTCGATGAGCGCACCGTTGCCATCCCGGTGAAGGGCGAGGCGACCCGGGCGCTGGTGGTGCGATCCACCATGCGCGGGCCGGTGGTGAACGCGATCATTCCGCAGCTTGAGGCCGCCGGTGATCCGGTGACCTCGATGCGCTGGGTGGGGTCGGAGCACCTGAACGACATCCGCGCCAGCATCAACGTCGGGCGGGCGAAGAACTGGGAGCAGTTCCGCGACGCGCTGCGCGACTGGGCGGTGGCGGTGTTCAACTGGGTCTATGCCGATAGCAGCGGCAATGCGGGATACCAGATGGCCGGGCGGCTGCCGATCCGTGGGCGGATGACGGCGGGGCTGCGCGATGCGAACAACCCGGCGGATCGCTGGACCGGGTATATCCCGTTCGACGGGCTGCCGAACCGCTACAACCCGGCGACCGGGTTCGTGGCCAGCGCCAACCAGCGGATTGTCGAGCCGGGCTACAAGTATCCGATCTATGGCGCGTATTCGCAGGGCCATCGCGGCATTCGCATCGACCAGGCGTTTGCCGGCGCCAAGGCCGACCGGGCGCACACGATCGGGCTGCAGAACGACGTGAAGAGCGTGCGGGCCGAGCGCAGCGCGGGGCATATCGTGGCCCTGCTGAAGGGCAGCGGGGACGCGGATGCCGAGGTGCTGGCGAAGCTGCTGGAGGGGTGGGATTATTTCTACACCACCGACAGCATCGCGGCGACGGTGTTCGAGACGTTCATGTTCCATTGGCAGCGCGCCACGCTGGGGGTGCACATCCCGGCACGGCTGCTGGACCTGGCGGTGCAGCAGACGAATCTGTGCGTGCACCTGCTGGCGCATCCCGAGATGGCGCATTTCCCGGAGGGGTCGAAGGCCGCGGCGGTGAAGGCGGCGCAGGCGAGCATGGCGACGCTGCGCAACCGGTTGGGCCAGGATCCGAAGGGCTGGACCTGGGGCACGGTGCACGTGGCGTACTGGAAGCACCCGATCACCAGCGAGGCACTGGCGGCCGATTTCGACATCGGGCCGGCGGCGCTGGATGGCGGGTCGCACACGGTGCGCAACACCGGCGGCGAGTTGCCGCCGCATGCGGCAAGCTCGGGGGCGGAGTATCGGATCGTGGCCGATTTCGCGACGCCGCGGCAGTTCCTGGCGGTGCAGAACATCGGCAATTCCGGCATTCCCGGCAGCCCGCATTATCGCGACCAGTTCGAGCCGTTCGTGAAGGGCGAGTATCACGTGGTGCACCTGGACCGCGCGGGGATCGAGAAGGACCTGGAGAGCACGACGACGCTGGAGCCGTGACGAAGGGCTGGCGCCGCCAGACGGATGGAACGCCCCCGGACACCGC
>JAKPAG010000060.1 GCA_029779535.1 Pseudomonadota bacterium | reverse complement strand
ATTCGCTTGAGAGTCCTTTGTTTGGTACGCTGATCGCCTCCGCGATCAGCTTGCAACACCAGCCCGCTCCCCCGGCCCAACCACCCACAGGGTACCTTGAGCGGGTGGTTGGGCCGGGGGAGCGGGCTGGTGTTGCAGGGACAGGCCGGATGGCCTGTCCGCACCGCCGTGAGGCGGACAAAGAACCCTCCCCACCCAACCGAAAAACCACATCCATCCCAAAAAACGCACCGATCGGGCCGTCCACGCGTTGTTCATTTGTCAATGCTACCTAAATGGCCCTAAGGTGCCGCTCACACCCGCGCGGTGCACTGGGACTGAACATACGTGGACAAGACCGTCGAGATCGTCATCATGGCCATGGTTGCGGCCTTCCTGGGCCTGCGGCTCTATTCCGTGCTGGGCCGCCGCGCCGAGCATGAGGAAAAGCCGATCCAGGGCCGGATCGAACCTGAAGCCCTGCCGCTCAAGCCGGCCAAGCCGATTGCCGAACAGGGCGATCGCGGAGCCGCGCCGCGCGCCATGGTGCCCGGCGTGACCCCGGCGATCGAACGCGGCCTGCGCGAAATTTCGGCGGCCGACCGGCGGTTTGACCTGCTGGCCTTCGTCGAAGGGGCCAAGGGCGCCTACCGCATGGTGCTCGAAGCCTTCTGGGCTGGCGACAAGGACGCGCTGAAGAACCTGTGCGAGGCCGAGGTTTACGACGCTTTCGCCGCCGCGATCGACGATCGCGCGGCGCGCGGCGAACGGCTGGAAAACCGGCTGGTGCGGATCGACGATGCAACCGTGGTGGCCGCCAGCTTCCAGGCCCCCGTGGCGCGGATTGCGGTGCGCTTTACCGCCGACATCGCCGCGATTACCCGCAATGCCGAAGGGCAGGTCGTGGCCGGATCGCTGACCGACGCGGTCGAGGCGCGCGACCTGTGGACCTTCAGCCGCGATACCACGTTGGCCGCGCCCGACTGGCTGCTCGACGAAACCGACGAGGCCTGATCCTTGGCCCGGGGCGCGTGCCTTCGCCCGTTTGGCGCGCTGGCCCTGGCCATGGCGCTATCCGCCTGCGGCGTGCGGCTGATCCCGCCGGCGCAGCCTCCGGTCGCGCCTGCCGTGGCTCCGGCCACAGCGCTGCTGGCCGGGGTCGCGGCCGGGCCGGAGCTGGGGCGCATGGCGCTTGACCAGACCGACGCCGCCGGGGCGCTCAGTGCCTTTCGCGAAAGCTGCCCCAAGTTGACCAGCCGCACCGACGCCAGCGGATTGACCCGCCCGGCGGACTGGATCCCGGCCTGCACCGCCGCCGCCAAATGGCCCGAGGCGGATGCGGCCAGCTTTTTCCCGACCTATCTCGAAAGCGTCCAGGTGGGCGGCGGACAGGCGTTCGTCACCGGTTACTACGAGCCTGAGATTGCCGGCACGCGCACCCGCCAGCCGGGCTTCGATGTGCCGGTCTATCGCCTGCCGCCGGACCTGGTGCGGGCCAGGGTGGGCGATGCGCCGGCCAATCCCAACGGCACCCAGCCGCTCGGCCGCTATGACGCCGATGGCAAATTCGTGCCCTATTACACCCGCGCAGAGATCGAGGACGGGGCGCTGGCCGGCAAGGGGCTGGAACTGGGCTGGGCGGCCGATCCGGTGGAAATGTTCTTCCTCCAGATCCAGGGTTCGGGCCGCCTGCGCGCGCCCGATGGCAGTGTGGTGCGGATCGGCTATGCCGGGCAGAACGGCCAACCCTATACCGGGATCGGCGGGGTGATGCGCGAACGCGGGCTGCTGGGCAGCGGGCCGGGGCAATATTCCGGTTCGATGCAGGGCATCATGCAATATGTCCGCGACCATCCCGAAGACGGCAAGGCGCTGATGCGCGAGAACAAGTCCTTCGTGTTCTTCCGCGAATTGACCGGCGACGGCCCGCTGGGCGCGCTCGGCGTGCCGGTGCGCGGCAAGAGCAGCGTGGCGGTGGACCCGGCCTTCGTGCCGCTGGGCGCGCCGGTCTGGCTCGATCTTGACCGGACCGAGGCGAGCGGGCTGTGGGTGGCGCAGGATACCGGCGGGGCGATCAAGGGCGCGAACCGGTTCGACAGTTTCTGGGGCGCAGGCGATGCCGCGCGGCTGATCGCCGGGGGCATGACCGGGCGGGGCAGCGCCGTGCTGCTGCTGCCCCGGGGCACGCTCGCCCGCATCAAGCAGCAGTAATGCGCCGTCCGCGCCGCCTTTCGCCGCAGGAAGCGGAGCTATGGGCGCGCGTGGCGCAGACCGTGGCGCCGCTGCCCGGTCGCCGCGTCGCGCCGCGTCCGGCCCCGCCCCCCGCGCCGCCTGTTGCCGAGCCGCCGGACATGGCGAGCGCGCTGCTGGCCCGGCCCAAGGCTGGCACCCCGCCGCCGCAGCGCCGGGCCGAACCACCGCGCCCGCCGGTCCGCCCGCTCGACCGGCACGGGCTGGATGCATCGTGGGAACGCAAGCTGTCACGGGCCGAGGTTGCGCCCGATTTCACGCTTGACCTGCATGGTCACAGCCTTGACGCCGCCCATGCCCGGCTCGATCACGGCTTGGCCCAGGCCGTGGCGCTCGGCGCGCGGGTGGTGCTGCTGATCACCGGGCGCCCGCGTCCTGCCGAAGCGGCGGACCGGGGCGAACGGCGCGGCGCGATCCGCGCCAAGGTGATCGACTGGCTCGCCGCCGGCGCTCATGCCAGCCGCATCGCGGCGGTCCGCCCGGCCCACCGCAAGCATGGCGGCGCGGGCGCGCTCTATATCGTGCTGCGCCGGGCAAAGTAGAGTTGTTTCGCTCCGCCTGACGGCGGTGCGGACAGGCCGGATGGCCTGTCCGCACCCAACAAGGACTCCCCCACCCACAAAAAACAGGGCCCCCCTTGCGGGAGGCCCTGGCGACTTCCGATCCTGGAAGGAGAGGGTTGGATCAGAAGTTCAGCGAAGCGGTGACATAGACCTGGCGCGGGTTGCCGTAGAACGCGGTCAGCACGCCTTCCTTGCCCAGCGCCGGCACCAGGGTGCCGTTGCTCAGCGTAGTCAGTGCCCCCGTGGTCGCGTTGGCGGCCATGAAGGTGTAGCCCGAGGTCTTGTACTTCTTGTTGGTCAGGTTCTTGCCGAACACGCCCAGCGACCAGCGGCCGCCTTCGGCCCGGTAGACCAGGCTGGCGTCGTAGAGCTGGTAGGCCTTCTGGTCGAGGTACGGGTTGGGCACTTCGAACTGGTAGGTCTTGCCCTTGAACGACATCCCACCCGAAGCGGTCAGCGTGCCGCCCATCAGGTCCATCGCATAGTCGAGGCCCACCGCGCCCGACCAGGCCGGGGTGTTCTGCACCTTGCGGAACGCGGCCACGTCGGTCGGCACGTTGCCGATGTTGGTGATGTACTTGGTGTACTTCGCATCGATGTAGCCCACCGACCCGGTCAGGGTCAGCGTGCCCGTGTCCGACTGGATCAGCTTGGCGCGGGTTTCGGCTTCGAAGCCCTGCATGCGCGCCTTGCCCGCGTTCGAAACCACGCCGCAGAAGGTGGCGACGCCGCCGGCGTTGCACGCGACCGAGCCCGGGATCTGGACGTCGGTATAGTCCATGTAGAACCCGGCCAGCGCCAGGTAGACGCGGCGGTCGAACAGGTCGGCCTTGTAGCCCACTTCGTAGCTGTCGACCTTTTCAGGACGGAAGCTGAGGAACTTGGCGATTTCGTCCTGGCTCTTCACGCCGTCGTTGTTGAGGTCGAGCGCGTTGATGCCCACGCCGCGCGGGTCGAACCCGCCGCCCTTGAAGCCCTGCGAGTACGAGGCATAGACCTGGTGACCCGGCGCCGGCTTGAAGCTGAGGCTGGCCTTGGGGGTGAACTTCTTGAAGGTGCTCTTGCCGCGGAAGTCGGTCTGCGCGGCCAGGAACTTGATCCCCGCGCTGCCGAACACCGGCGAGCCGCCGTTGATGTAGTTCTGGCGCAGGATGTAGCCGTTGCGCTGATCCCAGGTGTAGCGGCCGCCCACCGACAGGCTGAGCTGGTCGGTCAGGTCATAGGTGAAGTCGGCGAAGCCGGCCAGGGTATCGGTGCCGATGTCGGCATTGGTGAAGGCGGCAAAGCCCGGGCTGGTGGTGTAGAGTCGGCTTTCGAACTGGGTCAGCGCCGAGGCGTTGAGGTAGTAGGCGCCGATCAGGCCGTTGAGCTTGCCCGCGCTGATCAGGAACTGCACTTCCTGGCTGAACTGGCGGTTCTTGTAATAGCCCGGCACGTCAAGATCGACCGTCGGCAGCGCGTCGAAATCGATCGGGGTGGCCGAATCGTCCTTGCGGTAGCTGGTGATCGAACGGGCCGTCAGCCAGTCATTCAGCTTGCCTTCCATGAACAGGCTGGTGCCCCAGGCCTTGATGTCCTGCTTGGGGAAGTTGGCCGCGCCCTGGGTGTCATAGACATCGGCCAGCACCGGCGTGCCCGACTGCTGCGCCGGGATCAGGCGGTGGCCGCCGCGCGGCAGCGACTTGTCGCGGGTATAGTCGGCCGAGATGCGGGCGAAGAAATCGTCGGCGTGCACTTCAATGGTGCCGCGGCCCGCCCAGATGTCCTTGTTGTAGTTATCAAGGCCGGTGGTCAGGTTCTTCCCGAAACCGCCGCGCGACAGGCGGGCGAGCGAGCCGCCAAAGCGCAGCGTGCCATCGCCCACCGGGGTGCTGGCGCTGATCACGCCGTCAGCCTGGTCGTAGCTGCCGAAGGTGCCGCGCGCCGACAGGTGCGCCACATCGTCGATCCGCTTGGTCACGTACTTGACCGCGCCGCCCACGGTGTTGCGGCCATAGAGGGTGCCCTGCGGACCGCGCAGCACTTCGATGCGCTGCACGTCATAGATGTCGAGCACGGCGGCCTGCGGGCGGTTGAGGTAGACGTCATCGAGGTAGATGCCGACGCCCTGTTCGAAGCCCGAGACCGGGTCCTGCTGGCCAACGCCGCGGATGAAGGCCGACAGGGTGGAGTTGGTCGCGCGGCTGGCTTCCAGCGTCACGTTGGGGACGGTTTCGGCCAGCGAGGTGATGTCGGCCGCGCCCTTGGCGGCCAGCTGATCACCCGACAGCGCGGTGATCGCGATCGGCACGTCGACCAGGCTTTCCTCGCGGCGGCGGGCGGTGACGATGATTGCGCCGTCGTCTTCCGACACGGCTTCGGCGTCCTGCGCATAGGCGGGCAGGGCATAGAACGAGGCCAGGGCGCTGGCGACAAGCGAGGTGCGGGCAAGCAGCACTGCGGTACGCATAAGGGTAACTCTCCCATTAAAAACCGGCTGCCCCGCCGCGCCGCTGTTGGCGATTTCGCCGGGGCAATGGACGCGCTTATATAAAAGTTGAACCAACTTTCAACTTCTCTATGCTTGCATGGGCCGGGCGAACGGGGGATTGGTGGTGAAACGTGGCGCAAAAGTCACATAAGGGCTTGGCCGCAGCGGCCGAGGCGGTGGAAGCGATGGAGAATGCCGTTCCAACCAGGGAACTGCGCGTGCCCCGAACCGAACGCGGCCGGCGCACCCAGCGCGCGATCCTTGATGCCGCCGCCGCCGAATTCGGGGAAAAGGGTTTTCACGAAAGCTCGATCGTCTCGATCACGATCCGCGCCGGTGTGGCGCTGGGCAGCTTCTATACCTATTTCGAATCGAAGGAGGCGCTGTTCAAGGCGCTGGTCGCGGACATGAGCGGGCGGGTGCGCGATCATGTCGCCCCGGTGCTGGCGGGCCGCAGCGGGGTGGAGGCCGAAGGGGTGGCGCTCCACGCGTTTCTCGACTTTGCCCGCGCTCACAAGGAAATCTACCGGATCATCGACGAAGCCGAATTCGTCGCGCCGGATGACTGGCGGGCGCACTACCTCAACACCGCCGCGCGCATTCTCGAACGCTTGCAGGCAGCGCGCGCGCAGGGCGAACTGGGGGTCGAACCGAGCGAGGTCCACGCCTGGGCGATCATGGGCATGAACGTGTTCCTGGGGCTGCGCTTTGGCGTGATGGACGCCAGCTTTGACCTGGCCGAGGTTTCGGCCCAGGCCAATGCCCTGCTGCGGGACGGGCTGGGTTAACTGGTGACTCGCCGCCCCGCCCCGGCTAAGGGCGGCGACCATGTCCAATCGCCGCACCTTCGCCATCATTTCGCACCCTGACGCGGGCAAGACCACGCTGACCGAAAAGCTGCTGCTGCAGGGCGGCGCGATCCACCTGGCCGGCGAGGTCAAGGCGCGCGGTGCGGCCCGGCGCGCTCGGTCGGACTGGATGAAGATCGAACAGCAGCGCGGGATCTCGGTCACCTCCTCGGTGATGACCTTCGAGCGCGGCGGCATCACTTTCAACCTGCTCGACACGCCTGGGCACGAGGACTTTTCCGAAGACACCTATCGCACCCTGACGGCGGTGGACTCCGCGATCATGGTGATCGACGCCGCGAAAGGCATCGAGCCGCAGACCCGCAAGCTGTTCGAGGTCTGCCGCCTGCGTTCGGTCCCGATCATCACTTTCGTCAACAAGGTCGACCGCGAAGGGCGCAGCGTGTTCGAAACGCTCGACGAAGTGGCCGATGCGCTGGCGCTCGATGTGGTGCCGATGTCCTGGCCGATCGGCATGGGCGGCGAATTCAAGGGCGTGCTGGACTTTGCCACCAACACGATCAGTAGGCCCGAAGGCGACAGCCGCGAATTCCTCGGCAAGCGCGAGGCCGCGACGGCCGACAACATTCCCGCCGAGATCGCCGAAGAAATCGAACTGGCCAAGGCCGGCTACGGCGAGTTTGACGAGGCGGCCTATCGCCACGGCGACATGACCCCGGTCTATTTCGGTTCGGCGCTGAAGAACTTCGGCGTCGCCGAGCTGATCGACGCGATCGCGCGCTATGCCCCGCCTCCGCGCCCGCAGCCGAGCGAAGCGGGCGAGATTTCGCCCGATGGCAAGGAAGTGACCGGGTTCATCTTCAAGGTCCAGGCCAACATGGACCCCCAGCACCGCGACCGGATCGCCTTCATGCGGCTGGTCTCGGGCACCTTCAAGCGCGGCATGAAGCTGACCCCGTCGGCGCTGGGCAAGCCGGTGGCGATCCATTCGCCGATCCTGTTCTTCGCCCAGGACCGGGAACTGGCCGACACGGCCGAACCGGGCGACATCATCGGCATTCCCAACCACGGCACCCTGCGGGTGGGCGATACCTTGAGCGAGACGAACAAGGTGCGCTTTACCGGCCTGCCCAACTTCGCCCCCGAAATCCTGCGCCGCGTCGCACTGAAAGACCCGACCAAGACCAAGCAGCTGCGCAAGGCGCTCGACGACCTGTCGGAAGAAGGTGTGATCCAGGTGTTCTATCCCGAAATCGGCGGGCAGTGGATTGTTGGCGTGGTCGGCCAGTTGCAGCTGGAAGTGCTGATTTCGCGGCTGGAGGCCGAATACAAGGTCGAAGCGATGCTCGAAGCGGCGCCGTTCGATACGGCCCGCTGGCTCAAGGGCCCGGAAGCCGCGCTGCGCCAGTTTGCCGATTTCAACAAGTCGAACCTGGCCAGGGACCGCGATGGGGATCCGGTGTTCATGGCCCGGAGCGCCTGGGACGTCAGCTACCAGCAGGAGCGCAATCCCGAGCTGACCTTCAGCGCCACGAAGGAGCGCTAGGCCGCGGTGGAGCTGACTTTCGCCAGCTACAACATCCACAAGGGCGTGGGGCTCGATCGCCGCCGCGATCCCGAACGGATCCTGGCGGTGCTGCGCGAAATCGATGCCGACGTGATCGCGCTGCAGGAGGCCGACCGGCGGCTGGGGCGACGCGAAACGGTGATCCCCCGGCAGATGTTGCAGGACTATTCGCCGTGGGACCCGGTCGCACTCAACCACCGGCCGGATAGCCTGGGCTGGCATGGCAACGCCCTGCTGGTGCGACGCGGGATCGCCGTGGCCGAAGCGGCGATCGTGCCGCTGCCCACGCTCGAGCCGCGCGGCGCGATCCGCGCCGACCTGGTGGTGCAGGGCCAGCGGCTGCGGGTGGTGGGGATGCACCTTGACCTGTCGGGCCTGCGCCGCCGCCAGCAATTGCGCACGATCCTCGATCACCTAGGTCGCTGCGCCGTGCCCGGCCCGACCGTGCTGATGGGCGATTGCAACGAATGGGGCGTGCGGCGCGGGGCGCTGAGCGAGTTCAGCGCGCCCTGGCGGGTGCTGGATAGCGGCCCGTCCTTTCCCGGTCGCCGCCCGGTCGCTCGGCTCGACCGGATCGTGATCTCGCCCGAATGGCACCTCGCCGAAACCGGGGTCCACCACAGCGCCCTGTCGGCGCGCGGCTCGGACCACCTGCCCATTTTTGCGCGGCTAATCTTGCACAAAAATTAGGCAGCTGCCTGCGCGGCAGGCGCAAGGTGCAGTCGCATACCATCGCGCAAATGGACCGATGTCCTGAAATTGCAGGATAATCCGATTCTGGCACGGCGCTTGCGAATACCCCTGAGCCGGGATGGGCCCGGCAGGCATTCAGGGGATCGGCATGAAGTTCATCATCGCGATCATCAAGCCGTTCAAGCTGGACGAGGTGCGTGAAGCCCTCGGCGCCCTCGGCGTCGCGGGGATGACCGTGACCGAGGTCAAGGGCTTTGGACGGCAAAAGGGTCAGACCGAGATTTACCGCGGGGCGGAATATTCCACCAACATGCTGCCCAAGGTGAAGATCGAGGTCGCGACCAGCGACGATCTGGCGTCGCAAGTTGTCGAAACCATCCAGCAGGCCGCCAGCACCGATGCGATCGGCGATGGCAAGGTCTTCGTGCTCGACCTGGTTTCGGCCACCCGCATCCGCACCGGCGAAACCGGGGACACTGCGCTGTGAGCGCCGTCAACAGGAGGGAAACGCACATGTTTCGCAAGCTGCTTACCGGCGCCGGTGTGATGGGGGCCTCGCTGCTCGCCTCGACCGCCGCCTTTGCCGCCGACGGGCCGATCAAGGCGCCGTCGGTCGAACAGATGGCCACCATGGTCAACAAGGGCGACGTCGCCTGGATGCTCGTCTCATCGGTCCTGGTGCTGATGATGAGCGTGCCGGCGCTGGCGCTGTTCTATGGCGGCCTGGTCCGCACCAAGAACATGCTCAGCGTGCTGATGCAGGTGTTCATGATCGTTTCGATCGCGGCCCTGGTGTGGGTCGGCTGGGGCTATTCGATGGCCTTCACCAGCACCAATTCGATCGCCCCGGCCTTTGTCGGCGGGTTCGACAAGGCGTTCCTCAAGGGCGTGACGGCGGGCACCTATGCCGCGACCTTCAGCAACAACCTGTACCTGCCCGAATTCGTCTTCGTCATCTTCCAGATGACCTTTGCCTGCATCACCCCGGCGCTGATCGTCGGCGCCTTTGCCGAACGCGTGAAGTTCTGGCCGCTGATGCTGTTCATGGTGCTGTGGCTGACGGTGGTCTATTTCCCGATGGCGCACATGGTGTGGTACTGGGCCGGGCCTGACTTCCTGCCCGATGCGCCGACCGATGCCGGCTACCTGTGGGGCATGGGCGCGCTCGACTTCGCCGGCGGCACCGTGGTGCACATCAACGCCGGGATCGCTGGCCTGGTTGGATGCCTGATGATCGGCAAGCGCGTGGGCTATGGCAAGGAAGCCACCCCGCCGCACTCGCTGACCATGACCATGATCGGTGCCTCGCTGCTGTGGGTGGGCTGGTTCGGCTTCAACGCCGGCTCCAACCTGGAAGCCAACGGTGTGACCGCGGTGGCCTTCATCAACACCTTCGTCGCCACGGCCGCCGCCGCGCTCAGCTGGTCGCTGGTCGAGCAGGTCCATCACGGCAAGCCTTCGATGCTGGGTGCGGCCACTGGTGCGGTTGCCGGCCTGGTGGCGATCACCCCGGCCTCGGGCTTTGCCGCGCCGATGACCTCGATCGCGCTGGGCCTGATCGTTTCGCCGATCTGCTACGTCTTCGTCAGCACGGTGAAGAACAAGCTGAAGTACGACGATACGCTTGACGTGTTCGGCGTGCACTGCGTGGGCGGCATCGTCGGCGCCATCGCCACCGGGATCGTCGCTGATCCGGCGCTCGGCGGGCAGGGCTTCTTCGACTACACCCAGTTCCCGGCCGGCGTCGGCGCCTATGACATGGGCGCCCAGGTCATCACCCAGATCAAGGCGGTGCTGCTGACCCTGGTCTACTCGGGTCTGGGTTCGGCCGTGCTGTTCTTCATCGTCGACAAGATCTTCGGCCTGCGTCCCACCGAGGAAGCCGAACGCGAAGGTCTCGACCTCACCGAACACGGGGAGCGCGCCTACAACTACTAAGCGCTTCCCAGAATTTGGCGGGATCGGGGATCTCCTCCTCTCCTCCCTCTCCGGTCTCGCCAACCCATGTTCCTCCTGCGAACATAACCTTGAAAGGGCCGGAGCCAGCCGCTCCGGCCCCTTTTTTTGTGGTGCGCCCTTCGCATCCGCGAAGGGTGTTGCAAGGGCAGGCCGGATGGCCTGTCCGCATCGGCGTGAGCCGGAGAGAAACTCTGCCGGGGGAGTGGGCCGGCCTGGCCAGGAAAAGCCGGATGCCTTTTCCGCAGCGCCGTCAGCCGGATAAATCAGCCAAGCGCCGCTTCGCTCTCGGCCATCAGTTCGGCGACGATTTCGGCGGCGGGCTGTTCCTTGGTCACCATGCCGACCGACTGGCCAGCCATGACCGAGCCATGCTCGACATCGCCATCGATCACCGCGCGGCGCAGCGCGCCGGCCCAGAAGTGTTCGATCTGCAGCTGGGCCTCGCCCATGTCGATCTTGCCCTCGTCCAGCAGCTGGGCAACCTCGCGCTGCTTGGCGGTGAACGCCTCGGTGCCCTTGTTCCTCAGCGCGCGGACCGGGATCACCGGCAGGCGCGGGTCGACCTGGACGCTGGCTTCGGCATCGCGCGCGTTGGCGCGGAAGAAGGCCTGCTTGAACGCCGGGTGGGCGATGCTTTCGCTGGCGCAGGCAAAGCGGGTGCCGAGCTGCACGCCCGATGCGCCCATTTCGAGATAGGCTGCGATCATGTCGCCCCGGCCGATCCCCCCGGCAACGAAGACCACGTGGTCTTCGGCCAGCTCGGGCAGGAATTCCTGCGCCAGCACGCTGGTCGCCACCGGGCCGATGTGGCCGCCCGCTTCGCTGCCTTCGATCACCAGCGCGTCGGCCCCGGTGCGCAGCAGCCGCTTGGCCAGCGCCAGGGTGGGGGCGAAGACCAGCACCTTGCCGCCGAATTCCTTGATCGCCTCGACGCTGCCCTTGGGCGGGATGCCGCCGGCCAGCACGACGTGGCTGACCTGGTGCTTCGCGCAGACCGCGATCAGATCAAACAGCTGCGGGTGCATGGTGATCAGGTTGACGCCGAACGGCTTGGCGGTCAGCGCCTTGGTTCCGGCGATTTCCGCGTCGAGCAACTCGGGCGTCATTGCCCCGCAGGCGATCACGCCAAAGCCGCCGGCATTGCTGATCGCGGCAACCAGGTGGCGTTCGCTCACCCAGCTCATCGCGCCGCACAGGATCGCGGTTTCACTCCCCAGGAAATCGATCCCGCGCTGCATCAGCTTGGTGGTCTTGGGATAGGCGGTCATGCAGGGGTTTCCGGTGCTGGGGAGGGGGAATGCCGCGCCTATTGCGCGGCTTTGTGGCAACAAACGGGCGAAGCCGGGCAGAACGTCACTGTCCTGCCCGGCCTGCCTTGTCCATCAGCGCTGGATCGCTCAGTCCTCGGCGTCCATGCCATAGGCGGTGTGCAGCACGCGCACGGCGAGTTCGGTCTCGTCCTCGTCGATCAGGACCGAAACCTTGATTTCCGAAGTGCTGATCGCCTGGATGTTGATGCCGCGGTCGGCCAGCGCGCGGAACATGGTGCTGGCCACGCCCGCGTGGCTCTTCATGCCGACGCCGACGACGCTGATCTTGGCAACCTTGCCATCGGTGATGATGCGGTTGAACCCGATCGCTTCCTTCTGCGCTTCGAGCAGGGTCTGCGCGCGCAGCAGGTCGGCGCTGGGGACGGTGAAGGTCACGTCCGTCTCGCCCTTGTCGCGGCCGACGTTCTGGATGATCATGTCGACATTGATGTTGGCGGCGGCCAGCGGGCCGAAGATCGTCGCCACCGCGCCGGGTCGGTCGGGCACGCGGGTCAGGATGATCTTGGCTTCGTTCTTGTCGGCGGCGATGCCGGTGATTAGCTGGCGTTCCATGTCGAGGCCCTCAAGTTCTTCGTCGGAAACGATCATCGTCCCGGGGATTTCGTCGGCAGGGGTGGCGTCATCGTCGATGAAGCTGGACAGCACCTGCACCCGCACGCCTTCCTTCATCGCCAGGCTGACCGAGCGGGTCTGGAGCACCTTGGAGCCGACGCTGGCCAGTTCCAGCATCTCTTCATAGGTGACGTTCTTGAGCTTGCGCGCCTTGGCGACGATGCGGGGGTCGGTGGTGTAGACCCCGTCGACGTCGGTGTAGATGTCGCAGCGGTCTGCCTTGATCGCGGCGGCCACGGCCACGGCCGAAGTGTCCGACCCGCCGCGCCCCAGCGTGGTCACGCGGTTGTCATGGGTCAGGCCCTGGAAGCCCGGGATCACGGCTATTTCGCCGGCGGCCATGGAGGCCAGCAGCTCGGGCGAATCGATCGTTTCGATCCGCGCCTTGGCATGAGCGTCGTCGGTGCGGATCGGCAACTGCCAGCCCAGCCACGAACGCGCCTTGCAGCCCAGCGCCTGCAGCGTCAGCGCCAGCAGCCCCGCGGTGACCTGTTCGCCCGAGGCGACGACGACGTCATATTCCGCCGGATCGTAGAGCGGGTTTGCCTCGCGGCAGAAGTTCACCAGCCGGTCGGTCTCCCCGGCCATGGCCGAAACCACCACCGCCACTTCGTGCCCGGCCGCCTGCTGGCGGCGCACGATGTTGGCGACGCGGCGGATGCGTTCCGAGCCGGCCATCGAGGTGCCGCCGAATTTCATCACGATGCGGGCCACGCGTGTCCCACCTTTCCGCAAGAATCTTGCCTTCAGGGCCCCTCGCCCCAAAGCGCGCGCCCTGTTAGGGAGGGTGCATGGGTAATGCAAGTTCCTCCGCAACAATCCGGGCCGAAGAAGCGGCGCATTTTGGCCGCCTGGCCGCCGATTGGTGGGACCCCAAGGGGTCTTCGGCCATGCTCCACCGGTTGAACCCGGTGCGGCTGCAATTCATCCGCGAGGCAATCGACGCGCACTGGCCGGGTGATTCGCGCTCTGTCCGCCCGCTCGCGGGCAAGCGCGCGCTCGACGTCGGCTGCGGCGCGGGGTTGCTGTGCGAACCGCTCGCCCGGCTGGGCGGGGAGGTGACCGGAGTCGATGCCGCGGCCGAAAACGTTGCGGCGGCGGCGGCCCATGCGGCTGGCGGCGGTCTTTCGATCGACTATCGCCACGGCGACATTGCCGAACTGGCGCTGGGCCAGTTCGACCTGGTCTGTTCGATGGAAGTGATCGAGCACGTGGCTGACAAGGCCGCATTCATCGCCGCGCTGGGCAAATGCCTGGCGCCGGGCGGGCTGATGGTCCTGTCCACCCCCAACCGCACCGCCAAGGCGCGGCTGCTGATGGTCGAGGCAGCGGAGCGACTGGGCATGGTCCCGCGCGGCACCCACCACTGGGACGATTTCATCACGCCGGATGAGCTGCGCGAATTGCTGGATGCGGCAGGGCTGGCGATGGGCCAGCCGCGCGGGATCGGCTGGTCACCGCTGGCGGGGCTGCACCTCTCGGACGATCTGGCGCTGAACTATATCGTCGCGGTGACCGCCGCCTAAGGCGAGGTGGCTGGCGGCGCGGCTGGTGCTTCGGGCTGGAGGCATTCGGGCAGCAGCGTGGCCATATCGACATGCCGGCCGTGCAGGTCCTCGATATCGGCCTTGCGCGTGGCGAGATACCACTGCCGTTCCGAGGCATAGAAATCCGGGCAGTCATTGCGCAGCTTGCGCAGCGTCTCGTCGAATTCGACCCGGTCATCCAGGCTGCGGACCGTGCCGGTGCCCAGCGAATAGTACGGCGTGTTGAACGGCGCGCCGCCCAGCGTGGGCAGGAACGACAGGTCCAGCAGCCGCCCGGTCAGGTCGCGCGCGGTGGTCGGGCCGATCAGCGGCAGGAACATGTAAGGCCCCTGGCCAATGCCGTAATAGCCGAAGGTGTTGGCAAAGCCGTTGCGGCGATAGGGTAGGTTGATCGGCTTGCGGCTGGCCAGATCGACAAGCCCGGCCACCCCGACAGTGCTGTTGATGGTGAAGCGGCCCAGCGTTCGCACCGCCTTGCCCGGCTTCAACTGAAGCAGGTAGTTCACGAAATTGACTGGCTCTGACAGGTTGTTCAGCGCATTGCGCAGCCCCTGGCGCAGCGGCTTGGGCACGCCCTTTTCATAGCCCTGGCTGACCGGGCCGACCAGTGCCTTGTCGACGCCCTGCATCGCTTCGAAACTGACCATGTTGATCTGTTCCGCCGGATCGCCCGGCGGCGGACCCTGGCGGGCGGTAACCACGATTTCGCCCGGTTCGGCTGCCTTCACCGGCACCGGCTCGGCGGCCACAGGTTCCGGCAATGCCGGCGGCGGAGCCGGCGCGGCCACGGGAGCGGGATCGACCCGGGCGGGCTCCGCTTGCGGCGCGGCTCCGGCCAGCGTCAGCGCCAGCAGCGCGGCAGACGATGTCACTGCGCCCGGTTCCGGCGCGATGTGCGGCAATAGCGACCCGTCGTCATCATTTTCCCCTGTGCGGCGTCTGGCGCCGCGACCACGCCCGAATGAACGCCGCGTTCATCCTTGCCCCGTGAATGATGAACCGCGCCTTGCCGGTCAAGCCCGGGCGGGCGATCCGCCGTTCACTGGCAACGCTTCGGCGATCACCGCGCGGACCTGTGCCTCGCGCTCGGCCCAGCTGCCGCCGATCCGCCGCCACGGCACTTCGGCGCGCAGCAGCATGTCTTCGGCCAGCGCGGCAAAGCGGCTGCGCAGCGGCCCCTTGCCAAAGAACCGCGTGCCATCGTCCACCCACGGCACATCGGCTTCGAACAGCAGGTAAAGATCGGCCTTGGGATAGGCCAGCAGCACATCGGGCACCGCGCCGAACAGCATTTCGGCCCAGGCAGCGGTCATCAACTGGTCGGTATCGAGCAGCAGCAGGGGCGGGCGGCTTGCCACGGCCGCATCGACCGCGGCCTGCTGCCCTGCCGCAATCGCCAGCAGGTCGTCCATGGTCAGATCGGTGCCGCGTTCCTCGCAATAGGTGCGGCCGTATTCGGGCACCCACGGCACGCCCAGTTCGCGGCTGAGCTTGTCCGCCAGCACCGATTTTCCGGTGCTTTCCGCGCCGTGCAGGCAGATGCGGATCAAACGCCTGCCCCCCGCCGCTCGGCCTCGACCCATTCCTTCAGGCCGACGATGCTCATTACCAGCATTCCGCCATAGAGCCCGGCAGTGGGGTAGAGCCCGCGGTTGATGTAAAGCAGCACGGCGGCAACATCGACCGCGATCCACACCACCCAGTTTTCGATCCGGCGGAAGCCCAGCAGCAGCTGCGCCGCCACGCTGGCCCCGGCGATGGCCGAATCCGCAAACGGCATGGCCGCGTTGGTGTAACGGTGCATCACCCAGCCGAGGTTCAGGCTGAGCGCGGCGGTAACCGTCAGCCAGACCACGCGGCTCGGCCAGTCGAGCCAGCGCACCGGCACGCGCGCATCGCCGCCCCCGGCGCGGCGCCACAGCAGCCAGCCCCAGACGTTGGCCAGGATGTAGAACACCTGCAGCCCGCTTTCGGCGTAGAGTCGGCTTTCGAAGAAGATGAACACGTAGATCGCGACCGAAAGGATCGCGAACAGGAAGTTCCACGCGCTGCGGAAGATCAGCAGCGCGATGTTGACCAGCCCCAGCCCGGCGGCCACCCATTCGAGCACGGCGAGCGTGGCGGGATCGACGATCATTTGAGCGCGGCTGCCCAGTCCGCCGGCTTGAACCCCACCAGCAGGCCGCCCGGATTTTCCACGATCGGCCGCTTGATGCAGCTGGGATTGGCCGCCATCAGCGCCACAGCCCTGGCCTGGTCCAGATCGGCCTTGTCGGCATCGGGCAGCTTGCGGAATGTGGTGCCGGCGCGGTTCAGCACCTTGTCCCACCCCGCGGCATCGCACCACGCCGCCAGCTTGCCCGCATCGGCCCCGGCCTTCTTGTAGTCATGGAAGACATGGGCGATTCCCTCGCCGTCCAGCCAGGCGCGGGCCTTCTTCACGGTGTCGCAGTTGGGAATGCCATAAAGGGTCACGGTCACGCGGGCGGCCTTTCGAAACGGTGCGTGCGGGGGTTGTCGCAGGTGTACAGGGTATAGTCCTGGTCATAGTCATCGCGGCCCCGGCCCTGCACCACGGCATGGTCGGGATGGTTGCCCCAGGCGCGGGCGGCTTCGGCATCGGCCCATTCCGACAGGGCGATCACCTCGCCGTCGTCGGCCACGTAGCTTTTGAACGAAATGAACCCGGGCTGGGCGCGGGCCAGTTCCTCCATCCGCGCGGCATCGGCGCCATAGGCGGCCTGGTCCAGCCCGGCGCGCTTGCGATTGCGGAAGACGACTAGGAACATGGGCACAGTCCTAGCTGCTCAAGGCGCGGCATGGGAGTGGACTTTTTACCATATCCGCGACAAAGCCGCCCTATGTCGGTCAACACATTCGGTCGTTTGCTGCGTTTCACCACCTGGGGCGAAAGCCACGGGCCCGCTTTGGGCGCCGTGGTCGATGGCTGCCCGCCGGGGTTGGAGCTGAGCGAAGGCGTGATCCAGCCCTACCTTGACGCGCGCCGTCCGGGGCAATCGAAGTTCACCACCCAGCGTCAGGAACCGGACGCGGTGCGGATTCTGTCGGGCCTGTTCGAAGGGCGGACCACCGGCACCCCGATTTCGCTGATGATCGAAAACGTCGACCAGCGCAGCAAGGACTATTCGGACGTCGCCAAGGCCTATCGCCCCGGCCATGCCGACTATGCCTATGACGCGAAGTACGGCTTTCGCGACTATCGCGGCGGCGGGCGCAGCAGCGCGCGTGAAACCGCGGCACGGGTGGCGGCGGGCGCGGTTGCCCGGCTGGTCATCCCCGAAGTGACGATCACCGGCTATGTTTCCGAAATCGGTGGCGACGCGATTGACCGGGCCAGCTTCGACGCGGGCGAGATTGGCAACAATCCGTTCTTCTGCCCCGATGCGGCTGCGGCCAGGCGCTGGGAAAAGATCGTGGACGATGCGCGCAAGGCCGGATCGTCGGTTGGCGCGGTGGTTGAATGCGTGGCCATCGGCGTGCCCGCCGGCTGGGGCGCGCCGCTGTATGGCAAGCTTGATGCCGACCTTGCGGCGGGAATGATGGGGATCAACGCGGTCAAGGGCGTGGAGATCGGCGACGGTTTCGCCGCCGCGCGGCTGACCGGCGAACAGAACGCCGATCCGATGCGCCCGGGCACGGATGGGCCGCAGTTCCTCGCCAACCATGCCGGCGGGATCGCGGGCGGGATTTCCACCGGCCAGCCGGTGCTGGTGCGCGTGGCGTTCAAGCCGACCAGTTCGATCCTGACCCCGCAGCAGACCATCACCCGCGATGGCCACGCGGCGGACATGTTCACCAAGGGCCGCCACGACCCGTGCGTTGGCATTCGCGGCGTGCCGGTGGTCGAAGCGATGATGGCGCTCGTCCTCGCGGACCATAAGCTGCTGCACCGCGGCCAGTGCGGCGCGGGCTGACCCGGCGCCAAGCCAGGCGCGGGCCAGCCCACCGCGGGATCAGCCGCGCAGCACCGCGCCCAGCTTGGCCGCCGCAGCGGTGATGCGTTCGGCAATCGCCTTGAGCTCGGCCTCGTCGTAGCTTTTCTCGCCCGGTTGCAGCGTCACTTCGATAGCCAGCGACTTGTGCCCATCGGGCACGCCCTGGCCGCGGAAGTCGTCGAACAGCCGCGCCGCGACCACGTTGGCCTTGTCCGCCCCGCGCACCGTGCGGACCAGATCGCCCGCCGGCAGGTCCGCCGGGACCAGGAAAGCAAAGTCGCGGGTCACCGCCTGCAGGGCCGGCGGAGCATAGGCGGCGCGGGCAAAGCCTGCTGCCTTCTTGCCCGGAATCGCATCGAGGAACAGTTCCACCGCCGCGACCGGCGCCGCGACATCGAACGCCTTGAGCGTGGCCGGATGCAGCATGCCGAAGCGCGCCAGCACGGTCTTGGGGCCAAGCCGCAGCGTGGCCGACTGGCCGGGATGGAACTGGTCGCCCGCTTCGCCCATCACTTGCAG
Source organism: Pseudomonadota bacterium (assembly GCA_029779535.1). Taxonomy (GTDB): domain Bacteria; phylum Pseudomonadota; class Alphaproteobacteria; order Sphingomonadales; family Sphingomonadaceae; genus Novosphingobium. Next base: position 22,298 of record JAKPAG010000060.1, on the reverse strand, counting down.
GTTTTCGACCGGCGCGCCGGCTTCGGCCAGCAGGGCCAGGGCCTCGGCCTTGGCGTCGAAGGCGTCAAACGCCTGCGCCTTGCCAGTCGCCCAGCCGCGCGTGGCCTTTTCGCCCGCCAGCACCACGCCCAAGGTCAGCCGTTCGTCCGAGTGGCCGCCCGCGCCGCGCAGGTAGCGGCGGCCCAGTTCGAACAGGCGCAGGCCGCTTGCCCCGCGATCGAGATTGCGCCTGGCGGCAGACAGCAGCCCCGGCAGCAGCGAGGGGCGCATCGCCTTCATGTCCTCGCTGATCGGGTTGTCCAGCACCCACAGGCCGCCGTTGCCTTCGGCAAAGGCCTCGGCTTCGGCAGTGGGCAGGAACGACCAGGTGACCGCTTCGTTCAGCCCGCGCGCCGCAGCGGCGCGGCGCAGCTTGCGTTCCAGCTTCTGGGCTGGGCTGGCGGTGGGCCGGGCCACGCCATCGGTGCGCGGCAGGGCCACGCTGGCGACGTTGTCCAGCCCGTGGATGCGGACCACTTCTTCCACCAGGTCGGGCGCGCCGTCCACGTCGGGGCGCCAGCTCGGCACCACCACGTTCCAGCGCGCGTCGCTGGCAAAGCCCAGCGCGCGCAGCGTGGCGCGCTGCTGGTCCTCGGGAATGGCAACGCCGCCCAGCCGTTCCGCCAGGCTGGGGTCATAGGGCACCACCTTGGTCCCGCTCGGCGCTTCGCCTGCGCGGATCACCTCACTTGCCGTGCCGCCGCAGATCTCGATGATCAGGGTGGTGAGCAGTTCGAGCCCGGCATCGAGGAACGCCGGATCGACGCCGCGCTCGAACCGCTGGCGCGCGTCCGAGGTCAGGTTGAGCTTGCGTCCCGTATCGCCGATCCGCACCGGGTCGAAATAGGCCACTTCGAGCAGCACGTCGGTGGTATCGTCGCTACAGCCCGAATGTTCACCGCCCATGATCCCGGCGATGTCGTGGACGCCCTTGTCGTCCGCGATCACGGTCATTTCGGCGTCGAGGGTATATTCCTTGCCGTTCAGCGCCAGCACCTTTTCCCCGTCCTTGGCGCGGCGGGCAAAGATCGCGCCGGTCAGCTTGGCCAGGTCATAGGCGTGGGCCGGGCGGCCATAGGCCAGCGTGACATAGTTGGTAATGTCGACCAGCGCCGAAATCGGGCGCTGCCCCGCGCTTTGCAGGCGCGCCTGCATCCAGTCGGGCGAGGGGCCGTTCTTCACCCCGCGAATGACACGGCCGTGGAAGGCCGGGCAGCCTTGCGCATCGTCGGTGCGGATCGGCATGGGGCAGGCAAAGCTGCCCGGCACGGCCTGCGCCGCGATCGGCTTCAAGGTGCCGAGCCCTGCGGCGGCCAGATCGCGGGCGATGCCGTAAACCCCCATGCAGTCCGGCCGGTTGGGCGTGATCGCCACATCGAACACCGGATCGCTGCCGTGGTACTGGGCAAAGGGCATGCCGACCGGTGCATCAGCAGGCAGTTCGATGATCCCGGCGTGGTCATCGCCCAGTTCCAGCTCGCGCGTGGAACACATCATGCCGTTGGATTCGACCCCGCGGATCGCGCTTTTCTTAAGCTCGAAGCCGCCCGCCGGTACCACCGCGCCGGGCAGCCCCAGCACGCCGACAAGGCCTGCGCGGGCATTGGGCGCGCCGCAGACCACCTGGAGCGGTTCGCCCCGGCCGGTATCGACGCTCAGCACCTGCAGCTTGTCGGCATTGGGGTGGCGTTCGGCGGTCAGCACGCGGGCGACGGTGAACCCGGCCAGCTTGGCCGCCGGGTCTTCGACGCTTTCCACCTCAAGCCCGATGGCGTTGAGCTTCGCGGCGATCTCCTCGGCCGAGGCGTCGGTGTCGAGGTGGTCCTTGAGCCAGGTCAGCGAGAACTTCATGCCACAACTCCCACGCCGGCGGACAGGGTCGGAACGTCAAGTGCGGAGAAGCCATAGTGGCCCAGCCAGCGCGCATCGCCATCGAAGAAGGCGCGCAGGTCATCCATCCCGTATTTCAGCATGGCGAGGCGATCGACGCCGACGCCAAATGCGAAGCCCTGCCATTCGTCGGGATCGAGCCCGCCCGCGGCAATCACCTTGCGGTTCACCATGCCGCTGCCCAGCAGTTCCATCCAGCCGTGGCCCGGCGCATCGCCGCTACCGCCCAGCACACGCTTGCCGTTCACCAGCGCAAAGCCGACGTCCACTTCGACCGAAGGCTCGGTGAACGGGAAATAGCTGGGGCGCAGCCGCAGGACGATGTCCTCGCGCTCGAAGAACGCCTTGAGGAAGGTTTCCAGCGTCCACTTGAGGTGGCCAAGGTGGATGCCCTTGTCGATCACCAGCCCTTCGACCTGGTGGAACATCGGGGTGTGGGTCGCGTCGCTGTCGCTGCGATAGACCCGGCCCGGGGCGATGATGCGGATCGGCGCGCCCTGCTGCAGCATGGCGCGGATCTGCACCGGGCTGGTGTGCGTGCGCAGCAGCATCCGCCGCCCTTCGGCGTCATGGTCCGGGAAATAGAAAGTATCGTGCATCGCGCGCGCCGGATGGCTTTCCGGAATGTTGAGCGCGGTGAAATTGTGCCAATCGTCCTCGATCTCGGGGCCGGTGGCGACCGAGAAGCCCAGGTCCGCGAACACTTCGGCCAGCTCGTCCAGCACCTGGCTGACCGGGTGGACCGAACCGCGCGGGGCCTGCGGCGCCGGCAGCGTCAGGTCGATCCGTTCGGCGGCGAGGCGGGCGGTGAGCGCGGCCTGCTCCAGCGCGTCCTTGCGGGCGGCGAGCGCCGCGGTCACCCCTTCGCGCAGGGCGTGGATCTGCGGGCCAACCACCTGCCGGTCTTCCGGCGAAAGCCCGCCCAGCGTCTTGAGCAGGGCGGAAATCGAACCCTGCTTGCCCAGGAATTCGACCCGCAGTTTCTCCAGCGCGTCAAGATCGGGCGCGGCGGCGATGCGCGCCTGCGCTTCGTTTGCGGTTGCTGCGTAGTCCACGGTGGTGCTTTCCATCAGATCAAAAGGCGGGAGAAGCGCCTTTAGCGGCGTGCCGCGCGGAGTCAAAGCGGAGTCAAAATGACAATGTTCAGGCGGCGTCGACGTTGGGAGTGGGGGCGGCGCCTTCGGGCTTGTCCAGGGTCTGCACCGCCGCGCCGTGCAGCCGCGCCCGCTCGCGCGTGAACACGTCCAGCACGGGGTGCGGCGTGGCGGCATATTCGCGCGGGGTCTGGCCCATGAATTCGTGGAAATCGCGCACGAACTGGGCCTGGTCGTGATAGGCCCAGTCCATCGCCCCGATCCATTTGAGCGAGGGATCGAGCATGAACTGCGCCAGGCTTCGCATGAGCCGCTGGCGGCGCAGCAGCTGCTTGGGCGAAAAGCCGAAATGCCGGGCGGTCAGCCGTTCGACCGTGCGCTGGCTCGCGCCGACGCGGGCAACCAGCTGGGTCACGCTGACCACTTCGGGATCGATCATCGCCGCGTGGATCGCCAGGATGCGGTCGGCATCGATGTCGCGCACGGCAGGCAGGCCGCGAAAGAAGGCGATGATCTGCGCCAGTTCCGCCAGGGGATCGCCCGGCGCGGCGCACAGCCGGTCGGCCAGCGGGGTGAACCGGGCGAAAGCGGGGTGACGATCGCCATCGACCACCTGGTTGGCATGATCGGCGGCCGGCTGGCGCACGAACCGCGCCCAGCCCAGCGGCAGCAGCCCCACACCCCACAGCCGGGTGGTGCCCAGTGTGAAATCGGTGCTGCGCGTGGTCGGTCCGGTGGCGATGAACCGCGCGCCCGCCACCAGCGGCCCGTCAGCGATCCGGGCCTCGGGCCGGCCGCCTGCGAAAAAGCGCAGGCCGCCCCATTCGGGATGCAACGCATCGCGCACCAGTTCGCCCGGCGGGGCGGTGATTTCGGTGTGATAGAACGACGTGAAATAACGCCGCAGATCTTCCGGCGGCGGGTGGAAGCGAACCGAAACTGCTACCTTTGCTGACACCGAGGGGCCTTTCCCGCCTTGGGCAGTGGACTGCCATGCCGTGGGCGCGCTTGGCAAGGGGAGTGAAACTCAGGGCCGGTGCAGCGCCTGGACGGCAGCGCCCGCGGCGGCGGCGCGGGCGCGGGCGGCGGCGCGCAGCACGGGGTGGTCCAGCTGGGCATAAGTGCTGGGGCTCATCCCCATGAAGCGCTTGAAATCACGCACGAAATGCGCCTGGTCGACATATTGCCAGTCCAGCGTCCTGATCCAGGTGAGCGAGGGGTCGAGCATGAACTGGGCCAGGCTGCGCAGGAAGCGCTGGCGGCGCAGCAGCAGCTTGGGCGAAAAGCCGAATGCCTTGAGGCTGAGCCGTTCGAGCGAGCGCGGCGACACCGACAGGCGTTCGGCCAGTTCGCCGACCGAGCCGACTTCGTGATCGAGCAGCGCGGCGTGGGCGGCGCGGATCCGGGCTTCGTCCTCGCTGGGCGGGCGGCGGGCCAGTTCGGCCAGCAGGTGGGCGTCGATCCGGGCGGCTTCGGCGGCGGGATCGGGCTCATCGGTGAAAGTCGCGTCCAGCAACGGGGCGAACGCGCCATAGGCCGGTTCGGCCCGGGCATCGGTGAAGCGGTCGGCATGGAGGGCAGCCTCGCCGCTGCACAGCCGCGCCCAGCCCAGCGGCAACACGCCGATCCCCCAGATCCGGGCCGGGCCGATCAGGAAATGCGCGGCCTGGCAGGTTGGCCCGGTGCCGATCACGGTGGGCGGTTCGCGCAGCGCATCGCTGCCGATTGCGGCCTGCCAGCGCGGGTTGCGGGCAAAGCGGACATTGGCCCATTCGGGATGCAGCCAGTCCTGCACCATGGTATCGGCCGGGCCGTGCACTTCGGTCAGATAGTAAGTCGAAATATAGGGGGCGAGCGCAGGGGACGGGAGAAAGAAGCGCACCGTGACGGCATCGCCGACGTGCTGGCTCGACATCCGGTATTTCCCCTGAACCCTGGTTCTGGCGACGCTGCTGGCGTCACCGCTGGGAAAAGATTGGCGGATTGTTTACCTTTCGGCAAGGACGTCCGGGGTTTTGACTGTCCCAATTCAGTTAATGCATTGCAATCAAACCAAAAGGGCGCGCCGGGTTGCCCCGGCGCGCCCCTTGCGGCGTTAACCTTTCGCTGCGGCTCAGGCCGGCAGCGCGGCCTTTGCCTGGGCGATGACGGCCGCGAACACGCCGCCTTCGTTCATCGCCAGGTCGGCCATGGCCTTGCGGTCCAGTTCGATCCCCGCCAGCTTGGTGCCGTGGATGAACTGCGAATAGGTCAGGCCTTCGGCGCGGACCGCAGCGTTGATGCGCTGGATCCACAGGGCGCGGAAGCTGCGCTTCTTCACCTTGCGGTCGCGGTAGGCATACTGGCCGGCCTTTTCGACCGCCTGACGTGCAACGCGAATGGTGTTCTTGCGGCGGCCGCGGTAACCCTTGGCCTGTTCCAGAATGTTCTTGTGCTTGGCGCGGGTGGTAACACCCCTTTTGACACGTGCCATAATTCAGTACTCCGAATTTCGTTGGAGCGATCCCGCTGTGCGGGACCTGCCCGATTCAGCCCAGCCCGTAGGGCGCCCACTTCTTGATCGTCTTCGCATCAGCGTCAGAGATCGTGTCGGTCCGGCGGTGCTGGCGGATGTACTTGGCGTTGTGGCTGATCAAACGGTGCCGCTTGCCAACTGCGCCATGCTTGATCTTGCCGGTCGCAGTGAGCTTGAAGCGCTTCTTCACGCCGCTCTTGGTCTTGAGCTTGGGCATTTTCGTCTCCTCAAGTTGAGACACGTCCGACCTGCCCTGGCAGCCCTAGTTAGCCAGGCGGGCCATCGATTCCGTGTCAATGAAGTGCGCGCCCCTAAGCGCGAATCGGCCGCATTGCAAGCGTTAAGCACCGGCCAGGGCGCGCAAATGCGGCATTCCGGCCGGATTCAGGCAAGGTCCAGGACGATCTCCAGCAGTCGTTCGCCCTGATCGGCCATGACATCGTGCCCGCCGCCCACTTCGTGCAGCTGCCAGGCGGGATCGCCCTTTACCGCGTCGCGGAAGCGCGGGAAGGGGCTGGGCTGCCAGCCATTGGCGAAAATGTAGGTGCGGCGCGGGACCTTGGCCTCCTCGCCGGTGAAACGCACGGGTTCCAGCAGGGTCAGCAGCGGATGGCGGCCATAGCGCGGGTTCCTGAGCAGTTCGACCCCGCCGATCGGCGCGACCAGGCCGGGGGTGTCCTTCTGCGTGTCGATGTACCAGCGGTGCTCGTAATCGCCGGTAATGTCCCACAGCGATTGGCCGTCGCCGGGCAGGAAGGCGTCGATATAGCACAAGGCGTCGATCCGCGCGCCCAGCCGCGTCGCCGCCCCGGTGATGACCATGCCGCCATAGGAATGGCCGCACAGCACGAAGCGCTCGATCCCGGCGGCCTCAACCTGGCCGATCACGTCGCGGACGTGGGTCGACAGGTCGATCGCCGGGTTCAGCCCGTCGCGCCGGGTGCCAAGCCCGGCCAGCTGCGCCACCAGCACGGTGTGGCCGCGTTCGCGCAGCTCGCGCGCCAGCCGGTCATAGGACCAGCCGCCGCCCCAGGCTCCGTGGACAAGGACGAAGTTGGTCACGCTCAAATCCCGTGCTTCGCGTTGTATTCCTGGATCCATTCGAGCGTCTTGGTCATCCCGCCGAACGGATAGAAGTGCAGCCGCACCCGGCCGTGTTCATCGCCCAGCCCCTTGGCAAAGGCATTGACCAGCTTGTCCGGCCCGGCCGTGCCGAGCAGGTTGGTGACCGAGATGCCGTATTTCCTGAGCACCGAGGTCGATGCCCCCACCCCGCAGCGCGCGGCATAGGCCAGCAGGCGCTTGATCCCGGCCGGGCCGGGCACGCCCATCCGCACCGGGCATTCGATCCCGCGGGCGCGCAGCTGCTTGAGCCAGGCGAGGCAGGCATCCGGATCGAAGCTGAACTGGGTGACGACCAGCGCGGCCATGCCGCGCGCCTCGATCTCGCGGACCTTGGCTTCCAGCACGTCCCAGCACTGCGCCTCGGTCATGTTCGGATGCCCTTCCGGGTGCCCGCCCACGCCGATCGCCTGCACCCCGGCGCGTTCGAACGCGCCGGTGCGGATCAGGGCCATGGTATCGAAATAGGGACCCTGCGGTTCGGGCGGATCGCCCGCAACGATGAAGCAGCGCTTGACCCCGGCCTGTTCGACCACGGCTTTCAGATAGCCTTCGAAATCGTCCTGCGAAGTGATCCGCCGGGCGGAGAAGTGGGGCATCGGCTCGAACCCCAGTTCGCGCACCGCAACCGTGGCAGCGACGCGCGCCGCCAGTTCCTCGCCAGGCAGATAGGTGACCGCCACCGGGGTGCCCGCCGGGATCAGGGGCGCCGCATCGCGCAGCGACCCCTCATCCTTGGCGGTCATTTCCAGGCTGAACCCGTCGGTGATCCCGGCGGGGGCCTTGTCCCAGTTGGGGTGGATCAGTTCAGAGGCCTTGGCCATGGTCCGCTCCTCGCGCTTGCGTGCCTTAGAGGCCCTGCGACCGCCAGCCTTCCTGGTAGGTTTCGCGCGCGACCCGGCTGTAGGGCACCGGGCTGACGATGGCGCGCACTTCCAGCTGCTTGTGCGGTTCGACCGTGGTCTTGCGAGTGCCGCCGTTTTCCTCGCCCCAGACCACGCGCACTTCGGTCCCGACCGGGATTTCCGGATCGACCGTGGCCAGGCTCAGCGCCTGCTTTTCGTTGTAGGAATAGCCGGTGAACATCGACAGGCCGACCGTCTTGCCGCCCGCATCGACCACCCGGTCGTAGTTGGACGAGGCATAGTTGGCCAGCGGCACGTCGAAGAACTTGTACTGGTCGCCGTCCGGGTTGAACAGCGAAGCCATGATCTTGGCCATGTCCTCGGGATGCCAGGCCAGGGTCACCTTCTTGCGCTGCCTGGCCGGGTCGATCTTTTCCAGCGCCTCGCGGCCGTGGAAATCGTGGTCGAACTTGACGAAGCCGCCGTAACCCAGTTCCCACGGGTTGAGGTAATAGTCCTCGATATTGTCCGAGACGAACGAACCGCCGATCGAGCCGGTGGCTTCATAGCTGTCGGCGCCCAGCCATTCGCGGAAGCCCTTGAGCTTTTCGCCGGTGTAGATCGCGGGCAGGGGGCTGGGGATCCAGCCGGATTCGAGCGTGTTCGACGGATAGGCGCGGCTACCGCAGGCGATCAGGCCGAATTCCTTGCCGGCTTCGAGAATTGCGGCGCGGATTTCTTCCTGCTGGGCATAGGGGCCCCAGATTTCGAGGCCCGGCGCGCCCGACATGCCGTGGCGCAGGGTGCGCACGGTGTGGCCGGCAATGTTCATCGTGCTCATGTTGAAGAACTTGAGCTGTTCGAGCGGGCCGCCGTGCAGCTTTTCGATCACGTTCCAGGCCTGCGGGCCCTGGATCTGGAAGCGCCATTCCTTGCGGGTGACGGGCTTGCCCATCGGGCGCATCGGCGAACGGTCGTCGAGTTCGATTTCCACGTCATAGCCACCGGTCGCGCCGTGATAGCGCAGCCAGTTGCTGGCCGGGGCGCGGCCGACATAGGTGAAGCTTTCTTCTTCTTCCCAGAAGATGATGCCATCGCCGATGACGTGGCCATAGGGGGTGGTCGGCACATACTGCTTGGCCTTGTTGACCGCCCAGCCCTTCGAGCTGTTGATCATCGTATCGGACAGCAGCTTTCCGGCATCCTTGCCGCGAATGTACAGGTTCACCATGTGGTGCGACTGGTCGAACAGCACCGCGCTGTGCTGCCAGGCCCACTGCTCGCTGCGCCAGTTGGAGAATTCCGGCGCGACCACCGGATAGACATAGGCACCCAGCTGCGAATTGCGCAGCATGTCGACGATATTGCCCTGCGAGCTGAGCAGCTGTTCAAGATTGTTGGCGGCCATGATGCCCCGACTCCCTCTCCGGTTGAAAATTGTATGCACTGCATACTATATTTTGCTATGAGTGCAAACGAAAAGCGGTGCCGCTAAGGGGTGCCGACCAACTGGGAGTTATGCCGATGGCCGAGGTTCAGATCCTCACCCTGTCCTGCCGCGACCGTGCCGGGATCACCGCCCGCGTCACGGGTTATCTGTTTGATAAAGGCGGAAATATTCTTGAAGCGCAGCAGTTCAACGATGCCTTGAGCGGCGAGTTCTTCATGCGGGTGGCGTTCGATCCGCAGGCGGCCGACGTGGCGGCGATTCGCAGCGGCTTCGAACCGCTGGCGGCCGAATATGGGATGACCTGGAGCCTGCGGGCCAAGGGCGCGCGGCGCAAGGTGGTGCTGATGGTGTCGAAGTTCGACCACTGCCTGGGCGATCTGCTCTATCGCAACCGGATCGGCGAATTGAACATGGATGTGGTCGCGATCATCGGCAACCATCCCAAGGAAGCGCTGTCGATCTCGCTGCTGAACGGCGTGCCCTATCACCACTTCCCGATCACCAAGGACACCAAGGCCAGCCAGGAAGCCCTGATCAAGCAGGTGGTGACCGAGACGGGTGCCGAACTGGTCGTGCTGGCGCGCTACATGCAGATCCTCTCGGACGATCTGGCTGCCTTCCTGTCGGGCCGCTGCATCAACATCCACCATTCGTTCCTGCCCGGCTTCAAGGGCGCCAAACCCTATCACCAGGCCCATGCCCGCGGGGTGAAGATGATCGGGGCGACGGCGCACTATGTCACCGCCGACCTCGATGAAGGGCCGATCATCCACCAGGACGTCGAGGCTGTGACCCATGCCGACAGCCCCGAGGACATGGTCCGCAAGGGCCGCGACATCGAACGCCGCGTGCTGGCCGAAGCGGTGCGACTGCACCTCGAAGACCGCGTCTTGCTGAACCACGACAAGACGGTAGTGTTCCGCAGCTAACCGGGGAGCGGGTGCGATGCAGGTCAACTGGCTCGATCACGTCAACATCATCACCGACCGGCTGGACGAGACGGCGGAATTCTACCGCACCCTGCTCGGGCTGGAGCGGCGCGACGCGCCGCCGCCGCTCACCCCCAACAACGCGCAGTGGATGTACGATGGCTCGGGCAAGGCGATCATGCACATCAATTCGGTCGATTGCCCGCGCATGTTCGACCGCGAAGTGCAGCCCGGCGCGCTGACCGGGGCGGTGCACCATGTTGCGCTCAATTGCACCGGCTATGACGAGATGATCCGCCGGATCGAGGCGCGGGACCTGCCCTGCCAGTTCAACCTGGTCGAAGCGATCGGCCTGCGCCAGATCTTCGTTGCCGATCCGAACAACGTGCTGCTGGAACTCAACTTCTTCGGGAATTGAGCGCGCTCAGGCTGGGCGTTCCCCGGCCATGGTGGTGCGGTACATCTCGCGGCGGAAGCCGTCGTAATCGTTGGCCGCCAGGTGCAGCGCGCTGCGGTTGTCCCACATTGCCACCATGCCCACGTCCCAGCGCAGGCGGCAGGTGAAGTGATGCTGGGTGATGTGCTGGCACAGGAAATCCAGCAGCGGGCGGCTTTCCGCCGTGGTCATCCCATCAATCCCCACCGCATAGACCTCGTCGACGTAAAGCGACAGCTCGCCGGTCATCGGGTGGCTGCGGACCAGCGGGTGGGCGTTGCCGGCAAAGGCGGCTTCGCGCGCGGCCTCGCTGGCAAAGCTCAGTTCCTTGCCGTCGGCCTGCTTTTGCGTGAAGGCGTTGTTCCTGGCGCTCATCCGCACTTTCAGCGGGCGCAGCATGGCCTGCATCCCGGGGCTGAGCATCCGATATGCCAGCGCGGTATTGGCCCAGACCGTATCGCCGCCCCACGGCGGCACTTCCACGGCGCGCAGGATCGTCATTCCCGGCGGCTCGGGCAGGAACGGGCTGTCAGTATGCCAGCCGCTGCCGAACAGGCCCTTGCTGCGGTGGTCGGCTTCCTTGATCAGCGGCTGGACGTTCGCGTGGCCGGGCACGCCGTGGGTATAGGCATCGGGCGCGAACGGGCCCCAGCGCAGCGCGAAAGCCTCGTGCGCGGCGTGGTCCAGCTGCTGATCGCGCGCGAAGATCATCTTGTGCCGCCACAGCGCGTCCTGCACTTCGGCAAAGGCCGCGTCGGTCAGATTGGCAAGATCGACGCCCATCAGTTCCGCGCCCATCGCGCTGGCCAGCGGGCGCACCGTGATATGCGCGTATGGGCGCGGGGCATTGTCGTATTCGCCCGCCGGGCTCAGCCGCACTTCACGCATCGCGCTTTCTCCTCAGTGCCGGGGAATAGCCCCGATCAGCGCCTCGGCCAATTGCCGCGGGCGGCACAGGTAGGGCGAATGATCGCTGTCCAGCGTCACCACCTTCGCGCCCGGCGACATTTCCTGCATCTTGCGCTGGCTGGCGATCGGGATCGTGCGGTCCGCCGTGCATTCGACATAGGTGCGCGGCAGGCGCCCCCAGCGTTCGGCGGTCACCGCGATTGGCGTCGAGCGCGGTCCATGCGGTTCGGCCAGCAGGCGGGGCAGGGCGGCGGCAACCAGCTCGGGCGGGGATAGCTGGGCGAACACCGCTCCGGCCCCCGCCGGATCGACCACGGTGCCCGCGCCGCCATGAACCGGGCTGATCAGCGCGTCGAAATCGGGGGTCGGTTCCTCCAGCGCCTTGAACGCGGCGCGGCTCATTCCGGCGGGCAGCATCATCGCGCAGATATAGACCAGCGCGTCCATCGCCTCGGGGTTCTGCTCGGCCGCGGTGCTGACCACCAGCCCGCCGCGCGAATGGCCCGCCAGCACCACCGGCGCGCCATGCAGTTGTGCTTTCAGATCAGCGCATTGCTGCGCAGCATAAGTGCCCCAGCCGGGCAGGGTAACAGCGCGCAATGCAGCCTCGTCGCCGCCCATGCCGGGCAGGGTCGGGGCAACAACCGTGTGCCCTTTGCTGCGCAGCAATGCTGCAACCTCGTCAAAGCACCAGCCGCCGTGCCAGGAGCCGTGGATCAGGACGAAACCGGCCATGCTCTTACCGATCGCCCGACCAGGTCCGCAGGCCCGGGGTGGTGCGGTCTTCGCTCTTCAGCGCCTCGGCCACGGCGGGGCGGGCGGTGACCCGTTCGCGCCAGTCGACCAGGCGCGGATAGTTCTTCGCAACTTCCAGTTCCGGGAACATCCGTTCCACCATCATCCCGCAGTGCGAATAGAAGTTGATGTCGGCCAGGGTATACATATCGTCGGCCAGCCAGGCCGTTTCGCCCAGCTGCTTTTCGACCTTTTCCAGCGCATAGACGATCTTGTCGGTCGCGGCGGCAAGGTCCGCCTCGGACCAGCCGGAGCGCGCGGTCGCCCATTTCTTGCGCTGGTCGGGCAGGGGGATGTTTTCCAGCAGCTTCTCGAACTCGCCGCCCTCGATGCTGCGGGCGATGATCCCGACCATGCGGTGCCAGCCGTGCATCGAGACGTAATTCATCACGTGCTCGTCGACGAACTTGTTCCAATACCGCATCCGCGCCGCGCCCACCGGATCGCGCGGGCGCAGCGGGCCATCGGCGGGCTGCGCATCGGGAAAGGCATCTTCCAGGTATTCGTTGATCACCGTGGTGTGGGTGATGATCGTGCCGTCATGGTCCAGCACCGGGACCTGCCCTTCGGGATTGATCGCGACGAACCAGGCCGAATGCTGCTCGAACTTGTGCAGATCGACATAGTGGCTTTCGTAGGCCAGCCCCTTTTCCTTCAGGGGGATCATCGACTTCAGCGAATTGGCCAGCGGTTCAGCGTGATAGTATTTGAGAGTCATCGGGTGTCCTTCAGATCCTGAGCGTGCCGAGCACCCCGCCGTCCACCGCCAGCGCCTGTCCGGTGACGTGGCTGGCCGCGTCCGACAGCAGGAAGGCGGCGACCTGGGCCAGTTCATCGGCCGTGCCGGTGCGCCCTTGCGGGGTGGCAGCGGCCATCTGCGCCAGGGCACCCGGCGGCAGTTGACCCAGCATCGGGGTTTCGATGAAGCCGGGGATCACGCAGTTGCAGCGCACGCCCGTGGGCGCGGCTTCCAGCGCCACCGCGCGGGCCAGCCCCAGCACGGCGTGCTTGGATGCGACATAGCCGACATTGCCGGCCATGCCGCGCTCGCTCGCCAGGCTCCCGGTCACCAGGATCGCCCCGCGCCCGCGCGCGCTCATCCCCGGCAGGACCCGCTGGATCGCCCACAGCGCGGACTTGAGGTTGACCGCCATCACCGTGTCGAACACATCGTCGCCGTAGTCCGCCACGGGGGCAAAGCGGCCGCCCGTTCCCGCATTCAGGAACAGGCCGTCGATCGCGCCGTGCTGCGCTTCGGCGCTGTCCAGCGCGGCGAGCAGCTGCGCCTTGTCGCCCACGTCCGCCGCGGCCCAGCGCGCCGGCGGGCCAATCGCGGCGCAGGCCGCTTCCAGCAGCGCCGCGCGCCGCGCGATCAGCGTCACCCGCCCGCCCAGCGCCGCGATCCGCCGCGCGGCGGCCAGGCCGATCCCGGTGGACGCGCCGGTGATGGCGATGTGGCGGCCGGTAAAGTCCATCGCGCTCAGGCGAGGCCCAGCAGCTTTGCCGCGTTGTCCTTCATGATGCCGGGCAGGACTTCTTCCTTGAAGCCAACCTGCCGCGCGGCTTCCAGCCACTTCTGCGGGTGGATCAGCGGGAAATCGCTGCCGAACAGCATCTTCCCCCGCAGCTGGGTGTTGGCATACTGGATGATCTGCGGCTGGAAATACTTCGGCGACCAGCCCGACAGGTCGATGAACACATTGTCCTTGTGCAGCGCCATCGACAGGCTTTCATCGACCCATGGCCAGCTGGGATGGGCCAGGATGATCTTCATGTCGGGGAAATCGACCGCGACATCATCGACCAGCATCGGCTGGCCATACTTCAGCCGCACCCCGCCGCCGCCGCGCATGCCCGTGCCCATGCCCGAATGGCCGGTGTGGAAGATTGCCGGCAGCTTGTATTCGTTGATCACTTCATAGATCGCGTAACCGACCTGCGCTGCCGGTTCGATGTTCTGCATGATGTGGTGGAACTTGAAGCCCCGGACCCCGCAGTTCTCGATCAGGTCCCGCGCCTCGCGCGCGCCCAGCTTGCCCTTGTGCGGGTCGATGCTGGCGAAGGGGATGCAGATGTCGTCATGCCTGGCGGCGAATTCGGCCACTTCGTAATTCGACACGCGCTTTGCCCCGATCCCGCTTTCGCAGTCGACCGTGAACAGGCAGAAGGCGATCTGCTGTTCGCGGTAGATCTCGGCAATCTCGGGCATCTTGGGCCGTTCGCGCGGGGCCTTGAAATAGGCGCTGGCGGCATCGAAGAACTGGCCCATTACCGGATCTTCGGGATCGTGGCACGACACCTCGGCGTGGACGTGGACGTCGATGGCTTTGATCTTGGCGAGGTCGATGGGCATTGCACTTCCTTCTTGCCGGCGGCCGCGCGCGCCGGTGGCGGCGCGGCCGGGCGGGCATTACAGCTGGAGAATGACGGTCTTGGTTTCGAGGTAGGCTTCGATCCCCTGGCGGCCCTGTTCGCGGCCCAGGCCCGATTCCTTGTAGCCGCCGAACGGCAGCGCGGTATCGATCACCGCGTGGCAGTTGCCCCAGACGGTCCCGGCTTTGATCTTCGAAGCCAGCTTGTGCATCGTCGCGACGTCCTTGGTCCAGATGCCCGCGCCCAGGCCATAGCAGGTGTCGTTGGCGGCCTTGGCTACTTCGTCGATGTCATCGAAGCGCTGGGCGACCACTACGGGTCCGAAGATTTCCTCGCGCACCACGCTCATCTGCGGGTTCACGTCGACCAGCACCGTGGGGTTGACGTAATAGCCGCCGTCCACCGCCGGGGCATCGCCGCCGATCGCCACGCTCGCGCCGTCGCGCTTGCCGGCTTCGATATAGCCCATCACCCGGTCGAACTGTTCCTTGCTGATCAGCGGACCGGCGTGGCCTTCGGGATCAAGGCTGGCGCGCGGCGCCCAGAACGGGGCCTGCTCGGCGACGCCTTCGATCACCTGGTCGAAGATCGAGCGGTGCGCATAGAGGCGCGAGCCCGCCACGCAGACCTGGCCCGAGTTGAACCAGATCGCCCCCGCCGCGCCTGGCGCGGCCTGGGCCACGTCGACATCGGGCATGACCACCACGGGCGACTTGCCGCCCAGTTCCAGCGTCACCCGCTTGAGGCTGGCGGTGGCGTTGCGGTTGATCAGCTTGCCGATCTCGGTCGATCCGGTGAAGGCGATCTTGTCGACGTCCGGGTGCTTGACCATGCGGTCCCCGGCGGTGTGGCCATTGCCGGTGATGACGTTGACCACGCCCGCCGGAAAGCCGGCCTCGGCAATCAGATCGGCCAGGCGCAGCGCGGTCAGGCTGGTCTGTTCGGCGGGCTTGAGCACAATGGTGCAGCCCGCCGCCAGCGCCGGGGCAATTTTCAGGCAGGCCATCAGCAGCGGGAAGTTCCACGGCACGATCTGCGCGCAGACGCCGACCGGTTCCTTGCGGGTATAGCCGAAGAAGGCGCCATCGGGGATCGAATAGGGCTGGATCACCTCGCCATTGATCTTGCTGGCCCAGCCGGCCATGAACCGGATGTGGGCCATGGCGCCCGGCACGTCGACCGCGCCGGCCATGCCCTTGGGCTTGCCGTTGTCGATCGCTTCCAGCTCGGCAAATTCGTCCGCATGGGCCTCGAGCAGGTCGGCCAGGCGGTGCATGGTGCGTTCGCGCACCATCGGCGGCAGACCGGACCAGCGGCCATCGTCAAACGCGGCGCGGGCAGCGGCAACGGCGCGGTCCACGTCGCGGTCGCTGGCATCGACCACGTGGGACACGATCTTGCCCGACGAGGGGTCTTCCACCTCGATCAGCGCGCCATGGCTGGAAGCGACCCATTCGTTGTTGATGAACAGCGCGGGTTTGCGCGCCAGCGCGGCCTGGGCCGCGGCGGAATAGGGGCGCTGGGTGCGGTCGATCGTGGTCATGTCATTCATGGTGCATGCTCTCCACAGGCAGGTCCAGGTGCGTTGCCCGGATTCGAAATAGTAGGTAAGACTTACAAATTATCCCGCGCGACGCAAGGGGTGTCGCGGGCGGTATTGTTATTGACCATAGCAATATTCCGGCTATGTCGGGAATCAGGTTTTGGGAGCATTGTGCCGATGTCTGCTGTCCTGGTCGATTCCGTTCGAACCTATGCCAAATCGATGCCGGGTCGGCTGGCGGTGGGCTGCACCGAAAGCGGGCGGCGCTGGTCCTGGGCGCAGCTTGACGCGGCGATTGACCGCGCGGCAGCCTGGCTGGTCGGCCGGCTGGGCGCGGCCCGCGGCGCCCGCGTGGCCACGTTGACCCGCAACCACCCGAACATGCTGGTGCTGCAACTGGCCTGCGTGCGCGCCGGCGCGGTCTTCGTGCCTTACAACTGGCGGCTGGCCACGGCGGAAATCGCCGTGCTGATGCGGGATGCGCAGCCCAGCCTGATCTTCCACGACGCGGAATTCACCGTGCCCGATCATCCGGCCGAGCGGCTGCTGCTGGCCGATCTGGAAAGCCTGGGCGATGCGGGCGCCCGCGCCCCCGCCGATGCGCGGCGCGATTGGGAGCTGCCTTCGACCCTGCTGTACACCAGCGGCACCAGCGGGCGGCCCAAGGGGGTGATGATCAGCGAGGCGAACGCCTTCTGGGGGGCAACCAATTTCGCGCTTGGCAGCCTGGTTTCCTATGAAAGCGTCTTCCTGTGCGACATGCCGATGTTCCACACCGCCGGGCTGTTTGCCGCGGTGCGCGTGCCGGTGCAGACCGGCGGCACGGTGTGGATCAGCCCCGGTTTCGATCCCGCCAGGACCATCGCCCGCATGGCCGACCGCGAGCTTGGCATCACGCACTATTTCTCGGTCCCGCAGATGGCGACGACGATCTGGCAGCATCCGGATTTCACGCCCGAAAAGCTCCAGGGGCTGAAGCTGTATGTTACCGGCGGCGCGCCCAACCCCAAGGCGCAGGTCGAACGCTTTGCCCGCGCCGGGATCCGCTTTTCAGACGGTTTCGGGATGAGCGAGACCTGCTCCAACTTCGCCATGCCGGTGCTGGATGTCGAACGCCTGATCGAAAAGGCGGGATCCTGCGGCCAGCCGCTGCTGACGGTCGAAACCCGGATCGTCGATGACGAAGGCAACGACGTGCCGCAGGGCGAGACGGGCGAACTGTGGATTCGCGGACCCAGCGTCACCAGGGGCTACTGGAACCAGCCGGAACTGACCGCCAAGGCGTTCGCGGGGGACTGGTTCAAGACCGGCGATGCCGCGCTGATGGACGCGGACGGGTTCTACTACCTGGTTGACCGCAAGAAGGACATGTACATCTCGGGCGGGGAAAACGTCTATCCGGCCGAGGTCGAGGCGGCGCTGGCCGAACTGCCCGAGATCGCCGAAGTTGCAGTGATCGGCGTGCCCAGCGAACGCTGGGGCGAAGTGGGCCGCGCCTTCGTGATCGTGCGCGAGGGCATGGCGCTGAGCGAGGAACAGGTCATCGCCCACTGCGCGGCGCGGCTGGCCAGGTTCAAGGTGCCCGCCAGCGTGGTGCTGACCGACGCGATCCCGCGCACCGCATCAGGCAAGGTCCAGAAGCACCTGCTGCCCCGGGATTGAGCTTTCCCGACTCGCCCCGGCGGGGCTAGGCTGCGGGCATGACCCAGGCCGAATACCTTGCCGGCAGGCTGCTGCTGGCCATGCCCGGAATGGGCGATCCGCGCTTTGAACACGCGGTGATCGCCATGTACGTCCACGATGCGCAGGGCGCGCTGGGGGTGGCGGTGGGCAAGATCCGCCACGGCCTGCGGCTGCACGAATTGCTGGAAGATGTCGGGATCGAACCGGGCGTGGCGCCGGACTGCGTGATCCACGATGGCGGCCCGGTGGAACCGCAGCGCGGCTTTGTGCTGCATTCGCCCGACTGGACCGGGCCGGGCACGATCGAGGCGGGCGAACTGGGCTGCCTGTCGGCCTCATTGGAAGTGCTGAAAGCAATCGCTGCGGGCGAGGGGCCAAGCCGCTGGATCGTTGCGTTGGGCTATGCCGGGTGGGGCGCGGGGCAGCTTGATGGCGAAATGCGCCAGCACGGCTGGTTCGCCGCCAAGGGCAATCCCGAAGTGCTGTTCGACACCCCCGTCACCGCGCGCTGGAAATCGGCCTGGCTGGGCGAAGGGATCGACCCGGCGCTGCTGGCCAGCCAGACCGGCAGCGCCTGAGCCGAAAGCCGCGCTATTCGAACACCGGACCGGCGCTACCCGCGCCCTTGCTCGGATTGCGCACCGCCCACAGGCCGAACATGGCGATAATCGCATAGCATACCGCCGGGACCAGCAGCGCCATACGGATGTTGCCGGTCACATCGGCGGTCAGGCCGAACAGGTAGGGGACCAGCGCCCCGCCGACGATGGCGGTGCACAGGATGCCCGAACCCTGCGGGGTGCGCGTCCCCAGCCCTTCGGTGCCAAGGCTGAAGATTGTCGGGAACATCAGCGAATTGCAGAAGCCGACCAGGATCAGCGCCCAGCCCGCCATGGCCCCGGTGCTGGCGGCCGACAGCGCGATCAGGCCGATGGCGGCGGTGGCATAGGCGGTCAGCACGCGGCCCGGGCGGAACAGGCGCAGCACGAAGCCGCCCACCAGCCGCCCGATCATCGCCCCGCCCCAGTAGAACGCCACCAGCTTGCCGGCCTGTTCCAGCCCCAGGCCCATCACGCCCCGGTCACCCAGGTAGGCGATCAGGTTGCTGCCGATCGCCACTTCCGCACCGACATAGGTGAAGATGCAAAGCGCGCCGAGCTGGACCCGGCGGTTGCCGGTGAACAGGGCCCAGGTGCCCGCGACCTTGGCTTCCTGCGCCTTGGCCCCGTCCAGCGCCGAACGGAACAGCCAGAACAGCGCGGCAATGCCCAGCATCACCACGGCCAGCCACATATAGGCATGGCCGATCGAGGCGCCCTGTTCGACCCGGTAGGCCTGAAGCTGCTCTGCCGTGGCGCTGGCGGCGTCAATCGGCTTGGCATTGCCCAGCAGCACGCTCGCCCCGCCATAGACCATCAGCGTCACCCCGATGGAATTGAACGCCTGGGCAAAGGTCAGCCGGCTGTGCGACGTTTCGACTGGCCCCAGCGTGGTGATCACCGGGTTCATCGCCACCTGCAGCACGGTGATCCCCGCGCCGATGAAGAACAGCGCGGCGAGGAAGCCGCCGAACGAGGCCGCGTTGGACGCCGGAATGAACAGCAGCGCCGCGCTGGCCACCATCAGGAAGCCCAGCACGAAGGTGCGGATATAGCCCAGCTTGCTCATCACGATCCCGGCCGGGATCGAACACAGCGCATAGGCGATGAAGAACGCCATCTGCACGAGGTTGGCCTCGGCATGGCTCAGCTGGAACATCGGTTTGAACTTGCCGACCAGCAGGTCGTTGATGTTGGTCACCCCGCCAAGGATGAAAAACACCGCGAAGGCCAGCAGGAGCACGGTCCGTGCCTGCGATCCTCCGGCGCTGCCACCCACGGCGCCCTGTCCACCCGTTATCGGTGCTGCCATAGCCTCTCTCAACCCCCGCTTGATCTGTTTGTGCGGCCTTGTTGCCGGGCCGGGCCGCCTTGTCCACGTGCATACGTATAACGGTTCTCCCTGCATTGGAAGCGCTTCCAATCATTTTTCAATATTTGGGATTGCAATTCATCATTCTGAAAAATAGGAATGCGGCATGTCCGGACCCGTGCGCTCCGTTTCGCAGGCCTTCGCCATCCTGCGCCTGCTGGCGCGGGACGGGCACGCGCAGACTCTGTCGGACGTGGCGCGCGCCACCGGGCTGTCGGTGTCAAGCTGCCTCAACCTGCTGCGCACCCTGGTGGCCGAAGGCGCGCTCGAGGCGGAAAGCGGCAAGCGCTATCGCCTTGCCCCCGGCTGGGCCGATCTTGGCGCGCTGATGCGCGGCGAAACCGCCCGGCTGGTCGCGCGGGCGCAGCCGCTGCTCACCCGCTTTGCCGAACAGCACGATGCCACGGTCGGCCTGTGGCATATCGAACCGCGCGAGCGGCTGGAACTGGTCGCACTGGGGGAAAGCGAATCGGCCACCCGGATCCACATGGCCGTGGGCCAGCGCCAGCCGCTCGGCGCGGGCAGCACCGGCCGGGCCCTGTCCGCGGCGCAGGGCGTGGGCGATGCCGAACTGGCGCGCCGGTTTGCCGCGCTGCGCTGGCAGCGCCCGCTCGATTACGCCGCCTATGCGATGCAGGTCGGCGCAGCGCGGTCCAGCGGCTATGCCCTGGACGATGGCTTTGCCCATGCCGGGGTCTGCTCGGTCGCCTGCGCGGTCCCGGGCGATCCGCTCGCCTTCTGTCTTTCCGCTTCCACCTTTGCCGGTTCGCGCGACGCCGATGGCGTGCGCACGCTGGGGCACGCGCTGACCGCGCTGGCCCGGGCGATCGGCCAATCCGACGAAAGGTCCTGACATGTCGACTGAGGAAACGTTCCCCGAAATCCGCGAAGCCGTGCGCAAGCTGTGCGCCGACTTCCCGGGGACCTACTGGCAGGCGCTTGACCGCGAGCGGACCTATCCCACCGAATTCGTCCGCGCGCTGACCGAAGCCGGGTTCCTTTCGGTTCTGATTCCCGAGGAATTCGGCGGTTCGGGCCTGGGCCTCGGCGCGGCGACCGCGATCCTCGAGGAAATCCACCGTTCGGGCTGCAACGGCGGGGCCTGCCACGCGCAGATGTACACCATGGGCACCGTGCTCAAGCACGGCAACGCCGAGCAGAAGGCCAAGTACCTGCCCGGCGTGGCCGATGGTTCGCTGCGGCTCCAGGCCTTCGGCGTGACCGAACCGGGCGCGGGCACCGACACCACCCGGATCCGCACCTTTGCCCGGCGCGAAGGCGATCACTATGTCGTCAGCGGGCAGAAGATCTGGATCAGCCGGGCCGAGCATTCCGACCTGATGGTGCTGCTGTGCCGCACCACCCCGCGCGAGGAATGCGCCAAGAGTTCGGACGGGATGAGCGTCCTGCTGGTCGACATGCGCGAAGCGGTCGGCAACGGCCTGACCATCCGCCCGATCCGCACCATGCTGAACCACGCCACGACCGAGCTGTTCTTCGACGACCTGCGCGTGCCGGCGGAAAACCTGATCGGGGAAGAAGGCAAGGGCTTCCGTTACATCCTCTCGGGGATGAACGCCGAACGCATCCTGATCGCGTCGGAATGCATCGGCGATGCGAAGTTCTTCATCGACCGCGCCAGCGCCTATGCGCGGGACCGCAACGTGTTCGGCCGGGCGATCGGCTCGAACCAAGGGGTGCAGTTCCCGATCGCGCGGGCCTATGTCCAGACCAATGCCGCCGAACTGGTGGTGGCCGATGCCGCCGCAAAGTTCGAAGCCGGGATCAACTGCGGGACCGAGGCCAACATGGCCAAGCTGGTCGCTTCCGAAGCCAGCTGGTTCGCCGCCGACATGTGCATCCAGACCCACGGCGGGTTCGGCTTTGCCGAGGAATACGACGTCGAACGCAAGTTCCGTGAAACCCGCCTGTACCAGGTCGCCCCGATCAGTACCAACCTGATCCTCAGCCACGTGGCCACCCACGTGCTCGACCTGCCCAAGAGCTTCTGAGGAACGCTGCGATGCAATCGCGCGAAGTCCGCCTCGTCCGCCGCCCGCAAGGCACCCCCGTGCCCGAGGATTTCGCCATGGCGGTGACCGAGGTGGGCGCGCCGGGCGCAGGCGAAGTGCAGGTCCGCAACCTGTTCATGGCGGTCGATCCGGCGATGCGCGGGCGGATGGACGATGCCCCCAGCTATGTCCCGCCCTTCGTGCTGGACGCGGCGATGGAAGGCCCGGCGGTGGGCGAAGTGGTGCTCTCGAACGATCCCGCCTTTGCGCCCGGCGACCTGGTGTTCCACCGCCTCGGCTGGCGCGAGGCGTTCAACGCGCCCGGCAGCGCCCTGCAGAAGCGGGATGGCAGCGCGCTGCCGCCGCAGGCCTACCTGGGCTTTGCCGGTATGACCGGGCTGACGGCCTATGCCGGGCTGCTGCGGGTCGGCGGCCTCAAGCCGGGCGACGTGGTGTTCGTCTCGGCCGCCTCGGGCGGGGTCGGCTCGCTGGTCTGCCAGATCGCCAAGCTCAAGGGCCACAAGGTGATCGGCTCGGCCGGCGGCGCGCACAAGGCGGCCTACCTGCGTGACGAACTGGGGCTGGACGGGGTGATCGACTACAAGGCCGAACCCAACCTGACCAAGGCCCTGGCGCGCGAAGTCAAGGCGATCGGCGCCAAGGGGATCGACCTCTATTTCGACAATGTCGGG
>JAKPAG010000050.1 GCA_029779535.1 Pseudomonadota bacterium | reverse complement strand
CCCGACCCGGCCGCCCGGGAGCGGATCGCCACCCAGGTCATCGCCGCCCATCCTTTCGCCACGCTGATCAGCGTGCGCGACGGCGAACCCTTCGTCACCCATTGCCCGGTCACGGTGCAGGCCGATGCCAGCGGAGCGCCGATCCTCGAAGGACACATGGCCCGAGGCAACCCCCACTGGCGCGCCTGGCAGGCGGGGCAGGACCGGGTGCTGGTCATCTTTCACGGTCCCCATGCATACGTCTCGCCCGCGCTCTACGAAGGCCGCGAAAACGTCCCCACCTGGAATTACGTCGTCGTGCATGTCCGCGGCCAGGCGGTGCTGACGTCCGATTCGTTCGATGACAAGGACGCGCTGCTCAAGCGCCTGATCGCCCATGTGGAGCCGGGCTACGCCGACCACTGGCGCAGCCTGGCGCCCGACTACCAGCATCGGATGCTGGGGGCTATCGTCGGCTTTCGCATTCCGATGACCGAGATCGACGTGAAGCTCAAGGTCAGCCAGAACCGTCTGCCGGTCGATCGCCAGCGGGTGCACGATGCCTTTTCACAAGGCAGCGCGCCCGAGCAGTCGCTTGCCGCCTGGATGCGGCAGCTGGGCGCTGTCTAGACCCCGGGAGAGCTCGGCGGTGCAATCGCGGCGGGGGCCGCTTCGCGCGGCGGCAGGAAGAAGGGCCGGGGGCTGCTTCGGAACTGAGCCCACAGGATGCGAGCGAAATCGCGTCCGCCCTTCAGGCGCAGCCGCCGTGCCTTGACCGCCGTGTTGAAGGCCAGCGCGAAGCTGACTCCCAGGTTGGTCAGCGCCACCAGCCCGATCCCCAGCACGCAGACCGCGAGGTACCCGGTGTCGACGACGAAGTCGACTCCGACCAGCGCGTAGGCGATGTTCGCGGCCGAGAAGGTCACATGCCGGATGTCCAGCGGCAGCCCGAGGATCTGGCCGAAGAATCCGACGAAGCCCAGCATGAATCCGAATGCCGTGTTGCCCGCGATGGCGCCCAGGTTGTGCTCGACATAGGCGGCCAGCGCCAGACACCGGCGCTCGCCGAGCAGCCGCCGCAGCCAGCCCAGCCGGGCAAGGCGCTGCGGAATGCCGGCATAGACGCAGCGGTTGTCATAGAAGCCCGAGATGATCCCCGAAAGATAAAGGCACACACCGGCGATCGCCGCATGGGGCAGGGCGGCCGAATAGAAGGGATGCACATCGGCAAGCAGCTTGGCCGACTTGGCGGGAGCGGTGACCGGACTGCCGGCCAGCTGTGCCCAGGCCCACGCGATCAGCAGGGCGACCGGAAACGCCAGCACGACGTTGCCCACGATGGCGACCAGCTGGGTCCGCGATATCTGCGCGGTGAGTGCGGCCAGCCCCTCCAATGACCGCTTGCGATCACGATCTTCGCTGATGACGGCCGCAATCCGGGCGGCCGTCATCGCCGGCTGCTTGGTGGCGACCGTGAAGTGAAGGACATGGATCAGCACGAAGCCGGCGGCATAGTTCAGGCTGAACCCGAGCGCCTCCCAGAACTCGGGCAGATGCAGATTGGCGATCAGGATCTTGGTCAGCGCCATCACACCGACGATCACGCCCGCACCCATCGCGGAGCGCGCCATCGACCAGTATTCCGAGCGGTCGGTGGTGACGTAGTGTTCGCCCGTACGGCTCGCGTTCTCGGTCACCTGCAGGGCGAGCAGGTCGGTGCTGCGGGTGAACAGGTCGGCGACGCTGTCGCGCGCGCATTCGCCTTCCACCAGATGGCCCACAAGACGGGCCGTGGCCTGATGGGCGGGCGCATCGGCCGGTGCTCCCACGATGGCCAGCAGCAGACGGATCCGGCCGACGCTCTCACCCGCCTGCAGGATCAGATGGGTCAGTGCGACGCTGGTCCCCTGCTCGTGCGCCATGCGCCGCACGCGCCGCAGCACTTCATCGCACTGATCCAGCAGCACGCCGATATGCAGCAGCGATGGCCCGTCGATGTCGCACAAGGGCGGCCGAGCCGACTGGGCGGTCTGGCACCAGGCCAGCAGCTCGGCGGCTTGTGCCATGAAGGGCGAATCCAGTTCATGGGGCGGGGCGTAGTAGCGCATCAGCGTGGGCGCGATGCCCAGCGCCGCCAGCCGGTGAGTCAGCAGGCGCAGCGCCTCGAGTGCCTCGGCGCGCAGCTGATCCAGGCCCGCGCCCGCTTCCGGCTGGTCCTGGCCCGCCTGCATCAGCAGGCCGATCAGCCTGCCCAGGCGTTCCTCGCCCGCGGCAGCGATCCATCGGCCATCGGCCCGGCGATCGAAGATCTGCCCCAGGATGTCGAGCCACAACCGGTCGTCAGGCACCGGAGGCAGGTACCGGCGGCCAAGGCGATTGAGCAGGCCGGCAAAAAAGCCGGTTTCGAGGATGACGCCGGTTTCGGCCAGCAGGTGTCGCGCGCGCCGATCAGGGAACAAGGCCAGAAGGTGCCGAGACAGCGCGCGAGCCAGCTCCGGCGAGCCTTCGAGTCGGGCGGCAAGCGCGTCCAGCCGCTGCACGGCGGGCTGCTCGTCGTCCTCGCCCGGCCGCGGTCGCAGCCCGCCGACCAGTTCGGCCAGCCAGGCATAGTCGGGGGACGGGGGGCGCTGGACCAGCCAGGCAAGCAGTCGTTCGGTGTCGAGCATTTGCCGGACTGTAAAGCATCACCGCAGGCTCAGGTTTTGAGCCCGCAGGGGCGCAGGCTTGCCTTTCGTTCAGGAGACCCCGATGACCGACCTCTGCAATTCATCCAGAAACTGGCGCGCCCCGGGCATGCGTCCCGCTCCCTTGGCCCCGCGCGCCTGGCGGATCGACGGCGATCGCGCCGTGGGCATCGCCTGCGTGGCCGTCATAGTGGCTGCGCTGATGCTGATCTGATCCGGCGGGCCGCAGCGCCGCTCAAGGCCGAGCGGCGCCGGCGGCTCAGGCCCCGGTGTAGCGCGGCGGACGCCGTTCCAGGAATGAGCGGGTGCCTTCCTGAAAGTCTTCCGATCCGGCCGCCAGGGCGAACTGGTCGAAATCCGCATGGCTCACCGCCCGATCGAGCGCAAAGGCGCTGGCATTGATCGCCTGCTTGATCATCCGCAACTGCACGGGCGGCAGGCCGGCGGCCCGTTCGGCCCACTGTCGGGCTTCGGCCATCGCTCCACCCGCATCGGTCAGGCTGTCGACCAGCCCCCATTCGGCCGCGACGGGCGCCGATACCTTCTCGGACAGGATCACGATGCGCTTGGCCTTCGAGGGCCCGACCAGATGCGTGATGCGCGGAATGGCTCCCCACGACAGATTCATTCCCCGCTCGATTTCCGGCACATACAGGTTCGCATCCCGCGAAGCCACGCGCAGGTCGCATGACACCGCCAGCGCAGCGCCCCCGCCCACGCACCAGCCCTCGATGGCCACGATGGTCAGCGCCTCGATCTCTTCCCAGGCCCGGCACATGCGTCCGCCGGTCTGCAGCGACAGCCGGCGCTCGGCCAGGGGCAGCTTGCGGGCTGCCGCCCCTTCCGTATCCTTCAGGTCGGCCCCGAGGCTGAAATTGCTGCCGGCGGCGGTCAATATCACCGCCGAGACTTTCGCATCGTTCTCGAAGCTGCGGGCCGCCTGGGTCAGCTGCCGGCACAGTTCCAGCGACATCGCGTTGGCCTTGTCGCCGCGGTCGAAGCGCACCACGGCGATCCGGCCCTCGCGCTCGATGGTGACCAGCTTGGGGGAAGTGCTGCTCATCTTGCGCAGGCCTCGGCGCAGCCGCCGGTTTGCTCCCGGCCGGGTTGCGCGCTCTGTCGGTTGCTGACTGTCATCGGTGATTCTCCGCTGTCCAGGGGTTTGCGTGGGCTCCGGGCGAAACCCCGGGGCGGGCACGGCAAAAGCCGATCATCGCGTCCCGCGCCGGCCGTCGCAAGCGATCGGCCGGCCGGCCCGTCGCCTCGCCGGGCTGTGCGTTCCGGTCGACCGCGTGTCGGTCGTCTCCCCACGCCTGCCAGACCCGGATTGCCGGTGCAGCCGGTTGCGCCGAATCTGTCCGCAAAGCCAAAGGAGCGGGGCCTTCCATGCATAAAGCCAGTACCAGCCTGACCAGGGCTGCCATCCAAGCCGGTGTTCCGGTGTTTCCGGTCCACTCG
>JAKPAG010000038.1 GCA_029779535.1 Pseudomonadota bacterium | reverse complement strand
ATGGTAGCGGAGGAGGGACTCATACTTGCACGGGCAGGTTCGAATTTCTGCTATTATAAGAACCCGCCCCCCGCATGGGCATCAAACAGCTCAGCTGACCGAACATAGCCCAGCAGCACTTCGACTTTCTTGTGCCGCGACACCTCCTGCATCTTGGCTATAGTTGCTCCGGTGCGGGAAGCTTCGGTGAGGAACCCGGCCCGCAACGAATGTCCTCCCACGCTCTCCGGATCGAGCCCAACGAGCCCCGCGTATTTCTGGATCAGCCGCGCGATCGAGCGGTCCGACATGCGCCTGTCGGTCAGCCGCCCCTGCGGGTCGATCCGATAGAACAGCGGTCCTGCGCCGCTACCGCGCACCGCCAACCACACCTTGAGCCGTTCAACGGGTTTGAGTGTCTTGCCCGAGGGCACCGCGATCACCTGCCCCTCCCCCTCCTGGTCGGTCTTGGAGTGGCGCAGCGTCAGTTTCAGGCCCTTGTCCACCATTACCACATCGCGCCACTCGAGCGCGACCAGTTCCGACCGGCGCAGCGCGGCCGCCAGGCCCAGCGCCAGGATCGCCCGGTCGCGGATCGCGCGCGTGCCCTGTCCGTCCGCCGCCGCGATCATCTTCGCCAAATCGCTGGCGGTGATCGCGGCCTTGCGGGCGCTGGGCCGCGCTCTGGCCCCGCGGCGGATCCCCGCGAGCGTATCAGCGATGACCATGCGTTCGTCTCGCTGAACTGGCGCGACCAGCCCATCCTGACGGTGCTTCCATCCGATCGCGGCGAGATGTCGGCCAATTGTGCTGTCGGCTTTGCCGTCCATCGCGAGCGCGGCCAGCCAGGTTGCGACCGCCTCGGGCCGGGCGGGCAGCGGTTCGAGCCCGCGCGCGTCGCACCAGCCTTCGAACTGGTTCCAGTCGCTGGTGTAAGCGCGCAGGGTATTGGCGGCCTTGGCCTGCGCGCGATAGCCTCGCGCCGCAGCTATTTCCTCGCCCAACGCCTTCGAGGATGCAGGACTAGCGGCCAAGGAAACCACCGCAGCCGGGTTCATTGTGAGCTGGGTGTGATTTTGGGGGCACCTCAAGGTCTGTTCGCCAGATAACGCTAAGCCGGACAAATGGCGAACACACCGGAGTCCTTTATGCATGCCTGCCTCGCCGCGCGGGTCTAGCCTGACCGAATGGGGGTCATCCCGAATCAGGTGAGGTGCATCATGGCGCGGCGCAATCTGCTGACGCGGGACGAGCGCGAACGGCTTTTCCTGCCACGAA
>JAKPAG010000031.1 GCA_029779535.1 Pseudomonadota bacterium | reverse complement strand
GGGAACCTCAACGAAGCCTACATCATCGGCATGACCCACATCGTCGAAGGGGTGGAGCAGGTGCGCGGCACCGCGATCAACCAGGTCAAGGACGCCGAATTCGCGCTGGTGTCCGGCGGCCCGGCCTCGCTTCCCGTTTCCAGCCTGATCCTGAGGAGCGCCTGACATGAGCGAGCCCATCAAGTACGGTCCGGCGCGGCTGCTGCCCGGCGACCAGAT
Source organism: Pseudomonadota bacterium (assembly GCA_029779535.1). GTDB lineage: Bacteria > Pseudomonadota > Alphaproteobacteria > Sphingomonadales > Sphingomonadaceae > Novosphingobium. Next base: position 13,907 of record JAKPAG010000031.1, on the reverse strand, counting down.
CCGCATCACCACCAATCCCAACACCGAACCGTTCTGGCAGGCGGCCAGGGACCTGCGGCTGACCGCATGCCAGTGCGCCGATTGCGGCCACTTCCGCATGCCGCCGTCGCCCTATTGCCCGGAATGTTCGAGCAAGGCGGTCAACTGGCCGACCCTGCCGGGCACCGGCACGGTGTTCAGCTATGTGGTGTGCAACAAGAACCCGGCGAACGGCGAAGATTATATCTACGTGCCGGTGGTGGTCGATCTCGACGGCGCACCGGGCGCGCGGCTCAACGCCAATGTCACCGGCTGCAATGCCGAGGACGTGTACATCGGCATGAAGGTCCAGGTCGAATGGACCCCGATCCAGGACGGCTGGATGCTGCCCAACTTCCGCAAGGCCTGAGGGGCAGGCGATGCTGAGCGACCTGCGCATTGTCGAGATCGGGGAAGGCCAGGCGGTCCAGGTCGCGGGGCTGATGCTCGCAGCGCTCGGCGCGCAGGTGCTCAAGGTCGAGCGGCCCGGCGGCGATCCGGCGCGCGGCCAGGCGCGCTTCGCCAACTGGAACCGGGGCAAGCGCAGTGTGGTGCTCGACCTTGCGACGTCCGAAGGGCTGGCGGGGCTTGACCGGCGGCTGGCCGGGGCGGACGTGCTGCTGCACCAGTTCACCCCGGCGCGGGCCAAGGCCCTGGGCCTCGACGATGCCACGCTGGGGGCGAAGTATCCCCGGCTGGTGACGAGCGGGATCACCGGCAGTCCGTTCAATCACCCCGATGTCGAACGCTCGGACGACGAATTGCTCGTCGCCGCGCGGTTCGGCGCGCTTTACGAGAATGACGGCTATCGCGCCGGGCCGATCGTCTGGCGCTTCAACGCCGGGTCGTGGGCGGCGGCGCACCTGGCGGCGGCCGGCATCCTGGCCCGGCTGGTGGCGCGGCTGCAATCGGGCCGGGGCGGGGCGGCGCACACCTCGCTGTTCCAGGGCCACATGGTCATGCTCGCGCTGATCTGGGCGCGCAATTCGGCCGGGCCGATGCCCAACAACAAGCCGCACCCGCTGGCCGCGCGGCCGATCGGGCAGCAGCTCTACCAGTGCCAGGGGGGCGACTGGCTGCAGATCATGGATCCGCCGCGCCAGTACGATTACGCCAATATGCCGACGATGTGGGAAGTGCTGGCCGAAGGCGCCGACATTTCCACCGAGGAAGGCGTGATCGACGCCTTCAGGCGCCGCCCGCTGGAACGCTGGCTGGCCGACCTGCGGGCTGACGACATTGCCGCCGAACCCGCCTATCCACTGGGCGAAATGCTCCGCCACGAGGAAGTGCGGGCCAACGGCTATGTGGTGGAAGTGGACGATCCGCTGCTGGGCCGCACGGTGCAGCCGAACGTTCCGTTCCACACTGACGCCCCGCTGCCCCCAGTCCGCCCCGCGCCGCGCCTTGGCGAAGGGAGCGAGGCTGACTGGACCCCGCCGCCCGCCCCGGTGGGCAGCGGCGCGGCTCCCGCCGAAGTGCTGGCCGGCGTGCGCGTGGTTGATTTCGGGATGTTCCTGGCTGGCCCGATGGGCCCGTCGATGATGGGCGACATGGGCGCCGACGTGATCAAGGTCGAAGCGCTGACCGGCGACCGGATCCGCTTCATGCACCGCTATTACCAGGCCGCCTCGCGCTCGAAGCGGTCGATCGCACTCGACCTGACCCGGCCCGAGGCCGAGCCGATCCTGGCCCGGCTGCTGCAATGGGCCGAAGCCGTGCACCATAACATGCGCTTCAAGGGCGCGGCCAAGCTGGGGCTGTCGGAGGATGGCATTCGCAAGCACAACCCGGATGTCGCGTTCAACTATGTCAGCGCCTATGGCCAGCGCGGCACGCGCGGCAACTGGCCGGGTTACGATTCGATCTTCAACGCCATCGCCGGCTGGGAATTCGAGAACGCGGGCGAAGGCAACAAGCCGATCTTCAACCGTCCCGGCACGATGGACGTCAGTTCGGCGCAAAGCGCGCTGGTGGAACTGATGGCCTCGATCTATGCCAAGCGCAGCGGGCAGCGCGGCTATTCCACGCAAACCTCGCTGCTGGGCATCTCGGCGATGACCCAGGGCGAAACCCTGATCCTGCCCGATGGCTCGCTGGCACCGACCCACCACCTGACCAGCGACCAGACCGGCTTTTCGCCCTGGCACCGTATCTACCAGTGCAGCGACGAGGCGTGGATTGCCGTTGCCGCCCACACCGCGCCGCGCCGCGCCGCGCTGCGCGAAGTGCTGGGCGGGGACGAGGCCGGGTTCGAAGCGCAGGCCGCCTCGCGGACCAGCGCCGACCTCCTGGCCGCGCTGGAAGCCGCCGGGGTGCCGTGCGACCGCGTGACCTTCGAGGCGGCAGAGGACCAGTTCTTCGCCAACCCGCATTACCGCGACATGGGGCTGATTTCCGTGCTGGAGCAGCCGCTTTACGGCACGGTCGAACAGCCGGGCGCATTCTGGCATTTCGGCGACACGCCGATGGTGTTCAGGCACGCCGCCCCGGCGATTGGCCAGCACACCGACGAGATCATGCGCGAGCTGGGCTTTACCGACGCGGAAATTGCCGAATTCCGCGCCGGCAAGATCATCGCCTGATCACTTCTCGCGTTTGGGCAGCCAGGTCCGCACCGGCTCGAACACCGGCATCCGCAAGCTGCGCCGCAGCCAGTTCGCGCCGTCGAGCACGAAAGTGTGGCCCGAGCAGAACGCCGCATAGTCCGAACAGAGATAGGCCGCCGCCCAGCCCAGCTCGTGCACTTCGCCGGTGCGCAGCGCGGGCTGGCGATTGTCCAGGTTGTTGCCATCGGCAAAGCGCAGGTGCGCGGCGCGGTCTTGGTGCGGGAACAGCCCCGGGGCGATGCAGTTGACCCGGATGTCATAGGGCGCCCATTCCACCGCCAGGCTCTGCGTCAGGTTGGTCACCCCGGCCTTGGCCGCGGCAGACGGCGAAGTGCCCGGCCCGCCGGTCCACGAATAGGTTGCCCCGATGTTGAGGATCGCCCCGCCGATCCCGTCGGCAATGCGCCGGCGGGCAAATTCGGTCGAGCAGATCCAGGTCCCGTCCAGCACGATGCTGGTCACCGCGCGCCAGGCGTTGAGGCTGAAATCCTCGGATGCGCCGGCCAGGTTCCCGGCGGCGTTGTTGACCAGCTGGGTCACCGGGCCAAGCTGCTCCTCGACCTCGTCGAAGCAGGCGCGCACGGCATCGGGATCGCGCACGTCCAGCTGGACGCCGATAGCCCGGCCGCCGGCTTCCTCGACCGCGGCGATGCCGCGCGCGCGCTTGTCGGGATCGCGGCTGGCAATCGCCACCGCGCCGCCCAGCCGGCCGAATTCGGCGGCAATCCCCTTGCCGATGCCCGATCCGCCGCCGGTGATAATCGCCACGTCACCCGCGAAACTGCCTTCGGGCAGCATCCGCGCGCCGGGGCGGGGGGCGCGGCGCAGGCCCTTGTATGATCCGTCGTGTTCGTCGCTCATCTCACTTCCCCTTGTAGACCGCCGGACGCTTTTCGCGCAGCGCGGCGCGGGCTTCCTGGTAGTCCTCGGTCTTGAACAATGCGGTCTGGGCCAGCAGTTCCTGGGCAATGCCGTTGCGCATGGCGCCCGCATGCATCTGGTCGATCATGGTCTTGGCCATGGCCAGGCACAGCGGCGGCTTGGCGGCGATCTTGCGCGCAATCTCCAGCGCCTTGGCGTCCAGTTCCTCGGGCGCGACGACAAAGTCCACCGCGCCCCATTCCAGCGCGGTCTGCGCGTCGATCCGCTCGCCGGTCATCACCATGTACTTGGTCCGGCTGGGGCCGATCAGCGTGGTCATCAACTGGGTCCCGCCGGTGTCGGGCAGGATACCGTAATGGATTTCGGGCAGCGCCATCTTCAACGTTGTATCGGCCACGCGGATGTCGCAGCTCAGCGCGGTTTCGCAGCCGCCGCCGATGGCCGCGCCCTTCAGCGCGGCCACGAACGGCTTGGGGCTGTCCAGCACCGCCAGCCGCTTCTGCTGGTGGCGCAGGACAAAGTGGTAGTCGCTTTCGTCGCGCGCGCGGTGGCCCAGCATCGAGGTGTCGCGGCCCGAACAGAACGACTTGCCGTTGCCGCGCAGCAGCACCGCGCGCACCGCGTCATCATCCAGCGCGCGGTCAAGCGCATCCTTGTAGAGGTGCGCCGCCTCGTCATCCATGGCATTGTGCACTTCCGGGCGGTTGAGCGTGATCATGCCCACCCCGTCGATCACTTCATACAGCACTTTGTCGGTCATGCCGCTTCTCCAAGCAGGGTCTGGCGCCGCGCGGGCGCGACGAAGGAAAGCAGGTGGGCGCGCTTCAGGCACAGGTGCGGATAGGCCTCGTCGGTCATCCCGATCCCGCCGTGGACCTGCACGTTGGCGCGGCCGTTATCGATCGCGGCCTGATCGGCCAGCTGCCGCGCCGCCGCAATGTGGAAGGCCGCGTCCGGCGTGTCCGCATCGACCGCGCAGGCCGCGTAGTACAGCTGCGAGCGTGCCGCCGCGCAGCGCACCGCCATGTCGGCGCAAATATGCTTGAGCGCCTGGAACCAGCCGATCGGGCGGTCGAACTGTTCGCGCACCTGGGCATAGCCGGCGGCCATGTCGCGCGCCGCATCGGCGCAGCCCAGGGCATAGGCGGCGGCGAGCAGTTGCAGGTGCAGCGCGGCGCGCGGATCCGGCAGCGCCTCGAACGGCGGGGCGGGATCGAGATGGACGATCGGCACCGACAGGTCGAGCCCCGGCTCGCCCCCCAGGTCAGCCGGCAGCGGAGTGACCGCCGCGAGGTGCCCCAGCACTCCCAGCGCCTGAACCGCACCGTGCGGATCGAGCACCCGCAGGCTTCCGCCCGGCACATGGTTGTCGAGCAGCGCCAGCGCCGCCGGCCCGGCATGGGGCGACCAGCGCGCCGCGACCGCCGTGGCGAGCAAGGCCACCGGGGCCAGGTGGCGGCCCAGTTCGGCAAAGACCAGCGCCTCGCTGGCATGGTCAAGGTCCATGCCCGGCGCGGTCATCCCGGTCCAGCCCATCGCTTCCAGTTCGCCCCACAGGTGCGGCGGGCGGGCGCGGGCCTGTTCCAGCGGCATGTTTTCGCGGCACCAGTCGGCCGTGGCGGCGACCAGCATGTCCTGTTCGGTGCTTGGGGTCAGATCCATGACGCTTACCTCGATTTCGGCAGGCCGAGCAGGCGCTCGGCAATGATGTCGCGCTGGATCTGGGCGGTGCCACCGGCGATGGTCGCGGCGAACCCGCGCAGGTAATCGGCCACCAGGTCATCCTCGCCATAGCGGAAGTCGAGGATCGCTTCCCCGGCCAGCAGCAGCGTCATGCGTTCCAGCCGCTGGCCCAGTTCGGACGTGAACAGGCGGATCACCGAGGCTTCAGGCCCCGGCTGGCCGGTGCGGACCACTTCGGAAATGTTGCGATAGGTCATTGCCCGCAGCGCCGCGACTTCGGCGCGCAGCTGCGCCAGCTGGTCGGCGATCCGGTCATCGCGGATCGCGCCGGTGGCGCGGGCGCGCTCGAGCAGTTCCTCGATTTCCTGGCTCTGCTTGACCTGATCGGCGATGAAGCCGGTGCCGCGCTCGAAGCTGAGCGTCGACATGGCGACCTTCCAGCCGTTGCCCAGTCCGCCGACCACATTGGCCAGCGGTACCCGCACGTCGTCATAGAACACCTGCGCGAATTCAACCTGCCCGCTCATCTTGCGGATCGGGCGCACTTCGATGCCGGGGGCGTGCATGCTGCAGATCACCCACGACAGGCCCTTGTGGCGCTGCGATCCTTCCTCGGTCCGCACCACCAGTTCCTGCCAGTCGGCGACATGGGCAAAGCTGGTCCAGATCTTGGTGCCGCTCACCACCAGCTCATCGCCCTCGATCCGGGCGCGGGTCCTGATCCCGGCCAGGTCCGATCCCGCGCCGGGTTCGGAAAAGCCCTGGCACCAGATCGCCTCGCCCCGCAGGATGCGCGGCAGGTGGTATTCCTTCTGCGCCTCGCTGGCGTTGAGGATCAGGGTCGGCCCGCCGTGGTTGATCCCGACGAAGTTGGCCCCGATCCACGGCGCGTGGGCCCTGGCGTATTCCTCCAGCCAGATCACCTGCTGGACGATCGACAGGCCGCGCCCGCCATATTCCACCGGCCAGTTGATCCCGGCCCAGCCGGCATCGAACAGCCGGCGCTGCCAGGCCTTGTCGAACTCGATCGCCTCGGCGGCGTCCATCGGGCGGCGCTCGGCGGGGACGTTGGCGTGCAGCCAGTCGCGACATTGCTCGCGAAACCGGTGTTCTTCGGTGGAAAACAGGATGTCCATCAGCAAGGTCCTTGCGGGATTGACGGCATGGGGCGGGCGGCGCCACCCTCGCACGCATACGCACGGGAGAGGAGCGGATCATGGTTCAGCCAGCCAGCCAGATGCCGGACGAATGTCTGGCCACGTGGCGCGAATTGGCACTGCACAGCGACCTGTCGCTGGCCGAAGCGATGGCCCGCGCGGCGGCAGAGCATCCCGAGGCGCCCTTGCACCTTTTCGGACCTGACGGGCAGCGCAGCGCCGCCCTGGCCGAGGTTCACGCCCAGGGACTGGCGCTGGCCGGATCGTTCCACGCGCTGGGGCTGCGCCCCGGCGATGTGATCGCGATGCAGCTGCCCAATGGCATCGAGAACGCGGTGCTGTTCCAGGCCGCGGCCATGCTGGGCTGCACACTGCTGCCGATCGTCCACATCTATGGCCCGCACGAGCTGGCGCACATCCTGGCCGACAGCCGTGCCAGGGCGCTGATCGTGCCGGATCGCTGGCGGGGCATCGATTACCTTGACCGGCTGGCGCGCCTGCCGGTCCTGCCCGACCTTGCCCACCGCATCGTGATGGGCAGCGAAGTGCCGGACGGGTGCCTTGCCCTGGCCGACCTGCCCAATGGCGATCTGCCCCCAATCGCGCATGATCCCGATGCGCTGGCGCTGCTGCTCTATACCTCGGGAACCACGGCCGCGCCCAAGGGAGTGCGGCACACTTCGCGCAGCATTCTGGCCGAGTTGACCGCGCAGCGCCGCGACGGCCCGGCGGACGATTTCGGCCTCTCGCCCTGGCCCAGCGGGCACATCGCGGGCACGCTTGGCGTCATGGGCCATGCCCTGCTCGGCCGGCCGATGGTGATCCTGGAAAGCTGGGACGCCATGCTGGCCGCCCGGCTGGTCGAACGCTTCAAGGTGCGGCAGATGTCGGGTACGCCGTTCCACCTGTCCGGCCTGCTCGAAGCCGCCGCCGCGGGCGGGCACGACATCACCAGCTTCACCCAGTTCCTGATCGGGGCGACCACCGTGCCGCCCGCGCTGGTTGCGCAGAGCGAGGCGGCGGGGATCCGCTGCTGCCGCTGCTATGGTTCCACCGAAATGCCCACGGTCAGCCAGTGCGATCCGGGCGATCCGCTGGACAAGCGGCTCAACACCGATGGCCGGCCCAACGTGGGCGTCGAAGTGCGGATCGTGAGCGACGATGGGCTTGACGTGGCCCCGGGCGCCGAAGGCGAAGTGGCGGTGCGCGGGGCGGAACGCTTTGCCGGCTATACCGACCCCGCGCTTGATGCGATGAGCTTCCTGCCCGGCGGCTGGTTCCTCACCGGTGACATCGGCCGGATCGATGCGGACGGCTTTCTGGCGATCACCGACCGCAAGAAGGACATCATCATCCGTGGCGGCGAGAACATTTCCAGCCGCGAGGTCGAGGAACTGCTGCTGACCGTTCCCGGTGTGCGCGAGGCCGCCGCGATCGGCGCGCCCGACGCCCGGCTGGGCGAGCGAATCTGCGCCGTGGTCACGGTGGACGGCACGGCCCCGGTCAGCATCGAATCGATCGATGCCGCGTTCCGCGTGCTGGGCGTCGCCCGGCAGAAAGTGCCCGAACACCTGGTGGTGGTCGATGCGTTTCCGCGCACCCCCAGCGGCAAGGTGCAAAAGGCCGAATTGCGCCCGGAACTGGCCGTCAGCGGGCAGATCGCGGCGCGCTGAGCGCCGGTCCGTTTCCCTGCCTGGTCCTGCCTGCGGCACTGGCCCGCTCCCTGCGCTTGCCGGAACGGGTCCGGCGGTTTAACCAAGCGATTAATGCTCGCTTGATTTGTATCACCTAGTTATATAACTCGACCTGCCTTTTGGGCGAGCGGCGACCGCTCGTCAATCCCGAAGGCACGGCGCGGCAAAGGAGAGGGAAATGGCATTGAAGACCCGGATCACCGAGCTGCTCGGGATCGAACATCCCATCGTCCAGGGCGGGATGCAGGGCGTGGGGGTGGCCGAAATGGCCAGCGCCGTGTCCAACGCCGGCGGCCTTGGCATCCTGACCGCTCTGACCCAGCCCAGCCCCGCCGCGCTGCGCGACGAGATCGAGCGCTGCCGGTCGATGACCAGCAAACCGTTCGGCGTGAACATGACCGTGTTTCCGACGATCAACGCGCCTGATTACAAGGCCTATGCCCAGGCGATCATCGACGGCGGGATCAAGGTGGTGGAAACCGCCGGCACGCCCGCCGTGCGCGAAATCTGGGAAATGCTGAAGCCTGCCGGGATCACCATCCTGCACAAGTGCACCGCGGTGCGCCACGCCGTCTCCGCCGAGAAGGCCGGCGTGGACGTCATCAGCATCGACGGGTTCGAATGCGCCGGCCACCCCGGCGAGGATGACATTCCCGGCCTGATCCTGATTCCCGCCGCTGCCGACAAGGTGAAGATCCCGCTGCTCGCCTCGGGCGGCTTCGGCGATGGCCGGGGTCTGGCCGCCGCGCTGGCGCTGGGGGCCGAAGGGATCAACATGGGTACGCGGTTCTGCGCCACGGTCGAAGCGCCGATCCACCAGAACGTCAAGCAGGCCTATCTCGACAATGACGAGCGCGGCTCGGTGCTGATCTTCCGCAGTCTCAAGAACACCGCCCGCGTCGGACGCAGCGCGGTGTCGGAAGAAGTCGCCCGCCGCCTCGCCATTCCGGGCGCGACCTTTGACGATGTGAAGGAGCTGGTTGCCGGGGCCGCGGGCCGCGAAATGCTGGAAACGGGCGACCTGTCGAAGGGCGTGTTCTGGGCCGGGATGGTCCAGGGCCTGATCCACGACATTCCGACCTGCGAAGTGCTGATCAAACGCATCGTCGCCGAAGCCGAACAGATTATCCGCCAGCGCCTGACCGGCCTGCTGGCCTGAGGAGGAAGACCATGAAGATCGACAATACCACTGCCGCCGTCGTCACCGGGGGGGCCTCGGGCCTCGGCCGCGCCACTGCCGAAGCCCTGGCCAAGGCCGGCGCCAAGGTCGCCATTTTCGACATCAACGAGGAACAGGGCGAAGCGGTTGCCAGGGAAATCGGCGGCCTGTTCTGCAAGGTCGACATCATGAGCGAGGAATCGGTCGTCGCCGGCTTCGAAAAGGCCCGCGCCGCCCATGGGCAGGAACGCGTGCTGGTCCACTGCGCCATGGCCAACCGCAAGGGCAAGACCGTGGGCCGCAACAAGGAAACCGGCGAGTTGATCCGTTTCCCGACCAGCGACTATGAATTCGCGATCCTTGGCATCCTCGTCGCCAGCTACCGCGTCGCCTCGCTCGCGGCGCTGGGCATGGGCGGGCTGGAACCGCTCGAAGATGGCGAACGCGGCACCATCGTGCTGACCGCCTCGGTCGCGGCACAGGACGCGCAGATCGGGCAGGTCGCCTATGGTTCGGCCAAGGCGGGCGTGAACGGCCTGGTCCTGCCGATGGCGCGCGACCTGATGGACCTGGGCATCCGCGTCAACGCGATCATGCCGGGCATCTTCGGCACCCCGCTGCTCGGCCGCCTGCCGGAAAAGGTGCTCGACGGCCTCAACGCCTCGGTCCCGTTCCCCAAGCGCCTGGGCAAGCCGGAAGAGTTCGCTTCGCTGGCGATGGAACTGGTGCGCAACACCTATTTCAACGGCCAGGCGATCCGTCTCGACGGCGCGATCCGCATGGCCCCGCGCTGATTTTCTTAACGAGGACAATGACATGACCGAAGCCTACATCGTCGATGCTGTCCGCACCCCGCGCGGGATCGGCAAGCAGGGCAAGGGGGCGCTGTCGCACCTCCACCCGCAGGACCTGGGGGCGACGGTGCTGCGCGCCCTGCGCGACCGGAACGGTCTCGACACATCGAAAGTGGACGACATCGTCTGGTCGTGCAGCCAGCAGCGCGGCAAGCAGGGCGGCGATCTGGGCCGCCTTTCGGCGCTTTGGGCCGGCTATGACGTGAAGGCCAGCGGCACCACGATCGACCGGTTCTGCGGTGGGGGCATCTCCTCGGTTGCCTTCGCTGCCGGGCAGATCATGGCCGGGTTCGAAGACGTGCTGATCGCCGGCGGGACCGAGATGATGAGCTACCACGCCGAACTCGACGCGCTGGAAGGCCAGACCGAGCTTGGCACCCTGGGCCGCGCGCGCGGCAATTTCGAGCTCTATCAGGATCACCCGATCTCGGCCGTGGGCGTCGCTGCCGATGCCATCGCCGCGATGGAAGGCATCTCGCGCGCCGACCTCGAAGCGCTGGGCGTGGCCAGCCAGCGCAACGCCAAGGCGGCGATGGATGCGGGCCGTTTCGCTGGCAGCCTGATCCCGGTGTACAACCGCGACGGCACCCTGGCGCTGGATCACGATGAATATCCGCGCCCTGAAACCACCGCCGAAACGCTGGCCGCGCTCAAGCCCGCTTTCGTCGCGCTGGAAAACGTGCCCGCCGCCCCGGACGGAACCACCATGCGCCAGATGATCGAGCGCAAGTATCCGGACCTGAAGTGGGAGCCGACGCACCACGTCGGCACCTCTTCGGGTGTGGTCGATGGTTCGGCGGCGCTGCTGCTGGCGTCCGAACAGGGCCTCAAGGACAACGGCTGGAAGGCGCGCGGGCGGATCGTCACGGCGGTCAACGCCGGCGATTGCCCGACGCTGATCCTCAACGCCCCGGTCCCGGCGGCGAAGAAGGCGCTGGAACGCGCCGGCCTGACCGTGGCGGACATCGACGTCTGGGAAATCAACGAGGCTTTCGCGGTGGTCACCGAAAAGGCGATCCGCGATCTCGGGATCGACCGGGCCAGGGTGAACATCAACGGCGGGGCGATCGCGCTGGGCCACCCGATCGGGGCGACGGGCTCCATCCTGATCGGCATGGCGCTGGACGAGTTGGAACGTTCGGGCGGGCGCTATGCCCTCATCACCATGTGCGCCTTTGGCGGCATGGCCCCGGCAATCATCATCGAACGCATCTGACGGACAAGGAAGCAAGGCACATGAACAAGGTCGGCACCACCGAAGTCATCGACGGCATCGGCGTCCTCACCATCGACTATCCCCCGGTCAACGCGCTGTCGATCCACACCCGCACCGCGCTGGACGAAGGGTTTCGCCAATTCGCCGCCGATGACAGCGTCAAGGCAATCGTCCTGATCTGCGCGGGCCGGACCTTCATTGCGGGGGCCGACATTTCGGAACTGGGCAAGAACGTCGGCGGGCCGAACCTGGGCGAAGTGTTCGATTTGATCGAAAGCGGGACCAAGCCGGTCGTCGCCGCGATCCACGGCACGGCGCTGGGCGGCGGCTATGAATTCGCGCTGACCTGCCATTACCGCATCGCGGTCCCTTCGGCCAAGGTCGGGCTGCCCGAAGTCAACCTCGGCCTGCTGCCGGGAGCGGGGGGCACCCAGCGCCTGCCGCGCATTGTCGGAATTCCCGCCGCGCTTGACCTGATCACCGGCGGCGCGCCCGTTCCGGCGAAGAAGGCGCTGGAACTGGGGATGATCGACGCCCTGGCCGAGGAAGGCAAGCTGCGCGAGGACGCGATTGCCTTTGCGCGGCGGCTGCTCGCCGATGGCGGCCCGCTGATGCGCGTGCGCGACCGGCAGGACAAGGTCGAACCCTATCGCGGCAAGGGCGAGATCTATGCCGATTACCTCAAGAAGAACGCCCGCCAGTGGCGCGGGTTCAAGGCGCCCTACAACATCGTCAAGGCGATCGAGGCCGCCGCTGAACTGGACTTCGACGCCGGTATCCAGCGCGAGCGCGAGCTGTTTGGCGAGTTGATCGCCAGCACCGAAAGCGCGGCGCAGCGCTATTACTTCTTCGCCGAGCGCGAAGCGGCCAAGGTGCCGGACCTGCCCAGGGATACCGCGACCCTCCCGGTCAAGTCGGTTGGCGTGATCGGCGCAGGGACCATGGGCGGCGGGATCGCGATGAACTTCCTCAACGCGGGCATTCCGGTGACGCTGGTGGAGCGCGAGCAGGCCGCGCTTGACCGCGGGCTGGGCGTGATCCGCAAGAACTACGAGGCGAGCGCGGCCAAGGGGCGCATGACCGCCGAACAGGTCGAAGCGCGCATGGCGCTGGTCACCCCGGCACTGGAACTGTCGGCGCTGGGCCAGGCGGACCTGATCATCGAGGCCGTGTTCGAGGACATGGGGATCAAGCGCGACGTGTTTGCCCAGCTCGACAAGGTGGCCAAGCCCGGCGCAGTGCTGGCCAGCAACACCTCGTTCCTCAACCTGGATGAGATCGCCGCCGCCACCAGCCGCCCGGAAAGCGTAATCGGGTTGCACTTCTTCTCGCCCGCCAATGTCATGCGGCTGCTGGAAATCGTGCGCGGCGCGAAGACCAGCAATGAAGTGCTCGCCACCGCGCTGGCGCTGGCGCGGACCATTGCCAAGGTCCCGGTGGTCAGCCGCGTCGGCCACGGTTTCATCGCCAACCGGGTGATGAGCCCGCGCAGCCAGCAGGCGATGCAACTGGTGCTGGAAGGCCCCAGCCCGCAGGACATCGATGCCGCGATCTATGGCTATGGCTTTGCCATGGGGCCCTTCGCGATGGGCGACCTGGTGGGGCTGGACGTGATCGGGCGCGGCTCGAACGAGCGGACGCTGCAGGGCGATCTGGTCAAGCTGGGCCGGCTTGGCCAGAAGTCCGGCGGCGGCTTCTATGACTATGACGAGCAACGCAAGGCCAGCGCCAGTGCAGTCGCCGCGCAAGTGATTGCCGATTTCGCGGCCTACAAGGGCGTTGCCAGCAAGGGCCCGCTCAGCGCCGAAGGAATCGTCGCGCGGCTGCTTTATCCGGTGGTCAACGAAGGCGCGAAGGTGCTGGAAGAAGGCATCGCGATCCGCGCCAGCGACATCGATGTGGCCTGCATCCTTGGCTACAACTGGCCGGTCTACACCGGCGGGCCGATGTTCTGGGCCGATACGGTGGGCCTGGCCAAGGTGGTCGAAGGGCTGACCGCGATGGGTATCCAGCCGGCCAAACTGCTGGCCGACAAGGCCGCGAGCGGCGGCAGCTTCACCCGCGGCTGAGCCTGTGCCGCACCGCCTGCCGCTGCTCGTCGTCCCGGGGATACTCGAGGACACGGCCAGCTGGCAGGCGGCGCTGGCCCCGCTGGGGCGCTTGATTGTCGCGTTGCCCAACCACGGCGAAAGCATTGCCGACATGGCCGCCAACATGCTGGAGCGCGCCCCGCCGCGCTTTGCCCTGCTGGGCCATTCGCTGGGCGGTTATGTGGCCCAGCAGATCGCGCTGACCGCGCCGGACCGCGTGTCCGCCCTGGCGCTCGTTTCCACTTCGGCGCGGGCCGAAACCCTGGAATCGCGCAAGCGGCGCGCCGCACTGGTCGATGCGGCGCGGGCCGATTTCCCCGCAGTGGTCGCACAGCTTGCCCGCGCGGCGCTGGCAAGGGACAACCGCGCGGCGCACCTCGCCGCGCTCACCGCGATGATGCTGGCGGGCGGGGTAGAGCGCTTTGCCCGCGAACAGCAGGCCGCCGCCAGCCGTCCGACCTTTGCGGGGCGGCTGGGCGGGATCACCTGCCCGGCGCTGGTGGTGACCGGCGATCAGGACGCGGTGATCGATCCCGCCGCATCGG
>JAKPAG010000003.1 GCA_029779535.1 Pseudomonadota bacterium | reverse complement strand
AGGCCCAGGCGAAGGCGTGGCTGGCCGAACACCTGGGGACGGATGCGGCGGTGACGCAGCGGGAGATCGAGAAGCTGGCGCTGTATGTGGGGGAAGGCGGCCAGGTGGACCTTGAGGCGGCGCAGGCATGCGTGGGCGATCTTGCCGGCTTGTCGCTGGAAGATGCGCTGTTTGCCGCGACCGAGGGGGATGTGGCGGAAGCGGACCGGGCGCTGGAGCTTGCGGTTGCTGAGGGGGCTGCGCCGGTGGGTGTGCTGCGCGCCATGCTGCTGCACCTGCAGAAGCTGCAACGCGCCCGGGTGGTGGTGGATGCGGGGGCGAGCGCGGGCGAGGCCGCGAAGGGGGTTCGGCCGCCCCTGTTCTACAAGCGCGAGCCGAGTTTCATCCGTGCGCTGGGATTGTGGAATTCCGCAGCGCTCGAGGCAGCCTGTGTGCGGATCTGGGAGGGGGAGCGGCTTTGTAAGCGCACCGGTAGCCCAGCCGAGGTGGTGTGCCGTAGCGTTGTGGTGGGCGTTGCACAGCGCGCGGCGGTGGCGCGGCGGCGATAAACGCGCGGGACGTCAGTCGCGCGAGAGTAGCGTGACGATCGAATCCAACTGGTCGAGCGAGCGATACTGGATCCGCAGGGTGCCGCCCTTCCCGTCGAAGGCGATATCGACCTTCAGCCCGAGGCGTTCAGAGAGGTCACGCTCAAGGGCGACAGTCTCGGGGTCCTTGGACGGAGCGTCGCCCGGTGCCTTCCGGGCATTGGCCCGGCCTGAGAGCAAGGCCTCTGTCTGGCGGACATTCAGGCCTTTGGCGATGACGGCCATCGCGGCCTTGGCTGGCTCGGGGTGATTGAGCAGGGCGCGGGCGTGGCCGGCCGTGAGGTTGCCCTTGCGCAGTGCCGCCAGCACTGGCGTGGGAAGGTTGCGTAGGCGCAGGGTGTTGGCGACGTGGCTGCGCGACTTGCCGACGGCTTCGGCCAAGCGCTCCTGCGTGAGGCCGAACTCGTCGACCAAGCGCTGATAGCCTTCAGCTTCTTCGATCGCGTTGAGGTCCTGTCGTTGCAGGTTCTCGACCAGGGCGGCCGCCATCGCTTCCGTGTCGGTGAGGTCGCGGATCAGCGTGGGGACGGTATGGAGGCCCGCCTGCTGCGCGGCGCGCCAGCGACGTTCGCCGGCAATGATCTGGTAGCGGTCGCGCTCGTCCGGCTTGGGGCGGACCAGCAAGGGCTGGAGGATTCCGCGGGCGCGGATGGAATCAACCAGCTCGGCCATGCTGGCGGGGTCGAAATCGCCGCGGG
>JAKPAG010000019.1 GCA_029779535.1 Pseudomonadota bacterium | reverse complement strand
CGATGTCTATCAGGCGACCACGGATGGGCGGCAGCCGATCTGGGCCAAACGGCACGGGCTGGGCAATGCCTGAAGCCGCGCGCCGCGTCGACCGCATCGATACCGCAGCCCGTTTCACCGTCGAGGACGCCGCCGCGCTCAATGCGCGTTTCGCGGGCACTTCGTCGGAGGACGTGCTGCGCGCGGTGCTGATCGACGGGGTGGCGGGCAGGATCGCGCTGGTTTCCAGCTTCGGCGCGGAAAGCGCGGTGCTGCTGCACATGGCCTCGCGGATCGATCCCGCGGCGCCGGTGCTGTTCCTTGAAACCGGCAAGCATTTTCCGGAAACGCTGGCCTATCGCGATCTCCTGGTTGAACGGCTGGGGCTGACCAACGTGATCGATCTGCGGCCCGATCCGGCCGCGCTGGCGGCGAAGGACGAAAGCGGATTGCGCTGGTCCTACGACCCCGACGGCTGCTGCGAAGTCCGCAAGGTCCAGCCGCTGGCCCGGGGACTGGCCGATTACGATTCCTCGATCACCGGGCGCAAGGCGTTCCAGGCGGTGACCCGCGCCAATCTGCCGGTGTTCGAACTCGACACGTCGGATGCGGCCGGGCGGCTGAAAGTCAATCCGCTGATCGGCATGACCAAGACCGATCTCGACGCGTATATGGCGGCGCAAGCCCTGCCGCCGCACCCGCTGGTGAACGAAGGCTATCCGTCCATCGGCTGCTCGCCCTGCACCAGCAAGGTGGCGCCGGGCGAAGACCCGCGTTCCGGCCGCTGGAAGGGCTGGGACAAGACCGAATGCGGCATCCACGTGCCCACCGGCCCCGAGATACCGGGCGAAGAACTGCCTCCGGGCTACGAACCGGTGTTCTGAGGCGGCATCGTCCGCCCACAGCACAGGCCTGTCATTGCGACCTCGGCGAAGACCGAGGGAAGCAATCCAGGGCCCAGTGCGCAAACGCCCTGGATTGCTTCGCAACGCTCGCAATGACGATGGTTCCCCACGTTAGCGTCCCCTTCCCGGCCTCGGCTGCTATGGTTCCGGTCAAAGGAGTGACTTGAGATGGGTTCGTTCTCGCTTACACACTGGATCATCGTGGCGATCGTGGTG
>JAKPAG010000006.1 GCA_029779535.1 Pseudomonadota bacterium | reverse complement strand
ACGTAAAGAACGACTTTTGCCCGCACTGCGGCATCGGCCTGCACGACCACTGCGGGCATTGCCAGGCGCGCAAGAGTGCGTTTGCCCGTTTTTGCCATGCCTGCGGGACGGCGGCGCGCGGGGCGGGCGAGGGCGCGGCGGCAGGCGCGCAGCGGTGAACGGCTGGGGCGGGGTTTGGGCCCCATGTTCTGAAAACAATTTTCAGTTGCGCGCATCCTTGGGTCGACCACCGGTTGCGTAGTCTTTCGCTGCGCCGGCAAACGCGGGGCGCTGCTGGTGGGCCACGAAGTCCGCCACATCGATGGCCTCCTGCTCGCTCAGCGAGTTGTTCTGCCCGAGGGGCATCTTGCCCTTGATGAAGGCAGCGGCGGTGTAGGTGCGGGCCATGCCGGCGCCCACATTGAATGACTTCGGGCCCCAGACCGGCGGAAACACATACCCGCCCCGGCCATCCGGCGTGCCGGCACCCTGCGTGCCGTGGCAGCTGGCGCACTTGGCCGCGTAAAGCTGGCTGCCGCGCGCACGGTCCGGCGTCAACGAGGTGTCCACTGCGCCCATGCCGCGCCCTACCACGGCGCTGCCCACGGGCACGCCGGTCGAAAGCCAGCGCATGTACATCAGCATCGCGTTCATTTCCTTCGAATTCCAGGTCAGCGCCTGGCCATTCATCGAGCGCTGGAAGCAGTCGTTGATGCGCTCCTGAAGCGAGTCGATCTGGCCGTCGCGCGTGCGATAGGTCGGAAAGACGGCGTTCAGCCCGACGAACGGGCCCGCACCCGCCTGCGTGCCGGCGCCCAGGTGGCAGTTCGAGCAATTCAGCCCGTTGCCGACGTTGCGCGGCAGTTGCGCGCGGGTGTCGATCATCAGTTGCCGGCCCAGCCGGACCGCCTCGCCTTCCGGGCCCGCGGGCATCGTGCTGTCGGGCGGCACGACCAGCGGGACCGGCTCGGCGGCGAGCAGCGGACCGAAGGCCAAGGACGCCAGCAGTGCCGCGCACATTGGTCTTTTCATGAAGAACACTCCTTTTCGGTGCCCGGTCGGGC
>JAKPAG010000002.1 GCA_029779535.1 Pseudomonadota bacterium | reverse complement strand
CGCTGACCGCCTTCGCCAACACGGCCAATGGCGGTGCGCCCTGCGCCGCGAACGTCGCCACCTGCATCTATATCGATCCGACCAACGACCTTAAGGGCAACGGCCACAATTACTTCCTTGGCTACGCCCCCTACAAGCTGAAGTCCTATGCCGCGTTCGGCGAGGCCTATTACGAGCTTAGCCCCGAGCTGAAGCTGACCGCAGGCGGCGGCCGCTGACCCATCCATCCCAGGCTGGTGCCCGCGTCCTGGCCCATCCCGACGCGATCCGCTCGCTGATCTGCTGCCCGCTGATGCACGGGACGGGCCTTATCTCGTCGCTGTCGGCACTCAATGTCGGTGGCACGGTGATCCTCCTGCCGCCCGGTTCATTCGACGCCGAGCGGCTGTGGGATACCGCCGAGCGTGAAGGCGCGACGCGGATCACGATCGTCGGGCAGGCCTTTGCCCAGCCGATGCTGGCGGCCCTCGATGCCGAGCCGCAGCGGTGGAACCTGGCCTGCGTCAGGATGATCGGTTCGTCGGGAACGATGTGGGGCCGGGAGAACAAGCTGGGCCTGCTGCGCCATCTTCCGCAGGCGCAGATGTCTGACAGCTTCTCGTCCTCCGAAGCCTTCGGCATGGCCCAGTCGATCACCACGGTCGACGGCGAAACCGCCACCGGGCGCTTCCAACTGACCCCGACCTGCGCCGTGTTCACCGAAGACGGGCGCCGCGTGCAGCCCGGATCGGGCGAGCGCGGGCGGGTAGCGATCGGCGGGCATATTCCGCTGGGCTATTACAAGGATCCGACCAAGTCCGCCGAGACCTTCCCGGTCTACGAAGGCGAGCGCTGGTCGGTGCCGGGCGACTGGGCCACGGTGGAAGCCGATGGCACGATCGTGATCCTGGGGCGCGGTTCGCAGTGCATCAACACCGGCGGCGAGAAGGTCTTCCCCGAGGAAGTCGAGGAAGTGCTCAAGACTCATCCGCGGGTGCTGGACGCTGCCGTAACCGGCGTGCCGGACCCCCGCTTTGGCGAGCGCATCGTCGCCCTGGTCCACCTGCATGCCAGCGGAGAGGACGACGAGGACGTTCTGCGCGATCACGTCCGCCGCAATCTCGCCCCCTACAAGGCGCCGCGCCATGTCCTGGCGGTTCCCGCCATAACCCGCCTCGCGAACGGGAAGCTCGATTACCAGGCTGTGAAGGCTGCGGCGCGCCAGCGCCTGGCCGGAGAAGGAGTCCATATCCATGACAATCCGTAACAAGGCGTACATCGCCGGGGCATGGGAACATCCCACCCGGCACGCGCCCGACACCACGATCCCCCAGCTTCACGCCGAATGTGCTGCCGGCGCGCTGGCCGATGCCGGCCTCAGCCTGTCCGACGTTGACGGCTATTTCTGCGCGGGCGACGCGCCCGGCAGCGGCGGCATGTCGATGATCGATTACCTTGGCCTGAAAGTGCGGCACACGGATTCGACCGAAACCGGGGGATCGTCCTACATCCTGCACGTCTCCCACGCGGCGCAGGCGATCGCGGCGGGCAAGTGCTCGGTCGCGCTGATCACGCTGGCAGGGCGCCCGCGTTCGGAAAACTTCAACGCGTTTCGCGGCGGCGGCCCGGAAGAACCGTTCGAGCGCTGGACCGGCGCCGCCACCCACAACGGCTATGGCATGTGCGCGATGCGCCACATGCACGAATACGGCACCACGTCCGAGCAGCTGGCCTGGATCAAGGTCGCCGCTTCGCATCATGCCCAGCACAATCCCAACGCCCTGCTGCAAGACGTGGTCACGGTGGAGGACGTGGTCAATTCACCGGTCATTTCCGATCCGCTCCACCGGCTCGACTGCTGCGTGGTGACCGACGGCGGGGGCGCGCTGCTGGTCGTTTCGCCGGAAGTGGCGAGATCGCTCAAGCGCCCGCTGGTGGCGGTGCGCGGTGCGGCAGAGGCGGTGAAGACCCTGTCCGGCGGCGTCGGGCTGGACCTGACCGTTTCGGCCGCCGCGCGGTCCGGTCCGCAGGCCTTTGCCGAGGCTGGCGCCGCGCCGTCCGACATCAAGTACGTCTCGCTCTACGACAGCTTCACCATCACGGTGCTGATGCAGCTGGAGGACCTGGGCTTTTGCGCCAAGGGCGAGGGCGGTCGCTTCGTGGCCGATGGCAACCTGATCTCCGGGGTGGGCAAGCTGCCCTTCAACACGGACGGCGGCGGCCTGTGCAACAATCACCCCACCCATCGCGGCGGGATCACCAAGGTGATCGAGGCCGTGCGGCAGCTGCGCGGCGAGGCCCATCCTGCGGTTCAGGTCGCCAACTGCGACCTTGCCCTCGTCAACGGGATCGGCGGGATGCTCGCCACCCGCCACACCGCCGGAACCCTGATCCTGGAGCGCCAGTAATGTCCGACAGCCTGCCGACGCGCACCATTCCCGCGCCCGTGATTTCCCTTGAAACCAAGACCTTCTGGGAGGGCCTCAACGAAGGGAAGCTGCTGATCAAGCGCTGTGGTGCCTGCGCCCAGCCGCACTATTTCCCGCGCGGACTGTGTCCGCATTGCGGCTCGGCCGATACCCGCTGGGAACAGTCTGGCGGCAAGGGGGTGATCTACAGCCTGTCGGTGACCCGGCGCGGCCCCGGGGCGCCTTATGTGCTGGCCTATGTGACCCTGGACGAAGGCGTGTCGCTGCTGACCAACATCGTCCAATGCCGGCCCGATGACCTGGCGATCGGCCAGCCCGTGCGGCTTGCTTCGGTGAGC
>JAKPAG010000080.1 GCA_029779535.1 Pseudomonadota bacterium | reverse complement strand
CCGCCCGCGCCTCAATTCGGCAAGGGCGTCGGTGGCAGCTCGGTGCTCGGGTCTTCGTGGATCAGAATATCGGCGTTGGGGAAAGCCGCCAGGATCGACGCCTCCACCTCATCGGCGATGCGGTGGGCTTCCACCAGAGGGATCTGATCATCCAGCATCAAGTGCATCTGCACGAAATAGGTCTGTCCGGAACGGCGGGTGCGGATGTCGTGCACCCCACGCACCTGCGGATGTTGGCGGGCAATCTCGGTGATGCGGGCGTGGATTTCGACCGGCAACTCGCGATCCATCAGCAACTGGATCGATTCGTATCCGATATGGCCGGCGCTGTAGAGGATATACAGCGCGATGCCGATGGCGAACAGCGGATCCATAGTGGTCCAGCCCAGCATCGCCAAGCCCAGGGCTACGATGGTTGCGCCGTTGGTCAGCAGATCGGTGGCGTAATGCAGCGCGTCGGCGCGGATCGCGGTGGATTGAGTGTAGTGAATCACCCGCCGTTGGAACAGCAACAACAGCGCCGTGGCGGCGATAGCGAAGACCAAGACGCCAACGCCGACTACAGCGTCGCTGAGCGGTCGCGGGTTCAGCAGCCGGTCCACCGCCTGCAGGATCAGAAACACCGCCGAACCGGCGATGAACGCCGCCTGGACCAGCCCCGCCAATGGCTCGGCCTTGCCATGACCGAAGCGATGATCGCGGTCGGGCGGCTGTAGGGAATAATGCACGGCCAGGAGATTGATGATCGACGCCGCCGCATCCATCATTGAATCCACCAGCGAAGCCAGCACGCTGACCGAACCGGTCAACAGCGCCGCCGCCAGCTTGGCCGCAATCAACACGATCGCGGTCGCCACCGAAGCATAGGTCGCCAGCCGCAGTAACCGGGCGGCCTGCGCCAGATCGAGGGTCGATTGCGTTTGATCGCTCATGGCCACGATTTTCCTCGCTAGGCTGAAGTCAGTGTATTTTACTTGGCTTGAGTTCGTTATACAGGGCGAACTCCGGGGGAAATGCTCACCCTAATGTCGTTGGTTACAACGACCGATCGGGGTTGGATCGCCATCATGCACTATTTGCACGCCATGCTGCGTTATTCTCCTTTATCACCATTCATTGCGATGATGGCTTACGCTATGCTCCAAAAAACTTCCAGCCGGAAGGAATTCCGCCCCATGCTCGAAACCTTGCGCCGCATCGTGCAGGATGTCAGCGCCGCGCCCGACCTGTCCAGCGCATTGACGATCACGGTCAACCGAATCCGGGATGCGATGCAGGTCGCCGCCTGTACGGCCTATCTGGCCGATGCGGACAATCAAGGGTTCGTCTTGATGGCGACCGCCGGCCTCAACCCGCAGGCGGTGGGCCGGGTGCGGCTCGGTCGGCAACAGGGACTGGTCGGGCTGGTGGCCGAACGGCAGGAGCCGATCAATCTCGAGGATGCGCCGCGCCATCCCCGCTACTACCCGATCCGCGAGGTCTACGAAGAGGAATTCCACGCCTTCCTGGGCGTGCCGCTGATTCAGTATCGCCGGGTGCTGGGCGTGCTGCTGGTCCAGCACACCACCATCCGCCAGTTCCACCCGGCCGAGGTGGATTTCCTGGTCACCATCGCTGCGCAACTGGCCAGCATTCTCAATCACGCCGTTCTCAGCGGCGCTACCCATGCCTGGCTCGATCCATCGGCGGCCGGTGCGCGCGCCTTGCAAGGAGTGGCTGGCGCGCCGGGGATTGCGATCGGGGCCGCGACCATTCCGCGCCTGTTGGCCGACCTCAACGACGTACCCGATCGGCAAACGGCCGATCCCGCCGCTGAGTTGGCGGCGTTCCAGGCCGCCGTGGCCGCCGTCGAACAGGAGTTGCGCACCGCCAGCGACCGACTGGCCCCCTTGCTGCCACCGGCCGAACAGGCTCTGTTCTCGGTCTACCGGATGCTGCTGCGCAGCGACAGCCTACTCGATGACACCCAATCCCGCATCCAGGCCGGCCAATGGGCTCCAGCGGCCTGGCGCGACGCCGTGCTGGCTCGGGCCCGCCTGCTGGAACAGGCCGAAGACCCCTATCTCAGCGCTCGCTCCGAGGACATTCGCGATCTGGGCCGCCGGGTGCTGAGCCGCCTGCGGGCCAGTCCGACCCAGTTCCAGAACGATGAGGGCGGCCCGTTCGTCCTAGTCGCCCCGGAAATGAGCGTGGCGCATCTGGCGGCAGTGCCGCCGGAGCGGCTGGCTGCCATCGTCTGCCTGCGCGGCTCGGCGCTATCCCACGTCGCCCTGCTGGCACGCGCCATGGGCATCCCGGCGGTCATGGGGTTGGGCGATCGACCGCTGGGCCGATTCGAGGGCAGCGACATCATCGTCGACGGCTATCAGGGACGGATCTATCTCAACCCGGACCCGGCCATCCGCGACGAATATCGCCAGCTGCTGGCCGCCGAGGCCGAGCTGTCGGCGGGGCTGTCCGAACTGCGCGACCTGCCGAGCGCCACGCGCGACGGCTACGCCATCCCGCTCTACGCCAAGGCCGGGCTGCTGACCGACATCGTCATGGCTCAGAACAGCGGGGCCGAAGGGATCGGCCTGTATCGCACCGAATTCGCCTACATGGTGCGCGAATCCTTCCCCAGCGAAGAGGTGCAGCACCAGATCTACCGGCGCATGTTGGCCGCCTTCGCGCCGCGCCCGGTGACCATGCGCACCCTGGACATCGGCGGCGACAAATCCCTGCCGTATTTTTCCATCGAAGAAAAGAACCCCTTCCTCGGTTGGCGCGGCATGCGCTTCACCCTCGATCATCCCAACATCTTCCTGACGCAACTGCGCGCCATGCTGCGGGCCAACGCCGGTCTCGGCAATCTGCGGATCCTGTTTCCGATGATCACCACCGTCGAGGAAGCCGAAGAAGCCTTGCGCCTGCTGGAGCGGGCCTATCAGGAGCTACAGGAAGACGACTGGCCCTGCGCCCACCCTCAGGTCGGGGTGATGATCGAAGTGCCCTCGGCTGCTTGGCAGGCCGAGCAACTGGCCCGGCAGGTCGATTTCCTGTCGGTCGGTACCAACGACCTGACCCAATACACTCTGGCGGTGGATCGCGACAACGCCCGGGTGGCCGGGCTGTACGACAACCTGCATCCGTCGCTGCTCAAGACCATCGCCCACATCATCGCCTGCGGTCGCCAGAGCGGCCGGCCGGTCAATCTGTGCGGCGAAATGGCGGCCGATCCCGGCGCTGCCGTGCTGCTGATGGGGATGGGGGTGGACAGCCTCAGCGCCAGCGCCATCAGCGTACCGCGGGTCAAGTGGGCGATCCGCAGCTTTACCCTGCTCGAAGCTCAGGAGCTGGCCCAACAGGCGCTGACCCTGGACACGGTCGCCCAGATCCGCCAGTTGCTCGACGACGCCCTGCAGCGGGTGGGGCTGGGCGAGATCGTGCGCAGGCGCAGTTGAATTCGCGCCTTTCTTCGGGGCAAAACAAAGCGCGGGCCAAAGCCCGCGCTTGACGAATCTCAGCTGGAACACGGTCGGCGACCGCGCTCCAGCGCATCATGGATCACGCTTCGATCGCGATCCGCCGCGGCTGGGCCGACTCGCGCTTTGGCACGATCACTTCCAGCACGCCATCCTTGCATTTGGCGGAGACCTTCTCGGCGTCCACCGCCTCGGGCAGCGAGAACCGCCGCAGGAAGGTGCCGCGCACCCGCTCGACCCGGCGATAGTTCTCGGTCTCATCCTTCTTCTCGACGGTGCGCTGGCCCTTCAGGGTCAGGACGCCATGCTCCAGGGTGATGTCGATGTCCTTGGCTTCGACGCCCGGCAAATCGGCATGGATGACGAACTGGTTGACTTCCTCCTTGATGTCGACCGCTGGCGCCCAATCGGCCAGCAACTGTCCGCCTTCTTCATCGCCCCGGCGGCTCGATTCGAACAGCCGGTTCATTTCCCGCTGCAACTGGTTCAGCATATTGAAAGGTTCATAGCGCATCAGAGCCATGGTGTTGCCTCCTCTCGTTCGGTTCAGGTTTCTGGCGTTCCTGCGAACGCCCTTTGCTCTTGATCAAGAGATAGGGGCGACCTGTGGGCTTTCAAGCGCCCAGCCGGTTTTTTTTGCGTTAAGCTACTCAATGTCTTGACCTTCCACCCCGCACCCCGGAATCCCACGATGGCTACCGCTCCCATTTTCATCTGCCATGCCTTCTCCGAGGACGACCTGGCCCGCGATCTCAGTCTGGCGCTGGAAACCTTCCGCCTCGGCGTCTGGCGAGATACCCGCGGGGTGCGCGGCAGCGAGCGCCTCGCGCCGGAAGTCCGCTGGGCGATCGAACAAGCCCGGCAGGTGATCGTGGTGCTCGGTCTCGATACCGAGGAATGCGCCTGGCTGCGGCGGGAAATCGAGGTCGCCCAGGGGGTGGAGCGGCGGCGCGGCGACAACACCTATCGGGTCATTCCACTGCTGTTGCCCGGCACCGACCATAGCGTGCTCGCCACCTGGTTCACGCCCATTCCGCGCACCCCGCCCATTCAGCTGACCCCCGAGGGCGTCGGCGCAGCCCTGCCAGCGCTGCTGGCCGCGCTGGGCGAACCGCCGCTGGGCAATACCGTCATCGAGCGTTCCCCACCGCCGCTGGCCGAGCTGGAGTTGCGCTTCGAAGCGGCCGACGACGCGCCGCCTAGTACCTGGCGACTCACCGCGCGCCTGAACCGCTACCCCGAGGCCGAGTCCGCTGCCCCCGTCAGCGCCCAGCTCGATGCGCCACCCGCGCCGCCGCCGGATCAGGTCCTGCACTGGTATCTGCAAGACTATCCGCGCTGGCCCACCGACAGCGTCCGACAAATCGCCCGCCGCACCGACGCCTTGCTGGCGAACTGGGGCCGCCGCCTGTACCAGGCCACGCTCGACAGCCCAGCACTGCGCGAGTTGACCGCCGCCTGGCGTGATCAAGCGCAACCGCGCGAGCGTCGCCTGATCATCAGTGGCGACGCGACCCGGCCGGCCATCGCCGCCGCGATCGATCTGCCCTGGGAGCTCCTGCACGACGAGACCGGTTTTCTGATCCAGGGCAAACAACCGACTCAATTCCAGCGCCGACTGGGCGGCGGCGAGATGCCAATGCCGATGCCGATGCCGGTGCCTCCGCCGTTGCGCATCCTCGCCATCAGCCCGCGTCCCGATACCGAACCGACCGGCCACGCCGACCATCGCCGCAGTGCACTGCCGTTGATCGAAGCGCTCGCCGATCTGGGCGAACTGGTGGAAACTCAGGCGCTCACCCCGCCCAACCTGCCAGCGTTGGAAAAATGCCTGAACGATGCCTGGGCCGCCGGACGACCGTTCACCGCCCTGTACCTGGACAGCTACCAGCGCGATGACCATGACAGCGGCGAGCCTCTGTTCGGTTTCGAGGCCAGCTACGAATCCCACGTTCCACTGTGCCGCGATGCTCATTTCGTCACGACCCATGCCTTGGCAGCCCTGCTAAGCAGCTACCGCATCCGTCTGGTCGCGCTGGTCTGCTCCACCAATTCGGCTCGCTCGGGAGCAACGGCCCACCTCGCTTCCATCCTGCTGGATGCGGGGATTGCGGCGGTGGTGACCTTTCAGCCCGCCACCCCGGTCGAAACCCTGCGCCGGTTCTGGACCGCTTTCTACGAAGAATTGCTGCGCGGCGCTCGCGTCGCTCAGGCGCTGTTCGTCAGCCAGCACCGGCTGGCTGGCGACAGCTATCGCCGCCAGGGACTCGGTGGCGGCGGCGTCCACCTGCAGGACTGGTTCACCTGCAAGCTGTATCTGGGTCAACACGATCCTCGGCTCTTTCTCCGCCCGCCACTCGAATTGTGGCGGCGGCTCACCCAGCCCAGCCAGGCCAGCGCGCCGAGCGCACTGCTGCCCGCTCCACCCGCCGCCGGTTTCATCGGGCGCAGCCGCGACCTGCAGCGTCTGGAACGTCTGATCGAACAACAGCCCACCCTGTTCCTGCGCGGCCAGAGCAATGTCGGCAAAACCGCGATCGCAGTCGAATTGGCCCGCTGGCTGGCCCGTTGCGGGCGCTACCGCCATATCGCCTACACCTCCAGCGACGATGCCGGCGACATTGGCGCTCTATTGGACAACCTGGGTCGGCAACTGCTGCCGGAAGGGGCCCACTGGTCAGCCGGACGCTATCCGACCCTGTGGCAAGCCACCGATTACCTGCGGCAAACCCTGCTGAACCAACCGACCCTGATCGTGCTCGACCATCTGGATCAATGGCCCTCGGATCAGGCCGAGGCTTTCGACCGATTCTGGAAGCAGCTGATGGAGGACTGGACGCCTCTGCGTCTGCTGGGTCTGGGTCGGCTGGGACCGCCACCCTTCGCCCACCCCTGGCGAGAGATGACCCTGAGCCCTCTGGACGACCCCGACGCCATCACCCTGATCGGCCGCATCCTGATCAACACGGGAGAAGCGCCGCCCGCGACCGACAGCGGCAATGGTTTCGAGCAGCTCAAGGAGCTGGTTGCGCTGGCGGGCGGCCATCCAGGCGCGCTCTACCGCCTGGCCCACGCCGTCAGCAACCGCGGCGTCGGCGCTATCCGGACCCTGTTGCGCCCGCTGCGCAAGGACTTGCTGCTGCGCCACAACGACGATCCGCAATGGCCGTCATATCTGAGTTTCGAGCTGGCCTTGCGACGCTTGCCGGCTGGTGATCGGGAACGGGTGGCCGCGCTGGCCTTTTTCCGAGATGGCGCCAACCGCATCGCTCTGCGCCACACCCTGGAGATCGAAGCCAGCGCCATCGATGCGCTGAGCGAGCGCCTGATCGCGCTGGGCCTGGCCGAGGATCAGGGCTACGGTCACCTGCGCTTCGACCCGACCCTGTCGCAATATCTGAACAGCCGGATGGACCCGGACCAACGCGGGCGTTGGCGCGATCGCTGGCGCGCTGGCATGGAGCATCTGCTGGCGTTCCTCTACCACCAGTATTTCAAGGACAACGTCCGCACCATCCGGCTGCTGCGGCTGGAGTTGCCCAATCTGCTGAACCTGCTGCGCGACTGCTATCAGCACAACACCTCGGCGGAGCGGACGGCCCGGCTGTCGGGACAGCTGGAACAGCTCCTGGCCCATCTCAACGTGCCCTCGGCCCTGGCCGAGATCGTGGCATCACGCGAGCGGGCCAGTCAGTCCCTGCTCGGCTGGACCCGCACCCGCTTCGAAACCGAGCGTTTGCGCATCGAGCGTCTGCGCGATGACGGTTCGCTGGAAGACGCCCTGCATGCCACCCGCCAACTGCTGCGCCAGTGCCAGGAGGCCGGGGCCGACGCCTATCCCGGCGCGGTCTACGACCTGGCGCGCGCCCATCTGCAGCTGGGCAAGCTGCTAAAACTGGCCGGGGCGGCCGAACCGGCGGTGCGCGAGCTGATCGCGGCCCGCCAGCAGTTCCAGGCCCTGGCCGACGATGGCAACGCCAGCGCCGGACGCATGGCCGCCGTAGCCAACGCCGAAAGCGGCGACTGCCTGGCCTATCTGCGCCGCCTACATGACGCCGCCGACGCCTACGAAGCCGCCATCGCCCACGCCACTCCGAACACGTCCAACCCCACGCTGGCGGCCAACCAGATGCAACTGGGACTGGTGCGGCAGCGGCAGGGGCGCTTCGGCGAAGCAGCCGACCTGTACGATGCCGCCCGCCGCATCTTCGAATCCCTGGGCGAAACGGAAGGTACGACCCAGGCATGGCGACAACTCGGGCTGGCGCGCAAGCTCAACGGAGAGATGGAACTGGCGCTCCAAGCCTGCCAGCAAGCCCTGTTCCTGTGCGAGCAGCAGCGCAACCGCAGCGGCACGGCGGAAGTCCTGGGCGAAATCGGCAGCCTGCATCAGAACCTGAATCAGCTGGAAGAAACCGCGATGGCCTATCGCCGCATGGCCGAGATCTACGCCCAGCTCAGCGACGGGCGCAGCGAAGCGGCCAGCCGCAACAAGCTGGCGAACGTGCTCATCCTGCTGCGCCGCCACGACGAAGCCCGCCAGGAGCTCTATCGGGCCAGCGAGTGCTGTCTGCCGGAAAGCCCCACCGCCCGCAGCTGGGCGATCCGTCGCGGCCTGCACGATGTCGGACAGGCGGTCCCCAATCCCACGGTGGCCGATCGCGCCCGGCAACAGGCCATCCAAAAGTATCTGGCCTACCGTCGGGCTGGCGGCGAAAACACCAATCCCGGAGCCAAGTTGTGCACCCAAATCGGCATAGCGCTCCAGGCCGGCGGCGACAATGCGCTGACCGAACAGCTGTCGTCCCAGCTGGAACGGATGGCCAACAGCCCCAACATTCCCGCCGATGGCAAACTGTTGATCATCAAGCTGCAGGCGATCCTGGCCGGTTCGCGCGATCCGGCGCTGGTGATCGATCCGGATCTGCATTACCAGTACGCGGTGGAGCTGCAACTCCTGCTGGAGCAACTCAAAACGTAAGGGAGGGACTGCGGTGACGGTTTATGGTTAAAATTGCCAGCCTTAACAAAACCGTCACCGATTCATCATTCAATCCCGCTCAATGCTCACGAGGTCCGCCATGGAAGCTCTCGCACCGTTCGAGTTGGAGGTCGCTCGACTGCTGGTCGAGACCCTGCATCTGGAAGGGATCGCCCCGGAAGATATCGAACCGGAAGCGCCGCTGTTCGGCGAGGGGCTGGGCCTGGACTCCATCGACGCGCTGGAACTGGCGCTGGCCATCGCCAAGACCTACGGCTTCCAACTGCGCTCCGACGATCAGCAAAATCGCCGGATCTTCGCCTCGCTCCGCGCCCTCAGCCAGCACATCGCGCAGCGCCGCATCCGTTGATGAGCGATCGTCCACGGAGCCGTTTCGCCTGGAGCGCCATCGGCGTCACGCTCGCGGCGGCCGCGATCCTGAGCCAGGCGGACGACGGCGCGGATCGCGCCCGCTGGCTGCTCGGCCTGACGGGGGCCTATTTGGCGCTGTTGGCCACCGCGTCCATCATGCCGCACTGGAATTTCTACCTGCGTGCGATCCGGCGCGGCCCGACCGACCGTCCCTGGGTCGCACTGACCTTCGATGACGGCCCCGATCCCGCCGTCACCCCGGCCCTGCTCGATCTGCTGCGGCAGGAAGGCGTTTCCGCCGTTTTCTTCTTCGTCGGCGAATCCGCCCGTCGTCACCCGGCGCTGGTGGCGCGCGCCGCCGCCGACGGCCATCTGATCGGCAATCACTCCGACCGTCACGGTTACGACTGGGCGTTCGCAGCGGCCCCGCGGATCCTGGCCGAATTCGCTGCGGCCAATCGTACCCTGACCGCCATTCTGGGAGACGCTCCCCGTTTCGTGCGCACGCCGGTCGGGATCTCGCGTCCGGGACTGGCCCCGGCGTTTCGCCAACTACGGCTGACCCCGATCGGCTGGGACGTGCGCGGTCTGGAGCTGCTCTACCGCGATCCCGAGCGCATCGCGGCCCGCATCGCCCGTCGCGCCCGCAACGGCTCGATCATCCTGCTGCACGAGACCGACTACGGCGTCGGCTCCATCGCGCCCCAGCAGGCGCTAGCCACCGCGCGGCTTACCATCGCCTGCTTGCGCACTCGCGGCTTCCGCTTCGTCCGCCTCGACCAGCTGTTATCGCCCACGCTGCGAGCGGTCGGCGAACCCCGACCGGCCGCTGGCGCAGGTGCTTTCGCCGCCCAGCCGCACCGGTTCCTGTCCCACGATTCCAGCGCGGGCGACGCGTGAATCCGGCCTGGACCCAACTACCGGAACGCGGCAACAGCACCGCCTTGCGGGCGATGGGCTGGATCGCTCTCCATATCGGCCGCCCGGTGGGACGCGCTCTGCTATATCCCATTACCCTGTATTTCCTGCTGGCCGCCACGGCCGCCCGGCGCGGGTCGCAGCGTTATCTGGGCCGGATCCTGAACCGCGAACCGCGCTGGCAGGATTCGTTTCGCCACATCCACTGTTTCGCCGCCACCCTGCTGGATCGGATCTATCTGCTGGCGGGGCAGTTGGATCGCTTCGAGATAGACCTTCACAACGACCAGCTGATCCTGGATCAGGTCGCCTCCGGCCAGGGCTGCATCCTGTTGGGCTCGCATCTGGGCAGTTTCGAGGCGTTGCGCGCGCTCGGCGTCACCCGCCACCGTCTGCCGCTCAGGATTCTGATGAACACCCGGCATAATCAGGGCATCACCCGGTTTTTCCAGACCTTGAATCCGGAGTTGGCCCAGACCATCATCCCGATCGGCGGACCGGAGACTCTGTTGCAGCTCAGGGAAAACGTGGAGCAGGGCTTTCTGGTCGGCCTGCTGGGCGATCGGGTCGCGCCCGGCGAAAAAACCGTGCGTTGCCAATTCCTCGGTGGCGAGGCCGCCTTTCCCGCCGGCCCGCTGACGCTGGCCGCGCTGGCCTGCTGCCCGGTGATCCTGTTCTTCGGCCTGTACCGAGGCGGCAACCGCTACGAGCTGCACTTCGAGCGCCTGGCCGACCTCATCGTCCTGGACCGCTCCCAGCGCCAAGCGCAACTGGGTGACTGGATGCAGCGCTATGCCGACCGTCTGGCCCACTATGCCCGCCTCGCCCCCGACAATTGGTTCAATTTCTACGACTACTGGGGGGAGGACGCGACGTGACATGGGCGACGGCCCTTTCCCGACGCTTCGTCCGCCCACTTGAGATGGGTTGGGACGGACTGGCCATGCTGCTGCTGTCCAATCTGGTGCTGGCGGCGACCGCCGGCCTGAGCGGGCTGTGGCAACTGCGGCGGGTCTGGCGCATTGCCCGCGATGCGCCTTGCGCCGGGATGACCGGCGACTGGGTGGTGGTGCTGGGGGCACGGCTGATCGAAGACCGCATCGCGCCCGGCTACCGCCGCCGCCTGCACCGCGCCGCCGCTCTTTACCAGGCCGATCCCACTCGCCGCATCCTGCTGGTCGGTGGCCACACCGGCGGCAGCGTCAGCGAGGCCGCGCGTGGCCGGGAACTTCTGCTGGAACTCGGCCTGCCCGCCGCCCAGTTGTTCATCGAAGACCAGTCGCTGAACACGCTCGATAATCTGCGCCATGCCCGGCGCTTGTGGCCCGAGCTGAGCGAGCGGCCCTTCGTGCTGGTCACCAGCCGCTATCACCTGGCCCGCAGTCAGGCGCTGGCGCAGGGACTACGACTACAGCCGGTGCTGTGCGCCGCCGAAGAGCGCTGGCCAATCAAACCATTGTTACTGTGGCGACTGGCCCTGGAAGCCTACTATCTTCATTGGTACGCGGTCGGCAAACGCTGGTCGCGTTGGACCCACACCCACCACAGTCTGGCCCGTATCAGCTGAACATCGATGACCGCTTCACCTCGCATCGGCCTTGGCGAACCGCTCGACCAGACGCGCATCCGGCGTCTGATTCCCCATGCCGACGCCATGTGCCTGCTGGAAACGGTCATCGACTGGGACGAGGACAGCATCACCTGCCGGACCGCCAGTCACCGCGATCCGACCCACCCCCTGCGGCGGGATGGCCACCTGGCGGCGCTGCACGCCTTCGAGTATGGGGCGCAAGCCGCCGCCATCCATGGCAGTCTGTGCGCGCAAATCACCGGCCAGACCGCGCCGTCCGGTTATCTGGCCGCCATCCGCGACGCTCGCTGGTGGGTCGCCGAGCTGGAGACGATCGTTGCCCCGCTGGAGGTCTTCGCCCGCTGCCTGCTGCGCGACGGCGGCCGCTGCAGCTATGCGATCCGGGTCAGCGCCGCCGACCAGCTGTTGGCGGAAGGCCGCATCGTCATTCTGCCCCGACCGGACGGAGCCGGTTCATGAATCGTGGCCTGTGGTGGCTGCTGTGGTGGCTGCTGTGCTGGCCGCTGGCCGCCGGCGCCGCCGATGACACCCTGACCACGGTCATGCAACGGCTGGCCGAAGTGAAAACGGTCGAAGCTCATTTCCAGGAAGAAAAAAACCTGGCCATGCTGCAGCAGCCCTTGCACAGCAGCGGCGAATTGTATTACCGCGCCCCTGCCTATCTGCGCAAACGGACCCTGCAACCGCAGCCCGAGGATTACACCGTCGATGGCGACTGGCTGACAGTGGAAATGGCGGACGGCGGACGGCGTGATCTTGCCCTGAGCGGTCATCCGCAAATTCAGCCGTTCGTGGAAGCGATGCGGGCCACCCAAGCCGGCGACCGGGCCACCCTGGAACGGTTTTACCAAGTGGACTGCGCCGGCGACGCCGCCCATTGGCAACTGCGCTTGACCCCCCGCGACCCGATGGCGACCCGTTATCTGACCGCCATCGTTATCCAGGGCCGCCATGGCTGGATCGATCGCATCGAGACCCTGGAAGCCGACGGCGACCGCAGCCTGATGACGGTGACGCCGCGGTGACGTGGCCGCGCCGCTGGTCGATCCCCCTGCTCTGGCTGCTGGCGGCGCTGCTCTGCGGTGCGATCGTGCTCAAGACCCCGGTCGTCGCTGATTTGACCCTGTTCGTCCCGCGGGACGACCCGGTGGCGGAGTTGCTGCTGGAGCAGTTGCGCAGCGGCCCGACCACCCGGCTGATTCTGATCGGACTGGCCGGCGGTTCGGAAAGCGACCGGGCCGTCGCCAGCCGGGCGCTGGCCGACCGACTGCGGGCCGACCACCGCTTCAGCCGGGTCGCCAACGGCGACGACACCCTGCCCGAAACGGAACTACGCACGCTGTTCGCCCAGCGCTATCTGCTCAGCCCGACCGTCGATCCACAACGATTCAGCGTGGACGCCCTGCGCACCGCCCTGCAGCAACGTCTGCGGGAATTGCAGTCGCCGCTATCCGTGGTGCAGAAACGCTGGCTGCCGGCCGATCCGACCGGCGAGATGTTGACGCTGCTGCGAATCTGGCAGGGTGGCCTGCGCGCGCCCGCCAAGCGGCTGGGGGTCTGGTTTGCGCCGAACGGCGACCGTGCCCTGCTGCTGGCCGAAACCCGTGCGTCCGGCTATGACCTGGCCGCCCAGCGCCAAGTCGTGACCGCCATCCGCGCCGCATTCGCCGCCGCTAGTGCTGGAACCCCGATTCGCCTGGAAATGAGCGGTCCCGGCGTGCTGGCGACCCTGGCCGAAGACACGGTGCGGTCCGAGGCCGAATGGCTCAGCGTCCTGGCCGGTCTGGCGATGATATCGATCCTGCTCCTGGTCTACCGCTCGGTCCGCACCGTCTGGCTGGGCGCATTGCCGATGCTGGCGGCCCTGCTGGCCGGCGCAGCCACGGTCGGCCTGTTGTTTGGCCAGCTGTACGCCCTCACCTTCGCCTTCAGCATGACGGTGCTGGGCGAGACCCTGGATTATCCCAGCTACCTGTTCAGCCACCGCCGCGCCGGCGAGACCGTGACCGCAACCCTGATCCAGCTGTGGCCGACCATGCGACTGTGCGCGGCGACCACTCTGCTCGGCTGTCTGGCGATGGTCACGCCCGCCATGCCGGGACTGAGTCAGCTGGGCCTGTTCACCATGGCCGGCATCGTCGCCGCTGTAGCGACCACTCGCTGGCTGCTACCGGCGCTGACGCCAGCCGATTGGCGTCCGCCGCGACCGATCGGCAGTGGCGCCTGGATGGATACGCTACTGATTCCGCGGCCCCGGCTGGCGCTGACCATAGGCGGCGGCGCGCTGCTAATCCTGCTGATGCTGGCGCTGACCGCGCCACCGCTGTGGGAAGACGACATCGCCGCACTCAGCCCGATTCCACGGCCACTGCTGCAGCTCGACCAGCAACTGCGCGCCGATCTGGGCGCGCCGGAAGTGGGCCAGCTGATCGCCATCACCGCTCCGGACGCCGAAACCGCCCTGCAACGCAGTGAAACCCTGGCCCGCTGGCTCGACGCCCGCCAGGCGGAAGGACTGCTCGACGGCTACGACGCCGCCGCACGCTATCTGCCCAGCCAGGCCCGCCAGCACCAACGCCAAGCGCAACTGCCGGACCCGGCCCGGCTGGCGGAAAATCTGCAGACGGCCATGGCCGAGTTGCCATTCAAACCGGATCTGTTCGCGCCGTTTCTTGCCGCCGTCGCCGCCGCCCGCAACGCCGCTCCGGTGCAACCGGACGATTGGCGCGGCACCCTGCTGGGCGCGCGGATCGGGCTGCTGTTATCGCCCAGTGCGCACGGCTGGACCGCCCTGTTGCCCCTGAGCGGGGTGCGCGATCCGCAGGCATTGGCCGCTGCCCTACCCGCCGCCGACGGCTCGGCGATCTATCTCGATCTGCGCGCCGAAACCAGCCGCCTGGCAGCCGATTTTCGCGCCACCGCGTTGCAGCGATTCGCAGTCGGAGCGGCGTTGATCGTAGCGGTGGTCTGGTGGGGGTTGCGCGCCTGGCGCGCAGTCGCAGCGGCGCTGACGCCAGCGGTAATCGCCCTGATCTTCACAGTCGCGCTCTTGCTGGGACTGGGCGAACGCCTGTCCCTGTTCCATCTGGTCGCCCTGCTGCTGGTGCTGGGCATCGGCGTTGACTACGGTCTGTTTTTCAGCCGGCCGGTCGCCGATCCCCTCCTGCGCCGCCATACCCTGCACGCCTTGCTGGTGTGTTGTGGTTCGGCCCTCACCGTGTTTGCTATGCTGTCAGTTTCCGCATTGCCGGCGCTGCATGCCATCGGCCTGACGGTCAGTCTGGGTGTTGCCGCCAGCTTCATCGCCGCCCTGGCCGCGGCGCGACCGATGATCGAGACGATGAGTTAGCTATGGCGATCAAACCGGTGGCGATAGCCGCCTACACGGTCACCAACGCCCTGGGGCGAGGCATGACCGCATCTCTGGCTGCGCTGCGCCAACGGGCGAGCGGCCTGCGCCGTTGCGACTTCGAAGACTGTGCCATCGACACCTGGATCGGTCGGGTGGCTGGCCTGGAACAGGAAGCGTTGCGCGGCCCATTCGCCGCCTTCGACTGCCGCAACAATCGGCTGGCGCGGCTGGCCCTGGAGCAGGACGGCTTCGCTGCCGCAGTGCGCGACGCCCGCGCCCGCTACGGAGCCGAGCGCATCGGCGTATTCGTCGGCTCCAGCACCTCCGGCATCCGCTCGACCGAAATCGCCTATCGCGATCGCGACCCCGCCAGCGGCCGCCTCCCGGCGACCTTCGATTACCGCCACACCCACAATCTCTTTTCGGCGGCGGAGCTGACCCGGCGCTGGCTGGATTTGCACGGCGTGGCTTTCACCATTTCCACCGCCTGTTCATCCAGCGCCAAGGCGTTCGCCGCCGCCTGGCGTCACCTGCAGGCCGGTTTCTGCGACGCTGCCGTAGTCGGCGGGGTGGACAGCCTGTGCCTGACCATCCTGTACGGCTTCCATGCCCTGGGACTGGCGTCGTCGCAAATGTGCCGACCCTGGGACGCCCAGCGCGATGGGTTGAACCTCGGCGAAGGCGCGGGTTTCGCCCTGCTGGAATGGGCCAAGCCCGGCGATGATCGGGCGCAGCTGCTCGGCTACGGCGAAAGCAGCGACGCCTGGCACATGACCGCCGCCCATCCCGAAGGAGTCGGCGCAGCCCAGGCGATGCGGGACGCCTTGGCGCGGGCCGAACTGAATCCGGGACAGGTGGACTACATCAATCTGCACGGTACCGCCACCCGCCTCAACGACGCCGCTGAGGACCGAGCGGTGTTGACGGTGTTCGGCCCGGACACGCCGTGCAGTTCCACCAAGGGCTGGACTGGCCACACCCTGGGCGCGGCTGGCGTCACCGAAGCGCTGTTTGCCATCCTGAGCCTGGAGCACGGCTTCATGCCAGGCACTCTCAATACCCGCCAGCGCGATCCGGCTCTGGGCGCGGGCCTGTTGCTGGATTCGCAAGAGCGCCCAGTGCGGGTAGCGCTCAGCAACTCCTTCGGCTTCGGCGGGACCAATTGCTGCTTGTTGTTTGGCCACCCGCACGCTGCCGCCACCCGGTCGAGGCCATCATGAGTGCGTTGTTTGTGGAAGGCGTGAGCATCCTAGCCCCCGGCCTGATCGGTTGGAACGCCAGTCGGGCGGTGTTGACCGGTGAACGACCCTACCACGCTGCCGCGTTGCCGCCGCTCGCCGCCAACCTGCTGCCGGCCAACGAACGCCGCCGCGTCACCGCCCTGGTCAAACTGGCGCTGCACCTGGCTCAGGAGGCAGTGGCAATGGCCGATTGCGATCCCCGCACTGTCTGCACGGTGTTCGCTTCCTCCGGCGGCGACAGCGAGGTACTGGACCAGATCTGCGCCGCCCTGACCCTGCCCGACCGACCGGTGTCGCCGACCTACTTTCATCAATCGGTGCACAACACTCCGGCCGGCTATTGGGCGATCGCCACCGGCTGCGCCCGCGCCTCGACCAGCCTGTCGGCCTATGACGGCAGCGTAGCCGCCGGTCTGTTGGAAGCAGCGGCGCTGGCGCTGACGGAAGCAACCCCGGTACTGCTAGTGGCCTGCGATCTGCCACCGCCGTTCCCGCTGCTGGAACATCGGCCGCTGACCGCCCCTTTCGGCATGGCGTTGCTGCTGAATCCGACAGCGACCGCACCACGATTGGCGACGCTGCAAGTGCGGCCAGTCGGCCATCGAGCGCCGACCACCTTAGCCGACCCCGACCTGGAAGCCCTGCGACGTGGCAATCCCGCTGCTCGCGCCCTGCCACTACTGCAAACCATTGCTTGCGCCACATCCGGGCGCATCATTCTGGCAGATGAAGGAGAGATTGCCGTGAACGTGGACATCGAACCATGAAACGCGCGTTGGTTACCGGCGGTAGCGGCGACATCGGCTGCGCAATCTGTCAACGGCTGGGCCACGATGGCCAGCATGTCATCGTCCATGGCTGCCGTCATCCCGAACGGACGGCGGAAGTGGTCGAAGCAATACAGGCAGCGGGCGGCTCGGCCGAGGCGGTAGGCTTCGACGTGACCGACGAAGAGCAAACTCGGCAGATTCTGAGCAAGCTGCTGGAAGCTGGCCCGATCCAGATCGTCGTGAACAACGCCGGGGTACATCTCGACGCCCCCATGGCGGGGATGTCGGCCGCGCAATGGCGGCTGCCGATCGAGGTTTGCCTGAACGGCTTCTTCAACGTCACCCAACCGCTGTTGCTGCCGATGATCGGCACGCGCTGGGGCCGCATCGTTAACATCTCCTCCCTGGCCGGAGTGACCGGCAACCGCGGCCAGACCAACTATGCCGCCGCCAAGGCCGGCCTGCATGGCGCGACCAAGGCGCTGGCGCTGGAGCTGGCCTCGCGCGGGATCACGGTCAACGCCGTCGCGCCTGGCATCATCGCCGGGACCAGCGCCGAAACCGTGTTCGATCAGGCGGCCATCAGACGTTTGGTGCCGATGCAGCGGGCCGGCGAGCCCGAGGAAGTGGCCGCTCTGGTGAGTTTTCTCGCATCCGAAGAAGCGGGCTATCTGTCCGGCCAGATCATCGGCGTCAACGGCGGCGCCGCCTGAGCACGGCGGTGACCGTCGCCGTCGTCATTCCGGCCTACGACGAAGCCGCCACCATCGCCACGATCGTCCAGCGCGCCCGCCTGCAACTGGAAACCGTCATCGTAGTCGACGACGGTTCCATCGACGACACTGCCAGCCAAGCGGCACACGCCGGGGCGATGGTGCTGCGCCAGCCGAGCAATCAAGGCAAGGGCGCGGCGCTGTGGCACGGTCTGCAACAAGCGCTGGCGCTGGGCGCGGAGGCGATCATCACTCTGGACGGCGACGGTCAGCATCGCCCGGAAGATCTGCCGAAGCTGTTGGACGCTCATCGGCGCTGGCCGGACCGCCTGATCATCGCTGCCCGCTTGGAACGGCGCGACCGCGCGCCCCGTTTACGGCGCTTCGCCAATGGCATGGCCGATTTCTGGCTGTCCTGGGCGGCGGGCTGGCCGATCCGCGACAGTCAATCCGGCTTCCGGTTGTATCCGGCCACCCTGCTGCGACAGATGAGCGGTCCACAGCCGGGGCGAGGCGGCTTCGCCTTCGAAAGCCAGGCGCTGCTGCAGGCTGCGCGCTTGGGCGGCTCCCCGGTCACCGTGGCCATCGAGACGCTCTACCCGCCGCATGCCCGCCCCAGCCATTACCGCGCGTGGCGCGACACCCTGCGCATCATTGCCCTGGTGGCCGGCGAACTGTTCGGCCGCGGTCTGTATCCGGTCGGCCTGCTGCGCGCCCTGCGGCAACCGCCATTATCAGCGACCAGCCCCGATACCAAACGACGTCATCGTTGACAAGCGGATTGGACGGACGTGGAGCTGCACGCTAGCTATACTTGTGATACGGAGATTGGATGAAATAGGAGTTTCAATGGGATGAGTAGAAGCTCCAGGGTGATTCCACCCATTACAGCACAGCTGATCCGGCCTGGTGTCGTTGAAGTCAGAATCGTGGCCAGGATTTATGGTCAGGCGGGGGAGCATTGGCGGCGCGTGCTGAGTGGCCCGAATCACGGCGGCTACGGCAGAATTCTCATCGACCGCACCGAGGCCAAGCAACGGCGCTATGAGAATTGCTACGATTCGAGGGACGACTACCGAGGAAACCCGGCCATTAATCTCGATGAATGCCCTGGCGCGATGTTCATCTGGACCGGTGACAAGGAAGCGGATGTCGAGGCGATATGCGCGGTCGACAATCAAAAGCTGGGCCGGGAATTGGGCAATGCCTTGAGGCCATACCCGCAGCGCACGAG
>JAKPAG010000078.1 GCA_029779535.1 Pseudomonadota bacterium | reverse complement strand
GGTCCTTGCGGCGCGAGGCATAGAGCAGCGCGGCGGCCAGCGCGGCGGAACCGATCGCGGCCCCGGCCAGGGCGGCCTTGCCGGTCCAGTTCGATTTTTCGCCCTTTTCGGGCTTGTCGGAATTGTCGGTCATGGTCCTACCTATGTGATCCCTGGACTGCGGAAAGCAAGTGGCGTGTCAGGCGGTGTGCCGGGCAAGGTCCCTGACATCGGTCAGCCGTCCGGTCACCGCAGCCGCGGCCGCCATCGCCGGGCTGACCAGATGGGTGCGCGAACCCGGCCCCTGACGGCCAACGAAATTGCGGTTGGAAGTGCTGGCGCAGCGCTCACCCGCCGGGACCTTGTCCGGGTTCATTCCCAGGCACGCCGAGCAACCCGGCTCACGCCATTCAAGACCGGCTTCGATGAAGATCCGGTCCAGCCCTTCGGCCTCGGCTTGATGTTTGACCAGGCCCGAACCGGGCACCACGATCGCCCATTTGACGTTCGGTGCCTTGGTCCGCCCCTTGAGTACCGCTGCTGCGGCTCTCAGGTCCTCTATCCGGCTGTTGGTGCAGCTGCCGATGAACACGTTCTGCACCTCCACGTCCTGCATCCGCTGGCCGGGGGTGAGCCCCATGTAATCGAGCGATTTGCGGGCTGCTTCCTGCTTCGACGGATCGGCGAAACTGTCAGGCGAGGGGACCGTCCCGGTGATCGCCACGGTATCTTCCGGACTTGTGCCCCAGGTGACGGTCGGCGCGATATCGGCGGCGTCGATCACCACCACCTTGTCATAGCTGGCGCCCGGATCGGTCGCCAGACTGCGCCACCAAGCGACTGCCTTGTCCCAATCCTCACCCTTCGGGGCATAGGGCCGGCCCTTTGAATAGGCGAAGGTTTTTTCGTCGGGCGCGATCAGACCGGCGCGGGCGCCGTGCTCGATCGCCATGTTAGACACGGTCAGCCGCCCCTCGATCGAAAGATCGCGGATCACCGATCCGGTATATTCGATAACATAGCCCGTGCCGCCCGCCGCGCCGAGCAATCCGCAGATGTGCAGCACCACGTCCTTGGCCGTCACGCCGGGGCCAAGCTGGCCATCGACGCGGACTTCCATGGTCTTCGATTGCTTGAGCAACAGCGTCTGGGTGGCCAGCACGTGCTCCACCTCGCTGGTGCCGATGCCAAAGGCCAGCGCCCCCAGCCCGCCGTGGCAGGCGGTGTGGCTATCGCCGCAAACGATCGTCGCGCCGGGCAGAGAAAAGCCCTGTTCAGGGCCGACCACGTGCACGATCCCCTGCTCAAGATCGGCATCACCGATCAGGCGCACGCCGAATTCGGGCGCGTTGCGTTCCAGCGCGGCGAGCTGCTGCGCGCTTTCGGGATCGGCGATCGGAATCGCCTTGCCCGCGGCGTCACGCCGGGCGGTGGTCGGCAGGTTGTGATCGGGGACCGCAAGGGTCAGGTCCGGACGGCGGACCTTGCGCCCGGCCAGCCGCAGCGCTTCGAAGGCTTGCGGGCTGGTCACTTCGTGAACCAGATGGCGGTCGATGTAGATCAGGCAGGTCCCGTCATCGCGGCGTTCCACCACATGGGCATCCCAGATCTTTTCGTAGAGCGTACGCGGTTTGCTGGCCATAATGTATCTGCGCCTAGGAAGACGGCGCGAGTCTGGCAAGCGGGAAAGGCCTGTGGCGGGCCGGCAGACCTGCAACGCAAAACGGGGCGGGCCTTGCGATCCGCCCCGCCGCCTGTCATTTCGCCAGTTCAGTGTGTCCGATGATCGACTGGAGCCTGCTGCTCAACGCGGCCGTTGTCATCACGCTTCTGACGAACCAGCCGGGCGCGCACCCGCTCGATCCCGCTGTCCAGAGTGCGGGCCTCGCTCGGGCTGATGCCGTTGGCCTTGTAGCGGCGGTACTGCTGCTTGAGGGTGGCGACATCGCCGCGCAGGGCAGCAGCTTCGCGGTGCGAAATGGTCTTGCGCGCTTCGGCCCGGTTGACGTCGCGCTCAAGCTCGACGATCCGCTGCCACAGTGCGGTCGCACGGGCCGGCGCGGCCTGCGCGGCATTGTTGTGCTGAGGAGCCGCCTGCGCGGCGGCCGGGGTGAGCATTACTGCGCC
>JAKPAG010000121.1 GCA_029779535.1 Pseudomonadota bacterium | reverse complement strand
CGCGCCTATGACCCGCGCTTCCTGTTCACCTGGCCCAATGCGCGCATCTCGGTGATGGGCGGGGAACAGGCGGCGTCGGTGCTGGCGACTGTCCACCGCGATGCGGCCAAATGGTCAGCGGAGGAAGCTGAAGCGTTCAAGGCTCCGGTCCGTGCGAAGTACGAGGAAGAGGGTAACCCCTACTATGCTACCGCCCGGCTGTGGGACGACGGCGTGATCGACCCGGCGCAAACCCGCGACGTGCTGGGCCTTGCCCTTGCCGCCGCGCTCGAAGCGCCGATCCCCGACCAGCCGCAGTTCGGTGTGTTCAGGATGTAATGCGCGCGCATGTCGCGGCTGATCCTGTTCAATAAACCCTACGATGTGCTGTCGCAGTTTACCGACAGCAAAAGCCCGACGCCGCGCGCCACGCTGTCAGACTTCATCGCCGTGCCGGGGGTCTATCCCGCCGGGCGGCTGGACCGTGACAGCGAGGGGCTGCTGCTGCTCACCGATGAAGGGCGGTTGCAGGCGCGCATTGCCGATCCGCGCTTCAAGCTGCCCAAAACCTATCTGGTGCAGGTAGAGGGTGCGCCGGATGAGCAGGCGCTGGACCGCCTGCGGCGCGGGGTGTTGCTCAAGGATGGGTCAACCCGCCCGGCCGAGGCCGAACTGATCGACTCGCCGTCGCTGTGGCCGCGCGATCCGCCGGTGCGCTATCGCCAGACGGTTCCCGATCACTGGATCAGCCTGACGATCACCGAGGGCCGCAACCGGCAGGTTCGCCGGATGACCGCCGCGGTGGGCCTGCCGACGCTGCGGCTGGTGCGCTGGCGCATTGGCGACTGGACGCTGGACGGGATCGAACCCGGCACATGGCGCGAAGCGGTGGCTGGGTAATTCCGCCAAGCCTTTTGCTGGCGGGCCGATGCTGCTAGGCGCGCGGGATGCTCAATCTCTCCGGTATCACGGTCCGCCTTGGCGGACGCACCATCATTGACGATGCCAGCGCCAACCTGCCCCCGCGCGGTCGGATCGGTCTGATCGGCCGCAACGGCGCGGGCAAGTCCACGCTGGTGCGGGTCATCGCCGGCATGCTGGAGGCGGACGGCGGCGATGTGGCCATGCCGCGCGGCAGCCGCCTGGGCTATATCGCGCAAGAAGCGCCCGGCGGTGATGCCACCCCTTTCGAGACGGTGCTGGCCGCCGATGTCGAGCGCGCCGCGCTGATGACCGAAAGCGAGAGCTGCGAGGATCCCCACAGGCTGGCCGAAGTCCACGAACGGCTGATCGCCATCGATGCCCATTCCGCGCCCAGCCGTGCCGCGCGCATTCTGGTGGGACTGGGGTTTGACGAGGCGGCGCAGCACCAGCCGCTGGAAAGCTTTTCGGGCGGGTGGCGGATGCGCGTAGCGCTGGCGGCCTTGCTGTTTTCGCAGCCGGATGTCTTGCTGCTTGACGAGCCTTCCAACCACCTCGACCTGGAAGCAGTGCTGTGGTTGGAGGATTTCCTGCGGTCGTACCCCGCCACGATCCTGTTGGTCAGCCATGAACGCGATTTCCTGAATAATGTCGTCGACCATATCCTCCACCTGACAGGGGGCAAGCTGACGCTCTATCCCGGCGGCTATGATGCGTTCGAACGCCAGCGGGCAGAGCGGCAGGCGCAAATCGCCTCTGCCCGCGAAAGGCAGCAGGCCGAGCGGGCGCGCTTGCAGGACTATGTGGCACGCAATTCAGCCCGTGCGTCCACCGCCAAGCAGGCGCAGTCGCGCGCCAAGGCGCTGGCCAAGCTGCAACCGATTGCCGAGATGATCGACGATCCCTCGCTCAGCTTCGCCTTCCCCGATCCTGACGAGCTCCGCCCGCCGCTCATCACGCTCGATCTCGCGTCGGTCGGTTATGGCGAAAAGCCGGTGCTCAGCCGCCTCAACCTGCGGCTTGATCCCGATGACCGGATTGCTCTGCTGGGCCGCAACGGCAACGGCAAGACCACGCTGGCCCGCCTGCTGGCGGCACAGCTTGCTCCCATGGAGGGGGCGATGAACGCCAGCGCGAAGATGCGGGTGGGCTATTTCACCCAGTATCAGGTGGAGGAGCTGGACCGCAGCGAAACCCCCCTTCAGCACATGACGGTGCAGATGAAGGGGGCGACGCCCGCCGCCGTGCGCGCCCAGCTGGGCCGGTTCGGCTTCGCCGGGCCAAAGGCAACCACCGAAGTCGGCAAGCTTTCGGGCGGAGAGCGGGCCCGGCTGGCGCTGGCCTTGATCACGCGCGATGCTCCGCACATGCTGATCCTTGACGAGCCGACCAACCACCTTGACGTCGATGCGCGCGAGGCGCTGATTCAGGCGCTCAATGCGTGGACGGGTGCCGTCGTCATCGTCAGCCACGACCGTCACATGCTGGAGATGACTGCTGACCGGCTGGTGCTGGTCGATAGCGGCACGGCCAAGGAATTCGACGGTTCGATCGATGATTACATCGCCTTCGTCCTGGCCAAGGATCCTGCTGCGCCGCGCAAGGATGAAGGCGGCAAATCGGGCAACAAGAAGGACCAGCGCAAGGCCAACGCCGAAGCGCGCGAGAAGTACAAGGAGCAGCAGAAGCAGGCTCGAAAGGCGGAAGCCGAGCTGGAACGACTGACAGCGGAGCGCAGCGCCATAGATCAGGCGATGTTCGATCCCGCGAAGGCTGCGGCTGGCCTGGCGAAGCTGACCATGACCGAGCTGATGAAGCGGCGGGCCGAGCTGGAAACGCGGATCGAGCAGGCCGAGGCGACCTGGCTTGAGGCCAGCGAGGCGCTTGAAGCCGTTGCCGCATAGGTGCACTAT
>JAKPAG010000106.1 GCA_029779535.1 Pseudomonadota bacterium | reverse complement strand
CGAACAGCGCGCTTTCGACCGAGTTGGCCGGAATCCCGCCCACGTTGAGCACGCGCAGCGGCGCCTTGGCGCGGGGGCTGGCGGCCTGGATCGCGCGGACCAGCATTTCCTTGCCGGTGCCGCTTTCGCCTTCGATCAGCACCGGGCCGTGCCCGCGCGCCGCCTTGGCCGCCACGGCCAGCGCCGCGCGGAAGGTCGGCGCCGCGCCGATCATCGCGTCGAAATCGGGCGTCGAGGGCATCTTTTCGGTCAGCGGCTGCAATTCGTCGCGCGGGGCCTCGCGCGTGGTCGCCATGCGCAGCGCGTGCATCAGCCGGTCGGGCGCGACTGGCTTGACCAGGTAATCGGTTGCCCCGGCGCGCATCGCTTCGACCGCCAGCAGCGGCGAGGCGCTGTGCGTCAGC
The DNA here is from genome assembly GCA_029779535.1 of Pseudomonadota bacterium. Classification (GTDB taxonomy): domain Bacteria; phylum Pseudomonadota; class Alphaproteobacteria; order Sphingomonadales; family Sphingomonadaceae; genus Novosphingobium. The sequence continues at coordinate 15,538 of JAKPAG010000106.1, read as the reverse complement.
ATCAGGATCGGCAGGGCGGGGCGGCGCGCCTTGAGCTCTGCGATGAGGTTGCAGGCATCGTCGCCGGGAACCCACTGGTCGAGGATGATCGCGCTGAGCTGCATGCCCTGGCGCGTGCCCAGCGTGGCAATCGCGGTTTCGGAATCGCGCACCACCAGCGTGCGCCAGCCGTCCCGCGCGGCAAGCGCGGAGATCAGCCGGCTTTGCGCCGGTTCATCGTCGATCAGCATCAGCAGGCGCTGTTCGATGTCCGCCATTGTCGTCTACGTCGCCCCCTCGGTTCGCAGCCGACATAGCCAGGTTCGGTAAAGACGGGATTAAGGCTCATCCAGCGTTTCTATCCCCGGTTTCGGGCTTTGCCGCTTGAGCAAGGGGAAATGCGGCGATAGAGGAGCGCCACGAGTTTCTAGTCCACAACAATACCGGGGATATGACGATGGCCAGCGGCAACGACATGAAGGCACACAACGCGACCTATGAAGGCTTCATCGGTCTGGCCAAGTGGGGCACCATCGCTTGCGTGCTGGTGGCCGCGCTGGTCGTCTACCTGATCGCCTGACGGGCTGATGAGCGCCTCCATGCGGATCGCGGTTCTCAAGGAAACCGCGAGCGGGGAAAGCCGTGTCGCGGCTACCCCTGAAACGGTGAAGAAATTCATCGCTTTGGGTGCCACTGTTGCCGTTCAGCCCGGAGCTGGCGAGGGAGCGTCGATTGCCGACGCCGACTATGCCGCCGCCGGGGCCGATGTCACCAAGGAGGCGGTCAAGGGCGCCCAGATCGTGCTGGGGGTGCAAGGCCCCGATCCCAAGGCGCTGAGCGGCGCGGCGGACGGCGCCTGGATCGTCGCCGGGCTTGATCCCTTCGGCCAGCGCGCCCGCGTCGAAGACTATGCCAAGGCGGGCTTCGAAGCCCTGGCGATGGAATTCATGCCGCGCATCACCCGCGCCCAAAGCATGGACATCCTGTCCAGCCAGTCGAACCTGGCCGGTTACAAGGCGGTGATCGAGGCAGCCAGCCAGTATGGCCGCGCTTTCCCGATGATGATGACCGCCGCTGGCACCGTTGCTGCGGCCAAGTGCTTCGTCATGGGGGTCGGCGTTGCCGGGCTTCAGGCGATTGCCACCGCCCGCCGGCTCGGCGCGCAGGTTTCGGCCACCGACGTGCGTTCGGCCACCAGGGAACAGATCCAGTCGCTCGGCGCCAAGCCGATCTTCGTCGAAAGCGTCGCCGGGATCGAGGGTGAGGGCGCGGGTGGCTATGCCACGGAAATGTCGGAAGAATACCAGAAGGCCCAGGCCGAACTGGTGAGCGGGCACATCGCCAAGCAGGACATCGTCATCACCACCGCGCTGATCCCGGGCCGCGCCGCGCCGCGCCTGATCACCGACGCGCAGATCGCGACGATGAAGCCGGGCAGCGTGATCTTCGACCTGGCGGTGGCGCAGGGCGGGAACGTCGAAGGCAGCAAACCGGACGAAGTGGTGATCAGGCACGGGGTGAAGATCATCGGCTTTTCCAACACCGCGACGCACCTGGCCGCCGATGCCTCGGCGCTGTTCTCGCGCAATCTCTACAACTTCCTGTCCGCCTTCTGGGACAAGGAACAGGGCAAGCCCGTGCTGGACGCGGAAATCGGAGATGCGATCCGCCTGACCCAAGGGGGCAAGGTGGTCAACGAGCGGCTGCTGGGGGCATAAGATGGACTTTATCTCGATCCTCTCGATCTTCGTGATGGCCTGCTTTGTGGGCTATTACGTGGTGTGGTCGGTTACCCCGGCGCTGCACACGCCGCTGATGGCGGTGACCAACGCGATTTCCTCGGTGATCGTGGTCGGCGCGCTGATCGCTTCGGCGGCGGCGGGTTCGGCCTCGTCGAAGTGGCTGGGTCTGCTGGCGGTTGTGCTGGCCAGCGTCAACATCTTCGGCGGCTTTGCCGTGACCGCGCGGATGCTCGCAATGTACAAGAAGAAGGAGCGCAACTGATGACGCTTGCGCTGCTTTCCGCCGCGGCCGGCGCCGCGCACGCCGCCGTGCCGGCCTGGGCCATGCTGGCCTATCTCGCTTCGGGCGTGCTGTTCATCCTCGCGCTGCGCGGGCTGTCCTCGCCTTCGACCAGCCGTGCGGGCAACCGCTATGGCATGATCGGGATGACCATTGCCGTTGCCACCACGCTGGTTACGCATGAAATCGCCAGCCTGCCCGAAATCCTCGCGGCACTGGCGCTGGGCGGGGCGATCGGCTGGGTGATTGCCCGCAAGATCGCGATGACCGACATGCCGCAGCTTGTCGCCGCGTTCCACAGCCTCGTCGGCCTCGCGGCCGTGCTGGTTGGCTGGGCGGCCTATCTCAATCCCGAAGCCTTCGGGATCCTGGGGGCGGACGGCACGATCAACCCGGTCTCGCGGCTTGAAATGGGCCTTGGCATCGCCATCGGTGCGATCACCTTCTCGGGCTCGGTCATTGCCTTCCTCAAGCTGGCCGGCAAGATGAGCGGGGCGCCGATCCTGCTGCCGCTGCGCCACGTGATCAACCTTGGCACGCTGGTGGCGATCCTGGGGCTGACCGGCTTCTTCATGACCGATCAGAGCCTGTGGGTGATCGCCGCGGTCACCGCGCTATCGTTCCTGATCGGCTTCCTGCTGATCATCCCGATCGGCGGGGCGGACATGCCGGTGGTCGTCTCGATGCTCAACTCCTACTCGGGCTGGGCGGCGGCGGCGATGGGCTTCACGCTGCACAACACCGCGATGATCATCACCGGTGCGCTGGTCGGCTCGTCGGGCGCGATCCTGTCCTACATCATGTGCAAGGCGATGAACCGCGGGTTCTTCTCGGTCATCGCCGGCGGGTTCGGCGCCGATGCGGCGGCGGGCGGCGGCGCGGCGCGCGAACAGCGCCCGTGGAAGCGCGGCAGCGCCGAAGACGCGGCCTACATGCTGGGCGAAGCGGAGAAGGTCATCATCATCCCCGGCTATGGCATGGCGGTCAGCCAGGCGCAGCACGCGCTGCGCGAAATGGCCGACCTGCTGAAGGCCAAGGGCGTCGAAGTGAAGTACGCGATCCACCCCGTGGCGGGGCGTATGCCCGGACACATGAACGTGCTTCTGGCCGAAGCCAACGTCCCCTATGACGAGGTGTTCGAGCTGGAAGACATCAACTCGGAATTCTCCACCGCCGACGTCGCCTTCATCATCGGCGCGAATGACGTGGTCAATCCGGCGGCCAAGACCGACAAGTCGAGCCCGATCTACGGCATGCCCGTGTTCGACGTGGACAAGGCCAAGCAGGTGTTCTTCATCAAGCGCTCGATGGGCGGGGTCGGCTATGCCGGGGTCGACAACGACGTGTTCTACATGGACCAGACCATGATGCTGCTGGCCGACGCCAAGAAGATGGTCGAAGACATCAACAAGTCGCTTGCTCATTGATCGTTCAGGCGGGCGGGCCTAGTGGCCCGCCACCTTTGCTGACGAGGACCGCGATGAAGCCCCTGGTGCCTGTCCTGTTGATTGCCGCCCTGGCCGCCTGTTCACCCAGCAAGCTGGCCTATGGCCAGGTGAAAAGCGCGATGATCGACGCGGGGCTGAGCGAGCCCAACGCCGCCTGCATGGCCACCCGGATGACCGACCGGCTGACCCTGGGCCAGCTCAACAAGCTCAAGCGGCTCAAGGGCGAGAAGCGCGGGCTGATGGATTACGTCAGCGCCGTGCGCCGGGTTGGCGATGCCGAGGCGCTGCAGGTCACCGCCAGCAGCGCCGCGCTGTGCGCGACAGGGCTGGCGGCCGAAAAGAAGTAAGGCGGCTCAGCCCGGTTCCACCCCTTCGGGCAGGACGGTGATTTCCAGCCCGCCGGGCATGCTCAGGTACTGCCGCACCAGTTGCTGGAGCCGTTCGGCGGTGACGGCATTCAGCCGTTCCCTGGCCTTGGTGAAGCGTTCGATCCGGTCCGCTTCGGTCTGGGCGCGGTCGACGAAGGCCAGCCAGCCGCCGTTGCTTTTCAGCGCGTTGTCATAGTTTTCCAGCATCGGCGCGCGGGCGCGCAGCAGGATGTCTGCGCTGACCGGCTTGTCGCGCAGTTCGGCCAGGGTTTCGAGGATCGCGGCGCGGGTGGCGGACACTTCCTTGACGTCGACCGAGGCGCGCATCATCAGCACGCCGTAGCCCCGGAAAGTGCGCGACAGGTTGCTGCCCACCCCGGGGCTGTAGGCCTTGCCCAGCTTTTCGCGCAGCGTGTCGGTCAGCTCGATCTGCAGCACACGGTCGAGCAGTTGCAGTTCCATCGCCGCCACCGGATCTTCGCCGTCGCGGGTCGGCCAGGTGAAAGTGACCAGCGCCTGGTCCTTGGCCCCGGTGTGGCGCAGCACGCGCGGGGTACGGTCGGCGGTGAAGGGGCGCTGGCGCTGCTCGGTCCAGGGGCGGAACTCTGCCTCGCGCGCCGGCAGCGCGCCAAAGGTGCGCGCGACCAGCGCAATCGCCCGATCCTCGTCGAAGTCGCCGACAAGGCCGATCTCGATCGCGCCCTTCTGCAGGCGTTCGGAAATGTCGGACTTGAGCTTGGCGAATGTCAGCTTGCGGAAGGCTTCGACGTCGGACAGGCTGAAGCGCGGATCGCCGCCCGACAGGATCCGCCCCTGTTCGGCCGCCAGCGCCGAACCGGGCGTCGCCCGCAGCGACTGGAAGTAGTTGTTGATCGTCTGGCGGAACAACACTTCGCCTTCGGGGCGATAGCCCGGATCGGTCAGCTGCGCGGCGAGCAGCTGCAATTGCAGTTCAAGGTCGGCCGAAGTGGTTGCAGCGGTGGCCACGAAGGTTTCGTCGGTCGAATTGAAATTGGTCGAGACGGTGCGCCCGGCAAGCAGGCTGTCCAGCTCGTCCTTGCTGTGCTTGCCCAGGCCCCCTTGCGCCAGCACGGCTACCAGCTTGGTCGCATCGGGATTGTCCTTGGTTTGCAGGAAGTCCCCGCCGTCGACCGACAGCTGGACCAGCACCTTGCCCTTGTCGAGATCGGTGCGCTTGAGGTTGAGCCGCACGCCGTTGGCAAACCGCAGTTCGCGGATGCCAAGCAGGATTTCGCGCGTATCGCTGACCACGCTGCCGGCGGGGCCGAACTCGGTATAGCCGAACTGCCCGGCGGCCTTGGCATCAAGCGGCTTCAGCGGCGTACGCAGCGCCTGGCCCCAGGCGGCGGCGATAGCCCTGGCGCCGCCCGCCGGCTCGCGCCGTCCCTGGAAACGCAGCAGCGGCTGGTCGAGCGGGACCAGTTCCACCTTCAGCGCCGCCAGCACCCGTTCGGGGGTGATTTCGGGAATGAATGCTTCCAGCCGGTCGAGCGAGCGACTGGGGGTATCGGGCACTCGTTCGGCATTGATCAGCGCCAGCACCGCGCCGACCAGCGCGGCGTTGGGGCGGGTTCCCTCGCTCTGCGCCTCGTTGCGGGCGGCGGTGCGGATCGCGGCGACCTGTTCGGCCACTTCCGCCGGCGTGAAACCGAATTTCAGCGCGCGGCGGTATTCGCTGCCCGCGCTGACCAGCCCGCGCCACCACTTGCCATCGACCGTATCGACCGACAGCGTGGTCGAACGGCCGTCCTTGAACACGTCGCTGGTGTTCAGGCCCGCGGCGCGGAACGGGGCGTCGGCCTCGCGCGTCAGGCGCAGCAGGCGGCGGTTGATGATCGAATAGCCGATCTGGCGCAGCAGCTGTTCGCGCCGCACGGCCTGGCTATCGGGTTCATCCTGGTACTTGCCATGACGGCTGACGGTGATCCGTTCGGACAGGGCCGGATCGATGTAGATATCGATCTTGCCGGCCAGTTTGGGATCGACCGGCCCGGGGCGGGGCTGGTCTTCGGCCGGGGCGGGGCGCCAATCGGCAAAGCGGGCCTTGATCGCCGCTTCGACGGCTGCCGGATCGACATCGCCGACCACGATCAGCGTGGTATGCGCGGGCACATATTCGCGCTTCCAGAAGGCTTTCAGCGCATCGGCGGTGGCGCCGTTCAGCGTTTCGTCGGTGCCGATCGGCAGGCGCTGGGAAAAGCGCGAGCCGGGGAACAGGAATTCGGTCTGGTCGACGAAGTTGCGCAGCCCGAAATTGTTGCGATCGCGCTTTTCCGCCAGGATCACGCCGCGTTCGCGCGCGACCGCTTCGGGCGAGAAGGTCAGCTCGCTGACGGTTTCGCGCATCAGCATCAGGGCCGTGCCGATCAGCGCGGGATCGTTGCGCGGCAGGTCGAGCATGTAGGTGGTCCGGTCGAACCCGGTGCTGGCGTTGGTATCCGCGCCGAAGGCCAGCCCATCGCGTTCCAGCAGCTTGACCATTTCGCCTTCGGGGACATTGGTGCTGCCGTTGAAGGCCATGTGTTCGACGAAGTGGGCAAAGCCGCGTTCGCTGTCGCTTTCATCGAGCGAGGCGGCATCGACCTGCATCCGCACCATGACCGTACCTTTCGGCGTCTGGTTGGGCCGGATGGCATAGCGCATGCCGTTGTCGAGCCGGCCGAATCGCCAGGCGGGATCGAGCGGAACGTCGCTTGCCTCGAACGCCCAGACCGGCTTGGCGGTGGGGGGCGGGGCGCTTGCCACCGAGCGCTGCTGCGGAGCGCAGGCGCCAAGCGCAAGGGCGGAAATGGACAGGGCGATCAGGAACTTGGCACGGCGCATCGGGCCTTGGTGCAAGAAACCGGCGCACAGGGCAAGGGGGCAGGCCCTCGGCTGCCCCCTTGGGCAGGTTTGGCCTACTTGCCGCGCAGCTTGCGGTGGGCCGACAGGTCGGCCACTTCGCTCGGCCCGTTGTCGGTATCGAGCAGGCCAAGGCGGCGCGCGACTTCCTGGTAGGCTTCTTCCTCACCGCCAAGGTCGCGGCGGAAGCGGTCCTTGTCGAGCTTTTCGCCGGTGGTCATGTCCCACAGGCGGCAACCGTCGGGGCTGATTTCGTCGGCCAGGATCACGCGGCTGTAATCGCCGTCCCAGATGCGGCCGAATTCCAGCTTGAAATCGACCAGGCGGATGTTGATCGCGGCGAACATCCCGCACATGAAATCGTTCACCCGGATCGCCATCGACGAGATGTCCTGCATCTCCTCGTTGCTGGCCCAGCCGAAGCAGGCGATGTGTTCCTCGGCGATCAGCGGATCGCCCAGCGCATCGTCCTTGTAGTAATATTCGATCAGGGTGTGGGGCAGCGGCTCACCCTCGGGGATGCCGAGGCGCTTGCTGATCGAGCCGGCGGCGACGTTGCGCACGACCACTTCGATCGGCACGATCTCGACCTGCCGCACCAACTGTTCGCGCATGTTCAGGCGCTTGATGAAGTGGGTGGGGATGCCGATGTGGCTGAGCCGCGTGAAGACATATTCGCTGATGCGATTGTTGATCACGCCCTTGCCGTTGATCGTGCCCTTCTTGAGCGCGTTGAAGGCGGTGGCATCGTCCTTGAAATACTGGATCAGGGTGCCCGGTTCGGGACCTTCGTACAGGATCTTGGCCTTGCCTTCGTAGATCTGCCGGCGACGGGACATCATTACGTTCCTCGAAAAACCAGGCCCCGGCCTGGGCGAGTCGGGCTTGACAGCGTTGCCGGGGCGAATTGGGGCGCCTCTACGCCAAAATGCCCGCCGGTGCAAACGAGGCGGCCAAGTCGCCCAGGCGGGCCACCAGCCACTGCGCCGCCGGGCCGAGCGGACGGTCGGCCCGGCGGATCGCGTAAAGCGGATAGGCCCCGCCCGGGCCTTCGGGCAGGGCGAGTTGGACCAGCCGCCCGCGCGCCAGGTCATCGGCCACGATCCAGCGCGGCATGGTGCCCCAGCCCAGGCCCTCGCGCAGCAATTCGTGCTTTGCGCCAAGATCGCCCAGCCGCCAGGTGCGCGGCGACATGACCGAGAAATCCTGCCCTTCGGACAGGCGCGAGCGGTCGGACAAGACCAGTTGCACCTCGTCCCGCACCTGTCCGCCGTGGGCGAGGGGGTGGTGGGGCGCGGCCACCGGGATCAGTTCGACCCGGCCCAGCACGCTGCGCTCCAGCCCGGCCTGCTCGGCGGCCAGGGGCCCGGCCACGCCCAGATCGCTCTCGCCGCGCAGCACCAGGTCGGCCACCGCGCCCAGCGCCTCGATCCGCAGCGACAGGGCGACGCTGGGGTATTCGCGCGCGAAATCGCGCAGCGCCGCGGCGAGGCACGGCATCGGGAACATCACGTCAACCACCAGCGCGACGCGCGGTTCCAGCCCGGCGGCCAGCCCGCCGACCCGCGCCCGCAGCGATTCCAGCCCGCGCTCGACCTGGCGCAGTTCCTCCAGCACGGCTTCGCCCGCCGGGGTCAGCCGGGGCTTCTTCGTGCCCTCGCGCGTGAACAGGGTGACGCCGAGCAGGCTTTCCAGGTTGGCGACCGAGTAGCTGACCACCGAGGTCGCCCGGCGCAGCCGCCGCCCGGCCGCCGCGAAGCTGCCTTCCTCGACCACGGCGAGGAAGGTGCGGATCTGCTCGATGGTCGGGGTGCCGGGTTTGAACATTTCGATCCAGTGGAAAAGACTGATCTATATTATCCGACTGAACAGAAATGTGAAGCAGTGCCATATGGGCTGCGTCAACCCCGGGCGGCTCCCCCTCTCCACGCCGCCCCGCAGCGGAGAATTGCGATGAGCAAGGTCCTTGTCCTGTACTATTCCAGCTATGGTCATCTTGAAACCATGGCCCATGCCATTGCCGAAGGCGCCCGCGCCGCGGGCGCCGAAGTGGACGTCAAGCGCGTCCCCGAAACCGTGCCCGAGGATGTGGCGCGCGGCGCGCACTTCAAGCTCGACCAGGCGGCGCCGATCGCCACCGTTGCCGAGCTGGAAAGCTATGACGCGATCGTGCTGGGCACCGGCACCCGGTTTGGCCGGATCAGCAGCCAGATGGCGGCGTTCCTGGATCAGGCCGGCGGGCTGTGGGCGCGCGGCGCGCTGATCGGCAAGGTTGGCGCGGCCTTCACCTCCTCGGCCACGCAGCATGGCGGGCAGGAAACCACCCTATTCAACCTGATCACCAACATGCTGCATTTCGGCATGACCGTGGTCGGGCTGGACTATGCCCACGCCGGGCAGATGCGCCATGACGAAGTGGTTGGCGGCGCGCCCTATGGCGCGACCACCATCGCCGGCGGCGACGGCAGCCGCCAGCCGAGCGAAACCGAACTTGACGGCGCGCGCCACCTGGGCCGCCGTGTTGCTGAAACCGCGAACAAGCTGTTCGGCTGAGTTCCCCCCGCCGGGCCGGAGCCGCACAGGCTCCGGCCCGCAACGGCGGCGCCTACTTCAGCAGGTGCTGCTGCCAGAACTGCAGCTCGGTCCAGAACTGGTAGTCCTGGTTTTCCTTCTTCCCGAAGCCGTGGCCTTCGTTCAGCCCGACGAGGTGCCAGGCGGTGCGGCCCTTGGCCCGCACGGCGGCAACCATCTGGTCGGCCTCGCTCTTGGGCACGCGCGGATCGTTGCCGCCGGTCACCACCAGCAGTGGGATCGCCAGCTTGTCGACGCTGCTCAGCGGCGAGATTTCCATCAGCTTGGCGCGCTGCTTCGGATCGCGCTCGTCGCCATATTCGACCCTGCGCAGGTCGCGGCGATAGCTTTGCGTGTTTTCGAGGAACGTCACGAAATTGCTGATCGCGACGATGCAGTCCGCCGCCTTGAAGCGGTCGCCATAACGGATCGCGCTGGCATAGCACATGTAGCCGCCATAGGACCCGCCCTGGACCGCCATGCGCGCCGGATCAATCGCCGCATCGCCCGCCAGCCGATCCAGGAACGCGCCGATGTCCTTGACCGAATTCTCGCGCAGGAACGGCCCATTATCGAGGGCAACGAAGCGCTTGCCGAACCCGGTCGAGCCGCGCACGTTGGGATAGAACACGGCGATCCCCAGCTCGTTGATCAGGTAATTGGTCCGCCCCCGGAAGGCGGGCAGCGATTGCCCTTCCGGCCCGCCGTGGATGTTGACGATCAGCGGCCGCCTGCCCGGGAACTTCGCGGGATCGGGGCGATAGAGAAAGCCCGACACCGGCTCGCCATCAAAGCTTTTCACTTCGACCAGTTCCGGCTCCACATTGGCTGCCGGGTCCAGCCCGCCGGTCTCGCTTTCGGTCCAGCGGGTCACCGCCAGCGTCCTGGGATCGACCGCGAAGGCATCGGTCGGCACGCGGGCGGATGAGACAGTCAGCCCGATCGTGCCCCACGGCGCGATGCTGACGCCGCCGATCACGCCCTTGGGCAGGCCGGACACTTCGCGCACCGCGCCGCTGGCCGGATCGAGCAGGCGCAGCTTCGATACGCCCGCCTCGTTCACGACATAGGCGATGAAGCTGCCGTCGGCGGCAATGTCGAAGCTTTCGACGTCCCACTTCGCCTCGGGCGAACGGGCGGTGAACTTGCCGGTCTTCGGGTCCAGCGTGCCCAGGCGCTGGAAATCGGACCCCGCATCGCTCGTCGCCCACAGGGTGCCATCGGGGGCGAATTTCGCGCCGCCGTGGGCGATCTTCTGCTTGTGATCGCCAATCGGGGTCAGCTTGCCGCTGGCCAGATCGAGCGCGTAGAGATCGCTTTTCTGGACCGAGACATAGTTGGCCACCACCGCCGACTTGGCATCGGGGGCAAAGCCGGTGATCGCCCAGCCGCCGCCCTTGACCTGCGCGACCATGCGCGTGGTCGAAGGATCGCGCGGATCGACCACGTAAAGGTCGCTGTCGGTGCCGTTGCGGCGGGTCGAGCTGTAGGCCAGCCATTTGCCATCCTTGCTGAACGGCCCCATCTCGTTGCGGCTCTTGCCGTCGGTCAGCAGGGTCAGACGGCCATTTTTCAGCGTGTAGAGCTGCCAGAATTCATCGCCGCCGCGATCCTTGCTGACCACCAGCGTGCCATCATTGGGGGCAAAGGCGCCGCCCATCGGCTCAGCCTCGAAGCTGATCTGGCGGCGCATCATCAGGGGGCCGGCCACGCTGTGCAACTGGCTGACATTGCCGAACCGGGTGGCGACCAGCATGGCCTTGCTCTGCGGGTCCCAGTCAAGAAAACCGGCGGTGCGGAATTCCATGTAGGGACGCGTCGCTTGGGCCAGCGCCTGCGGCACGGGCGGCACGCCGTCCGCCTCGATCGCGGCGGGCTTGGGCATGGGGGCGGGGGCATCCTCGGCCAGGGCCGGGCTGGCGGCCAGCGTCAGGGCGGTAAAGGCAAGCAGGGTGAAGCGCATCGGGCTATCCTTGGGCAAGAGCTTGAGCTGGCGCCAGTCTGGCGCGGCGCTGCGGCGCGATCAACTGCCCTCTCGATCAGGGGCCGATCCCGCCCTGACCAGCGACAGGCGGCGCCGGTTGCGGCAAGCGGCGCTTCGGGCTAGTCCGCCGGGCGAACTGCAATTCCTGCCGCCGGAGACTGCGATGGACCGCGCCCAAGCCCTTGCCCTGCTGACCCGTTACTATGCCGCGTTCAACGCGGGCGACTGGCAGGGGATGCTCGACTGCCTGGACGATGCGGTGGTCCACGACATCAACCAGGGCGAGCGCCAGCACGGCAAGGCCGCGTTCGCCGCGTTCCTGGCGCACATGGAGCGCTGCTACCGCGAGCGGCTGGACGGGATCGTGCTGATGGCCAGCGAGGATGGCCTGCGCGGTGCGGCCGAATTCACCGTCCACGGCGAATACCTCGCCACCGACGAAGGGCTGCCAGAAGCCAAGGGACAGACCTATGTGCTGCCTGCCGGGGCGTTCTTCGGCATGGCGGATGGCAAGATCGTGCGGGTGACGGTCTATTACAACCTGGCGGACTGGACCGCGCAGGTGGCCGGGTGACCCTGGCGGTCCGCCCGCTGACCGGCACCGCACTGCGCGCGGCGCTGGGCAATCTGGCGCGGCTGCGGATCGCGGTCTTTGCCGCGTTCCCCTACCTCTATTCCGGCAGCGAGGACTACGAGCGCGAATACCTTGCGGAATTCACCGCCGCGCCCGATGCCGTGCTGGTCGCCGCGTTTGACGGGGACCGGATCGTCGGGGCGGCCACGGCATCGCCGCTGATCGCACAGGATGACTATATCCGCGCGCCGTTCGTGCGGCAGGGGATCGATTCCGCCCCGGTGTTCTACTTTGGCGAAAGCGTGCTGCTGCCCGAATATCGCGGGCAGGGGATCGGCCATGCCTTCTTCGACCAGCGCGAGGCGGCGGCGCGTGCATACGGCGCCAGCCATGCCAGCTTCTGCGCGGTGGTCCGCCCGGCTGACCATCCGCGGCGCCCGGCGGACTACGTCCCGCTCGATGCGTTCTGGCAGCGGCGCGGCTATGCCCCGGTGCCGGGGCTGACTGGCGAATTCCACTGGCAGGAACACGGCGAGGCCGGGGAAAGCGCCAAGCCGATGCAATACTGGATGCGCGCGCTGTGACCCTGCGCGTCGCCGCCGCGCAGTACCCGATCGAGCAATTGCGCGATTGGAACCACTATGCCGCCAAGCTGGCGCGCTGGGTGGCAGAAGCCGCTGCGGGCGGGGCAGATCTTGCGGTGTTTCCCGAATATGGAGCGATGGAACTCGCCGCGCTCGATCCGGCCAGCATGGGCGATCTGGCAGGGTCGTTGGCCACGGTTTCCGGCCTGCTTGGCCGGGTCGACGCGCTCCACGCCGAACTGGCGGCGCGGCATGGCCTGCACATCCTGGCGGCCAGCGCGCCGTTTCGGCGGACGGACGGAGCCTTCGTCAACCGGGCTCGGCTGTTCACGCCGCAGGGCAAGGTGGGCGTGCAGGACAAGCTGGTGATGACCCGCTTCGAGCGCGAGCAATGGCACGTCAGCGCCGGCGCGCCGCTGCGCCTGTTTAAGACAGCACTTGGCAAGATCGGCATAACCATCTGCTACGACAGCGAATTCCCACTGCTGGCCCGTGCGCTGTGCGAAGCGGGGATGGAACTTCTGCTGGTGCCCAGCTGCACCGATACATTGCACGGATACTGGCGCGTCAGGCTTGGCGCGCAGGCCCGCGCGCTGGAAGGGCAATGCTTTGCCGTCCATTCCCCCACCGTGGGGCAGGCGGATTGGTCCCCGGCGGTCGATGTCAATCGCGGCGCGGCCGCCGTCTATGGCCCGCCCGATCGCGGCGTGCCGGCCGATGGTGTGCTGGCCGTGGGCGAACTGGACCAGCCGGGCTGGGTCTTTGCCGATCTTGACCTGGCCCTGGTGGCGGACCTGCGCGCCGATGGCGGCGTGCTGAACCTGCGCCACTGGGCCGAGCAGCCCGGCGCGGCGCCACTGCCGCCGGTGGAAATCGTGGACTTGCGATAAGCGCCGCCGCGCGGCAAGTCTGCCCGATGCGCCAGATTCTTGCCGTCATCGCCCTGTCCCTTGCCGCGCCAGCCGCGGCGCAAGGCGCCGATCCTGCCGTGCTGCGACAGCAGGTGGAAGCGGTGCTGTCCGCCGCGCCGGCCGGCACGCGCTTTGGCCTGCTGGTGGTGGATGCCCAGGGCCGCGAGGTGCTGGCGATCAATCCCGACCAGCGGTTCATCCCGGCCAGCAACACCAAGCTGTTCACCACCGCCGCCGCGCTGGCGCTGCTCGCCCCGATAGAGGCCGGCGCCACGCTGGGGACCGATGATTTCGGCCGCTATGCGCCGGGGGCCTTCATCGGCCTGGCTGAACGGAAGGACGGCGCGCGCGACGTGGTGCTGCTGGGCCGGGGCGATGCGGCCCTGTCGAGCGCGGCGGACTGCAAGGCGGACTGCCTGGCCGAACTGGCCGGCTATGTCGCGAAAAAGGCGCGCAAGGTCCACGATGTGATCGGCGATGCCAGCTGGTTCCCCGACCAGCGCTGGAGCCCGGGGATGAGCTGGAACAACATTGGCACCGATTCCGGCACGGCGATTGCCGCGCTCTCGCTCGACAACAACGAGCTGCCGGTGAATGTTGCACCGGGCACGCAAGGGCAGCCGCCCGTGGTCGAAATCCCGCCCTATTTCACCTTGCGCAACGAAGCCGTGACGATTGCGGCAGGCGGCAAGACCACGCTGGCGTTTGAACGCGCGCCGCATGGCAGCGAATTGCGGCTGTATGGGGAAATCGCCGTCGATGCCGCGCCGTTCAAGGACCTGCTGGGGATCGACGATCCCGCCCACTACGCCGCTTGGCAGCTGCGCCGCCAACTCGAAGCCGCCGGGGTCAGGGTGACGGGACAGGTCCGCTCGCGCTACCGCCCGCTGGCGCTGATCGACGATCCGGCCTTGCGCCAGGGGCGCGATGCCCGCGTGGCCATGCCGCGCGCCGCCTTCATGGGCGGGCAGGGCGGCGCGCCGCTGGCGCAGGTGGTGACGCGCGTCAACAAGGATAGCCAGAACCTCTACGCCGAACTGCTGCTGCGGCGGATCGGGCGGATTGCTGGCACTGGATCGCTCGCCGATGGCCTGCTCGCCGCGCGCCAGCTGTTTGAAGGGGCGGGCCTGCCGCAGGGCGGGTTCGAATTCGCCGATGGCTCGGGCATGTCGAGCTACAACCGGGTTTCGCCGCGCGCGGCCGTTGCATTGCTGCGCTGGGGGGCGGGGCAGCCGTGGGGGGCGCAGTGGCGCGCCTCGCTGCCGGTTGGCGGGGTGGACGGCACGCTGAAGCGCCGGTTCGCGGGCACGCCGCTCCAGGGCAAGCTGTTTGCCAAGACCGGCACGCTCAACGCCACCAATGCGCTGTCAGGCTATCTCACCGCAGCCAGCGGGCGCGAGCTGACCTTTGCAGCTTTCGCCAACGACGTCCCCGGCGACAAGGGCGCCAGCGCGGTGATCGACGCCGCCCTGGGCGTGATCGCGGCGGCCAACTGAAAGCGCTTCTGACAAGATTGTTGCAGCGCGGCAACAGATTGGCCCGCTTGCGGCAAAATCGCGCATCGCCAGCAAGTTGAAAGTTGCTTCAACTCTGGCGCATCGGTCCGCCTGCGTTAATCTTGCCGCGCTGGCCCAAGGGGGGGCCGATTCAAATTATTGCCTGGGGGTTTTCATGAATTCACGCTCAATCGCCCGCTCGATCCTGGCTTGCAGTGTCGCGCTGGGGGCCTTTGCCGCCCCGGCCATGGCGCAAAGCGCGCCCGACATCACTTCGGCCAATGGCCCGCAGGACCAGGGCGGCGACAAGGCGATCATCGTCACGGGTTCCCGGATCAAGCAGGACCCGGGCAAGAGCGCGCTGCCGCTGACGATCATTACCAATGACGATCTCAAGCAGAATGCCATTTCCAGCCCCGAACAGCTGACCATGTTCCTGCCGTCGAACGGCACGGGCGCGGACAACCTGGCATCCAACGCAGACGTCACCACCGGCGCGCAGCGCGGCACCAACGGCCTTTCGGGCGCGAACCTGCGCGGGCAGGGCAGCGCCGCCACGCTGGTCCTGCTCAACAGCCGCCGCGTTGCCGCGCACGGCCTGTCGGGCAGCGCGGTTGACGTCAACCAGATCCCCTTCGCCGCGATCGAGCGGGTAGAAATCCTCAAGGACGGTGCGTCGGCCATCTACGGCACCGACGCGATCGGCGGGGTGATCAACTACATCACCAAGAAGAACTAT
>JAKPAG010000104.1 GCA_029779535.1 Pseudomonadota bacterium | reverse complement strand
CAGCGCGTAACTGGCGAGGCGGAAGAGCAGCGCGAGCACATAGAGGCCAGCAACGGCCCCGAGGATGAGAAAAATGGTCATAAGCGTCCCTTGTCTGGACGCGCTCGCCACCACCACCTCAGCGCAATCTGCGGTGCAAGAATAGCACGGCAGGGCGCAGGCCGAAAAGACGAAATGTGCCTGAAATTAGCGGCTGAAGGGGTCATATTCGCGAACCACCTGTTCGGGGTCGCCATCAAATTCGTCAGCGGGGATGACGAAGTAGCCCTGATTGGTTTCAATGAGGACGATGACCGTCATCAGCGTCCGGGAGAGGTTCCAGCCAAGCGATTGTGCGGTTGCGAGTGGCATGTTGCGGCTCCTGCCTTGGAGCGGGACCACCCCGCTCGACAGTCGCCCCACAGGCCGGGGGCTGGCCGCAATCACCGCAGCAAAGCTGCGGCCGCACGCGCACGCGTAGCGGACCCTTCACGGGTTGATTGAAGGAGGACAGGCTTCGAGCCCAGGGATTAGCGGCTAATGCGAGTGGATGGTTCTGCGGCGGAGCGAGCGATCCGCCTACCGGTGCCTATGCCAAAGTAGCTCGCTCGGGCCGACAGGCTTGAGATCCGCGATCCATACGATCAGTCTAAGCTGAACTTGGGAGAACGCCTGACTAGCCCTGAGTTGGATTTGAATTGGTGACAATGTGGTGACAACAGCGAGCGATTGGAGCTTTGTCACCAAGGCCTCGCGAGCTACGCGAGGTGCAATTAATTAGTTTTCTTGGGGAAAACTGGAGCGGGCGAAGGGATTCGAACCCTCGACCCCAACCTTGGCAAGGTTGTGCTCTACCCCTGAGCTACGCCCGCTCGAACGCCTGCAAACCGGTGCCTTTCGGCTGTGGTTCGGGGTGGAGGCGCGCCGTTAGCATCGCCCCATGGGCTTGCCAAGCGGAAAATTGGTTTTGGTGGCAAAGTCCTTCACCGGGCGGGTGACAAACACCGTTTATCCCTTCACAAAACGGCAGGAAGGCCCACATTGGGGCCGCATTTCGCGCAACGATGGAGCAAGCGCCTTGGCAAGCATGGGCCTTAATATCGAAGAACAGAAGGCCGTGGACCGGTTCCGCAAGGCGGTGGTCGAACCCTCGATGGCGAATCTGGTGATTCTCGACTTCTGGGCCGAATGGTGCGGGCCCTGCAAGGCGCTGACCCCGGTGCTGGAAAAGGTCGCGGCCGAATATGCCGACAAGGGCGTGGTGCTGGCCAAGATCAATGTCGATGAAGAACAGTTCATCGCCGCGCAGTTCCAGGTGCGCTCGATCCCCACGGTCTATGCCATGTTCCAGGGCCAGCCGGTGGCCGACCTGACCAATGCGCGCAGCGAATCGCAGCTGAAGGGCATTCTGGACCAGTTGCTGGCCAAGCTGCCGATCCACCCCGGCGAAGCGCCGAAGCAGGACATCGCCCCGCTGATCGCCATGGGCGAGGAAGTGCTGGCCAGCGGCGACGGCGAACGCGCCGCCGGGATCTTTGCCCAGATCGTCGAAATGGCCCCGCACGATGGCGCCGCGCAAGGCGGCCTGCTGCGCGCGCTGCTGACGATTGGCGCACTCGACCAGGTGGAAGCCGCCTTGGCTGCGGTTCCGGCCGAACTGGCCAATGATCCCGAAGTGGCCCGCGCCCGCACCGCGCTGGAACTGGCCCGCAACAAGCCGGAAGACAGCGAACTGGCCGCGCTGCGCGCTGCTGCCGAGGCCGATCCGGCCGACATGGCAGCGGGCCTGGCCTTTGCCGAGGCGGCCTTTGCCGCCGGCGAACGCGATGCCGCCGCCGACAAGCTGCTGGCGATGATCCAGGCCGATCGCGCCTGGAACGACGGCGCGGCCAAGGCCCGCCTGCTGCAGATCTTCGAAGCGGTCGGGCTGGAAGACCCGTGGGTAGCGGCGCAGCGGCGGCGGCTGTCGCTGGTGCTGTTCGGCTGACGGCGGAGGCGCGGCGGTGCGCGTATCGATCTTTCCCCTGCCCGGCGCGATTCTGTTTCCCGGGCTGCAATTGCCACTGCACATCTTCGAGCCGCGTTACCGCGCCATGGTGACCGACGCCCTTGCCCGCGACCGGCGCATCGGCATGATCCAGCCGCAACGCGCCGAAGAAGGCGCGCCGCTGTTCCGGATCGGCTGCCTGGGCAAGATCGGCGAGATCGAGGCGCTGGAGGACGGCCGCTTCAACCTGGTGCTGGAGGGCGAATCGCGCTTTCGCGTGCTGCGCGAGCTGGACGTGGTCACCCCGTTCCGCCAGGTCGAGGCGGAACTGATCCCCGAGGAGATGCACGGCGCGCTATCCCCGATCGAACGCGCCTTGTTCGAGCGCGAGGCGCGGGCCTTTGCCGATGCGCAAGGCTATGCTGTGGACTGGGACGCGGTGACGCGCCTGGACGACGAATCGTTGATCAACGGGGTCAGCCAGATCGCGCCGTTCGACCTGGCCGCCAAGCAGGCGCTGGTCGAGGCCGATACCCTGGCGCAGCGCTGCGAATTGATGGTCCAGCTGATGCAGTTCTTCGGCCGCCGCGACCGCGATGATGGCCGGGTGACCCTGCAATAGCCCCCAGGTTCAGGCCAGCACGGCCTTCACCCCGTCGATCACGTATTGCGCGGCCAGCGCGGCCAGCAGCACGCCAAGGAGGCGGGTAATCACCGCTTCGACCCGCGCGCCCAGCAGGCGCATCAGCGGCCCGGCGGCGGCCAGCGCCACGAAGGTCAGCACCAGCACCGCGCCCAGCGCGCCCAGCACCACAAGCGTTTCCGCCGTGCCATGGGCCCGCGCGGTCAGCAGCATGATCGTGGCGATCGAGCCCGGCCCGGCAATCATCGGCATGGCCATGGGGAAGACCGACACGTCCTCGACATGGTCTTCGCGGACCTTTTCGGCGCGTTCCTCGCGCCGCTGGGTGCGCTTTTCGAACACCATGTCCATCGCGATCACGAACAGCATGATCCCGCCGGCAATGCGGAAGGAATTGAGCTCGATGTGCAGGGCGCCGAGCAGGTCTTCGCCGAACAGCGCGAAAGTGACCAGGATCAGTGCGGCGATCACGCTGGCGCGGGCGGCCATGGCCACGGCCACCCGCCCCGGCGCGCCTTTGACCAGCCCGGCATAGATCGGCGCGCAGCCGGGCGGGTCGATCACCACGAACAGGGTGACGAAGGCAGAGAGGAACAGGTCCAGCAAGCGTTCAGTTCCCCGCCGCGACCTGTTCCTGCAGCACCGTTTCGTGGACCGTGCCGTTCCACAGCCGTACCGTGACCGTGCGGCCACCATCGGGCGCGACGGCGGAACTGACGATCAACGTCTGGTCGCGCGATACGCCCTGCTTGAAATCGACGCCTTCGGCCGGCGCGGTAATCGGCACCCCCGGCTTGCCGGCGCATTCGGCGACCTTGCTCTTGATCATCTCGGGCGCGAACAGCGGCACGCCCAGGCGGTCGCCATGATCGAGGATCCACTTGTAGCCGCCGTCCATCCCGCGCGCCCAGACGGTGGTGAAATAGCCGGTCGAATCGCTGCGCTGCCAGGCGCCGTGGGTGACCGCGAGCGAGCCATCGCAGCTCGACCAGACGAGGTGCGGCTGCCACTTCACCGTGTGCTGCGGATCGGGCTTGCCCTTGAGGAAATCGAGCGCCTTGACCCGCTGGGGCACGAACATTTCCGCCTCGGGCGCGGCGGTGGCGCGGAACGCGGTCCACTGCCCCTTGTCCTGGGCCAGTTGGTTGAACGCCACTTCGGCGGCGACCACCGCGCCGGGATTGGCCACCGGGCGCAGCGGCGGACCCGCAGGGCGCGACTGCCCGCCGCAAGCGGCGAGCGCGATGGACAGCGACAGGGCGAGCGTGACGGGCAGGAAGCGCTTCATAAGCCCAAGCTTAGAGCGCGTCGGCCTCCAGCGCCACCCCTGCGTTGCGGTGGGCGGCGACCAGCGCATTGCGCAGCAGGACGGCGATGGTCATCGGCCCGACCCCGCCGGGAACCGGGGTGACCGCGCCCGCGACCTGCATCGCCTCGGCATAGTCGACGTCGCCGACCAGGCGGCCCTTGGCCTTGCCTTCTTCCGGCGGCAGGCGGTTGATGCCGACGTCGATCACGGTCGCGCCGGGCTTGATCCAGTCACCCTTGACCATTTCCGGGCGGCCCACGGCGGCCACCACGATGTCGGCGCGGCGGACCACTTCGGGCAGGTCCCGGGTGCGGCTGTGGGCGATGGTGACAGTGCAGTTTTCGGCCAGCAGCAGCTGCGCCATCGGCTTGCCGACCAGGATCGAGCGGCCGATCACCACGGCGTTGAGGCCAGCAAGGCTCCCCAGCCGGTCCTTGAGCAGCATGAGCGAGCCAAGCGGGGTGCAAGGCACCAGGCCCGGCAGGCCCAGCGCCAGCCGCCCGGTGCTGATCGGGGTCAGCCCATCAACGTCCTTGTCCGGGCTGATCCGTTCGACCACGGCCTGTTCGTCAAGGTGCTTCGGCAAGGGCAATTGCACCAGGATGCCATCGACCATGGGATCGGCGTTGAGACGGTCGACCAGCGCGATCAGGTCGGCCTGGGAGGTATCGGCTGGCAACTTGTGTTCGAAGCTGGACATGCCGCATTCGACGGTCTGCTTGGCCTTGCTGGCAACATAGACCTGGCTGGCGGGGTCTTCACCCACCAGCACCACGGCCAGCCCCGCCTTGCGCCCGGCCGCCTGTTCGAAGGCGGCGGCAAACTGGGCGACGCGGGCGCGCAGCCCAGCGGCAAAGGCTTTCCCATCGATCACGGCGGCTTGGGTCATTGGTAGGCGAGGCTCCCGAGGTAACGGAGGACGATGATCACGATCTGCAGGACCACGATCAGCACCATGGGCGAAAAGTCGATCGCCCCGGTATGCGGCAACATGCGCCGGATCGGGCGCAGGATCGGCTCGAGAATGGCGTTGAGCGCCTGCCACAGCGCCCCGACAAAGGGGCTGTGCATGCTGACGACGTTGAAGGTGATCAGCAGGTAGAGCACGAATTGCACGATCACCACGGTGGTGATGAGATCCGTCAGCAGCATCAGGATCGGTATCAGGACTTGGCTGATCACGGGCGGGACCCTCTCCAGAAATGAACAGGCCCCGCTGATAGCCGAGAGGAGGCCTCTCGGGCAATCGCTGGCTCCTGGGACGATTGTATGTATTGCTTACTAAATTGGCAAGTGGCCTGTTGCTGGGGCTCAGCGCGACAGCAGAAACACCGCCAGCGCGCCGGCGACGATCCGGTACCACGCGAACGGGGCAAAGCCCGCGCGGCTCACATAGGCGACGAACAGCTTGATCACCGCCAGCGCGACCACGAAGGCCACGAAGAAGCCGATCGCAATCTCGTCCCAGCCGACCGGGCCGGTCCCGGCCATCAGTTCAGCGCGCGAATCCCAAAGTTCCAGCGCGGTCGCGCCCATCATGGTCGGGATCGCCAGGAAGAAGCTGAATTCGGCCGCCGTGCGCCGCTCGATCCCCATCGCCAGCGCGCCCATGATCGTTGCGCCCGAACGGCTGACGCCCGGGATCATCGCAATGCACTGGAACAGCCCCACGCCCAGCGCCTGGCGCATCGGCAGCTGTGCCACGCCGCTGGCCGGGCCGGGCCTGGCCATGCGTTCGATCGCAAGGATCGCGATCCCGCCCAGCACCAGCGCCCAGCCAACCACCAGCGGGCTGCCCAGCAGCATCCGGATCTGGTCCTTGAGCAGCAGCCCCAGCACGGCCGAGGGCAGGAAGCCCAGCAGGATGTTGCGCACGAACACCAGGCTCATGCTTTCCAGCCGCAGCAGGCCCATGCCGACCGCCCAGAAGGTGCGCCAGTATTGCACCACTACCGCCAGGATCGCGCCCAGCTGGATCACCACGTTGAACACCGCCCAGGTCGCGGCGTCATAGCCGAACAGTTCGGAAGCCAGGATCAGGTGGCCGGTGGACGACACCGGGATGAATTCGGTCAGCCCCTCGACAATGCCGAGCAGGATCGCGGTAATCGTCAGGTCCATCAGTTTTCCCCGGCGGCGGCCAGCGCCTTGTCATCGAATTGCAGCGAGGCGAGGCGCGCATAGAGCCCGCCCTGCCCGGCCAGCTCATCGTGCGTGCCCTGCTCGACGATCCGGCCCTTGTCCATCACCACGATCCGGTCGGCGGCGCGCACCGTGGCGAGGCGGTGGGCGATCACCAGCGTGGTGCGGCTGGCCATCATCCGGTCGAGCGCGTCCTGCACCAGCCGTTCGCTTTCCGCGTCCAGCGCGCTGGTCGCTTCGTCGAGCAGCAGGATCGGCGCATCGCGCAGCACCGCGCGGGCAATCGCGATGCGCTGGCGCTGCCCGCCCGACAGGCGCGCACCCCCTTCGCCCAGGAAGGTGTCCAGCCCTTCGGGCAGCTCGCGCAGGAACGCCTCGGCATTGGCGGCGCGGGCCGCTTCCCAGATCTGTTCGTCGCTGGCGTTCCAGTTGCCATAACGCAGGTTGTCGCGCGCATTGGCGGCAAACAGCGTACCTTCCTGCGGGACCAGCGCCATGCGGCGGCGGACCTGCGCCGGATCGACCGCGGTCAGCGGCACACCGTCCAGCTTGATGGTCCCGGCCTGCGGATCATAGAAGCGCTGCGCCAGCTGGAACAGCGTGCTCTTGCCCGCGCCCGACGGGCCAACGATGGCAACGGTTTCGCCCGGTTCGATCGTCAGCGAGAAATCGGCCAGCGCTGGCTGCTCAAGCCGGGTCGGATAACGGAACGAGACGTTTTCAAAGGCCAGCTTGCCACGTGCTGGCTCGGGCAGGTCGAGCGGGCGGGCCGGCGGGGCGATCGCGGGCCGTTCGTTCAGCAGCTCGTTCAGGCGGCTGGCCGCACCGGCGCCGCGCAGCAGATCACCGTAGACCTCGGTCAGCGCGCCGAACGCGCCGGCAACGATCCCGCCGGCCAGCACGAAGCCGGCGATGGTCCCGCCGCTGAGCGAGCCGTCGGCAACTTTCATCGCCCCTTCCCACATCAGCATCACGATCCCGCCCATCACCAGGATGATGACCACGCTGGTCATGATCGCGCGGGTGCGAATGCGGCGCTTGGCGGTGGCGAAGGTCTGCTCGACCACCTCGCCGAACACTTCGCGTTCGTGCTGTTCCTGGTTGAAGGCCTGGACCACGCGCATCGCGCCCAGCACTTCGGCGGTGCGCGCGCCGATGTCGGCCACGCGGTCCTGGCTGGTGCGCGAGATATTGCGCAGCCGCCGTCCGAACCAGGCGATCGGCACCACCACCAGCGGAATGCCCAGGATCAGCCCGGCGGTCAGCTTGGGGGCGAGGTAGAACAGGTAACCCACCCCGATGATCGCGGTCAGCATGTTGCGCAGGGCAACCGAAACCGTGGTGCCGACCACCTGTTCGATGATCGCCGTGTCCGAGGTCATCCGCGAGGAGATTTCCTTGGGGCTGTTCTCCTCGAAGAAGCTGGGCGGCAGACGCAGGAGGTTCGATTGCACCTTGTAGCGCAGGTCGCCCACCACCCGTTCCCCCAGCCAGCTGACGAAGTAGAACCGGATCGCGGTGGCTATCCCCAGCACCAGCACGATCATCAGCAGGTAATGGAACACCGTGTCGATCGATTCCGGCGTGGCCTTGGCCCCGAAGGCCGTGTCGACGATCGAGCGGAACCGGTCGGGGATCGAAATCGTTGCCGCCGAAGTGGTGCACAGCGCGGCAAAGGCGATGGCCACCTGCTTGGGATACTTCGCGGTTTCGCGCCAGATCATCCGCAAAGGCCCAAGGCTGCGCGCGGGCGGCGACTCGGAACTGGCGGGCGATTCAGGCTGCGGCGGCGCGGACACCGGCGTGGTTTCGGATTCCATGGCGCAGCGCCCTAGCACAGCAACACGGCGCCGTAAGGGACAAATGCATGCCATTGTGCGGTGCGGCAGCAAATATTGCATTGCACAATGCACCGAATGGCGGCACGGTGCCTGCTTCCGTCCGGCGGGGGCCGGATCGCAGGAGGGTCCTGTCTTGCTTTACACCGCTTACGAATTGCAGCGCTCGTGGCTCAACGCCGCCAGCACCTGGGCATCGGTGACGGTCGAGATGCTGAACAACCCGGCCATGCCGTTCGGCTATACGGGGCTGGCCCCGGTGGTTTCTTCGGCGCTGGACGTGTTCGCACATGCAGCAGCGCCGCGCGGCAAGCCGCAGTTCGACATCGAGACGGTCGAAGTGGATGGCCGGACCTTCCCGGTGACCGAAGCGATCGTGATGCACAAGCCGTTTGGCAACCTGCTGCGCTTCACCCACCCTGGCCTGCCTGAAAATCCGCCGCGCCTGCTGATCGTCGCGCCGATGAGCGGCCACTTCGCCACCCTGCTGCGCGGCACCGTGGCCCGGATGATCGAACGCTGCGAGGTCTACATCACCGACTGGGCCGATGCCCGCGACGTGCCGCTGAGCGCGGGCGAATTCGACCTCGATGACTACATCGACTACGTGATCGAATTCTTCGAGCATATCGGCCCCGGCGCTCATGCCCTGGCGGTGTGCCAGCCGTCGGTCCCGACCTTTGCCGCGACCGCGATCATGGCGGCCGACAAGCACCCCTGCCGCCCGGCATCGCTGACCATGATGGGCGGGCCGATCGACACCCGCGAAGCGCCGACCAGCGTCAACGACCTGGCGATGCAGCGCCCGATCGAATGGTTCCGCCACACGGTGATCGCCACCGTGCCGCTGCAGTATCCAGGCGCGGGCCGCCGGGTCTATCCGGGCTTCCTGCAGCTTGCCGGGTTCATGAGCATGAACCTGGGCAACCACATGCTGAGCCACTACCACATGTTCAAGCACCTGGTGGACGGCGACGGCGAAAGCGCGGACGCGACCAAGGCGTTCTACGACGAATACCGCGCGATCTGCGACCTTAACGCCGCCTACTACCTCCAGACGGTCGAAGAAGTGTTCCAGAAGCATTCGCTGCCCAACGGCACTTTCGTCCACCGCGGCAAGGTGGTGGACCTGGGCAAGATCACCGACACCGCGATCCTCGCGGTCGAGGGTGAGCGCGACGACATTTCCGGCATCGGCCAGACCAAGGCCAGCCTGCATCTGGCAACCGGCCTGGCCGAGGCGAAGAAGAAGTATCACCTGGCCCCGGAAGTCGGCCATTACGGCATCTTCAACGGCAGCAAGTGGCGCGAGCAGATCGCCCCGGTACTGGAAGAATGGATTGCCCGGCACGACCGCCCGGCGCTGAAGGTGGTCGCCTAACCCTTGCCCGACGGGGCGGGCAAGGCGCCCGCCTCGGCCTGCACGCGCAGGAACACCCGGCGAAGCACCCGCCAGGCCAGGACCAGCAGCACCACCGTAGCCAGCGCCACGATCAGCGCGATGCCTCCGGCCAGCACCGGATAGGCATAGGCCAGGTACAGCAGCCCGCCGGTCGCCACGTCCTCGGCCGTGGACACCGCGACATTGCTGAACGGTTCCGGGCTGGCATTGACCACGGCGCGCGCGCCGGCCTTGCCGCCGTGGGCCAGCAGGCTGGCCCCACCCCCCAGGATGAAGGCGACGGCCTGGGTCGCCGGATCGGCCGGATCGACCAGGGCCAAGGCCAGCAGCGCCCCGCCCAGCGGCCGGATCAGGGTGTGGATCGTATCCCACACCGTATCGAGCCACATCACCTTGTCGGCCAGGAATTCCAGTGCCGTCGCCAGTCCCGCCGCGCCCAGCACCCACGGATTGGCCAGCACCTGCAAGGCCGCCAGATGCGCCGGCAGCGGCACCAGCCCCGATCGCATCGCCAGGCCGGTGGCCAGCACGCACAGGTATAGCCGCCAGCCCGACAGCAGACTGACCGACGCCGCGATCCCCAGAATTTCGATTATGCCGAGATGCCCGCCCATGCCAGCAGCTCCCCCGCGCCCCCGTTATGGCGCCAAGGATGGCCGCAAACGCCTGGCTTGGCAAGGATCAGGCGGTCAGGTCCGGATCGGCGGTCAGCACCGCATCCAGTTGCACCCCGGCGCTGTTCAGCAGCATCGACACCTGGGTATACTGACCGACCGTATAGACCAGGTCGATCCGCCCTTCATCGCCCAGCGGGGCCAGCGCCGCCCAGGTCTTGTCCGAGATGAAGTGGCTGCGCACCAGTTCGTCGCAGGCGGCCAGGATCGCGGCATCGATTGCGCTCCAGCCGGGGGCCTGCGCGCCCTGCTTGATCGCGGCGATCTCGTCTCCGGTCAGCCCGGCCTGCCGGCCGATCAGCACGTGCTGGGCCCATTCGTAGCCCGCCTTGCACAGGAACCCTGTCCGCAGGATCGCCAGTTCGCGGGTCCGCGCGGGCAGGGAATTGGCCGGCGACAGGATGTAATTGCCCCAGGCCAGGAACGCCTTCAGCGCCGCCGGCTTGTGCGCCTGGGTGCGGAAGATGTTGTAGGCCTGGGCAAATGCGGGAAGCGAGGCCAAGGCCGCCTGCGCCTCCGGACCAAGCTCCGCATCGGTCAGCGGGGCGATCCGGGGCGCAGGCAGACGCATGTTACAGCACCTCGAACAGGCCGGCAGCGCCCATGCCGCCGCCAACGCACATGGTGACGACCACGTACTTCGACCCGCGCCGCTTGCCTTCCAGCAGCGCGTGCATGGTGCAGCGCGCCCCGGTCATGCCATAGGGGTGGCCGATCGAGATCGAGCCGCCGTTGATGTTCAGCCGGTCATCGGGAATGCCCAGCTTGTCGCGGCAGTACAGGACCTGCACCGCGAAGGCCTCGTTCAGTTCCCACACGCCGACATCGTCCATGTGGACGCCGAACCGGCTGAGCAGCTTGGGCACGGCGAAGACCGGCCCGATGCCCATTTCGTCAGGCTCGGTCCCCGCGACCGCCATGCCGACATAACGGCCGAGCGGCGTCAGGCCCTTCTTCGCGGCCAGCGCGGCTTCCATCACCACCACGGCGGCCGAACCGTCCGACAGCTGGCTGGCGTTGCCGGCGGTGACGATACCATCGGGCAGCACCGGGCCAAGCGACTGGAGCCCTTCCAGCGTGGTTTCGGGACGGTTGCCCTCGTCCTTGGCCAGGGTCACTTCCTTCATCGAGGTTTCGCCGGTGGCCTTGTCGGTCACCGCCATGGTCGTGGTGCAAGCGACGATTTCATCGGCAAACTTGCCCGCGGCCTGCGCGGCGGCGGTGCGCTGCTGCGATTGCAGGGCGTAGGCATCGCAAGCCTCGCGGCTGATGCCATAGCGCTTGCCGACGATTTCGGCGGTCTGCAGCATCGGCATGTAGATCGCGCCGTGCATCGCCATCAGCGTGGGATCGGGCTGGACGCGCATGTCCTTGGTCTGGACCAGGCTGATCGATTCCTGGCCGCCGGCGGCAACCACGTCCATCCGGTCCATCACCACCTGCTTCGACGCGGTGGCGATGCTCATCAGGCCGGACGAGCACTGGCGGTCCATCGACATGGCCGAGACGGTTACCGGCAGCCCGGCCTTGAGCGCGACCTGGCGGCCGATGTTGCCGCCCTGGGCACCCTGCTGGAGCGCGCTGCCCCACACCACGTCGTCCACTTCGCCCCCTTCGAGGCCGGCGCGGGCGATCGCTTCCTGAAGGCTGAGCGCGCCGAGCGAGGCGCCCGGCGTGGCATTGAACGCGCCGCGATAGGCCCGGCCAATCGGCGTGCGGGCGGCGGAAACGATGACTGCGTCTCGTGACATGGGGATTTCCTTGATGCTTGGGGTTCAAACGGTCCCTGGGGAGGAAGCGTTCAAACGAAGAACTGCATGATCCATTCGGCGATCAGTGCGGGCTTCTCCTCGCCCTCGATCTCGATGGTGTATTCGTTGACCTGCTGCCACTGGCCGGGGCGCTTTTCTTCAAGCGCCAGCAGCTTGACGTGGGCGCGCACGCGCTTGCCGGCGCGGACCGGGCTGATGAAGCGGGTCTTGTTGCCGCCATAGTTGACGCCCATCTTCACGTTCGTGACCCGCGCGCCTTCGGTCATCGAGGACAGCACCGGGATCAGCGACAGGGTCAGAAAGCCGTGGGCGATGGTCCCGCCGAACGGGGTCAGCTTGGCCTTTTCCTCGTCGATGTGGATGAACTGGAAGTCGCCGGTCGCTTCGGCGAACTTGTTGATGCGTTCCTGGCTGACTTCGAACCAGTCCGAAACGCCGATGTTCTGGCCAACCTTGGCCTGCAGGTCTTGCGGGGTCATATTGCCTCTCCTTCGCGGGAATTCGTCGGCCCTTAATGGCCCAAGCGAAGGCGCGGCGCAACGCGCGGAATGCTGCCGCTACGGCAAGCGCGCCGCCCTGCGCGCCGGGGCGGGCGAATCACTCGGCGGCAAGTGCCGGGGCCGGCCGCGCCCAGAGCGGCGGGCGGCGATTGAGCCAGCGCTGCGCCGGCTTTTCCAGCCCATGATACAGCGTGACCGAGGCCGCCGCGACCAGACCAAGATAGCCTGCCAGCCCCAGCCAGCCGAGCTGGAGCGAGGCATCGACGAAGGCCAGCTTCCAGACAATGAACAGCAGAAAGTGGGCGAGGTAGGTCGAATAGGAAACCTCGCCCAGATAGGTCAGCACCCGCCCGCCGAGCAGCCGCGCGAGCGGTCCGCCATCCAGCGCCAGCGCGGCCAGCAGCAGGAAGAACAGCCCCGGCACCAGCGCCGTTTCGGGCAGCCGCCAGGCCAGGCACATGGTGGTCCAGAACAGCGCCGCGATCAGCGCGCGGACCGCGCGGCCGCCGCTTTGCGTCCAGCGCCGCCACAGGATGCACAGCACCATGCCCATGGCGAATTCGGGCAGGCAGCGCCACAGCCCCAGGCCCGGAATATCCTCGCCCAGCGTTCGGTAACCGTGGGCGGCGAAGATGCCGTGGACCGCCGCCGCCAGCCCCAGCAGCAGTGCGTAAAGCGCCCAGCGCGGCCAATGTTCCCACCGCGCCGCCATGACCACGGCGGGAAACAGCAGGTAGGCGGCCAGTTCCGTGCTGATCGACCAGGCCGGGTGGTTCCAGGTGAGCTCGTCGGTCAGTCCCCAGTTCTGGACCAGGGCAAGATGCAGCGGCAGTTCGGCCAGCGGATAGCCCGGCGCGGACCGGCCCGTGGCCAGCAGCAGGCCGACCAGACCGACGAAGCCCAGCAGCACCGCACCGTGCAGCGGCCAGACCCGCGCCAGCCGCCGCCACAGGAACAGCCGGGCCTCGGCCCAGCCGCCCTGGCGGATGCGGTCGGCGTAATTGTACCAGATGACGAAGCCCGACAGGATGAAGAACAGGTCGACCGCGAGATAGCCCTTGGCCAGCGCGGCAATGGCCGCTTGGGGCAGCAGGTCCACCAGCGACAGGCGGATATGGTACAGCACCACCGCCCAGGCGGCGATCCCGCGAATGCCGGTCAGCGCATCAAGGTGGCGCGGTGCGGCCCGGGCGGCCGGGGGCGCGGTCATGCCGGTTTCACCCGCAAAAGCGGCGCGCCATCGCTCCCGCGCAAGGGGCGGCGTGCCGGCTGGTCGATCCGCCGCGCATAGGACCACAGCCCGCATTGCAGCCCGATCAGCATGAACATCACCGGCTGGAACGCGATCCCGACGAACAGCGCGCCAACGAAATAGACCATCTGCGACAGTTGCAGCGCATTGGCCAGCGGGGCGATCCATTCCCGGCCCGGCGCGGCCCGCTTCATCCAGCGGCGGCGCAGGCGCTCCATCTGCCAGATCCCCAGCAGCTGGATCCAGGCCCACAGCAGGAAACCGGGATAGCCCTGTTCGCCCAGCATCTCGAAATAGGCGGAATGATAGGCCCGGCCCACTTCCTCGTGGTATTCGGTCTGGATGGTCACGTTGTTGCCAGTGCCCACCGCCTTGCTGGTCGGCACGCGCAGGCGGTTGCCGCGATAGGCATCGAACCCGCCGCCGAAGGGATGGTCCTTCACATAGTCGAGCGTCCACATCCACACCGCCACGCGGGTGCTGGCCGACTGGTCGGACTGGTGGTTCTCGATCGTGCTCATCCGCTTGGTGTAGCTTTCGGGCAGGAACGGAATCGCCGCCAGCGCCAGCACGCCGCCCATCGCCAGATAGAGGAACCGGCGCTTGACCGCGCGTAGCGACAGCACGCCCAGCAGGGCAATGCACAGCAGCCCGGTGCGGGTCTGCGTGCCGATCGGGATCAGCAGCGCGGCAAAGGTCAGCGCCGCCGCGAACAGGGTGACCAGCCGCCCGCGCGGAAAGATCGTGCCGAACCGCGCCAGCCACCAGATCAGCGGCACGATCGCGATCGAGATGGTCGACAGGGTGGACCCTTCATAGATCCCGGCATTGTCCGCCACGAACAGGCGCAGCGTGCCATAGCCGCCGCCGCCCGCCAGCGTCTTGATCCCGCCGCAGATCACGATCGCCCCCACGGTCAGCACAATGGTCAGCGCCGCCGCCTCGATCCGCAGGCGGGTGCGCAGGGTCAAGGGCAGGAAGATCGCGAAGAACAGCGCCTTCCACACCCAGGCCCATTTCTCGACTGCCGAATCGGCATAGTCGGCGCTCAGCGTGGTCAGCCCGCAATAGACCAGCAGCAGCGCGATCAGCCCCTGGCGCAGGGTAAAGCGGCTGTCGGTCTTGGAATCGATCATCAGCCAGCCGCCGAACGCCAGCAGGAAGGCAATCAGCGAGATCGGCAGCGAGGCCAGCAGCCCCCACGAAATGCGCTGCGGGGTCAGGATATCGATATAGAGATAGGCCAGCACCCACACGAACGGGCGGCGCAGGCCCAGCGCCAGCAAGGCAAAGACAAAGCAGGTGATCGCCAGGTCAAGCACGCGGGCGCACCTGGAGGCCGCGGCGCGCTGCAGCAGGCGGCTGCGGCGCAGCGGGGGGCTGCTCCTGCCCTGCGGCAGGATCCTCGTGATCGAGGTCGTCGCGGTGCAGGATCCGCCAGGCCGCCAGGGCCAGCAGGCCGTGCGTCAGGGCCAGGGCGAAGTAATCGATCATCGCTGGGGCTTTAGTCCGACTGGGTTGACGCCGCGTTAAGCCTTGTCGGTCTAGGTAAAGCCCCCATGACCAGGGTTCTGCACGTCCTAGACCATTCGGTGCCGCTGCACAGCGGCTATACCTTTCGCACCCGCGCGATCCTGACTGCGCAGGCGGCCATGGGGCTGGAAGTGCGCGGTATCACCGGGCTGCGCCACACCATGGACGGCCCCGATGTGGAACAGGCCGAAGGGCTGACCTTCTACCGCACACGGGGCGTGGCCAGCGGCCCGCCGGCCTGGCGCGAATGGCGCGAGATCCAGCTGCTGGCCGATGCCATCGTCAGCACTGCGCAGGACTGGCGGCCCGATGTGCTCCACGCCCACAGCCCGGCGCTGTGCGGCAAGGCCGCGCTGATCGCGGGCAAGCGGCTGGGCATTCCGGTGGTCTATGAAATCCGCGCCTTCTGGGAAGACGCCGCCGTGTCCAACGGCACGGGCAGCGAAGGGAGCCTCAAGTACCGCCTGACCCGCGCGCTCGAAAGCCACGTGGTCCAGGGTGCCGATGCGGTGGTGACGATCTGCCAGGGGCTGAAGCAGGATCTGGTCGCGCGCGGTGTGCCCGCGCACAAGATCACGATCAGCCCCAACGGGGTGGACCTGGCGCTGTTCGGCGAACCGGCCCAGCGCGATCCGGCCTTGGCTGAGAAGTTGAGGCTGGGCGATGGCCCGGTGATCGGCTTCATCGGCAGCTTCTACGACTACGAAGGGCTGGACGACCTGATCGCCGCCATGCCGCTGCTGACCGCGCGGGTGCCCGATGCAAAGCTGCTGCTGGTCGGCGGCGGGCCGATGGAAGCCGCGCTGAAGGCCCAGGCCGAAGCCAGCCCCGCACGCGGCGCGATCCGCTTTGTCGGGCGCGTGCCGCACAGCGAAGTCGAGAAATACTACGCGCTGGTCGATGTCATGGCCTATCCGCGCAAGCACAGCCGGCTGACCGACCTGGTCACCCCGCTCAAGCCGCTCGAAGCCATGGCGCAGCGCCAGCTGGTTGCCGCCAGCGACGTCGGCGGCCACCGCGAGCTGATCACCGATGGCCTGACCGGCACGCTGTTCCCGCCGGATGATCCCGCCGCCTGTGCCGCGGCACTGGCCGACCTGCTGGCCGCAACCGGCACCTGGGACGCGCGCCGCGCCGCCGGGCTGGAACACGTCAGGACCAGTCATGACTGGGCCCGGAATGTTTATCGTTATCAGGATGTTTACCATCGCCTGATAGCCCCGATGGTGAACTGCCCGGTTGTGGCCGCTGCCTGAGCGGCACCGGCCACCGGCAGAAACGTGTTGAACTGACGGGGTATTCCAAGCGTGGCAAAGCAGCACAAGCGCAAGGCAGCCAAGGGCAGGCCGCAGGCCGCCAAGCCGATCACCAGCCACCAGCTGTTTCCGGCCGTGGTCGCACTCTGGTTCGGCGCACTGTTCGGTTTGGGCAGCCTGGCGATTCGCCCCACCCTGCTGGAAAGCCTGGTGATGAAGAGCCGGATCGACCTGATCGTCCCAGCAGCGGCCCCGCCGCTGGGCATCACCGCGCGGATGCTGATCGCCCTGGCCATGGCGGCCATTGGCGCGACCATCGGCGTGCTGATCGCGCGCCGCATTGCCCGTCCCAAGCAGGAAGTGCGCCAGCGCAAGCGCGGCGCGCGCAGCCAGGACAGCGCAGCCGATCTGTCCGATCATCGCGCCGACTATGCGGGCTATGCTGCGCCGAACCCGGTGTCCGTGCACGACGAGATCGACTTCGGCGAGGAAGCCGGCGGGCTGCTGGCAGGCCGCCGCCGAGCCGCGCTGGCGATCGAGCATGAAGAGGCCGAGTTCGTGCCGCACGAGATGGCTCCGCTCCCGGGCGGCGCGCCGCAGGTGCTGGATATCAGCGGGATCGAACTGACCAGCCATGCCCCGATCACCAGCGACGAGGAATTGCCCGCCCCGGACCTGCCCCGGCACCTGCCGCACGCCGCGTCCGCGCCGGAAGCGCCGCTCGATCTTGGCGTCTTCGCGCAGGCCGGATCGCCCCCCGCCGCCGCGCCGTTCGCCCCGCCGACCCCGCCGCCGCTCGATTTCAGCGCTGCGCCGTTCTCTGCCCCGGCTGGGCAGAGCGTGCCCGAACGCCAGGTGTTCCAGCCGGCTCCGGTCAACCCCGCGCTGCTCGATGTAACCGCCACTCCGGCCCAGCCGCCGCGCCAGATCTTCGGCATGCCGGTGGAAGACGATCACGTCGATCAAAGCTTTCTCCGCGCCGCCGGCTTCAAGACCTCGGTGTTCGACACTGAACAGCCCGAACCGCTGTTCACCGCCCGCGAAGCAGCCGCGCCCACACCGCTGGACCTTGCCGAACCCGAGCCCTTCGCGCCGTTCGCCAACAATGCCGCCCCGGCCGAGGAAGAACCCGCGCCATTGGCTGTGCCCGCCTTCGCGCCGATGCCGGCCTCCTTCGCCGCTGCCACGGACGCACCGTTTGCCGGGCCGGCCGACCCCATGCCCGCCGCCGAAGCGCCGGTCAGCGCGGCCCCTGCCGAATGCGCGCCGATCGCTTCGGCACCCGCATCGCTGCCGCCGGTCGCGGGACTGGGGATGACGGACCTTGCCTCGCGCCTCCAGCAGTCGATGCAGCGCCGCCGTGCCGCGCGCAGCGGCAGCGCGGCGCCGCTCGAATGCGCCCCAACAGCTGGCACAGAGGCGCAGGACGCGCCGCTCGCCGCACCGGCGGTCATGCCGAGCATGTCCGCAGCGGATGCGCCGCCGGCCGACCCGGCGCCCATCCCGGCTGCCTTTGTCGATAGCGCCGGGCTGCTCAGCCCCGCCCCGGCCTTTGCCGCACCCGATGCGGCCGTAGTCGTGCCGCCCGCCCCGCTCGCCATGCCTGCGGCGCTGCGTCCGCTCGATCTGGGCGATCCGGTGATGGACGATGGAGACGACATGCTGGCCAGCCTGTTGCCCCCGCGCAACATTGCCATGCCTGTCGCGCCAATTGCCACGCCTGCGGCCAAGGCGGCGGCACAGCCCGCTGCATTCGCCGCTCCCCCGGCCGCCGCCCCGGTGCATCAGCCGCTGCCCGACGCCTTCCAAGCCCTGCAGGCAGCCTTTGCGCCGGTCGCCGAGGCCGAAGCAGAAGCCGTGGTCGAACCGACCGGCGCCGACAGCGAAGTCGATAGCGCGTCCGATGCAGCCGAGGAGGAAGGCTATGCCTCGCTGCTCGACATCGGCCAGCCGCTGGCCGCACGCTCGCAGTTCGTGCGGATCGAGGAACCCGAAGCCGACAGCGCCGAGGTGGAACCCGTGGTGATCTTTCCCGGCCAGGCCCAGTTCGGCGCCCCGGCCGCGGCGCCCGCGCCCTTTGCCGCTCCGCATGCCGAGGCCATGCCGTTTCGCAAGTTCGATGCGCCGAGCACTGCGGGCCAGGGCGGAACCATTGCCGCTGCCAGCAGCATGCCGGTAACCGACCCGTCCGAAGCCGACCAGGCCCTGCGCGCGGCGCTGGCCAACCTGCAACGGATGAGCGGCGCCGCCTGACCCGGTCCGGCCGGGCCGGACTGGACTGGATGGGGCCAATTCCCTACCCTGAAGACCTATTCAATGAACCGCTTGGGCCAGCCCGAGCGGTTCTTGGTCTTTTCGCAGTTGCAAAAACAGCATCGTGTCGTCATGGGGGAGCTTGGCGCAACTTTCGCTGCTTTTTGCGGCAGGGCTGATTGCGCTTAATTGCTGGAAATCAGCGATTCACGCGCTTTTGCGCGGCGAATCAAGATGTCCGGCGGCACAGACAGGATGGTTAATCGATGGGTTTTCCGGCGCCCCAGGGCCTTTATGATCCGAGCAATGAGCATGACGCGTGCGGCGTGGGCTTTGTCGCCCACATCAAGGGCGCGAAAAGCCATGCGATCATTAGCCAGGCACTGGAGATTCTGAAAAACATCGACCATCGCGGCGCGGTTGGCGCGGATCCGCTGCTGGGCGACGGTGCGGGCATCCTGATCCAGCTGCCCGACGCGCTGTTCCGCAAGTGGGCCGACCAGGAAGGCCTCAAGCTGCCGCAGCCGGGCGACTATGCCGTGGCCATGTGCTTCCTGCCGCAGGACGAGCAGGCGCGCGAATTCGTGATCGGCACCTTTGAAAAGTTCGTGGCCAAGGAAGGCCAGCGGCTGATCGGCTGGCGCGACGTGCCGGTGACCACCGAGGGCCTGGGCAAGGCGGTGCTCGAATCGATGCCAGTGATCCGCCAGTGCTTCGTCGCGCGCGGCGAGAACTGCGCCGACCAGGACGCGTTCGAACGCAAGATCCTCGCGATCCGCAAGCAGACCCAGAACCCGCTGGCGGCCCTGGCCGAAAAGCACGGCCTGCCCGGCCTGACCGAGCTCTACATGCCGAGCTTCTCGAGCCGCACCGTGGTCTACAAGGGGCTGCTGCTGGCGACCCAGGTCGGCAGCTTCTATGATGACCTGCGCGATCCGGACTGCGTTTCGGCGCTGGGCCTGGTTCACCAGCGCTTCTCGACCAACACCTTCCCCAGCTGGAAGCTGGCGCACCCGTACCGCTTCATCGCCCACAACGGCGAAATCAATACGGTGCGCGGCAACGTCAACTGGATGAACGCCCGCCGCCGCACCATGGAAAGCGAGTTGCTGGGCGCCGACCTTGACAAGATGTGGCCGCTGATCCCGCACGGGCAGTCGGACACCGCCTGCCTCGACAACGCGCTCGAACTGCTGCTCGCAGGGGGCTTCAGCCTCGCTCACGCGGTGATGATGCTGATTCCGGAAGCCTGGGCCGGCAACCCGCTGATGGATGCCAAGCGCCGCGCGTTCTACGAATACCATGCCGCGCTGATGGAACCGTGGGACGGCCCCGCCGCCGTGGCCTTCACCGACGGCCGCCAGATCGGCGCGACGCTGGACCGCAACGGCCTGCGCCCCGCCCGCTTCATCGTTACCGACGATGACCTGGTGGTGATGGCTTCCGAAAGCGGCGTGCTGCCGATCAAGGAAGACAACATCAAGCGCAAGTGGCGCCTTCAGCCCGGCAAGATGCTGCTGATCGATTTCGATCAGGGCCGCATCATCGAGGACGAGGAGCTGAAGGCCCAGCTTTCGGCCGAGGAACCCTACGAAGCCTGGCTGGAAAGCGCGCAGTACAAGCTCAAGGACCTCGAAGTGGTCGAGCCGGAACTGGCGCAGCTGGCGGTGGAAACCACCAGCCTGCTCGATCGCCAGCAGGCCTTCGGCTATACCCAGGAAGACATCGCCAAGTTCCTTGAGCCGATGGGCCGCAATGGCGACGATCCGATCGGGTCGATGGGCACCGACACCCCGATCGCGGTGCTGTCGGACCGCAGCCGCCTGCTTTACGATTACTTCAAGCAGAACTTCGCCCAGGTCACCAACCCGCCGATCGACCCGATCCGCGAGGAACTGGTGATGAGCCTGGTCAGCATGATCGGCCCGCGCCCCAACCTGCTGGGCCGCGATGCCGGGACGCACAAGCGGCTTGAAGTCGACCAGCCGATCCTGACCAACGAGGAAGTGGCCAAGATCCGCTCGGTCGAAGCCGCGCTGGACGGCGCTTTCCGCACCGAGACGATCGACATCACCTGGGACGCCAAGACCGGGGCCGCCGGCCTTGAAATGGCGATCAAGGAAATGTGCTGGGCCGCGACCGAAGCGGTGCTGCAGGACAAGAACATCCTGATCCTGTCCGACCGCGCGCAGGGGCCGGACCGCATCCCGATGCCCGCCCTGCTGGCGACCGCCGCGGTCCACCACCACCTGGTCCGCCAGGGCCTGCGGATGCAGACCGGGCTGGTCGTCGAAACCGGCGAAGCGCGCGAAGTGCACCACTTCTGCGTGCTGGCGGGTTACGGCGCCGAAGCGATCAACCCCTATGTCGCCTTCGAAACGCTGGAAGACATCCGCGTGAAGAAGGAACTGCCGCTCAGCGCCTACGAAGTTCAGAAGAACTACATCAAGGCGGTCGGCAAGGGCATCCTCAAGGTGATGTCCAAGATGGGCATCAGCACCTACCAGTCGTACTGCGGCGCGCAGATCTTCGACGCGGTCGGCCTGTCGAGCAAGTTCATCGACCAGTACTTCACCGGCACCGCGACCACGATCGAGGGCGTGGGCCTGGCCGAAGTGGCCGAGGAAACCGTGCGCCGCCACGCTGCCGCCTATGGCGACAACCCGATCTATGCGCACATGCTGGACGTGGGCGGGATGTACGGCCTGCGCCTGCGCGGCGAACAGCATGCCTGGACGGCGGAAAATATCGCAGCCCTGCAGCATGCCGTGCGCGGCAACGTGCCTGAAAAGTACAAGGAATTCGCCCAGACCATCAACGATCAGTCCAGCCGGATGCTGACCATCCGCGGGCTGATGGAGCTGAAGAAGGCGGAACGCCCGCTCGACATCAGCGAAGTCGAACCGGCCAGCGAAATCGTCAAGCGCTTCGCCACCGGCGCCATGAGCTATGGCTCGATCAGCTGGGAAGCGCACACCACGCTGGCAGCCGCGATGAACCAGATCGGCGGCAAGTCGAACACCGGCGAAGGCGGCGAGGATCCGCGCCGCTTCAAGCCGATGCCCGATGGCCGCAACCTGCGCTCGGCGATCAAGCAGGTCGCTTCGGGCCGCTTCGGGGTGACCACCGAATACCTCGTCAATGCCGACGACGTGCAGATCAAGATGGCCCAGGGCGCCAAGCCCGGCGAAGGTGGCCAGCTGCCCGGCGACAAGGTTGACAAGACCATTGGCGCGACCCGCCATTCAACCCCCGGCGTGGGCCTGATCAGCCCGCCGCCGCACCACGACATCTATTCGATCGAAGACCTCGCGCAGCTGATCCACGATCTCAAGAACGTGAACAACGGCGCACGGATCTCGGTCAAGCTGGTGTCCGAAGTGGGCGTCGGCACGGTTGCCGCGGGCGTTTCCAAGGCGCGCGCGGACCACGTGACGATTTCCGGCTACGAAGGCGGGACCGGCGCTTCGCCGCTGACCTCGCTGACCCACGCCGGCAGCCCGTGGGAAATCGGCCTCGCCGAAACCCAGCAGACGCTGATCCTCAACAACCTGCGCAGCCGCATCTGCGTGCAGGCCGACGGCGGCCTGCGCACCGGGCGCGACGTGGCGGTTGCCGCGCTGCTCGGCGCCGACGAGTTCGGCTTTGCCACCGCGCCGCTGATCGCGGCCGGCTGCATCATGATGCGCAAGTGCCACCTCAACACCTGCCCGGTTGGCGTTGCCACCCAGGACCCGGTGCTGCGGGCGCGCTTCACCGGCCAGCCCGAACACGTGATCAACTACTTCTTCTTCGTCGCCGAAGAACTTCGCGCGATCATGGCTGAAATGGGCTTCCGCACGGTTGCCGAAATGGTCGGCCGGGTCGACCGGCTCGACATGAAGCAGGCGATCCATCACTGGAAGGCCCGCGGCATCGATCTCAGCCGGATCCTCTACCAGGCCCCGCTGGGCGACAGCCCGTCGCTCGGCTGGTCTGGCACCCAGGACCACGGTCTCGACAAGGCGCTCGACAACGAGCTGATTGCCGCTGCCGCCGACGCGCTGGACAAGCAGAGCCCGGTGGTGATCGAACGCAAGGTGATCAACGTCAACCGCACCGTCGGTGCGATGCTGTCGGGCGAAGTGGCGCGGCGCTATGGCCATGCCGGGCTCCCGGACAACACCATCACGATCCGCCTGACCGGGGTTGCCGGGCAGAGCTTTGGCGCCTGGCTGGCCCACGGCGTCAGCCTGGAACTGACCGGCGATGCCAACGACTATGTCGGCAAGGGCCTGTCGGGCGGCCGCGTGGTGGTGCGCCAGCCCGCCCACGTCGACCGCGAGCCGACCGAGAACATCATCGTCGGCAACACCGTGCTCTATGGCGCGATCGCCGGTGAAGCCTTCTTCAACGGTGTGGCCGGTGAACGCTTTGCGGTGCGCAATTCGGGCGCGGTCGCGGTGGTCGAAGGCACCGGGGACCACGGCTGCGAATACATGACCGGCGGCGTGGTGATGGTGCTGGGCAAGACCGGGCGCAACTTTGCCGCGGGCATGTCGGGCGGCGTCGCCTATGTCTATGACGAGGCCGGGAACTTCGCCCAGCTGTGCAACCAGGCCCAGGTCGACCTGCTGCCCGTTGCCAATACGCGCGACGAGGAAGACGGCGCGGGCCGTCCGCAGCAGCGCACCCAAGGTGTCAGCGATGCCGGCATGGGCGATGTGCTGCGCCACGATGCCGACCGCATCCGCGTGCTGCTCGAACGCCATCACCTCTACACCGGCAGCAAGCGCGCCCGCGCCCTGCTGGACGACTTCGACACGGCGGTGACGAAGTTCGTCAAGGTGATGCCGCGCGACTATGCGAAGGCGCTGAAGCAACTCGAGGCCGAGCGGCAGGCTGCCGCTTCGGTTGCCGCGGAATAAGATAGGGTTACGATACCATGGGCAAGGAAACCGGCTTTCTCGAGCTTGACCGCAAGGACCGCACCTATGCTGACGCACAGGAGCGGGTGAAGCACTACAACGAGTTCGTCATCCCGCATCAGGAAGGCGAGCTCAAGGCGCAGGCCAGCCGCTGCATGAACTGCGGCATCCCCTATTGTCACAACGGCTGTCCGGTGAACAACATCATCCCGGACTGGAACCACCTGACCTATGAAGGGAACTGGCAGGGCGCGCTGGAAGTGCTGCACTCCACCAACAACTTCCCCGAATTTACCGGCCGCATCTGCCCCGCCCCGTGCGAGGCGAGCTGCACGCTGAACATCGTGGACCAGCCGGTTACGATCAAGAGCATCGAATGCGCGATCGTCGACAAGGGCTGGCAGGAAGGCTGGATCGTCCCGCAGATCCCCGCCAAGCGCACCGGCAAGTCGGTTGCGGTGGTCGGCTCTGGTCCGGCCGGCATGGCCGCCGCCCAGCAACTGGCGCGCGCCGGGCATTCGGTGACGCTGTTCGAAAAGAACGACCGGGTGGGCGGGCTGCTGCGCTACGGCATTCCCGACTTCAAGCTGGAAAAGCACCTGATCAACCGCCGGATCGTGCAGATGGAAGCCGAAGGCGTCCAGTTCCGCACCTCGACCGAAGTTGGCGTTACTATTTCGGTTAAATCGCTGAAGGAAAACTTCGACGCGATCGTCCTGTCGGGCGGCGCGGAAGATCCCCGTCCGCTCGACATCCCCGGTTTCGAGCTGCCGGGCGTGCGCTTCGCGATGGAATTCCTGACCCAGCAGAACAAGCGCAATGCTGGCGACGAGGAACTGCGCGCCGCGCCGCGCGGCTCGTTGCTCGCCACGGGCAAGCACGTGGTCGTGATCGGCGGCGGCGATACCGGCTCGGACTGCGTCGGGACCTCGATCCGCCAGGGCGCGGCTTCGGTCACCCAGATCGAAATCATGCCCAAGCCGCCGGAAAAGGAAGACAAGGCGCTGACCTGGCCGAACTGGCCCATGAAGCTGCGCACC
This sequence comes from Pseudomonadota bacterium, assembly GCA_029779535.1. Lineage (GTDB taxonomy): Bacteria > Pseudomonadota > Alphaproteobacteria > Sphingomonadales > Sphingomonadaceae > Novosphingobium. Next base: position 64,537 of record JAKPAG010000104.1, on the reverse strand, counting down.
AGCACCAGCCACGAAGAAGGCTGCGAGCGCGACTGGGCGATCCTGACCAAGCGGGTGGTTGGCGAAGGCAGCCAGGTCACCGGGCTGGACTGCGTCCGCGTCGAATGGGTGAACGGCAAGATGCAGGAAATCCCCGGCAGCGAATTCACGCTGAAGGCGGACCTGATCTTCCTCGCCATGGGCTTCCTCGGTCCGCGCAAGCAGGGCCTGCTGGACCAGGCCGGCGTCGCGCTCGACCCGCGCGGCAACGTGGCCGCCAACGTGATCAACTACCAGACCAGCGATCCCAAGATCTGGGCCTGCGGGGACATGCGCCGAGGCCAGTCGCTGGTCGTCTGGGCGATCCGCGAAGGCCGCCAGTGCGCCCGCGCGGTGGACGAAGCGCTGATGGGCGTGAGCGAACTGCCGCGCTGAACCATCGTCGCCAGACAGACAAGGCAGGGCGTCTTCCCCACGGAAGGCGCCTTGTTTGCGTTCGGTCCGGCTGATTTGCCCCGGCGCCCCATCCGCGCTACCGCGCAGCCATGCCACCCCGGATCGCCTTTCTCGCCTGCCCCGCCACCCTGCCCGGATCGCCGACCCGCCGGCCCGACGCGTTTGAGCATGACCTGCAAGTCGGTGCGCTGCGTGATGGGCTGGCTGGCCGCGCCGAAGTGCTGGAACTGGACTGGCGTGCGCCGCTGGAAAAATTGGCCAAGTGCCAGCTGGCCGTGCTCGGCACGGTCTGGGACTATACCGACCATCCGGCAGAGTTCCTGACCCGGCTGGAAGACCTGGCAGCTGCCGGAGTGCATGTCTGCAATCCGCCGGAGGTGGTGCGCTGGAACGCGGACAAGGGCTATCTGGCCGAATTGGCCAAGCGCGGTGCACCCTCGATCCCGACGCTGTGGCCGGACGATCCGGCAGAGGCCGACATCCATGCCGCGTTCGACCATTTCGGCTGCGACCGCGTCGTGGTGAAGCGCCGCGTTGGCGCGGGCGCGGTCGGGCAGTTCAATTTCGTGCGCGGCGATCCGGCGCTGGCAGGCTGGCGCATGGGCCATGCGGCGATGGTCCAGCCGTTCTTGCCCGCGATCCAGCAGGAAGGGGAACTGAGCCTGATCTTCATCGCCGGCATGTTCAGCCACGCGCTGTGGAAGCGCGCGGTGCCGGGCGATTACCGCATCCAGTCGCTCTATGGCGGGACCGAACATGCCGTGACGCCCGATGCCGACGACCTGGCCCAGGCCGAAGCGGTAATCGCCATGCTGCCGTTCGAAGCGCCCCCGCTCTACGCCCGGATCGACATGGTGCGCGGGCTTGATGGCCGGATGGCGCTGATCGAGGCGGAGCTGATCGAACCCTACCTTTATCCGCGCCAGGGCCCGCAGCTGGGCGAGCGGCTAGGCGAAGCCATCCTCGCTCGGCTCTAGTCCACCCGCCAATCCACCGCGCCGCGCCCGTGGCTTTCGAGGAAGGCGTTGGCCTGGCTGAAGTGGCGGCAACCGAACCAGCCGGTATGGGCCGACAGCGGGCTGGGATGCGGCGCGGTCAGCACGAGGTGGTGGCTGCCGGGCCCCAGGCCGGGCACGTTCCGGGCCTTCTTGCGGGCGTGGCTGCCCCATAGCAGGAACACACAAGGGTCCGCCTTGGCGGCGACGGCGGCGACCACCGCGTCGGTGATCGCTTCCCAGCCCTTGCCCTGGTGCGAGGCGGGCTTGCCATCCTCGACCGTCAGCGAATTGTTGAGCAGCAGCACGCCCTGCTCCGCCCAGCGGGTCAGGTTGCCGTGCCCGGGGATCGGCAGGCCCAGGTCGGCATGCAGTTCCTTGTAGATGTTAACCAGGCTGGGCGGCACCCGCACCCCCGGCTGGACGGAAAAGCTGAGGCCATGCGCCTGCCCCGGTCCGTGATAGGGATCTTGCCCCAGAATCACCACCTTGACCGCATCGAGCGGGGTCAGGTCGAGCGCCGCAAGGCGCACGCCGCGCGGCGGATAGATCGCCTTCCCGGACGCTTCCTCGGCCTTGAGGAACCCGCCCAGCCGCCGCGCCTCGGGCGTGGCCAGCACGGGATCGAGCGCCTCGCGCCAGCTGGGGGGAACTGCATCATTGCCGGACACGGGTGAAGACTCCCTCGATTGCGCTCTTTCCTAGCGCCGCGGATCAGCCTAAGCACCTTGGCATATGGCAGTCTATCTCCACGAAGAAGATCTCCCCGAAGGCGTGCTTGCCCCGGGCCCGATCGCCGTCGATACCGAAACCATGGGGTTGATCACCCCGCGCGACCGGCTGTGCCTGGTCCAGTTGTCCGATGGCGGCGGCGATGAACACCTGGTCCGGTTCAACCCGGGCTCGGATTACGCCGCGCCCAACCTCAAGGCGGTGCTGGCTGACCCGGCGCGGGTCAAGCTCTACCACTTCGCGCGGTTCGATCTGGCCGCGATCGAGCATTACATGGGCGTGGTCGCCGCGCCGGTGTTCTGCACCAAGATCGCCAGCAAGCTGGTGCGCACCTATACCGACCGCCACGGCCTCAAGGACCTGGTGCGCGAATTGCTCGGCAAGGAACTGTCCAAGCAGCAGCAGTCGAGCGACTGGGGCGGAGCCGAACTGTCCGAGGCGCAGCGCGAGTATGCCGCCTCCGACGTGCGCTATCTTCACGCGATGCAGACCATCCTGATCCAGCGGCTGCAGCGCGAAGGGCGCATGGAAGTGGCCCAGGCCTGCTTCGATTTCCTCCCACACCGCGCCCGGCTCGATCTGATCGGCTGGCCGGACAAGGACATTTTCAGCCACGAGGCCTGAGGCCCGGGGCTGAAACCGCCGCGCGCATGACCGAAGCCGCCGATCAGATTCGGGACCAGCGCCGCCACTGGGCAGCGCCCGGCGGTTCGCATGACCGCACGGTGCGCTTCCTGGCGCGCTGGCTGCCCGGCGCGGTGGGGGTGATCGCCGCGCTGATGATCGTTGGCCCGCTGTTCCCGCGCGGCGAAATCAGCTTCCTGCTCGATCGCAACAAGGTTGCGGCGGTGAGCGAACGCCTGCGCGTGGCCGATGCCATGTACCGCGGCGAAGACAGTGAGGGGCGGCCCTTTACCGTGACCGCCGGCAACGCGGTGCAGGTCAGCGCAGCCGATCCAGTAGTCAGGATGCAGAACCTGGTCGCGCGGATCAAGCTGGCCGATGGCCCGGCCCAGCTCGCCGCAGCCGGCGGCATCTATGACTACAGCAAGGAACTGGTCACCGTGCAGGGCCCGGTGACGTTCACCGCCGCCGACGGCTACCGCATGACCACCCAGAACGTCGCGATCGACCTCAAGGCCCGAATCGCGACCGGCGGGGGCGGGGTGACCGGGGCCATTCCGGCTGGCACTTTCAGCGCCGACCGGATAATTGCCAATCTTGGCGAGCGCACGGTGACGCTCGATGGACACGCGCGGCTGCTGATGCAGCCCGGCAAGCTCAGGATGCCGTGATGGCCGAACGCTCAATCAAATCCCTTGCCTTCCGTTCGCTGCTGGGCGGTTTCGCGATTGGCGCCATGGGCCTGCTGGCAGTCAGCCAGGGCGGCGCCCAGGCGATTGGCGGGCACAACAGCGACGCCCCGGTCAGCTATGCCGCCGACCGGATCGAGTTGCAGGACAAGGCGAACCGCGTGGTCCTCTCGGGCAATGTCGATATCCAGCAGGGCGACCTGCGGCTGCGCGCCGAACGCACCACGGTGGCCTATACCGACGAAGGCTCGCTCAAGATCCAACGGATCGACGCGACCGGCGGGGTGCTGGTGACGCGCGGCAACGAAAGCGCGCGCGGCGACGTGGCGATCTATGACTTCAACCAGCGGATCATCACCTTGGCTGGCGGGATCGGCCTGCGCCGGGGCAGCGACACGCTGAACGGCGGGCGGCTGGTGATCGACCTCAAGAGCGGCCTGTCCAGCATCGACGGCCGCGGCGCCCCCGGCGGGACCGGCCGCGTTTCGGGGACCTTCCAGGTTCCCAAGCGCAGCAACTGACGACAGGCCGGATGGATCGTCCCGCGCTTTGCCGTGCGCTGCTGGCGCTGGTCGGCACGGCGCGAGTAGACGATCTGGCCAGGCTCGACGCGGCGGACTGGGCCGCCATCGACGCCATGGCCGCCACGCACCGCCTGCGCCCCCTGCTCCATGCGCGCCACCGCGACGACAGCCGCATTCCCGTAGCGCTGCGCGATACCTGGCAGGCCGCGCACCGCGCTTCGGCGATGCTGGCCATGGTCCAGCGGGTCGAACTGCGCGAAACGGTGCGCCTGCTCGATGCCGCGAACATCCCTGCGCTGGTGCTCAAGGGTGGCTGGCTGGCCTGGCATGCCTATCCGGAAGCAGCCCAGCGCCCGTTGCGCGACATCGACCTGTTGCTGCCCGAAGACCGCTTTCTGGAAGGCTGGGATCTGCTGTGCCGGGCGGGTTATGTCCCTGCAGCCGAACCCGACCTGCCGCTGGACCAACTGGTGCAGGTGGACAAGAGCCCGCCGCCGCTGTTCGCACCGCGCGGCACCGCGATCGAGCTGCACCTGCATGCCTGGTTCCCCGAAGGCCGGCTCGAATACTACAGCCCGCCGCCCGACGATGCCGGGCTGTTCGCCCGCGCCCGCCGCGACGAGCAGGGCCTGCTGTATCCCGCGCCCGAGGACATGCTGGCGCACCTGGTGATCCATGCGATCTACAGCCACCGGCTTGATTGCGGGCCCTTGCTGCTGCCCGACATCGCCTTCCTGCTGGGACGCGAGACGCTGGATTGGCCGGCATTCTGGAGCCGCGGCCAGGCGGCGGGCTGGGCCGGCGGCGCGCGGCTCGTGCTCGATCTGGTCGACCGTTATTGCGCCCCGCCCGCGCTGGACCTTTCGGCCGCCCCGGTTCCGGCCACGCCGGAAGACCTGCTGGCCACGGCCGAGGAACTGATGCTCCAGAACCTCGACACCCGCTACAGCGCGGGCCTGGCGGCCTCGGGGCTGACCATCGGCCTCAAAGGTTTGTGGCCGCGCATCACCCGCCGCGTGTCAACCGGGGCGGGCCATGTCCACCACCGCGACAGCACCAGCGATGGCGGCTATCTGGCCTGGGCCCGCAGCCGCCTGGCGCGGACGCTGTCCGACCTGTCCGATCCCGCCGTGCGGCGCCAATCGCGGCAACTGGCGCAGCTCAGCAAATGGCTTGATCGATGACCCCTGCCAACGTCCTGCTGCTCACGCTCAACTACGCGCCCGAGCCGGTCGGGATCGGTCCATACAGCGCCGGGCTGGCCGAGGCCCTGGCCGAGCGCGGGCACCGCGTGCAGGTCATCGCGGGCAAGCCGTATTATCCGCAGTGGCGGGTCTATCCGGCCTTTGCCGGTGGCGGCTGGCAGCATGGCGAGGAACAGGGCGTGGCGATCACGCGCTGCCCGCACTATGTCCCGGCCCAGCCGGGCGGCCTCAAGCGCATCCTCCATCTCGCCAGCTTTGCCCTCACCGCGCTGCCCATTGCCCTGCGCGCCGCGCTGCGGGGCAAGGCGCAGCGCCCGCAGGTGGTGATGGTCATCGCCCCGGCGCTGCTCAGCGTGATGACTGGCTGGCTGGCGGCGCGGCTGGCCGGGGCCAGGCTGTGGATTCACGTGCAGGACTTCGAAGTCGAAGCGGCGCTTGCCACCGGCCTGCTGGGCGAGCAGGGCCTGCCCGCCCGGCTGGCGCGCTGGCTGGAAGGCTGGGTGCTGCGGCGCGGTGACCGGGTCACTACGATCAGCCCGCAGATGTGCGCCAAGCTGCGCGACAAGGGCGTGGCGGCCGAGCGGGTGCGCGAAGTGCGCAACTGGGCCGACGCCCGCTTTGCCGCCGATCCCGATGGCGCCCGCGCGATCCGCGCCGAATGGGGCCTGGGCGACCGGGTCGTGGCGCTCTATTCAGGCAATATCGCCCGCAAGCAGGGAATCGAAATCCTGGTCGAGGCGGCCCGGCTGCTGCGGGACCGGCAGGACATCAGCTTCGTGATCTGCGGCGAAGGGCCCAACCGGGCCGAGCTGGAACGGCTGGCCGCCGGGCTGGACAACATCCAGCTGCATGACCTGCAACCGGCCGAGCGAATGGGCGCGATGCTGACCATGGCCGACCTGCACCTGCTGCCGCAGATCCCGGGCGCGGCCGATCTGGTCCTGCCCAGCAAGCTGACCAACATGCTCGCCTCGGCCCGCCCCGTGGTCGCCACCGCCGATCCCGGCACGGGCCTGTTCAACGAGGTCGATGGCTGCGGCACACTGACTGCCCCGGGCGATGCCGCGGCGCTTGCCGCCGCAATCGCCGCGCTGGCCGCCGATCCCGCGCGGCGCGCGGCCTTTGGCGCGGCGGCCCGGCAGCGGGCAGAGGAACGCTGGATGAAGGACGCGATCATCGACCGCGTCGAAGTCGGCATTGCCGAACTGACGGCCTAGTACCAACCTGCACTGATCCTGACCCATGAGGATTGCCATTTCCCGTTCGCTGGCAAAAAGCAGGCGAAGCCGCGATGCGGGGCATCGTGGCAAGGCTGCGACGAAGTCCAGCGGGCGGGAAATGGCAACCGCAGGCGGATTCCGGCGGCCCTCGGACTGCGTCGCGTCCTCGTAATGATGAACCACATCACCACTTCGGACGCTCCTTGCCGAGAACCGCCAGAATCCGTCCTCATGGGTCAGGATCAGTGCAGGTTGGTATAAGCCGGGCTTGCCTCATCGGGAGCTTCGGCCTGGTCATTCACGGCTTCCGCCTCGGGCGGGCCATCGCCTTCGTCGCTAACGGCATCCTCGGGCAGCGGATCCAACCGCTCTGTGGCTTGCGGCACGGGCGGGGCCGGCGCAGCGGCGGTCTGCTCGTGCTGGGCGCGAATCTGCCGCGCGCTCGCTTCCAGCTGTTCATGCCCGCCGCCGCGCTCAAGAAAGGCCGCTGCGCTGGCCGTCAGCCCAATGGCCCAGAGCAGGGCGAATTTCCAGTTGCGGAAGATCAGCTGGTACACAAGTGGGGCCCAATCAGTCCTTGGAGTCCTTCGCCCAGGGCGATTTGTGCGCAGCCTTGGCGACGGCTGCCTTCTGCTGCTCGTGCTCGCGTGCCTGGTCGGCCATCGGCACCGTGCAATAGGCCGTGGCGAGGATGCCGATTGACCAGGTCACCGCTTTCCAGCGGTTGGCGAAGACCTGGCCAAGTTTGGGCCCGAAACCGAACATGGTTCCCGTATAGCCGGGAATGCTTAAGGAAGCCTATTCGGCCAGGTGCTTGAGCGCATAGACCAGTTCAAGCGCATCGCGCGGGCTGAGCGCATCGACATCCACTTCGGCCAGGCGCGCGCGCAGCGCATCGACTTCGGGCTCGCTGGCGGCGGCGGCGGTGGCAGCGAACAACGGCAGATCACCCAGCCCAGCCGCCAGGCCACCGGTTTCGGCGCGGCCCTTTTCCAGCTTGTCGAGCACGGCCTTGGCCCGCGCCACGACCGGGGCGGGCACCCCAGCAAGCTTCGCCACGGCCAGGCCATAGGAGCGGTCAGCCGGCCCTTGAGCCACTTCGTGCAGCAGCACCAGTTCGCCCTTCCACTCGCGCGCACGGACGTGATGGAGCGACAGCGCCTCGCAGCTGTCGGCAAGCCGCGCGAGTTCGTGATAATGGGTCGCGAACAGGCAACGGCTGCGGTTGACGCCGTGCACCGCCTCGACCACCGCCCAGGCCAGCGCGAGGCCGTCGTAGGTGGACGTGCCGCGCCCGACCTCATCCAGGATCACGAAGCTGCGTTCGCTCGCCTGGGCCAGGATCGCCGCAGTCTCGACCATTTCGACCATGAAGGTCGAGCGCCCGCGCGCCAGGTTGTCGCTGGCCCCGACCCGGCTGAACAGCCGATCGACCAGCCCGATCCGCGCGCGCGCGGCAGGCACGAAGCCGCCCGCCTGCGCCAGCAGCACGATCAGCGCGTTCTGGCGCAGGAACGTGCTTTTACCGCCCATGTTCGGCCCGCCGATCAGCCACAGCCGGTCGTGGCTGGCGAGGCGGCAATCATTGGCGACGAACCGTTCCCCCTTTGCCGCCAGCGCCGCTTCGACCACCGGGTGGCGGCCCTGTTCGATCTCCAGGGCCAGCCCTGTGCTGATCGCAGGGCGGGTCCAGCCGCCTTCAGCCGCGCGTTCGGCTTGCCCGGCAGCCACGTCGATCCGGGCAAGAGCCTGAGCCGTGGCGGCGATGGCATGACGGGCGGCAATCGCCTCGGCCACGAGCTGCTCGAAATGGGCTTCCTCGGCCGCCAGGGCATGACCCCCGGCCTGGGCAATGCGGCTTGCCTCTTCATGCAGGGCAACGGCATTGAACCGCACGGCCCCGGCCATGGTCTGACGGTGGGTGAAGCCGCTATCAGGCGCCATCAGCGCATCGGCGCGGCCGGCCGGCACCTCGATGAAATAGCCCAGCACGCCGTTGTGGCGGATCTTCAGCGCGGCGATCCCGGTCTGGTCGCGGTATTTGGTTTCCAGCGCGGCAATGGCGCGGCGGGCATCGCCCGAAATGCGGCGCAGCTCGTCCAGCGCGGCGTCATAGCCTTCGGCAATGTAGCCGCCCTGCCCGCGCTCGGTCGGCGGACTGGGCACCAATGCGCGGGCAAAATGATCGCACAGCGCGCCATGCCCTGCCAGGCTGGGCAGCAGCGCACGCAGCAGTTCGGGCAGGTCGGTGCGCGGCAGCAGGAAGTCGTGGATCCGCCGTGCTTCAGTCAGTCCATCCCGCAGCTGTCCCAGGTCGCGCGGGCTGCCGCGCCCAGCCACCACCCGGCCCAGCGCCCGGCCCAGGTCGGGCAGCGCGCGCAGCACGGTGCGCAGGTCCGCGCGCAGCAGCGGATCGTCGTGCAGCCACTGCACCAGTTCCAGCCGCGCCTCGATCAGTGTCAGATCGGTCAGCGGCGCGGACAGGTCTTCGGCCAGCAGCCGCGCGCCCGCACCGGTGACACAGCGATCGACCGCATCGACCAGGCTGCCCTTGCGGCTGCCCTGGCTGGTGACGAGGATTTCGAGGCTGGCGCGAGTCGCCTCATCCATGGCGAGGTGCGCGTCGCCGCTGCGCGCCACCGGGGGCAGCAGCAGCGGCAGCTTGCCGCGTCCGACATGATCAAGATAGGCGATCAGCCCACCCGCCGCGGCCAACATCGCCCGGCTGAACATGCCGAACCCGTCCAACGTGGCAACGCCGTGCACCGCCTTGAGCCGCGCTTCCCCCTGGTCCGAGCCAAACTCGCGCGCCGGGCGGGGCATGGCGGCGGGCGGGGCCAGATCCCACCCCTCGGGCGCGACCAGCTCGCTCGCACCCAGCCGCGCCAGCGCGGCGCCCAGGCGGTCGAGCGCGCATTCCTCCAGCTCCATCCGCCCGGTCGAAATGTCACAGGCGGCAATCCCGCATTGCCCGCGCACTTCGCACACGGCTGCCAGCACATTGGCGCGGCGCGGTTCAAGCAGGGCTTCCTCGGTCAGGGTACCGGCGGTGACGAAACGGACGATGTCGCGCGCGACCAGCGCCTTGGAACCGCCGCGCCGCCTGGCTTCCTCGGGCGTTTCGACCTGTTCGGCGATGGCAACGCGGCAACCGGCCTTGATCAGGCGGGCAAGATAGCCTTCGGCCGAATGGACCGGCACGCCGCACATCGGGATCGGCAGGCCCATGTGCTCGCCCCGGCTGGTCAGCGCGATGTCCAGCACCTGCGCGGCCAGCCGGGCATCGTCAAAGAACAGTTCGAAGAAGTCGCCCATGCGGTAGAACAGCAGGCAATCCCCCGCCTGCTCCTTGAGCGCGAGGTACTGGACCATCATCGGACTTGCGCTGCTGCCTGACATGCCGTCCGGCCTAGCGGCTGTATCGACGATTCGGAACGCTTGCGCCCCACGCTTTCCCCTATCGCGTGGCCCCAGCATCCGTTAGGGCAAGGCCGAAACCGGAGATCGCACGTGTCAGAAGAACTTTCCCAGCAGAACGAAAGCAACGTCCGCTTCACCGAGCGCGAGGCGCTGTTCTATCACAGCACCATCCGCCCCGGCAAAATCGAGATCATCGCGTCGAAGCCGATGGCTACCCAGCGCGACCTGAGCCTGGCCTATTCGCCGGGCGTGGCCGTGCCGGTGCAGGCCATCGCCGACGATCCGGCCGCAGCCTATGACTATACCGCGCGCGGCAACCTGGTGGCGGTGATTTCGAACGGCACCGCGATCCTGGGCATGGGCAACCTTGGCGCGCTGGCATCGAAGCCGGTGATGGAAGGCAAGGCCGTGCTGTTCAAGCGCTTTGCCGACGTCGACTCGATCGACATCGAACTGGCGACCGAGGATCCCGAAAAGTTCATCGAAGCCGTGGCGCTGATGGAACCCAGCTTTGGCGGGATCAACCTGGAAGACATCAAGGCCCCGGAATGCTTCGTGATCGAGCAGGCCCTGCGCGAACGCATGAAGATTCCGGTGATGCACGATGACCAGCACGGCACCGCGATCATCGCCGCCGCTGGCCTGGTCAACGCCTGCTTCCTGACCGGGCGTGATTTCAAGGACGTGAAGATGGTGGTCAACGGCGCTGGCGCATCGGCGCTGGCCTGCACCGCGCTGATCAAGTCGATGGGCGTGCGCCACGAAAACGTCACCGTCTGCGATACCAAGGGCGTGATCTATGTCGGGCGCGAAGGCGTGGACCAGTTCAAGAGCGCGCACGCGATCCACACCGACAAGCGCACGCTGAAGGAAGCGCTGGTCGGCGCGGACATCTTTCTGGGCCTGTCGGCCGCCGGCGCGGTGACGCAGGACATGGTCAAGGACATGGCCGCGCAGCCGATCATCTTCGCCATGGCCAACCCTGACCCGGAAATCACCCCGCCAGATGTCAAGGCGGTGCGCCCTGACGCGATCGTCGCCACCGGCCGGTCGGACTATCCCAACCAGGTCAACAACGTGCTGGGCTTCCCCTTCATCTTCCGCGGGGCGCTGGACGTTCGGGCAACCGCGATCAACGAGGAGATGAAGATCGCCGCGGCCTATGCCATTGCCGAACTGGCGCGCGAGCAGGTGCCCGACGAAGTGGCCGCCGCCTATGGCAAGAACCACCAGTTCGGGCCGGAATACATCATTCCCGCCCCGTTCGATCCGCGCCTGATGGAAGTTGTCTCCTCGGCCGTGGCCAAGGCAGCGATGGATACCGGCGTGGCGCAGAAGCCGATTGCCGATTTCGACGCCTACCGCACCAGCCTGAAGGCGCGGCTCAACCCGACGACTTCGGTGCTGACGCAGGTCTATGAAACGGTCAAGGCCAACCCCAAGCGGGTGATCTTTGCCGAGGCCGAGAACGAGATCGTGCTGCGCGCGGCGATCCAGTACCGCGACTATGGCTATGGCGAGCCGGTATTGGTCGGCCGGACCGACGCCGTGCGCGAGAAGCTGGTCGAGCTGGGTGTCGGCAATCCCGACAGCTACCAGATCGAGAATTCGGCGGTGAGCGAGCACGTGCCCGCAATGGTCGACATGCTCTATACCCGCCTGCAGCGCCGCGGCTTCCTGGAACGCGACGTGCGCCGCATGGTCAACCAGGATCGCAACGTGTTCGCCTCGGCCCTGCTCAAGCTGGGTGTGGGCGATGCGATGGTCACCGGGATCACCCGGACCTTCGGGCAGACCATGCGCGAAGTGCGCCAGGTGCTGGACCCGCAGGAAGGCCGCCTGCCTTTCGGCATCCACCTGATGATCGGCAAGAACTATACGGTGTTCCTGGCTGACACCACGGTCAACGAACGGCCGAGCAGCGCCGACCTGGCGGTGATCGCCAAGGAAACCGCCGCAGTGGCGCGCCGTCTGGGGCATGAACCGCGCGTTGCCTTCCTGTCCTATTCGACCTTCGGCAACCCGCCTGGCCGCTGGCTGGAAGGGATCCGTGAAGCGGTGGCGATCCTCGATGCTGAAAACCCCGGCTTCGAATACGAGGGCGAGATGGCCCCCGACGCCGCGCTCAACCCGACGGTGATGAAAAACTACCCGTTCAGCCGCCTGTCGGCTCCGGCCAACGTGCTGGTCATGCCGGGGCTGCAATCGGCCAACATCTCGGCCAAACTGCTGCGCGAGCTGGCGGGCAACGCCACGATCGGGCCGATGCTGATCGGCATGGAAAAGCCCGTCCAGATCATCCCGATGACCGCGATCGCGCCCGACGTGCTGACCCTCGCCGTTCTGGCCGCCGCCGGCATCGCGGGGTAAGCGCGATGACCGCTGCCCCTGCCCGGCCGCGCCGCAGCGCGCTCTACCTGCCGACGTCGAACGCCAAGGCCCTGGCCAAGGTGCGGACCCTGCCGGTCGATACCGTCATCCTCGATCTTGAGGATTCGGTCGCGCCCGATGGCAAGGTCGAGGCCCGCGCGATGGCAGTGGCGGCGGTGGGCGAAGGCGGGTTCGGCCGGCGCGAGGTGGTAGTGCGGGCCAATGGCCTGAACACCCCCTGGGGCACCGAAGACCTGGCCGCGATTGCCGCGGCCGGGCCGGATGCGGTGCTGGTGCCCAAGATCGACGGCGTGGCCGATATCCGCGCCTACGATGCCGCACTGGCCGATGCGCCGGCGCAGACCCGGCTGTGGGTGATGATCGAGACCTGCGCCGTGCTGCCGCGCCTGCACGATGTGGCAGCCTGCGCCGCCGACAGCCGGCTCGCAGGCTTCGTGCTGGGCACCAATGACCTGGCCAAGGAAATGCGCGCCCAGTTGCTGCCCGGACGGGTGCCGTTCCAGCCGGTGCTGACCATGGCCGTGGCTGCCGCGCGGGCGCAGGGGCTGGTGGTGCTGGACGGGGTGTGCAACGAATTTCGCGATCTGGCCGCCTTCACGGCTGAGGCGGAGCAGGGCCTGCTGTTCGGCTTCGATGGCAAAACGCTGATCCATCCCGACCAGATCGAACCGTGCAACACGGTGTTTTCACCCAGCGCGGCGGAACTGGACTGGGCCGCGCGGGTGGTTGCCGCCTTTGCCGCGCCTGAACATGCCGGCAAGGGCGTGATCAAGCTGGACGGCAAGATGGTGGAGCTGCTCCACCTTGACCAGGCCCGCCGCCTGCTGGCGATTGCCGAGCAGATCGCGGCCTAAAGCTCAGCCCCAGGCTTTCCACACTCCGAAGCCGCTGGTCAGGATCAGCACGATCCCGACCAGGATCAGCATCTGCTTGGGCGGAAAATGCTTGGCCGCCCAGGCCCCGATCGGCGCGGCCAGCAGCCCGCCGATCAACAGGCCCAGCGTGGCCCCGGCAAGGTCGGCAAAGCCCAGGTGCCAGATGAAGGTGGCTGAAACGGTCAGCGTCAGGAAGAATTCGACCGCATTGACCGTGCCGACAACCTTGCGCGGATCGGCACCCTGGATCAGCAGGTTGCTCGTTACCACCGCCCCCCAGCCGCCGCCGCCCGCCGCATCGAGGAACCCGCCGACCAGCCCGAGCGGCGCAATCAGCCGCGCTTCCTTCAGCTTGGGCGGATAGAACAGCCCGCGCGCCAGGATATAGAGGCCGATGGCGGTCAGGTAGAGCAGCACGAACGGCTTGACCACGCTGGCGTCAAGGCTGGTCAAAAGATAGGCGCCCAGCACCCCGCCGATTACCCCCGGCAGCAGCAGCCGCAGGAACAGCTGCTTGTCGATGTTGCCGTGCAGCAGGTGGCTGATCCCGGAGGTGGCGGTGGTAAAGCATTCGACCACATGGACCCGCTGCGAGGCGAGCGCGGGCGGCACCCCCATCACCGCAACCAGCAGGGTGTTGGAAATCACGCCAAAGGCCATGCCCAGCGCGCCATCGACCAGCTGCGCGGCAAACCCCACCAGGATGAAGGGAAGCAACGCTTCGATGCTCAGCAGCGTCAGGTCCATGGCAGGCGACTCCCCAGGTGGTTTTGTCAACCGAACTGGTGGAGTTTATATGGGGACTGCGCCACAAAGAAAAAGTTCGTTAGCGCCGAGCCGTCCTATCCGCGCGCCAAAGCGCTATTTGCGGCGATAGCGGAAGTACCAGACCTCGTGCCCATAGACGGTGCGGGCCTTGTGCTCATAGCGGGTTTCCGGCCAGCCGCCGGGGCGCTTCTGGAAATCGCCGGGCTTGTCGATCAACCATTCGAACTGGTCGGTGTGGCGGCGCATCACCATCAGCGCGTGGCGGACATAGACCGCGTGATCGGTGCCGAAGCGGAATTCGCCGCCGGGACGCAGCTTGGCCGCGAACAGGTTGACCGGGCCGTCGTTCATCATCCGCCGCTTGGCGTGGCGAGCCTTGGGCCAGGGATCGGGGTGCAGCAGGTAAAGGAAGCTGAGCGACCCGTCCGGGATGCGCCGCAGCACTTCCAGCGCATCGCCGTGGTGGATCCGCACGTTGCCCAGCGGCGGGTGCGCGCCATTATCGCCGCTGACATGGGTCAGCGCCTGGGCCACGCCGTTGAGGAACGGTTCCGCACCGATGAAGCCATGATCGGGCAGCATGTCGGCGCGCGCCGCCATATGCTCGCCCCCGCCAAAGCCGATCTCGAAATGCAGCGGGCAGGGCTGGCCGAACAGCCGCTCGGCCGTGACTTCGCCTTCGTCCGGCACGGCGATCTGCGGCAGCAGGTGATCGACCAGCGCCTGCTGGCCCTTGCGCAGCGGCTTACCCATCGAGCGGCCATAGAGGCGGTTGAGCGTGGTCGGGTCACCGGATTTGTGGGCGGTCATGGTCGGGGCGTTTGGCAGTAGGCCCGGCGGGGGTCAAGATCAGGTGCCCCCGGGAGCCGGCCAGGCGGCAGCTGACCAGATCCAAATTATTTGTGATGGACGCTGCCAGGCGCTTGTGGTCAGCACGGCGCATGTCGGCCATGGATCATCCCACCAGCGCGCTTGCAGCCCTGAATGACAAGGAACTGGAGGTTCTGCGCCTGCTGGCTGCCGGACACACGGTCAAGTCGATCGCCGCCAGCCTCAACCGGTCCGAGGGCTCGATCAACGAACGGCTGCGCGATGCGCGCCGCAAGACCGGGATCGGCAGCAGCCGGGAACTGGCGCGGCTGCTGGATGCCCAGAAATTCTGGGACAGGAATATCGATCTTCCCGCGCCGGTTTCCTCGACCGAGGAAGCGCTGCGCCCCGCACCTGCCGGGCGCATCAGGTCGAAAGGAACGATTGCCATGCTTGTTACACTCTCTCTGGCCAGTGCCGGCCTTGCCATGATGGTCGCCGATCCGGCCCTGGAACCCGCGCCCGCCGCGGCGGTCCATGCCGCCGCGGCCGGGCCTGCGCCGCTGGCCGGACGCTGGGCGCTGGATGTCCAGCGCATCCCGGCCGAGGAGCGGCCGCAGCGGGTTACCATCTCGTTCCGCGTCTCGCCCGACCGGAAATGGACCAGCGTGGTGGAAATGGTGGGGTCGGATGGCACTGCCAGCCGCGCCGAATCGACCGCCGCGCTCGACGGCGTGCCCGTGCCGATCACCGGCAACATGGGCTTCATCGACACGGTCGCGCTGCGCCAGCCCGCCCCCGGCACCCTCGTGATGACCCTGGGCAAGGCAGGCGTCCCGGTATCGACGCGGGTCTACACCGCGGCCAAGGATGGCAAGGCGATGACGGAAACCATCGTCTGGGCCGGCACTTCGCTGCCGAAGCTGGAAACGACCTACTTCAACCGGATCGACTGAACCGGCGGCCGCGCCAACGCAAACGGCCCGCCTTGAGGGCGGGCCGTTCTCGCAACAAACGGGAAATGGGGGTCAGGCGGCCTGCGCCTCTTCGCCCGGATCGCGCAGCACATAGCCGCGGCCCCAGACAGTTTCGATGTAGTTTTCACCGCCGCAGGCATGGGCCAGCTTCTTGCGCAGCTTGCAGATGAACACGTCGATGATCTTGAGTTCGGGTTCGTCCATCCCGCCGTAGAGGTGGTTGAGGAACATTTCCTTGGTCAGGGTGGTGCCCTTGCGCAGCGAGAGCAGTTCCAGCATCGCGTATTCCTTGCCGGTCAGATGCACGCGGGCGCCATCGACCTCGACGGTCTTGGCATCCAGATTGACCGCCAGCTTGCCGGTGCGGATGACCGACTGCGAATGGCCCTTTGACCGGCGCACAACCGCATGGATGCGGGCGACCAGTTCCTCGCGGTGGAACGGCTTGGTGACGTAATCGTCGGCCCCGAAGCCGAACGAGCGCACCTTGGAATCCATTTCGCTGATGCCCGAAAGGATCAGCACCGGGGTCTGCACCTTGGCGACGCGGAGCTTCTTGAGCACGTCGTAGCCGTGCATGTCCGGCAGGTTTAGGTCGAGCAGGATGATGTCGTAATCATACAGCTTGCCGAGATCCAAGCCTTCTTCGCCGAGGTCGGTCGAGTAGACGTTGAAGCCTTCACTGGTCAGCATCAGTTCGATTGCTCGGGCCGTGGTCGGCTCGTCCTCGATCAGCAGTACGCGCATGGGATATCCCCCTTTGCCCCGAAAGTCCTGGCAGCAACCGCTTGGTAACGGTCATTGTCCTTCATTAACCATATGACCAATGAAGATGAAAGGTTAATTTCTCGTAAATGGCGGAACTGCGCGGATCGAAGCGTCGGGCGCCGCCCTCGCCCTTGCCCTGGGCGCGGATTCAGGCGTCCGGCGGGGTCGCCGGCTAGCCTTCGATTACCACCGATCCCGGGTGATGCCGGTCCAGGTGCTTGCGGATGATCCTGAGGTTGCGGCTGTTCGAACGATAGAGCACGTCCACCAGGTCGCCCGCCAGCGGCACCACGCCCAGCAGCGCGTCCAAGGCCACGTTGCCAGCCATGCGCCACAGCTGCCAGCGCGGCATGCCAAGGTTGCGGGCCTCCCATACGAGGTAAAGCCCCATCAGGCCGGTGATCACGTCGCCGATGCCGGGAACTAGGCCAAGCACGGCATCCAGGCCCACCTTGCGTCCAATCAGCGGCAGGGCGATCAGGCCCTCCAGCAGCTGTTCCAACCCCTCGACGCGGCGGCGGACCGACAGCGCGTCGGTGCCCAGCGGCAAATCCGCGGTCATCCGCCGCAAGCCTTGATCCTGCATTACGCGCAACCCCTTGGACAATGGGGGCCGGTTCTGGCCCTCCCCCGTTACTTGGGGCGCAGCGCCAGCGGCATCAAGGGGTGCAGTCCCCGTCGGTTGGCGACGAAGCCCGTGGCATTGCCCGCCACGACCGACCAGCGGATCGGCGCTCCGAACGGGATATAGCCGTTGGCCATGGTCAGCTGCGCTTCGGCCTGGGCATAAAGATCGGCGCGTTTTGCCGCATCCGGTTCGGCCAGCGCCTCGCCCACCAGACGGTCGGCAGCGGGGCTGCAGGCGGCCGGCTGGCTGGCGCAGCTCAGCTGGTTCAGGAACCAGCCAATCCGGGCATAGCGCGCGACCTTGTCAATCAGCACCAGATCGGCCGGATCGCCCGGCCGGCTGCGCACTACCGCCAGGCCGATCGCCGTATAATCAGCCGCAAGCTGCCGGAACAGCAGATCGGCCCCAGGCCCGGCCGGCAGCGAGATGCGCAGCGGGGCCAGCTTGCGCGCGGCCTTCCACCGGGCGACGCGAACTGAGGCCTCAGCGCGCCGCTCGGCCAGCGAACGGGTCGGCCAGCGTTCCCCAACACTGCCGTTGTCATCGGCGCTGCCGGGATTGACGATCCGCGTCGTGGTCAGCCAGCCGCCGACGCCCAGGGCATTGGCCAGGCTGTCGCGATCGATTGCCATGGCCAGCACCTCGCGGTTCTCGGGCTCACCCAGAAAGCCGTCGTTGTGGGTAACGAGCAATCCGAACAGGCCCGTGACCGGATCCAGCCGGATCGCGCCCCGCGCCACCCCGCTGGCGTCGAGCCGGGGAAAGTCCTGGAACTGCCCGCCCAGCACGAAGTCGGCCTCGCCAGCGTTGAACCGGGCAATCGCCTGGTCGGCCGGCAAGGCAACCAGCCGCAGCTTGCGGCGGCGCTCCTGCCAGTCTTCCTGCTGAGGCAGGCCGCGATCCTCGGGCGGGATCGGGGTCAGCACGGCCACCCGCTTTTGCCGGTCAAGTTTCATCGGCCCGGCGCCGCGCCCGCGCCAAACCAGCCCCAGTTCGGGCTGGGCCAGCAGTTGCAGCAGGTCGGGCGCCTGCTCCTTAAGGCGCAGTTCGATCACCCGCCCGGCCATCGCCCGCACCTCGTCGATCGAGGCCAGGTCTTCGCCCAGCGGGCGGCCACGCAGCGCGGCGATCGCCTGGACGAGCGCTGTCCGGGCGGTTTCGCCGCTGATCGGCGTGCCATCTGCCCAAGCGCCATCCCGCAGGCGGAAGATGTAGGACAGACCATCGTCGGTCACGATCCAGCGATCCGCGACGGCGGGGATCACGCGCCCCTGTTCGTCCAGCCCGACAAGCCCTTCGGCAGTGGCCGCCCGCACCAGTTCGGCGGCATAGGGCAGCCGCCCCGTGGTGACGAACGGCGCGCCCGGATCACCGACCACGGCAACATCCACCGCCGTGTCATCGCCGCTGCCGCAGGCGGCAAGCGGCAGCAGGGCCAGGCTGGCCAGCAGTGCGGAAATGGCACGCAAGGGCGAGAGGATCGACACGCCACCGGGTCTTAAGGGATTTGCCCCCGCAGTGACAACCGGTCAGATCTTGCGGAGTGCGCCGTATTCGAATTGCTGCAGGGGCGGACGCACGAAGCGCGGGGTGCCTTCGCCCGCGTTGACCGGAGTGCGCACCACCTGGGGGTCGATCTCTTCGCGGAACGCGACGCCGAAGCGGGTATCCTGCACCCAGGCCACCGAGCCTTCGACCCAGCCGACATTGCGGATGTTGATCCAGACCATCTGGCCGCGCTGGACGCGAAAGGTCCCTTCGGCCATCAGGCCACCCGATGAAAGGTTGCGCACGCGCACGCGCTGCTCGCCCTCGACCCCGTCGAGGCGCAGTTCAGCCATCACGAACAGGCTGTCGCGCGCAATCTGCCGATGCTCGTTCTCGCCCATGGCCGGTCTCAAAGCTCCCACATTCAGGCCCATCTGTGCCCAACTGATGGCGCGACCATTAGGAAGGCCACCATCGCCGAATGCTAAAGCAAAGTGGCAAAGAACCGGTTAACGCGGCCTATGCGCTTCAATCGTCGCGAGAAATTTTTTCGCGCCGTTCGTGCGCCTCCTGCGCTTCGACCGTCATGGTTGCGATCGGGCGGGCTGACAGACGGCCCAGGCCGATCGGCTCGCCAGTAACCTCGCAATAGCCGTATTCGCCTTCTTCAATCCGGCGCAGCGCCGAATCGATCTTGGCGATCAGCTTGCGCTGCCGGTCGCGGGTGCGCAATTCGATGCCCCAGTCCGTCTCGCTCGAGGCGCGATCGTTAAGATCGGGCTCGCGGATCGGACCGTCCTGCAGCTGCTGCAAGGTGTCCTGCGCCGCCGAAAGGATCAGCTTCTTCCATTCCAGCAGCAGGCGCCGGTAATAGTCGAGCTGCGCTTCGCACATGTAGGGTTCGCTCTCGCCCGGGGCATATTCGCCCGCGATCGCGCGTTTCGCCTTGGCAAGGACGTCAATTTCATCGCCCAGAACCGTCGCCATAAACTCTCCACACCAGACCAGCCGGGTCCGCGGGTCCCTGCGGTTTCGGGCTTTCCCGTAAACCACCCTACGCCGGATCGTGCGGGCCTATAGAACTGCGCAGAATCCCGCACAAGCGGCAAAGCTGGTGGAGACCGGATTCATCAACACTATGCGCAGGGCGAGCGGGCATGATGCCGCCCATCACCCCGGCCAGAGCGAGGCATCCAGGCCGGGGGTGTCACAAGACGGGACATTTTGCCGTAGGCGTTAACCATTTGTTGACCATGTTCGGGAAATCTTGGCTCATCGGCGGTTCCCAGCGGACCGCGCAAAGGGGGTATCAGGACATGAGCACGACCTGGGTCCATGACGGAAATTTCGCCGGCCGCTTTTCGGGCCCGGTGTCGATCGCGGATGAAACCAGCGAGGAACTGCTGATCGCGAGCTGCCTGGCGGCTGCCGCACAAGGTGACATCAGCGCCTATTTCGACCTGGGGGTGGCCTATTCCACCGGTAGCCACGGCGTCGAATGCGACCTGATCGAAGCGCACAAGTGGTTCAACCTGGCGGCCGTGGCCGGCCACGGCGAAGCCCAGCTGTGCCGCGCCGACATTTCGGACGAGATGAGCGCCCGCGAAATCGCCGAAGCCCAGCGCCGCGCGCGCGAGTGGCTGTCGGCCTCGGCCCGCCGCGCGGCGTAAGCGGCGCTTCAGCCCGCGCCGCGCCGGAAAGGCGTGCGTTCCTCAAGATACAGGCGGTCCGCCGCCACGCCCGCCCGTTCGCGTTCCAGAAAGTCCGCGACCGCGCTGCGGAAACCGGGATGGGCGATGTAATGCGCCGACCAGGTCTGGACCGGTTCATAGCCCCGCGCCAGCTTGTGGCCGCCCTGAGCGCCCGCTTCCACCCGTGACAGGCCCAGCGCGATCGCCGCGTCGATCGCCTGGTAATAGCACAGCTCGAAATGCAGGAAGGGCTTGTCGACGACAGCCCCCCAATACCGGCCGTAGAGCGCATCCGGCCCGATGAAGTTGAGCGCCCCGGCAATCGCCCGCCCCTCGGCAAAGGCCATGACCAGCAGGATCCGGTCCGCCATCCGCTGTCCCAGCAGATCGAACGCGGCGCGGGTCAGATAGGGCCGGCCCCACTTGCGCGCGCCGGTATCCTGATAGAACTGCCAGAAGGCATCCCAGTGTTCGCCATGTATTTCAGCGCCCCGCAACTGGCGGATCGTCACCCCTTGCTGGGCGGCGGCGCGCTCCTTGCGCAGGTCCTTGCGCTTGCGCGAGGACAGCTGGGCCAGGAAATCGTCGAAGCTGGCATAGCCGCGATTGGTCCAGTGGAACTGGATGTCGCTGCGCAGCAACCAGCCGGCGGCCTCGAACCACGGCAACTGCGCGGGCTCGATGAAGGTCGCATGGGCGGATGACAGGCCATTGTCGGCGCAGACCTGCTCGGCCCCGCGCAGCAGCAGCGCAGCTTTCAGCGGATCGTCCGTCAGCACGCGCGGGCCGGTCGCGGGCGTGAACGGCACCGCGATCTGCAACTTGGGGTAATAGCTGCCCCCGGCGCGATGCCAGGCATCGGCCCAGCTCTGGTCGAACACGTATTCGCCCTGACTGTGATCCTTGAGATAGGCGGGCAGGGCTGCTTCCAGCCGTTCGCCCTCCCCCTCGATCACCATCGCCATTGGGCGCCAACCCGTGCCCGGTCCGACCGAGCCCGAATCCTCCAGCGCAGTCAGGAATGCGTGGCTGAGAAAGGGATTGCCGCCGGCCAGCGCGTCCCATTCAGCGGCGGGCAACTGGCCGACCCCGGTGGCAATCCGCACGCTGACGCTGCGCCCGCTCACGCGATCCCGGCACCCTCCGCGATCGGCGCGTCGGCGTGCCTGGCGGCGCGTTCGACGTGATCCGCTTCGCGCACGGTCCAGGTCAGCACCGGGAAGCCGCGCTTGCGCTGAGCGGCCGGAAAGCGGCTCGGCAGGTCTCGGATGTCATAGGCAAGGAATTGCGGCCGCGCGTGCCAGAATGCCAGACGGCGGCGGAGCCGGCCGGGAAGGGCCTTGGCCCTCTCCTCGGTCACCACCAGGCCGCGCAGGG
This sequence comes from Pseudomonadota bacterium, assembly GCA_029779535.1. Classification (GTDB taxonomy): domain Bacteria; phylum Pseudomonadota; class Alphaproteobacteria; order Sphingomonadales; family Sphingomonadaceae; genus Novosphingobium. Next base: position 42,920 of record JAKPAG010000104.1, on the reverse strand, counting down.
TCAGCGGGGAATATTCGGCAAACCAGCGCACCACCTGGGGATCGAAGCTCATCACCGCATGGGGGCCAAGATAGCCTTCCAGCGCGCGCCGCACCGGCGTGCACAGCGCCACGGTGCGGGTGTCGATCCGCGACTTAATCTCGATCAGCAGGGGCACGCGGCCCTGCACCTGGTCCAGCACCTGGCGCAGGGTGGGGATGCAATCCTCGCCCCCGGTCAGGGTGATCCGTCCCAGTTCCGCCGCGGTGCGCCGCGCGACAGGGCCGGTTTCGCCGGTCAGCCGGTCCAGCGTGGCATCGTGAAAAACCATCGCCACGTCATCCTGCGAGCGCTGGATATCACATTCGATCCCAAGCCCCCGCGCCAGGGCGCCGGCAAAGGCGGCGGGGGAATTTTCCGGCACGCCCGGGCCGTGCAGCCCGCGGTGGGCAAAGCGCCAGTCGCCCAGCCAGCCGACCCGCTCCGCATCCGGAGCGGGCGCCAGCCAGCGATCAAGCAGGCCGAACAGCAACGACCGCGTCCACTTCCACCGCCACGCCCAACGGCAGCGAAGGCACGCCGACGGCGCTGCGGGCATGCTTGCCAGCCTCGCCGAACACCGCGACCATCAGTTGCGAGGCGCCATTGGCGACCTTGGGCTGGTCGGTGAAATCGGGCGTCGAATTGACGAAGGCGCCCAGCTTGACCACCTGCTCCACCCGGTCGAGCGAGCCGAGAGCGGCCTTCAGCTGCGCCAGAATCATCAGCCCGCAGGCGCGCGCACCCGCCACGCCTTCCTCAAGCGTCAGGTCTTCGCCCAGGCGGCCGTTCAGGCGCTTGCCATCGATGATCGAGACCTGGCCCGAGACGTAGGCGAGCCCCCCGGCAATGACCACCGGGACATAGGCCGCAACCGGGGCGGCGGGTTCGGGAAGGGTGATGCCGAGTTCGGCCAGCTTTGCTTCAATGCTCATGTTGCTATCCTACAGCCGCGACAGCAGCCACGGCAAGGCATGTTCCCAGGTGTCGATCCGGGCATGGGCGTGACCGGCCTTGAACCCGCAGGTAATGTGCGGGGCAAGTGTCGGTTCGCCACAAAGGTGAAGACGGTCGATATGAGGAACCATTTCCGCGGCAGAACCGTGGTGCTGGGCCAGATCGTCAATGAACACCGCCTTGGACGGCTTGTATTCATCCAGGATCGCCTGGAGCGCGGGCCCCTTCGGCCCCTGGTTGGTGAAGACGCGGAAGTTGATGCCGTGTTCGGCCAGCTGCCGGCGGCGCGCCTCGTTGTGCTTGTCGTGCAGGTTGGTCAGGATCACCACGTCGGCATGCTCGGCCAGGGTATTGATCGCGCCCACGGCCCCCACGATCGGGCTCTGCCGGTGCATTTCGCCGTCGAAAAACAGGTTCAGCAGCCGCCAGATCTCGGCCGGTTCGACCGGCTGGTCGGTATCCTTGCGGCGGATCGCCTTGCTGAAATCGTTGCCGATCAGCTTGAACGAAACGTCCTGCGTCTCGTTCAGCCATTCGCCGAAGGGCACGATCATGTGCAGCAGCACCTCATCGCAATCGCTGATGATCAGCGGCTTGGCCATATCTCTCACAACCTCTTGCGGGCAGAGACCAGCTCTGCCGGTTCAACTCCCAGCGCCGCGGCCGCGGCCAGCAGGTCAGGCTCGTGACTGGCCAGGAAATCCAGCACCGCGCCAAGCATCACGCCATTGCCCAACCCTGCCCGCAGCGCATCGGGCGTAAGGCCCGTCAGCGCCAGCAGGCGCTCCGCCCGGTCCTGGTCCGCCAGCACCCAGCCCAGCGCGCCCAGTGCCAGGGTGGCGGCATCGTGGCCAGTGGATTGCATCTCGCGGATAATTGTCACTCTCCCCGATCGGGCGTAGGGGCCTTGCCATGGCAAAGCGTATCCTTGTTGTCGAGGACAACGACCTCAACCGCAAGCTGTTCTGCGACGTCCTGCGCAGCCAGGGCTATGCGGTCGAACCCTGCGCCGACGGGCTGGAAGCGCTGGACAAGGCGCGCCAGTTCGTCCCCAACCTGATCATCATGGACATCCAGCTGCCCAATGTCTCGGGCCTTGACCTGATCGAAGCGGCCAAGGCCGACGCCACGCTGCGCGCCATTCCGGTGCTGGCCGTCACCGCCTATGCCGGCAAGGGCGACGAGGAGCGGATCCGCGACGCCGGGGCCGAGGGATACCTGGCCAAGCCGGTGTCGATCGGCCCGTTCATGGCGGCGGTGAAGGCCCTGGTGGAAAAGGCCGCAGCTTGACATTTGGCCAACTTGGCCGCTTTTCCGCCCCATTCGTCGGCCAGAGGGCCGGCAAACACCTTCGGGAGCAATGACACAATGGATCGCGCCGCTACCGCCGAGAAGATCGCCGCCCTGATCGAACCCTTCAACAAGAAGGGCGTCGAAATCACCGATGCCACGACCTTTGCCGGCGACCTGGAATTCGACAGCCTGACCGTGATGGACTTCGTTGCCGCGATCGAGGACGATTTCGACATCATCATCAGCATGAACCAGCAGGCCGAGATCGAAAATTACGGCCAGCTGATCGACGCGGTGGTCAAGCTGCAGGGGTAAATCACGTCATGACCGACCTGTTTTCCAAGTTCGACCCGCTGATCGAACAGCGCCGCGCGCTGCTGGCCACCGGGGTGACCGATCCGTTCAACCTGGTGATGGAAAAAGTCATCTCGCCCACCGTCGCCCTGTGCAACGGACGCGAGACGATCCTGCTGGGCACCTACAATTACATGGGGATGACCTTCGATCCCGACGTGATTGCCGCCGGCAAGCAGGCGCTGGACGATTTCGGCGCCGGCACCACCGGCAGCCGCGTGCTCAACGGCACCTATGCCGGTCACCGCGCGGTGGAAGAGGCGCTCAAGGAATTCTACGCCATGGACCATGCCATGGTGTTCTCCACCGGCTACCAGGCCAACCTGGGGATCATCTCCACCATCGCCGGCAAGGGCGATTATATCGTGCTCGATATCGATAGCCACGCCTCGATCTGGGATGGCTGCAAGATGGGCGATGCCGAGGTCGTGCCGTTCAGGCACAACGACATCGAGGCGATGGAAAAGCGCTTGAAGCGCATTCCCGAAGGCGCGGGCAAGCTGGTGGTGCTGGAAGGCGTCTATTCGATGCTGGGCGACATTGCCCCGCTGAAGGAGATGATCAAGGTCGCCAAGGACAACGGCGCGATGGTGCTGGTGGACGAGGCGCACTCGATGGGCTTCATCGGCCCCAACGGGCGCGGCGTGGCCGAGGAACAGGGCGTGCTCGACCAGGTCGACTTCGTGATCGGCACCTTTTCCAAGTCGGTCGGCACGGTCGGCGGCTTCTGCGTGTCGAATCATCCCAAGTTCGAGATCATGCGGCTGGTCTGCCGCCCCTACGTGTTCACCGCCAGCCTGCCGCCCAGCGTGGTGGCCACGGCCTGCACTTCGATCCGCAAGCTGATGCACGCGGGCAACAAGCGCGCCCACCTGTGGGAAAATTCGCGCACCCTGCACAAGGGCCTGCGCGATGCGGGCTTCCAGCTTGGCACGGACGAGCCGCAGAGCGCGATCATCTCGGTGATCATGCCCGATCTGGAGCGCGGCGCGATGATGTGGGAAGCGCTGCTGCACGAAGGGCTGTACGTCAACCTGGCTCGCCCGCCGGCGACCCCGGCCGGGATGACGCTGCTGCGCTGCTCGCTCTGCGCCGAACACAGCGCCGAACAGGTTCAGACGATCATCGGCATGTTCGAGCGGGCCGGAAAGACGGCCGGGATCATCTGACCCGACATGGCGCGGCCATGGCGCGCGGCCCTGCTGGCGGCGGCCCTGCTGGCGCTGCTGGCCGCGCACCACTGGCGCGGCTGGTGGGTGCCCGCTCTGCAACGCCAGATGCAGGACCAGCCCTGCCCCGCCAACGCCGCCGCTGACCCCCGGCTGGTACCGGGCGACGAGGGCGGGCTGTGCGTCCACCGCGCCGACAATGCCCGCCGCCTGGCCGAAGGCACGCAGACCGAACTGGTCCTGCTGGGCGATTCGATCGTCGCGGGCTGGCAGCAGGTCGAACCCGCCCGCTTCACCGGCGCCTGGGCCAATCGCGGGGTCGACGGCCAGGCCAGCGCCCACCTGCTGCCCCGGATGCGCCAGGACGTGATCGCGCTGCGCCCGCACGCGGTGCTGATTGCGGCGGGACTGAACGACATCATCGCCCGGCGCGGGGTGATCGCCCCGGCGGACTACCTGGCCAACATCGAATCGCTGGTCGACCTGGCACAGGCGCAGGGCATCGCGGTGATCCTGGCCACCCTGCCCTCGGCCGAACGCTTTCCCAGCCGCCCGCGCATCGCCGCGCAGCCGCGCATCGACCAGCTTAACGCCCAGCTGCGCGAGCTGGCCCGGCGGCGCGGCCTGGCGCTGGCCGATTTCAACGCCGCCCTGGCCGCGCCGGGCCTGCGCGTCGACGGGCTGCACCCCACGGCCGAAGGGTATCGCCGCCTCGCTCCGGTCGTCGAACAGGCGCTCACCCAGACCCGCAAGGAACCAGACTGATCATGCCTCGCCTCGTGCTCCCCGCCGCCCTGCTCGCCCTCACCGCCGCCCCCGCGCTCGCCCAGGCCCCCGCCCCCGCTCCCGCCCCGGAGACCAACATGCTCGACGAAAGTTGCACCCCGCAGGCTGCCACCAGCTATGATCCGCAGCGCGACTGGGCCTGGCTGTGCCGCTATCGCGCTGCCAACCGGGCCCTGCCCGGCCAGCGCGCCGACATCGTGTTCATCGGTGATTCGATCACCGAGGGGTGGAGCCGCTTTGCCCCGGCGCTGTTCACCGGCGGGATCGTCAACCGCGGCATTTCCGGGCAGACCAGCCCGCAGCTGCTGCTGCGTTTCATGGCCGATGTGGTGGCACTGCAGCCGCGCGTGGTCCACCTGATGATCGGCACCAACGACGTGGCCGGCAACACCGGGCCGACCACGCCGCAGGCCTACCAGGACAATGTCCGCGCCATGGTGACGCTAGCCAAGGCCAACGGCATCAAGGTGGTGCTGGGCTCGATCCCGCCGGCCGACCACATGACCTGGCGGCCCGAATTGCGCCCCGCCGCGCGCATTGCCGAGCTGAACCGCTGGCTGAAGGACTTCGCCGCCCAGCAGCAACTGACCTTTGCCGATTACCACGCCGTCCTGTCCGGCCCGAGCGGCGAGCTGCGCCCCGAATTCGGCCGCGACGGGGTCCACCCCGAAGCGGCCGGCTATGCCGTGATGGAACCGGTGACCCGCGCCGCGCTGGCCGCCGCGCTCAGTCAGCCGGCGCCACCCCCCGTTCCGGCTGCGGCTGCGCCTTCGCCGCGTTGACGAGCGGCCAGGTCAGCTGCTCCCCGAACGAGGCGGGCGGCAGCCCTTCCACGCCGTAGCTGCGCGGATAGGTGCGGGTTATCCGCGCCGTGCCGAACAGGACGTCCCAGAAGAACAGCAGGTTGCCGTAATTTCCCTTGTACAGCACTGCGGGATCATCGGCATGGCGGCCGTGGTGCGCGTGATGGGTGGCCGGGGTCGAAATGGTCCGTTCAACCAGCCACATCAGCGGCGCCAGCGCCTTGATCCAGCAGGCCCTGGCCGACCTGACGGGCACTTCGCGCATGACCGTGAACCAGGTGCTGCGGGCGCTGGAAGCCCAGGGGGCGATCCGGCGCGGCTATGGCACGATCGAGATCATCGACCCGGTTGCCTTGCGCAACATCGCAGATGCTTAGCCTTGAGCCAGAGATCCAGCGCCAGGTTGGGCGATCCCAATCTTCGCAGCGTGATTAGCGGGTCGAGATCGCCAGACGATAAAGCTTGGTCATGAAATCGTCAGTCAGCACCACGAATTCACGTCGCCGATCGGACTTGTCCTTGATCCGCTGGACAATGCCGTCCTCTTCCATCTTGCCAAGGTAGCGCAGCGCCGTACTGACCGGAACATTGGACGCAATGCAGGCCATTTTGACCGATACCGGCTTTGCATGCAGCTGGTGGTAGGCCAGATCGAGAATCATGTCCCAGGCGGGTTCCGAGAACAGGTCGGGCGTTCCCAGGATCATGGTGCGCCGACGCCGAACTTCCTGGGTTCGTTTCAACCAATCCGCAAAGGCCGGATCACTGCGATAATCAACTTCGGCTGCGAAAGATTGCGATGCCTTCCGCTGGCCGCTGCGCAAGATCAGCAGGTCTTTGATCTTCGCGGAAATCTGGTCCGAAAGTTCGGACAGCCGACGCAGCTCGTCATCGCTGACCTCCTGCCTGTCCGCCACGATACCGGACAAGAGGTCGGTTTCCGGATCGGCTATGCTGGCTTTGCCCACTGCACCCCCCGAAACATTGCATCATCGCATGAGCGCAGCGAATATCCTGCTGCGGCCCCTAGTGATTATTACTTATACATCGCTTCGATCATTTCATCGAAAATCTTGTATCGAAAGTCATATATCGGCGCCAGTTTCAATCCTTCTGGCGCCAAAACCGATGAATCTCGGCCTTCCAGTCCGGACAGAACAAGGCCCAGCAGCAAGGTTGCGGATGCGGGTTGGCCTGCTTGAATGCATTGCAAAGCCATCTGCATGTTGTCGAGCACGAAGCTTGCGCCTGTCGATGTCATGAATGCAACCCCAGCGACGACTTCTTAAAATTTGCGGGAGGATAGCGGCCAGGCCAAGACTCATCAAGCATTTGCTTTGTGAATGGCCGGTTACTGGGGCAATCGAAGTAAAGGGACGCTGCTTTACTATTCAGCCTAGCGGGTCAGTTGCCGTGCCGACCGACCCCTGGGCCGCCTTGGTGCGCAGGAAGGCTGCGCGCTGGCTCAGCCGGTCGAGGTAGGCGGCCATCCCCGGCGTGACCTGGTCTTCGAGGCCGATCGACTGGGCCAGCATCACCGCATAGCCCACGGAAATGTCGGCCATGGTAAAGCGCCCGGCGGCGACGTGTTCGCCCTGCATCAGCGCTTCGGCATTGCGCAGGCGCGAGCCGAACCACTGGGCATAATCCTCTGCCGCCTGGGCGACGCGGCGTTCGGGCGGCTCCAGCCGGGTGTAGCGCAGGTGGATCGTCTGCGGGAAGGTCAGCGTCGCCTCGCCCATGAACAGGAAGTTCAGGTAGGCGCCGTAGCCCGGCTCATCCGGCGCCACGGCCAAATCCGAGGGGCCGAACCGCGTGGCGAGGTAATGCGGGATCGCGCTGCTTTCGGTCAGCAGCTCGCCATCGACCACCAGCGCCGGAACCGTGCCCAGCGGGTTGATGTCGCGGTAGCCTTCGACCCGCGCGCGCGGCGGGAACGGCATCAGTTCAAGCCGAAAGGGCAGGCCCAACTCTTCCAGCGCCCACAGCGCCCGGAACGAGCGCGCATCGCGGCAGTGGTAGAGCGTGATCTCCATGGCTCAGGCTGCTGCCTGGACCTGCGCGGCAGCGGCTGCGCACTTGGCATCGGTCTGCTTGGAACCGCCGCCCAGGAAGGCGATTGCCAGGAAGCCCGCCACCACCAGCAGGGCGAAGCCCGCCGTGGTCAGGCCCAGGTACTTGTCGATGAAGGCCTTGATCGGCGCGCCGAACAGGCGGAACAGCACGCCCACGATCATGAAGCTGATCGCGCGGCTGACGAGGCTCGCGCCGATGAACACCAGCAGCGACATGCCGATGAACCCGGCGGTGATCGTCAGCAGCTTGAACGGGATCGGGGTGGCGCCCTTGATCATGATGATTTCGGCACCGTATTCGCGCAGGTAGCAGGCCGCGCGCGGGAAGCTTTCGGTCAGCCCCAGCACGGCCAGCAGCTGGGTGCCGATCGTATCATACAGAAAGTGCCCGATGGCATAGCCCAGCAGCCCGCCAACGACCGAGGCGAGCGTGGCGATCAGGGCAAAGCGGATCGCCTTTTTCGGTTCGGCCAGGCACATCAGCCCCAGCAAGGGGTGCGGCGGGATCGGGAAGAAGCTGGCCTCGACGAAGGAGAAGGCGGCCAGCCACCATTCGGCGTGCGGATGGGCGGCCTTGGCCATGGTCCAGTCGTACAGGCGGCGCAGCATGCAATCTCCCCGGGGGTGAAATGGTTCGCGCCTGCTTAAGCGGCGCCGCGCGGGGCGGCAAGCCGAACCTGCGGCCTGCGGCGTGGTTGCCCGCCTCCGCGCATATAACCATATTGGTTCAAGGCGCTTGACAACGTCACGCTGTTTAGGTACATATCAGGAACATCGCGATAGACCGATTCGCCGCCACGGGGCGGGTTCGCTGCTTCGCCATGGCCCCTTTGCCAAATTCAGGAGAACCGGATGAGCACGGCCCACAAGGCGCCGGGTGCGGCGCAGCGCGCCCACCGGGCCCCGCGCAAGAAGCGCAGCATCTCGATCCCGCCGCGCCTGCGCGAAGCGGAAGCGGGCAAGAAGCTCGACAAGCATTGGCGCACCTATTTCCTGGCCGCGCTGATCGAAACGTCCAACGTCACCCGCGCGGCCGAAGCGGCGGGGATTTCCGCCAGCCGCGCCTACCGCGTGCGGATGGAAGACGCCGATTTCCACCGCCAGTGGCTGGTTGCCCTGGCAGAAGGCTATCGCAACCTGGAAATGGAAGTGCTGGGCTACCTGCGCGATCCGGCCCCCGGCCACAAGATGGACGTGGCCAACGCGATCCGCGTGCTGACCCTGCACCGCCAGACCGTGGCCCACCAGCGCGCCCAGGATGACGACATGAGCGAGCAGGACGTGCTCGAATCGATCAACGCCATGATCGACGAGATGCGCGACCGCGCCAGCGCCAATGCGGCACTGCTGGCCGCGCCAGAGAGCGGCGATGCGCGCGACTGACCGTGGGCGAAGGTTTGACACCCTGTCGCGCCAGGCCAGCCGCGATCTGCTCGCCCGGATGAGCCAGCGCCAGCGCCATGCCCTGCGCACCCATTGGGAACTGTGGGCGCACGCCGGGCAGATCGCGCCGGAGGGTGATTGGCAGACCTGGCTGATCCTGGCCGGGCGCGGGTTTGGCAAGACCCGCGCCGGGGCCGAATGGGTGCGGCAGGTGGCCGAAAGCGACCCCGCCGCGCGGATCGCGCTGGTCGGCGCCTCGCTGGGCGAGGTGCGCTCGGTGATGGTCCAGGGCGACAGCGGCCTGCAGGCGATTGCCCCGCGCGCCCTGCGCCCGCGGTTCGCTCCGTCGACCCGGACGCTGACGTGGCCCAACGGGGCGCAGGCCATGCTCTATTCCGCGGGTGAACCCGAAAGCCTGCGCGGCCCACAGCACAGCCACGCCTGGTGCGACGAGCTGGCCAAGTGGGACACGGCCGGCAGCCGCGCGGCGATGGCCTGGGACAACCTGCAACTGGGCCTGCGGCTGGGCCGCGACCCGCGCGTGGTGGTGACCACCACCCCGCGCGCGGTGCCGCTGCTCCAGCGCCTGCTGGCAAGCGAAGGCGTGCGCGTGACGCGCGGATCGACATACGATAACAAGGCCAACCTGCCCCCGGCCTTCCTGCGCAGTGTGCGCCGCGAATACGGCCAGTCGCTGCTGGGTCGGCAGGAACTGGACGGCGAGCTGATTGCCGACCTGCCCGGCGCGCTGTGGACCCGCGCCCTGCTGGAGGCGTGCCGCGAGCCGGCCGCCGCTTCTGCGGCCGTGCGGACCGTGATCGGGGTCGATCCACCGGCATCGGCCCACGGCGATGCCTGCGGGATCGTGGTCTGCGCGCTTGGCGAGGACGGCATCGGCCGGGTCCTGGCCGATTGCAGCGTCGAACGCGCCAGCCCCGAACAGTGGGCCCGCGCCGTCGCCAGGGCCGCCCGCACCTGGCAAGCCGACCGGGTGGTGGCCGAAGCCAACCAGGGCGGGGCGATGGTCGCCAGCGTGCTGCGCGCCGCCGACATTAACCTGCCGCTGCGGCTGGTCCACGCCAGCCGCGGCAAGGTGGCCCGCGCCGAACCGGTCGCCGCGCTCTATGAAGCCGGACGGATCCGCCACGCCGGGCCGTTTGCCCGGCTGGAAGATGAACTGTGCGGCCTGCTGCCAGGGGGCGAATACCACGGCCCCGGCCGCTCGCCCGACCGCGCCGACGCCCTGGTCTGGGCGATGACCGAACTCTTGCTGAACCGCCCCGCCACGCCGCGCGTGTCGCTGGCCTGAACCGTCCTGCCCGATTTGAATTTCCGCTGCGAAAGGCCCCCTCATGTCCTTTTTCCAGACGCTTGCCGCCGCCTTCAAGGGCGGGGGTTCCCGCGTGCCGCTGGCGCGCAATTTCACTTCGCCCTGGTTCTTTGCCGAGGGCAGCGCGCGCGCGCCGTTCGAATACAATGGCGCGGTCAGGCGGGCCTATCTCGACAACCCGGTGGCGCAGCGCGCGGTGCGGCTGGTGGCTGAAGGGATCGGCGGCGCGCCGCTGAAAGTGGCCGAGCCGCGCTTGCTGGCCCTGGTCCGCGCGACCAGCGGCGGGCAGGGCCTGCTGGAAACGCTGGCCAGCCACCTGCTGCTGCACGGCAACGCCTATGTCCAGGTGATCAAGGACGCCGCCGGCGCGCCGGTGGAGCTCTACGCGCTGCGCCCCGAACGGATCAGCGTGATCGCCGGCGGCGATGGCTGGCCCGCCGCCTATGCCTACAAGGTGGGGGACAACACGCTGACCATCCCGGTGCTGGACGAGGACGCATCGCCCAACCTGATCCATGTGAAGCACTTCCACCCGGCGGACGACCACTATGGCGCGGGCTGCCTGTCCGCCGCCGACCAGGCGGTGGCCACCCACAACGCCGCCGCCGACTGGAACCGCCGCCTGCTGGAAAACGCCGCGCGGCCCAGCGGCGCGCTGGTCTATGACCCGGGTGACGGCGTCGGCTTGAGCGCTGACCAGTTCGACCGGCTGAAGGACGAGTTGGCCCGCGCCTATTCGGGCATGGCCAATGCCGGGCGGCCGCTGCTGCTGGAAGGCGGGCTGAAGTGGCAGGCGCTCAGCCTGTCGCCCGCCGAGATGGACTTTGCCGAGCTGAAGGCCGCCGCCGCGCGCGACATCGCGCTGGCTTTCGGCGTGCCGCCGATGCTGCTGGGGCTGCCGGGTGATGCCACCTATGCCAATTACCGCGAGGCCAACCGCGCGCTGTGGCGGCTGACCCTGCTGCCGCTGGCGGCGAAGCTGCTGGGCGCAATCACCGAAGGGCTGGAAACCTGGTTTCCGGGCGCGGAACTGGCGGTCGATCCCGACCGCGTGCCCGCCCTCGCCGAAGACCGCGAACGGCTGTGGAGCCAGGTCAGCGCCGCCACTTTCCTGTCCGATGCCGAAAAGCGCGCCCTGCTGGGGCTGGCTCCTGCTGAGAACAAAGCATGAACCGCGATGACATGCTGGCCCGCCTGCTGGTCCAGGCGGAAGACCAGGGCGCGGCAGTCGTGACGCTGCGCGCCGTGGTGGAAGAAGCAAGCGAACTGGGCGCCGAACGCGCGCTCTCGCGCATGGGGCTGGACGATCCGCACGCCCATATCGACCTGTCCGAGCTGCGCCAGCTGCTGCAGGCCTGGCGCGATGCCAAGACCAGCGCGTGGAAGGCCGCGATCGGCTGGGTGGTGCGCGGCGCGCTCGCCTTGCTGCTGATGGGCATGGCCTGGCGGCTGGGCCTGCCGGAGCTGCTGAAGTGAGCGGCGCCGAGCCCGCGCTGCGCTTTGCCGGCTATGCCGCCCTGTTCGGCCAGCGCGATGCCGGCAACGACACGATCCGCCCCGGCGCCTTCACCCGGACCCTGGCCGAACGCCGCGATCCGATCCCGCTGTACTGGCAGCACCGCCCGGACCTGCGCATCGGGTGGGTCGAGCAGGTTGGTGAGGATGCGCGCGGGCTGCGCGTGATCGCCACCATCGACAACCCGCAGGGCGGGGCCGCCGCGGCGCTGAAACGCGGCGCGGTAACCGGCCTGTCGTTTGGTTACCGCGCGCGCCGGTTCGTGCGCGATGCCCATGGCCGCGAATTGCGCGACATCGATCTGTTCGAGGTCAGCCTCGTGACCCACCCGATGCAGCACGGCGCGCGGGTCCACCTGGTTTCCTGATTTTCCCCTCCGCCAGCGCGCGGATTTTCACGTGAAAGGCATGTTCATGGACAATGCAGTACCGGTTGAGGCGCTGGACGCCTCGTTCGATCTTGTCGCCCGGCAGGATGCGGCCGAGCAGGCGCTCGGCGCGCTGCGCTCGGACGTCGAGGAAGTGAAGTCGCGGCTGGAAAAGGTCAGCCGCGCCGCCGCCCGCCCGGCGCTGGACGGTTCGGCCCAGCCCAGCCCGGAACTCAAGGGCTTCGTGCAGGGCTACCTGCGCCAGGGCCGCGAAACTGAACTCAAGTCGGTTTCGGGCGCGGTGCTGGCCGATGGCGGCTATGCCGTCCCGCGCGAAATCGACGCGCTGATTTCCGCCCAGCTCAAGACCATCAGCCCGATCCGCGCGATCGCGCAGGTGGTGCAGACCGGCAGCGCCGGTTACCGCAAGCTGGTCACCTCGGGCGGGACCGCCTCGGGCTGGGTCAGCGAAGTGGCCGCGCGCCCCGAAACCAGCACCGGCAAGTTCAACGAGATCGTCCCGCCGATGGGCGAACTCTATGCCAACCCGGCGGCCAGCCAGGCCATGCTGGACGATGCCGATTTCGACCTGGAAGGCTGGCTGGCGAACGAAATCGCCGCCGAATTCGCCCGCGCCGAAGGCGCCGCTTTCGTGAACGGCACCGGCACCAGCCAGCCCAAGGGCTTCCTGGCCGCGCCGACCAGCAACCTGGCCGATGCCACCCGCCCGTTCGGCACGCTGCAGTTCGCGGTGTCGGGCAATGCCACCGGCTTCGACACGGCGCCGGAACTCAAGCTGATCGATCTGGTCCATTCGCTGCGCGCCGGGCACCGCCAGGGCGCGGTCTGGGTGATGAACAGCAAGACGCTGGCCGCCGTGCGCAAGTTCAAGGCGGCTGACGGTTCGTTCCTGTGGCAGCCCGGCGTGATGGAAGGCGTGCCCGCCCGCCTGCTGGGCTATCCGGTGATCGAGGCCGAGGACATGCCCGATGTCGGCGCCGGGGCCTTCCCGATCGCTTTCGGCAACTTCCGCAATGGCTACCTGATCGCCGAGCGCCGCACGACCTCGATCCTGCGCGATCCGTTCACCAACAAGCCCTTCGTCAACTTCTACGCGACCAAGCGCGTCGGTGGGCAGGTGCTGGATAGCGACGCGATCAAGCTGCTCAAGATCTCGACCTAAGCGGCTTGCGGCCGGGCCCTCCCCTCCCCGGCCTGCCGCCCCCGCGCCGCTGCACGCGGCGGCGCGGGGGATTCGCTTGTTCCATTCCCCCGGACACGGAGACCGCCATGAAGCGGGCAATCGTTACGCCAGCCGCGCTCGCGCCGGCGGCCCTCGCCGAGCTGAAGGACTGGCTTGGCATCACCACCAGCGCCGACGACGCACAGCTGGGCGCGCTGCTGCGCGCCAGCCTGGACCTGTGCGAACAGTTCACCGGCCTGATGCCGTTGCAGCAGGCCTGCGAGGAAGTGCTGGTCGCCAGCGCCGACTGGCAGCGCCTCGCCGCCCGGCCCGTCCAGGCCATCACCCAGGTCAGCGGCATTCCCGCCGAAGGCGCGCGCTTTGCCCTGCCGGTGGGCGACTATGCGATCGACCTCGACGCCGATGGCCACGGGCTGGTCCGCGTGCTCAACGCCGGCAGCGCCGGGCGGGTAGCCGTGGCCTTTACCGCCGGGCTGGCCCCGGACTGGGCCGGCCTGCCCGAAGCGCTGCGCCACGGCGTCGTCCGCCTGGCCGCGCACCAGTACCGCGCCCGCGAGGATGGCGGGGCTGGCGCTGCCATTCCCCCCGCCGCGGTCGCCGCGCTGTGGCGCCCGTGGCGCGCGCTGCGGCTGGCATGACCGGCCCGTTCGACCAGCTGGTCGCCCGGCTGACCAGGCAGGCCGCGCGCCTGGCCGAGGCGCGCCTGCGCCAGCGCGCCATCCCGCCCGAGCTGGGCTGGCGCCGCCCCGCCCTGCTCTGGCCCCTGTTCACGAAAGGATAGCGCGATGGAAATCGCCCTGCGCGCCGCGCTGATCGACTGGCTGAAGGCCGATGCCACGCTGGCCGCTGCCCTCAACGCGATCGTCGAGGAAGCGCCCACCCGCACCGCCCTGCCGTGGCTGGCGATCGCTGCCAGCGCCAGCGCCGACTGGAGCGCCAAGGACCGCCAGGGCCGCGAAGTGCGCCTGGCCCTGGAACTGCACTGCCGGGGCGACGATCCCGCCACGGCCGGCGCGCTGGTTGCCGCGCTCGAAGCGCGCCTTGCCGCCCTGCCCGCCGCGCAATCCGGCTTCCAGGTGGTGACCAGCCAGTTCCTGCGCGCCCGCGCCGAACAGCGCGCCGCCAATACCCGCGCCGTGTTGGTCGAATACCGTTTCCGCCTGCTGGCGGACTGACCCCATCCACAAGGAGAACGCCCATGACCGCCCAGAAAGGCAGCGCCTTCCTGCTCAAGATTTCCGATGGCGCGCCGACGCCGACCTATCGCACCGTCGCCGGGCTGCGCACCACCCAGATGTCGATCACCGGCGATCCGGTGGTGATCACCACCAAGGAAAGCGGCGGCTGGCGCGAAATGCTCTCGGGCGCTGGCGTGCGCCACGTTTCGGTCAGCGCGGCGGGGATTTTCCTCGGCAGCGCCGCCGAAGCACAGATCCGTGCCAATGCGATGGCCGGGACGCTCGATGACTATGAGCTGAGCTTCGAAGGCGGCGAAAAGCTGCGTGGGCGCTTCCTCGTCCAGAAGCTCGACTATGCCGGGGATTTCAACGGCGAACGCAATTACACCCTGTCGCTCGAAAGCTCGGGCGAGGTGGTGCCGGCGTGACGCCCGCCGATCCCGCCCCCGCCAATCCCCACCGGGGCGAGGCCAGCCTGGTCCTGGCCGGTGTCCCCCGCCTGCTGCGCCCCAGCTTCACCGCGCTGGTCGCCGCCGAGGAGGAACTGGGCCCGCTGTTCGCCCTGGTCGAACGGGCGGGCGCGGGGCAGCTGCGCCTCGCTGAAATGGTCGCGCTGTTCTGGCACTGCCTGGCCAACCGCGACGGGCTGAGCCGCGACACCGTGGGCCAGGCCGTGACCGAACTGGGCCTGGCGGGGGCCAGCGCGCCGCTGCGCGTGCTGCTCGGCCAGATCCTGCAGGGCGATGCCCGCGCATGAGCGATGCGCGGTTCGCCCCCGGTGCCGTGCGGCTGGCGGGCCTGGCCGCGCGGCTGCTGGGCTGGCGGCCGGCCGAATTCTGGGCCGCGACCCCGGCCGAGCTGGCCTGCGTGCTGGCCCCGCCCGCGGCTGACGGATCCCCCCTGTCCCGCAGTGACCTGAACCGCATGATGGAGCGCGAAAATGACCGACCCGGTTGATAGCCTGCTGATCGACGTGCGCGCCAATACCCAGGGCTTCGCGCAGGATCTCGCCGCGATGCGCGGCACCTTCGACAACACCCTGGTGGACGGCTTCGACAAGGCCGGCAGCGTGCTGGAACGCGGCCTGCTCTCGGCCATCCGCAAGGGCAGCCTGGGCTTCGACGACCTGAAACGCGTGGCCTTCAACGTGATCGACCAGATCACCGCCCAGGCCGTGAACGGGCTGTTCTCCGGCTCGTCCGGCGGCGCGGGCGGGCTCCTTGGCGGGGCGCTGAACCTGGGCGGCCTGCTCGGCGCGGCGCTGGGCCTGCCGGGGCGCGCCACCGGCGGTCCGGTCAGCCCCAACCGGCCGTTCCTGGTCGGCGAGCGCGGGCCGGAACTGTTCGTGCCGACCAGCGCCGGGCGGATCGAGCCGGGCCTTGGCGCCAAACCGCGCGACGTGCGGGTGTCGATCAACATCTCCGCCCCATCCGGCACCAGCGCCCCGCAGGCGCTGCAACGCTCCAGCCGCCAGGTGGCCAGCGCGGTGCGCCGCGCCCTGGGCGAGCTTTGAGGAAAGGAAAATCCCATGGCTTTCTGGCTCGCCACCCGGCGCGAAGGGCAGGACAGCGACTGGATCCAGCGCTTCGACCCGCGCTTCTGGACCGTCGATTTCCCGCGCCCGATGCTGGCCGCGCTGACCACCCCCGCGCCCGATGCCTTGCGGATCGACGCCACCTTCCTGCGTGAAGGCGATCTGGCCGGGCTCATCTGGGCGAGCGAGGACAAGCTCGATCACCCGCTGCTCGCCTATGCTTCCGACCGCGACTATTCGCGCACCACGCTGGCGTTCCGCTGGCGCTCGGCGGGCGTGCTGCCGCTCGATGCGGTCAACGGTCCGACCCTGACGATCGAGGGCCAGGACGCCGCCGGCGCGGCGCATGTCTGGTACGTGCGGCTGTGGAACTATGCCCAGGGCACGCCCGAAGATGCGCTGGTCACCCTGCCCTTCTCCGCGCTGACCGGTGGCTGGACCATTGCCGGGGGCGATCCGGTGCACCCGGCGCGGATCGACCGGATGTTCATTTCGCTGGTCGCGCCGGGCTATGTCGCCGGATCGACCGCGCCGCTCGCCAGCGCGGCAGACGGCTGGGTGGAACTGACCCAGATCCGCTGCACGGGCCACCGCGCCATGCTGGAACTGGGCGACGTGATCGTCCCGCCGCACGGCCTGGCGATGGCCACCGCCTATGACGATTGCTGCAACCAGGCCCCGGCCCGGCTGATCCGCAATATCCTGCAACTGGGCTATCGCGGCAGTGTGCTGCACTATGTCGGGATGAGCCACTACATGCGGCTCGGCGCCGTGGGCGGGGCCTTTCTGGCCCAGGCCAGCGGCGATCCACTGGCCGGTCCGGCGCGGGCCTGGCACGCCCAATTCTTTGCCCTGGCCCAGGCGGCGGGCTTCGCGCCGATTGCCTCGCTGTCCTATGAATTGCTGGCCCAGCACTGCCCCGATGCCTGGCAGCAGCGCGCCGCCAATGGCGATCCGGCCCGGACCGGGTGGGACCCGCCATCGGCCCTGCTCAGCCCGGCACACAGCGGGGCGATGACCTGGCTGCAATCGGTCGGCGCGGCCTTCGCGCAGTTGCTGAGCGATGCAGGAGCGGCGGTGCGGTTCCAGATTGGCGAGCCGTGGTGGTGGATCATGCCCGATGGCCGTCCGTGCATCTTCGATGCCGCCAGCGTGGCCGCGCTGGGCGGCAGCCCGGTGGCGATCCCCGACCTGCGCCAGCCGCTGAACACCGCGCAAAAGGTGCTGCTCGACGCCGCCGGTGCACTGCTGGCCGGATCGACTGCGGCACTGCGCGACGCGGTGCGCGACGCGGTTGCGCCTGCTACTGCCGAAGTGCTGCTGCTGGTCTTCACGCCCACCGTGCTCGATCCGGCCATGCCCGAAATGCTGCGCGCGAACCTGCCCGTGGGCTGGGCCAGCCCGGCCTATGACCGCCTGCAGGTGGAAGATTACGACTGGCTGACCGCCGGCGCCGATGCCTGGCGCCGCGCGGCCTATGCCACGGTCAACACCCGGCTGGGCTATCCGCCTGACGAGCAGGACTACCTGGGCGGCTTCGTGCTGCTGCCCAGCGATACCGCCCTGTGGGAACGGATCGACGCCGGGCTGGACCAGGCTGGCCAGCGCGACGCGCACGAGCGCTTTGTCTGGGCGCTGCCGCAGGTCTGCCGCGACGGCTTCGTCCGCCTGCCCCCCACTGCCGAGGAGAGCGAGATGCTGCCTTTCGATGACCTGCCCTATCCGCTCGCCCTGGGCCGCGATGCCACGGTGACGCCGGAATTCTCGACATCGGTCGCGGTGACCGCGTCCGGGTTCGAACGCCGCAACAGCCTGTGGTCGAACGCGCGGCTGCGCTTCGACGTTGGCCCCGGGATCCGCTCCGAAGCGGAACTGGGCACGCTGATCGCCTTCTTCCGCGCTCGGCGCGGCGCGGCGCGCGGCTTTCGCCTGCGCGACCCGTCGGACCACAGCTCGAACGGGATGACCGGCGCGCCCGGGATGACCGACCAGCTGCTCGGCATGGGCGATGGCACAACCAGCACCTTCCCCCTGGTCAAGCGTTACGGCGCGGGCGAAGCCGAACAGGTCCGCCGCATCACCCGCCCCCATGCGGACAGCGTGACGGTCAGCGTGGATGGCCTTGCCGCAACCGGCTGGACGCTCGATCCGGGCGGCGTGATCGCCTTTGCCGCGCCGCCCCCGGCCGGCAAGGCAGTGCGCGCCGGCTTCACCTTCGACGTGCCGGTGCGCTTTGCCGAAGACCGGCTGGACGTGTCCGGCGCCGCCTTTGCCGCGGGCGAAGCGCCCAGCGTGCCGGTGATCGAGATCCGCGAGGCCGAGCTGTGACCCGCGTCTGGTTCGACACGCCGCTGGAAACGGTCGCCACTTTCTGGCGGGTGCTGCGCCGCGACGGGGTGACCCTGGGCTTCACCACCCACGACCGCGACCTGCGCTTCGATGGGGTCAACCACCGCTCCACGCCGGGCATGGTGCCCAGCGCAATCCGCCGCTCGGCCGACCTGGAACCCGACAGCGCCGAAGTGCAGGGCGCGCTGAGCCACGATTCGATCTCGGCCGCCGATCTGGCGCTGGGCCGGTTCGACCAGGCCCGCGTGCTGATCGGGCTTGTCGACTGGGAAAGCCTGGACAGCCACGTGCTCTATCGCGGCGCGATCGGCACGGTTGCGGAACAGGCGGGAGAGTTCACCGCCACGCTGCAATCGCGCAAGGTGGAACTGCTGCGCGATCCGGTGCCGCGCACCAGCCCCAGTTGCCGCGCCGCGTTCTGCGGCCCGGGCTGCGCGCTGCCGGGCGCGCGGTTCGATCATCACGGCATCGTGGCCACCTGCGATCTGGCCGCCAACAGCGTCCACGTGACCACGGCGATCACTCCGGCATTGCTGGTGGGCGGGCGGCTGCGCTGGCTCGACGGGCCGCTGGCAGGCCTGGCCATGGGCATCGCCGCGCTCGATGGCACCGCGCTGGTGCTGGACCAGCCGCTTGACCTGGTGCCCCCGGCCGGCGCCCGCGTGCTGCTGCGCGAAGGCTGCGACCGCACGCTGGATACTTGCGCCACCCGGTTCGGCAACGCGGTCAACTTCCAGGGCGAACCGTTCCTGCCGGGTAACGACCTCGTCACCCGCTATCCCTCGCCCGTGCAATGACCGGGGCGGAACTGGCGGAAGCCGCGCGTTCGCTGGTCGGCACCCGGTTCCGGCTGGGCGGACGCGATCCGGCCACCGGGCTGGATTGCATCGGCCTGCTGGAAGCCGCGCTGCACCGCTGCGGCCGTCCAGCACGCCTGCCCAATGGCTACAGCCTGCGCCTGCGCGATGCCGATGCCTGGCTGCCCAGCCCGGCCGAGGCAGGCTTCATCACCGCCGCCCCGCCGTTCGCGCCGGGGGATGCGGTGCTGCTGCGGGTCGGTCCGGCGCAGTTCCATCTCGCGATCCATGGCGCCGCTGGCGACTGGATCCATGCCCATGCCGGGCTGCGCCGCGTGGCGCGGCAAAGCGCGATGCCCACCGGCGAAGTCATCCATCACTGGCGCCCCGCGCCCTGCAACTGAGGTCCGATCATGGCCACCCTGCTGTTCACCACCCTTGGCACGATGCTTGGCGGCCCGCTGGGCGGCGTGATCGGCGCGCTGGCCGGGCGCCAGGTCGATAGCCTGGTGTTTCGCCCCGGCACCCGCGAAGCCCCCCGCCTGGCCGAACTGTCGGCCTCGACCTCCAGCTATGGCCTGGCCATCCCGCGCCAGTTTGGCCGCATGCGGGTGGCCGGGCAGATCATCTGGGCAACCGACCTGGTCGAGCACCGCGAGAAGCAGGGCGGCGGCAAGGGCAAGCCATCGACCACCACCTACAGCTACACCGCCTCGTTCGCGGTGGCGCTGTCGAGCCGCAAGGTCCAGTCGGTCGGCCGGATCTGGGCCGATGGCAAGCTGCTGCGCGGCGCGGCGGGCGATCTCAAGACCGGCGGGACCATGCGCCTCCACACCGGCGAGGGCGATCAGGCGCCCGACCCCCTGATCGAGGCCGCCGAAGGCGCGGAGCGCTGCCCCGCCTGGCGCGGGCTGGCCTATGCCGTGTTCGAGGACCTGCAACTGGCCGATTTCGGCAACCGCATCCCCGCGCTGACCTTTGAAGTGGTGGCTGATGAAGCCGCGTTGTCCGTGACCGACCTGCTCGACGGCGTGATCGAGCGCTGTGACGCGCAGCTGGAAATGACCGGGCTGGCGGGCCTGTCCGCCGACGGTCCGATTGCCGATCTGCTCAGCGCGCTCGACCCGCTTTACCCGCTCGATTGCGATGCCTGCGACGATGCCCTGGCCATCCGGCCCGAGCGGTTGCAGGCCGCCGCCCTGCCCCTGCCCGAAGCCGCGACATCGGCGTCGCAGGACGATTTCGGCGGCAACGCCGGCTTCGCCCGCAAGCGCGCGCCGGGCGAGGAACAGCCGCTCGCGATCCTGCGCTATTACGATGTCGACCGCGATTTCCAGCCGGGCGCGCAGCGTGCCTCGGGTCGTCCGCTGCCGGGCCAGCCGCGCGCCATCGAGCTGCCCGCCGCGATGAGCGCCGGCACCGCGCGAGCGCTGGTCGAATCCGCGGCGCATCGCCAGAACTGGGGCCGCCAGACCATCGCCTGGCGCGTGACCCAGATCGATCCGGCGGTGCGCCCCGGCGCCCTGGTCACGCTGCCTGGCCACCCCGGACGCTGGAAAGTGCGCGAATGGGAATGGCGCGAGCACGGCGTCGATCTGGCGCTGGTGCGCGCCGCGCCGAACAGTCCCGCCGCCACCGCGGCCGATCCGGGCCGGCCGGCGCTGGCCGCGGACCTGGCGACCGGCACGACCAGCCTGATCGCCTGCGAATTGCCCTGGGACGGCAATCCCGGCACCCCGGTGCCGCTGCTGCTTGCCGCTGCCAGTTCACCCGGCGCGAACTGGGCGGGTGCGAGCCTCTATCTCGACCAGGGGGACGGCGCGCTGCTGCCCCTTGGCGTTACCGGGCGCGACCGCGCCGTGCTGGGTCACGCGCAGACCGCGCTGCCCTTCGCCTCGCCCCTGCTGTTCGACCGGCATGGCTCGGTCGATGTGCAGTTGGACGCGCCGGACCTGACCCTGTCCGGGTCGAGCCAACGCCAGCTGGCCCTGGGGGCGAACCGGGCGCTGCTGGGCCAGGAGATCATCCAGTTCGCCCATGCGGCGCCGCTTGGAGGCGGGCGGTGGCGCTTGTCCGGCCTGTGGCGCGGGCGGGGCGGCACCGAATCCGCGCTGGCCGGACATGCTGCCGGAGAGCCGTTCCTGCTGCTCGACGGGACCGGCACGATGCTTGATCCGGCGGTGGTCGGCACCGTTCCAGGCACCCGGATCGCGGCCATCGGGATGGGCGATGGCGAACCGGTGTCCAGCGCCATCGCCCTTGCCGGGATCGGACTGCGCCCGCTCTCGCCCGTGCATGGCAGGACCAGCCTGCTGACCGGCGGCGATCTGGCGATCGACTGGGTGCGGCGCGCGCGCGGCGCCTGGCGGTGGGACGACGGTATCGACACGCCGCTCGGCGAGCAGGCCGAAATCTACCAGGTCGCATTCGGCCCGCCATCCGCGCCGCTGGCAACCTGGACAACCACCAATCCGGCGCTGGTCATCCCGGCGGCGCGCCTGGCCGAATTGACAGCGCTGGCACCATCCGGCCCCCTCTTGATCCGGCAATTGGGCGACCACGGCCAGTCCGATGCGCTGGTCCTGACGCTGCCCTGAGACGAACAAAGCCTTCGCATCATATCAAGGACTTGAACGATGACCGACCCGATATTCGAAACCAGCAGCCCACGCTTTGCCTTGCCCCTGCTGTTCGCCGGACAGGCCCAGAAAGAAGGTCACGTCAACGAGGCCCTCGCGCGGCTCGACGCGCTGCTGCACCTAGTGCTCGAGGGGCAGCTGACTGCCCCGCCCAGCAGTCCGCAGGACGGTCAATGCTGGCTGGTCGGCAGCGGGGCAACGGGCGCGTGGAACGGCAAGGCGGGGCAACTCGCCTGCTTCTGTTCCGGCAGCTGGCTGTTCGCCCAGCCGCGGGACGGGATGATCGCGCTGGACCGCCAGGCCGGGCAGATCGTGCGCTTTGCCGGCGGCTGGCACCAGGCCAGTCGGCCCGCCGTACCCAGCGGCGGCGCAACAGTCGACTCACAGGCGCGGTCCGCAATTGCCGAAGTTGTTGCCGCGCTGACCACTGCAGGAATTCTCCCAGCGGCCTGACCAGGGGTAATTCAAGGCATTACGATTGCCCGCGGTGCTGCTCACTCCAACCGTATTTTCCAGTCGTTTCATGGAATTCCGCCCGGGATTTGCGGCATATTTGCAACACTTGTGCTGTTTGAACGCTTGCACCGGGAATTGTAAGCCGTTAGAAAAACGCGCACTCGGTGGTTCAATCCTGTCAAAAAGGGGAAAACGATAATGCGGAAACTGGTCATTGGGATGGCGCTGGCCACCACGGCCATCGCGACGCCTGCCTTGGCTCGTGACAATTCCTGGTACGTCGAAGGTGATGCCGGCGGCACCATCGTCGAAGACATCCAGAACATGACGGGTCAGAGCAACCTCGGCATTCTTGAAACCAAGACCGGCTACGACTTCGGTGGCATCGTCGGTTACGACTTCGGTGCGTTCCGCCTCGAAGCCGAAGCGAGCTATCGTCGCGCCGAGGAAAAGCGCTACCGCAGCCCGACCCTGAACTTCGACGACACCAAGACCGGTGGCGGCGCTGAAGCCCTCAGCTTCATGCTCAACGGCCTGGTTGATTTCGGCCCGGATGACAGCCTGCAGGGCTTCGTCGGTGGCGGTGTCGGCGTCGGCCGCGTGAAGAACGCGCTGCTGGTGACCAAGCCCAACACCCTTGACGTTGCCGATTCGGACACCGGCTTCGCGTGGCAGGCTCTGGCCGGCGTGCGCATGCCCGTCACCAGCAATGTTGACGTGGGTCTGAAGTATCGCTTCTACAACCAGTTCGGGAACGACCTGGTCAACGTCGCGGGCAAGAACATCCGCACCCGCTTCCGTTCGCACTCGCTGATGCTGACGCTGGGCTACAACTTCGGTGGCGCTCCGGAACCGGTGGCTCCGCCGCCGCCCCCGCCGCCCCCGCCGCCCCCGCCGCCCCCGCCGCCTCCGCCGCCCCCGCCGCCGGTGGCCGTGTGCAACAAGGGCCCGTACATCGTGTTCTTCGACTGGGATAAGTCGGACATCACGCCGGAAGCCGCTTCGATCCTCGACAGCGCGATCACCGCGTACGGCAACTGCAACAACGTGCCGATCATGCTGGCCGGCTATGCCGACCGTTCGGGTACGCCGAAGTACAACCAGGGCCTGTCGGAACGTCGCAACGCTTCGGTCCGTGGCTACCTGACCACGCACGGCGTTGCCGATGGCGCGATCAGCAGCCAGGGCTTCGGTGAAAACAACCCGCGCGTCCCGACTGCTGACGGCGTGCGCGAACTCCAGAACCGCCGGGTGGAAATCACCTACGGTCCGGGTTCGGGCATGTAAGCAGCAGCAATGCGCTGAAAGATTGGGGGGCCGGAGCGATCCGGCCCCCTTTTCTTTGTGGTGGTCGCCGTGGCATCACGTCCCCAATCAAGGAGACGACCATGCGCATTATCCTCCCTCTTTCTCTCTCTGCCCTTGCCCTCCTCGGCGGCTGCTCGACAGTGGGCCAGGTGCCCACGGCCCGGCTTGGCGCAGCCAGCCTCAGCTCCGCCAACGGCTTACCGGCCGGCACGGTGCAGTTGCTCGCCGCCGGGGATCAGGTCACGCTCGCCGTGGCCATCGCCGGGCTGCCGCAAGGTCCGCATGGCCTGCACCTGCATGCTGTCGGCAAATGCACCGCGCCCGACTTCACGTCAGCCGGACCGCACCTCAATCCGGGCGGACATCAACATGGGGCGGAAAATCCCGCCGGCAGCCACCTGGGCGATCTGCCCAACATCACCGCTGGTTCGGCTGGCGCGGGTAGTGTGACGGTCCAGCTCAAGGGCACCCGGGCCGAGATTGAGCAGCACCTGTTCGACGCCGATGGCACGGCGATCGTGGTCCACGCCGATGCGGACGACTATCGCACCGACCCTAGCGGCAACAGCGGCAAGCGAATCGCCTGTGGGGTGCTGCAACGCCCCTGAATTGGGAGATCAGCCGCTTTCCCCGGCCCGTTCGGCCAAGGTCGCTTCGGCGCCGGGGACCGCCCGATAGGCGAAGATCAGCAGGACGACCGCGATCGGCGCCACCCCGATCAGCGCCAGGATGCCCATCCGCAGATCACCGACCATCTTGCCGTCGACCATGGTGCCGGCCAGATCGGAAATCTGGCCCACCATGTAGGGTCCGAAGCACAGCCCGACCAGGGTCGTGCCCAGGAAGAAGGCGGCCGTGGCCGTGCCGCGCATCCGCGGCAGGACCAGGTCCTGCGTGGTTGCGGCTGCTGCGCCCAGTGCGGCGGCGCCAAATAGCCCGGCCAGGAAATTCATCACATAGAATATCGTCGGATCGGGCGTGGTGTAGCCGATCCAGATCGGCAGGGCCGGCGCAATCACGCCGAACAGGATCACGAGAATCCGTCCCGCTGGATGGCGCGCGCGAAGCGCATCGGCCATTCGCCCGCCAATGATCACGCCCAGGAAGCCGCTGAGCGCGCCGTTGGCTCCGAGGATAAAGGCCAGTTCCGACTTGGGCAGCTTCAGTACCTGTTCGGCATAGGGCGCCGACCAGAACGACAACCCATAGGCCGCGAGCGAGACCATGCTGTAACCAAGCGTGGTGCAGATGAAAGCCGGCGTCCCCCAGATCAGCCTGAACGTGGCAGGATCCTTCTGCCGCAGGACGCAGGCCCACGAGAACACCGCGTAATAGCCCACGCCGACCGCCAGCCACTGGGCCAGCGCCCCGGTCAGCTGGATCATCCACCAGGCGAATGCCGCCAGCCCCGCCGCGACGACAAGGTTGATGGCCAGCGCCGCCGCCCCCCGCCGCGCCGCGCCGATCAG
The DNA here is from genome assembly GCA_029779535.1 of Pseudomonadota bacterium. GTDB lineage: Bacteria > Pseudomonadota > Alphaproteobacteria > Sphingomonadales > Sphingomonadaceae > Novosphingobium. The sequence continues at coordinate 17,935 of JAKPAG010000104.1, read as the reverse complement.
GGTGAAAGGCGGGACGATCGACGAAAGATCGAACAAAAGCTGGCCGAAGGGATTGGGCTCGGCCCTGGTTGGCGTGCCGTCCATCGCGCCGCGCACCGGCTCGCGCAGGCTGGCCACCCACAGCGCCAACAACAGGCCGGGAATGCCGACTGCGAGGAAAGCAGCCTGCCATCCGACCAGGCCCAGCGGCCCGCCCCCGGGATAGGCTGCATTCCACGTCTGGCCAATCTTCGCCCCGATCAACAGCGAAACGCCGCCGCCCAGGTACAAGCCCGAGGAATAGATCGCCAGCGCGGTCGCCCGCTGGCGCTTGGGGAAATAGTCCGAAATCAGCGAATAGGCGGTCGGACTGGCGGTCGCCTCACCAATGCCCACGCCCATGCGCGCCAGGGTCAGCTGCAACTGGTTCTGGGCGAACCCTGACAGAGCGGTCATCGCCGACCACAGCGACAGGCCCAGGCTGAGCAGCCGCACCCGGCTCCAGTTGTCGGCCAGCCGCCCCAGCGGAATCCCGAACAACGCATAGAACACGGCAAAGGCCGCCCCGCCGAGAAAGCCCATGTCGCTATCGGTCAGGCCCAGGTCATGCTTGATGTCGAGCGCGAGGATCGAGATGATCTGGCGGTCGATGAAATTCAGCACATAGACCACCACCAGAACGCCCAGCACGTACCAGCTGTATGGTCCGGCCTGGTTCGATGCGGGATCGGCTTGCGGCTGGTCGTCCATGCGGAAACTCTCCCCGTTGTTGATCAGGCGGCGTAGTTGGTGTTGTCGGTCAGCCCCGCCCGGGCAAAGCCATCCTTGCGCAATCGGCAGCTGTCGCACAGCCCGCAGGCCCGGCCATCGGGCAAGGGATCATAGCACGACCAACTCATCGCCGGATCCAGCCCCAGCCGGATCGCCTCGCGGGCGATGTCGTCCTTGCCGAGGAACTGCAGCGGCGCATGGATGGTGAAATCCCCCCCTTCGGCGCCGGCCTTGGTCGCCAGCCGCGCCAGGTCTTGAAAGGCGGCGATGAATTCCGGGCGGCAATCGGGATAGCCCGAGTAATCGAGCGCATTGACCCCGATGAACAGGTCGCGCGCGCCAATCGCTTCGGCCCAGGCCAGGGTCAGCGAGAGAAACACCAGGTTGCGCGCCGGGACGTAGGTAACCGGAATGTCCGCCCCAACGCCGTCCTTGGGCACGGCAATGTCATCGGTCAGCGCCGATCCGCCAAACTGGCGCAGGTCCAGCGGCAATACGACGTGGCGTACCGCGCCAAGCTGGCGGGCAATTTCGCGCGCCGCATCAATCTCGCGCCGGTGGCGCTGGTTGTAGTCGATCGTCAGGGCGTTGAGGCGGTAGCCCGCCTCGCGCGCGAGGGCCGCCGAAACCATGGAATCGAGGCCGCCTGACAGCAGCACCACCGCATCACGACCCTTTGCCTCATCACCAAGCTGCATCACGCAGGGCTAGCCTGAGCGCGGTGGCAAGGCAATGGGATCAGGCGCCGCAGTCCCCCACCCGCCGTGCTTCGGCATTGAATTCGAACGGCAAGCCGTTGGCGATGCCCTGGCTGTCGATCTGGACCAGCCGATTGGTTTCCTTGCGGATGTGGGTGCGGCCATAGCCCCGGCCGCGGCAGGTATACTGCACCGTCACTTCGCTGGGGCTGTCCTGCACCACCACCTTGTCGCAGCTGGCATCGGGATGGCGCAGCTGGATCAGGCGGCGACCCGATCCCACGCACAAGGCTTCGCTCGGGGTGCCGGGTTCGCGCATGCGCAGCACCCAGCGACCAGAGTCCAGCTGGTCAAGCATGGCCAGCTGCGGACCCTGCCCGGCCACGGGCACGGCCGCGGCAGACAGCGCCGCAGCGGCAATCCCGGCATTGCGCAAAAACTTCTTCCCCACTGGTCGTGCCCTTTTGGCCACCTGTTGTCGTCGCCAAGATGGCATGACGATCTGGAATCGCTTGTAGCTTGGCGACGCCTTGCGGCCAGCCGTGCACCATCATCGATGAACAGAGCGTTTACGCGACGATTTCAAACAGCTTCGAGCAGAATGCGCAGTCGATCACGATCTTGCCGGCGTCGTCGCGCATCTCGGCCAGTTGTTCTTCCCCGAACTTGGTCAGCACCGAACGGTAGTATTCCAGGCTGCAGCGACAGCCGCGCGACAGCGGCGTGCCCGACAGCACCCGCACTTCGCTTTCCTCGTGGAACAGACGCCAGAGCAGCGTTTCCATCGACAGCGCGGGATCGACCAGCTCGTCGTGGCGCAGTGAACCGGCCAGCGCCTTGACATGTTCCCAGTGCGGATGATCGTGCTGCACGTGCAGCCGCTCGCGCCCTTCCTCGCCTTCGGGCAGGTGCTGCACCAGCAGCCCGCCGCCCACGCAGCCCTGCTTGTCAGAACGAATCCCGACGCGGATCATGGTCGGCACCTGTTCGGACTGGGCGAAGTAGCTTTCGCAGGCCTGAGCCAGCGAATCCCCTTCGAGCGGGACGATCCCCTGGTAGCGCTCGCCCGCGCTGGCGAGATCGAAGGTGATCGCCAGATACCCTTCGCCGAACAGGGCCTTCAGCGTCGGATTGGCGCCCAGTGCGGCCAGCCGTTCGGCATCATGCCGGACATAGCCGCGCACTTCCCCCCCGCGATAATCGCAGACCAGCAGGTCGACGATCCCGGCCTGGGTCTGGGCCTGCATGGTCAACTGGCCCTGATCGTCCTTGAGCAGCGAGCCGATCAGCGCGGTCAGCACCAGGGCTTCGGCCAGCAGATGGCGGATCGGCGGCGGATAGTCGTGCGCCGACAGCACCGTATCGAGCACCGGACCAAGCCGCACCACCCGGCCGCGCGCGTCGCGCTCCGGGATGGTGAAGCCCAGCACCCGGTCGAACCCGGTTTCAGCGGCGGGCGGGTTCACAGCTTCGCTCACAGCTGGCCGAACACCCAGCGCAGCACGCTCTTCTGGGCGTGGATGCGGTTTTCGGCCTCGTCCCAGACCACCGAATGCCGCCCGTCGATCACTGCGTCGGTCACTTCCTCGCCGCGGTGCGCGGGCAGACAGTGCAGGAACAGCGCGTCGCCCTTGGCCCCGGCCATCAGCGCCGCGTTGACCTGGTAGGGCAGCATCGCTGCGATCTTGGCTTCGCCCCCGGCCTGGCCCATCGACACCCAGGTATCGGTGACCACCACGTCCGCTCCGGCCACGGCTTCCTGCGCGCTGCGGGTGATCGTGATCCGCGCGCCGCGCTCACGCGCCGCCGCGATATAGGCAGGATCGGAATCGTAGCCTTCCGGCACGCCGATCCGCACGTTGAAGCCCAGCAGCCCGGCCGCCTCGACGATCGAGTTGAGCACGTTGTTGCCATCGCCCAGCCAGGCCACTTCCAGCCCGGGCAGCGCCTTGCCATGTTCGAGCAGGGTCTGCAGATCGGCCATGATCTGGCACGGGTGCGACTTGTCGGTCAGCCCGTTGATCACCGGCACGCCGGCATAGTGGGCCAGCTCCTCGATCTTGGCGTGATCGTCGGTGCGGATCATGATCGCATCGACCATGCGGCTGAGCACCCGCGCGGTATCTGCCACCGTTTCCCCCCGCCCCAATTGCGTGGTCCCGGCATCGAGGATCAGCGCCGATCCGCCCAGCTGGCGCATCGCCATGTCGAACGACACCCGCGTGCGGGTGGAATTCTTTTCGAAGATCATCGCCAGCACGCGGTCCTTGAGCGGCGCATCGGCATCGACCCAGCCTTCGGGACGGCCGCTGCGCGCAGCCTTGCGCGCGATTGCATCGTTCAGGATCGCGGCGAGGCCATCGCCCCCCGCATCGGACAGTTCAAGAAAATGCTTCACCATCACGCAGCCTCCGGCGGCTGGTAGCTGGCGGCACCGGCCGACAGCTTGTCCATGAATTCATCGATGTGGCTATCGTCGATCACCAGCGGCGGGATGACCCGCACCGTCTGGTCGCCGGCCGCCACGGTCAGCAGGTTGTGATTGTCGCGCAGGTGCGCCACGAAATCGCGGGTTTCGAACTTCATCTTGAGCCCGATCATCAGCCCGCGCCCGCGCACCAGTTCGAACAGGTTCGGGTAGTTGCCGATGAATTGTTCGAGGCGGCTGCGCAGCCGTTCGCCCTTGGCGCGGACTTCGGCCATGAACGCCTCGTTGGCGACGGCATCCAGCACAGCCTCGCCCGCCGCCATGGCCAGCGGGTTGCCGCCATAGGTCGAGCCGTGGGTGCCGATCACCATGCCGCGCGCCGCCTTTTCGGTGGCCAGGCACGCGCCCATCGGAAAACCGCCGCCGATGCCCTTGGCCGTGGCCAGAACATCGGGTTCGATCCCGTATTGTTCATAGGCATAGAGTGTGCCGGCGCGGCCGACGCCGCACTGCACCTCGTCCAGCGCCAGCAGCAGGTCATGCTCGTCGGCCAGCGCGCGCAGGCCGTGCATGAACTCGTCCGAAGCCGGACGGATCCCACCTTCGCCCTGGATCGGTTCGACCAGGAACCCGGCGGTGTTCGGGCCGATCGCCGCCTTCGCGCCTGCCAGATCGTCGAAATCGACGTACTTGAAGCCCGGCAGCAGCGGCGTGAAGCCCTTGTGCATCTTGTCCTGGTTGCTGGCGCTGATCGTCGCCATGGTCCGCCCGTGGAAGGCGTTCTTGAAGGTGATGATCTCGTACTTGTGGTCGTTGCCGGCGCTCTGGTGATAGGCGCGGATCGTCTTGATCGCGCATTCCACCGCCTCGGCGCCCGAATTAGTGAAGAACACCGTGTCGGCAAAGGTCAGGTCGACCAGCCGCTGGGCGAGGTGTTCCCCCTGGGGGCTGCCATAGAGGTTCGAGACGTGCATCAGCGTCGCCGCCTGGCGCTGGATCGCACCGATCAGCCCGTCATGCGAATGGCCCAGCAGGTTCACCGCGATGCCGCTGGCAAAGTCCAGGCATCGGCGGCCGTCCTCCCCGATCAGATGGCAGTGATCACCGCGCACCGGCCGGAAGCCGCAGCGGGGATAGACTGGCATGAGCGGGGTAATCGACATGGGACCTGTCCTTCTTGTTCACATCCGGCGGAGAGGAAAACGACAAATGGCGGCCCGCCGGGAGCCGCCATCTGCGTGTTTCTGGCTGTCAACCGGCCCCGGTTTGCCGGAGCCGCGCCCTGCAGGCCTTAGCCTTGCTTGGGCTGTAGGTTGACCGCCGAATACTTGCCTCGTCGATCGACTTCGATGTCGAACTCGAGCCGGTCGCCCTCGTTGAGGCCCGACATGCCCGACCGTTCGACCGCGCTGATGTGCACGAAGGCATCGGGCTGGCCGTCATCACGGGTGATGAAACCGAAACCCTTCATCGCGTTGAAGAACTTGACCGTGCCCGTCGCGCGTTCGCCGGTCAGCTGGCGCTGCGGCGCGGCATCGCGCTTCTGCACCGGGATGACGTCGCCCACGGCTTCGAGGTCGCTGGCGGAAATCTTGCCGCCGCGATCGACCAGGTTGAACTTGAGCTGCTGGCCTTCGGCCAGGCCATCGAGGCCGGCGCGTTCGACCGCGCTGATGTGGACGAACACGTCCTCACCGCCGCCATCCTGCTGGATGAAGCCGAAGCCCTTGCCCGCGTTGAAGAACTTGACCGTGCCGGTGCCTTCGCCAACGACCTGGGCCGGCATCCCGCCGCCACCGCCGCCGCCGCCGCGCGGGCCGCCGAAGCCGCCACCGCCGCCGCGCGAACCGCCGCCGAAACCGCCGCGGTCGCCACCGCCGAAGCCGCCGCGATCACCGCCGCCATAGCCGCCACGGCCACCGCCGCCAAACCGATCGCCGCCACCGAACCGGTCGCCGCCACCGCCGCCGCCATAGAAGGGATCGAAACCTTCTTCGCCGAAACCGTCCCGCTTGTCGCGGCCCCGCCCACGACGTCCTCTGTCAAAACCCATAAACCCGAACGTACCTTCGCTTCGCCCCAAGAATCCTGCCCGGTCGCGCGGACGAATCGCGCCAGGCCACAGGCGAAGAAACGTAAAGCCCTCTCCGCTGCAGCTTGCCTATTATCCGATATCGCGGGCAATGGCGAACGGATTCACGCGGGTGCGGTAATTTCGCCAGCAGCGGAACAAAGTGTGACATTTCTGCAAGCCATGCCGGGCCGGGCCACCATGCGGGAAAAGCGGTTTCGGAGCGGATTCGGGATTGTATTTTCGGTGCCAGTGGACAATTTGCGGGCCAGGATCGGGGCTTGGCAAAAGAGGTTACATGGACATCGTCAGCTTGCTATCCGATCCTTCGGCCTGGGCGGCCCTGGTTACCCTGATCGCGCTGGAAGTGGTCCTGGGGATCGATAACCTAGTCTTCATCGCGATCATTTCCAACAAACTTCCCCAGCATCAGCAACAGGTTGCGCGCCGAGTCGGGCTGGGCCTGGCGATGGGGCTGCGCATCGCGCTGCTGCTGCTGATCGGCTGGATCGTCACCCTGCAGGCGCCGCTGTTCGACCTTGGCCTGGCTGGCCAGCCTGGCCCCTATGGCGAGCCCGGGTTCGAGACCGCCTTTTCCGGCCGCGACCTGATCCTGATCGCCGGCGGGCTGTTCCTGCTGTGGAAGGCGACCAAGGAAATCCACCACAACATCGACCCCGAAGGCGCCAGTGGCGAGCTGCTGGACCATGACAAGGGCATTGCGCAGATCGGCTTTTCCGCCGCGATCGCGCAGATCATCGCGCTTGACCTGGTATTCTCGGTCGATTCGATCCTGACCGCCGTGGGCATGACCGACGAAATTCCGATCATGATCGCCGCGGTGGTCATCACCGTCGGGCTGATGATGGTCGCGGCCAATCCGCTGGCCCGGTTCATCGAAGTGAACCCGACGCTGATCATGCTGGCCCTGGCCTTCCTGGTGATGATCGGGGTGGTGCTGATCGCCGACGGGTTCGGGGTGCACATCCCCAAGGGCTACATCTACGCCGCCATGGCCTTTTCCGCCGGAGTCGAGGCGCTCAACATCATCTCCCGCAACCGCCGCCTCAAGCGTGCCCAGCAAGGATAGCCCGCCATGTTCCGCCAGCTCACCCCGCGCCTGTTCGCCAGCCCCCAGATCACCTTGGCCGAAGTCGACGCCGCCGCCGCGCAGGGCATCGGCCTGATCGTCAACAACCGCCCCGAAGGCGAAAGCGACGATCAGACCCCCGGCGACGAAATCGCCGCCGCCTGCGCCGCGCATGGCATCGCCTATGTCGCGATCCCGGTGACCCATGCCGGCTTCTCGCAGCCTCAGGTCGAGGCGATGGCCGCCGCGCTGGCGGGCACCGACAAGCCGGTGCTGGCCTATTGCCGGTCGGGCACGCGCAGCACCCTGCTGTGGGCGCTGGCCGAGGCGAGCCGGGGCGAGGACCCGAACGAACTGGCGCGGCTGGCCGGCAACGCGGGCTATGACATTTCACCCGTACGCGCCCTGATGGACATGCTGGCAGCGGGCAAGTAACGCCCCGGCCATGGCGCTGCCCGTTCCCTTCGTCCTGATCCAGCTGGTGGTGTCGGTCGCCGCGATCCTGCTGGTCACCCTGCTCGCGGTGAAGCTGGGGCTGGGCGGCGACGTGCGCCTGCAAGGCGAGGACGAGGCGCGCGAGCTGGCCGCGCTGTCGGTTTCCGGGTTCGAGGCGCGCGAGTTGGTGCTCGACCGCGCCGGGATCGGGGCCTTGCTGCGCGACGGCCAGGGGCGGGTGCTGCTGCTGCGCCGCCACGGCACGCAGTTCGCCGCGCGCCTGCTCGACAGCCATGCCTTTGCCCGGCTCGACCGCAATTTCCTGACCATCGGCACCGGCGAGAAAAGCTTCGGCCAGGTCACGCTGGACCTGGGCGATCAGGCGCAGGTCTGGGCCGCCAGCCTGCGCCGCCTGGGAGGGGCCTGACACGATGGAAAAGCTTGGCCCGGTCGAATACGCCATCCCGTTCTTCATCCTGCTGATCGTGATCGAGATGGTCTGGGCGCGGCGCAAGGCACCGACCGCCTATGAACCACGCGACACGCTGACCAGCCTGGCGCTGGGCGTAGGCAGCACCATGGTCGGCGCGCTGACCGCCGGTTTGGTCGCCCTGGCCGCGGTCTGGCTCTACGAGCACCGCGTGGCCACCATCGGCTGGGCCTGGTGGGCCTGGGCGGCGTGCTTCGTGCTCGACGATTTCAACTATTACTGGGCGCACCGCACCGGGCACCGCGTGCGCTGGTTCTGGGCGAGCCACGTCAACCACCATTCCAGCCAGCACTACAACCTCTCCACCGCGCTGCGGCAGACCTGGACCGGATTCTTCGCGCTGTCCTTCGCTTTTCGCATCTGGCCGGCGTTCATCGGCTTCGACCCGGTGATGATCGCCACCTGCGGGGCGGTCAACCTGGTCTACCAGTTCTGGATCCATACCGAGGCGATCCGCCGCTTCCCGGCCTGGTTCGAAGCGGTGATGAACACCCCCAGCCACCACCGCGTCCACCACGCGATCAACCCGGTCTACCTGGACCGCAACTATGCCGGGGTGTTCATCGTCTGGGACCGCCTGTTCCGGACATTCGAGCCCGAGCGTGACGACATCGCGATCCGTTATGGCATCGTCCGCCAGCTTGGCACGTTCAGCCTGCTCCATTGCGTGTTCCACGAATGGGCGGGGATCGGCAGGGACCTGTGGCGCGCGCCGTGGGGGGCAAAGCTGGGTTACCTGCTGCGCGAACCGGGCTGGAGCCACGATGGCAGCCGCGACACTTCGGATGCGATACGGGCCCGCTGGCTGGAACGCCATCCAGAATAGCGTTGCCCTAATTTAACCGCCCGCTTAAACTGCCTCCACATCCAAGTGGAGAGCGGGTCATGGATCAATTCGATGTCGTGGTGATCGGCGGGGGCAGCGCGGGCAGCACGCTGGCCGGCAAGCTGAGCGAGGACCCGCGCCGCCGGGTCTGCCTGCTCGAAGCGGGCGGGACCAACGACGATTTCCGGATCAAGACCCCGGGCCTGCTGGTGGCCATGCCCAAGCGCGCCAACTGGGCCTTCGAAACCGAACCGATGGACGGCCTGAACGGCCGGCGCGGCTACCAGCCGCGCGGCAAGGGCCTGGGCGGGTCGAGCGCGATCAACGCCATGCTCTATGTCCGGGGCAACGCCTGGGATTATGACAACTGGGCCGCGCTGGGCTGCACCGGCTGGTCCTATGCCGACGTGCTGCCGTGGTTCAAGGCGGTGGAAGACAACGAGCGCGGCGCGGATGACTGGCACGGCAGCGGCGGGCCGCTGTCGGTCAGCGACCAGCACTGGCCCAGCCCCGCCAGCCGCGCCTTCGTCGAAGCGGCCGGGCAGTTGCAATTGCCGATCAACCCCGATTTCAACGGCGCAAAGCAGGACGGCTTCGGCCTGTACCAGGTGACCCAGCGCGGGGGTGAGCGCTGGTCGGCTGCGCGCGCCTTCGTCGAACCGGCGCGCGGGCGGCCCAACCTCGATGTGCGCACCGGCTGCCTGGTCGAAAAGATCGTGGTCGAGAACGGCCGCGCCACCGGGGTCCAGGTGCGGCGCGGCGGGAGCAGCGAAGTGGTGCGAGCCAGCGGCGGCGTGGTGCTGTCCGCCGGGGCCTTCGGCAGCCCGCACATCCTGATGCTGTCGGGGATCGGCCCGGCGGCGCACCTTTCCGAAATGGGCGTGCCGGTGGTGGCCGATTGCCCCGCCGTGGGCGAGGACCTGCAGGACCACTGCGACTATATCCTGGCCTATGACGCGGATTCGCCCGACCTGCTGGGCGGCAGCCTGGCCGGGGCCTGGCGCATGGCGAAATCGCTGGTGGAATATGTCCGCCACCGCAGCGGCATGATGACCACCCCCTTTGCCGAAGCGGGCGGGTTCTGGACGCTGGACCCGGCCAGCCCGGCGGCCGACATCCAGTATCACTTCATCCCCGGGATCGTGCAGAACCACGGCCGCGACAAGGTGCGCCAGCATGGCTTTTCGGTTCACGCCTGCGTTCTGCGCCCGGACAGCCGCGGCTGGGTCAGGCTCAAGAGCACCGACCCGGCCCAGGCCCCGGCGATCAATCCCAACTTCCTGGCGGACGAGCGCGACCTGGTGCTGCTGCGCAAGGCGGCGCGGCTGATGGAGCGGATCTGCGAGGCACCGGCGCTGGCCCATTACAACGCCCGCCCGCGCAACCCGATCGCCGACCTGACTGACGCCCAGCTTGACCAGGCGATCCGCGCCAGCGCAGACACGATCTATCACCCGGTCGGCACCTGCCGGATGGGCGGCGACGCGGCCAGCGTGGTCGATCCCAGGCTGAAGGCGCGCAGCGTCGACGGGCTATGGGTGGCCGACGCCTCGATCATGCCGCGGCTGGTTTCGGGCAACACCAATGCCCCCTCGATCATGATCGGCGCCCGCGCGGCGGAGTTTGTCAAAGAGGCGCTTTCCGGCTGACGGCGGTGCGGAAAAGCCATCCGGCTTTTCCTGGCCTGGCCAGGCCAAGCTGATCGCGGAGGCGATCAGCGCACCAAACAAGGAATCTCAGCCCAACAAGAGCTGCAAACTCCACTCAATGATGGCAGGCCAGCGCCTCGACCACGTCGTCCAGCCGGGCCGGATCGCCAAGCGCAATGACATGGCCCGAACTGGCCGCGTGCAGCGGCTCGCCGTTCCAGTCGGCCATGGTCCCGCCCGCGCCTTCCACCACCGGGACCAGCGCGGCCCAGTCGTGCAGCTTGAGGTTGGCTTCGCAGACCACGTCGATGTGGCCCGAGGCGAGCATGGCGTAGTTGTAGCAATCCCCGCCCATTACCATGCGGCGGTGGTCGGTCTTGGCGGCCAGCGCCATGAAGTGGTCGCCGTCGTGCTGGTCGAAATAGTGCGGCCCGGTGGTGGCCAGCGCGGCATCGCCCAGCTCGCGGCAGGGGCGGGTGCGCACCGGCTGGCCGTTCAGCGTGGTCGCCTGCCCGGTCGCGCCCACCCAGCGCTCCTTCAGCACCGGCTGGTCGATCACCCCCAGCACCGGCCAGCCTTCCACCACCAGCGCGATCAGCGTGCCGAAGATCGGCCGCCCGGCCAGGAATGCCGTGGTCCCGTCGATCGGATCGAGCACCCAGGTCCGGCCCGAAGTGCCGGTGGTCGCGCCATATTCCTCGCCGTGGACGGCATCGTCCGGCACGGCTTCCTTCAGGATCGCGCGCATCGCCGCTTCGGCGGCGCGGTCGGCCAGGGTCACCGGGGTGGAATCGCCCTTGCGCTCGCTGGTCATGCCGCTGCGAAAGTGCGGCAGGATCGCCTCGCGCGCGGCATCCGCCAGGCGGTGGGCCAGCGCGATGTCGGCCGCTAGGTTCATCAGTCGAACAGGCTCGACACCGAGCTTTCCTCGGCGATGCGGTGGATCGCCTCGCCCACCAGCGGAGCGATCGACAGGACTCGGATCTTGTCCGAGGCGAGCGCGGCTTCGGTCGGCTGGATCGAATCGGTGATGACCAGTTCGGTCAGCGCCGAGGCATTGACCCGTTCGACCGCCTTGCCCGACAGCACCCCGTGGGTCAGGTAGGCGCGCACGCTCGACGCACCTGCTTCGATCAGCGCGCCGGCCGCGTTGCACAGCGTGCCGCCCGAATCGATGATGTCGTCGATCAGGATGCAGTCCTTGCCCTTCACGTCGCCGATGATGTTCATCACTTCGGACACGCCCGGCTTGTCGCGGCGCTTGTCGACGATCGAGAGCGGGGCATTGTCGAGCCGCTTGGCCAGCGCGCGGGCGCGCACGACCCCGCCGACGTCGGGCGAGACGACCATCAGGTTGGTGCTGCCGCCCTGGCTGAGGATGTCCGCCGCCATGACCGGCGCGGCATAGAGGTTGTCGGTGGGAATATCGAAAAAGCCCTGGATCTGCCCGGCGTGCAGGTCGACCGCCAGCACGCGGTCGGCCCCGGCGGTGGTGATCAGGTTGGCAACCAGCTTGGCCGAAATCGGGGTGCGCGGGCCCGGTTTGCGGTCCTGCCGGGCATAGCCGAAGTAGGGCACCACGGCGGTGATTCTTCGGGCCGATGCGCGGCGCAGCGCATCGATGCAGATCAGCAGTTCCATCAGGTTGTCGTTGCAGGGGAAGCTGGTCGACTGGACCACGAACACGTCCTCGCCGCGGACATTTTCATGAATTTCGACGAATACTTCCTCGTCGGCGAAGCGGCGCACGCTGGCATCGGTCAGCGGCAGTTCGAGGTATCCGGCGATAGCCCGTGCCAGCGGCAGGTTGCTGTTGCCTGCGACGATCTTCATCCGCGTACCCCTTCCAAACGCAAAACGGCCCGTGCCGGGCCATAGCCAAGCACGGGCCGAATGCAACATCCGGCAAATTTGCGGGTGTGGATCAGCGCCCCTTGCGGTGTTCGCCCTTGACCCAGCGCACCGTGCCCGAGCTGGCGCGCATCACCACGGTGTGTGTGGTCATGGTGCCATCCTTGCGGCGCTTCACCCCGTCAAGCAGCGAACCGTCGGTCACGCCGGTGGCGGCGAAGATGCAGTCGCCCTTGGCCAGCTCGTCGCGGGTGTAGATCTTGTCGAGATCGGTGATCCCCCACTTGCGGGCGCGGCCGCGTTCGTCATCGTTGCGGAACAGCAGGCGGCCGTTGAACTGCCCGCCGACGCAGCGCAGCGCCGCGGCGGCCAGCACGCCTTCCGGCGCCCCGCCCGAACCCATGTACAGGTCGATGTTGGTGTCTTCGTTGGTCACCGCGATCACGCCCGCCACGTCGCCGTCGCCGATCAGCACCACGCCGCAGCCCAGGCCGCGCAGTTCGGCGATCAGGTCGGCATGGCGCGGGCGGTCGAGCACGCAGACGATGATTTCGTGCGGCTGCACGCCCTTGGCGGCGGCCACGGCCTTGACGTTCTCGGTCGGGCTCTTGGCGAGGTCGATGATCCCTTCGGGATAGCCCGGGCCGACCGCCAGCTTGTCCATGTAGACGTCCGGCGCGTTGAGCAGGTTGCCTTCCTCGGCGCAGGCCAGCACCGCCAGCGCGTTGGGGCCGGCCTTGGCGGTGATGGTGGTGCCTTCCAGGGGATCGAGCGCGATGTCGATCTTCGGGCCGGTGCCGATCGCGCCGCCGACCTTTTCGCCGATGAACAGCATCGGCGCTTCATCGCGCTCGCCTTCGCCGATCACCACGGTGCCGTCGATCGCCAGCTCGTCGAACGCCTTGCGCATGGCTTCGACCGCGGCATGGTCGGCCGCCTTCTCGTCGCCGCGCCCGACCAGGGTCGATGCGGCAATCGCCGCGGCTTCGGTGACGCGCACCATTTCGAGCACGAGGACGCGATCGAGGACATCGCTGGCGGGGGTCGAAGCCGTATTGCTCATCGGGTTGACGCTTCCTTTGAATACGTATGTGGAATGGATCAACTTGCGCGCTTAGACAGGCGCGGCGCGCTTGTCCATGGGGGCCGCGGCCGGGCCGGGCGCGCCCGGCGGTTCAGCGCGGATTAACCGCCCGGCGGCTTTGGCAGGGCGGTCCGCTCACGGCAGGTGATCCATGCGCCAGTTTCCCGTCCTGCTTTGCGCCGCAATGTTGCTGGCGGCGCGGCCTGCCTGGGCGCAGCAGGCGGGGCCGGAGGGGGATCCGGCCGACCAGCGAGTCGGCGCGATGATCGACCAGGCGCGCCAGGTCTATGGCGTGCGCGATGCGCGCGATCACTGCAAACGGCGCAATGGCCAGGAAATCGTGGTCTGCGTCGATCGCGGCGAGGATCTGCGGGTGCCCTCCACGGCAGAGAGCGACCCCAACTCGCGCGAGGCGCGGCGCTACCTCGACAATGGCGTGCCCCGCGCGCCCCAGCTTGATCGCGGTTCGTGCAAGGGCCAGCCGGGCTGCGTCGTCGGCGGCTGGGCCCCGCCGCCGATCTACGAGGTGGACGTCAGCCAGCTGCCCCAGGCCCCGGAAGGCTCCGAAGCGGACCTGGTGGCAAAGGGCGAACTCGCGCCGAGGTGATGGATTTCTTGTCAGGTGCGCTGATCGCCTCCGCGATCAGCCTGGCCTGGCCGGCCCGGCGCAAGCCGGACTAACCCTCTCAATCCCCCAGCAGGTTCATCACCAGCGGCGGCTCGGTCAGACTGTCCGAGCCATCAAGCAGTTCCAGCGCCTTGCTGACCGCGCTTTCCGGGCCTTCGTGGGTGACCATCGCCACCATCACCGCCCCGTCCACGCCGGCGCGGCCCTTCTGGATCAGGCTTTCGATCGACACGCCGGCATCGCGCAGCGCAGCGGTGATTTCCGCCAGCACGCCGGGGCGGTCAGCCACCATGAAGCGGATGTAGCTGCGGCTGAGGCGGTGCCCGGTATCGGCCGGGGCCATCGCCTCAAGCTCGGCCACCGGGACCGAGAAGGGCGCGCCCACTTCGCCCCCGCCCATGGTCGACCGCGCGATGTCGATCAGGTCGGCCACCACGGCGCTGGCAGTCGGGCCTTCGCCCGCCCCTGCACCCTGGAACAGCAGCCGACCCGAGAAGTTGCCTTCGGCGACCACCGCGTTGGTCGCGCCGTCGACGTGGGCCAGCGGGTGGTCGAACGGCACCAGGTGCGGCTTGACCCTTTGGAACAGGGTGTTGCTGCCGTTGTGCACCTCGGTGTCGGCCATGCCGATCAGGCGGATGACATAGCCCAGCGCATCGGCCTGGGCGATGTCGGCGGCGCGCAGCCGGGTGATCCCGGCGGTATCGACCGAGCCGAAATCGACCTTCGATCCGAACGCGATCGAGGCGAGAATCGCCAGCTTGTGCGCAGCGTCGGTGCCCTCGATGTCAAACGCGGGATCGGCCTCGGCATAGCCCTTGGCCTGCGCTTCGGCGAGCACGTCGGCAAAGTCGCGCCCGGTGTCTTCCATGGTCGAGAGGATGTAATTGCAGGTCCCGTTGAGGATCCCGTAAACCCGCTCGATCGCGTTGGCCGCCGCCCCTTCGCGCAGGCCCTTGATCACCGGAATCCCGCCGGCCACCGCCGCTTCGAACTTCAGCGCGACCTTCGCCGCCTCGGCCTTGGCGGCCAGTTCCAGGCCGTGGTGCGCGATCATCGCCTTGTTGGCGGTGACCAGCGCCTTACCCGCCTCGATCGTGGTGCGCGCGCAGGCCAGCGCCGGCCCGTCGGCCCCGCCGACCAGTTCCACCACCACATCGACATTGGGCTTCTCACCCAGGATGACCATGTCGTCTTCCCAGGCATAGGGCGACAGGTCCACCCCGCGCTTGCGGCTGCGGTCGCGCGCGCTGACCGCGACGATCTCGATCGGCCGACCGGCGCGGCGCGCGATCAGCGCCTGGTTCGCCTCGACCAGTCGGATCACCCCGGCGCCAACGGTGCCAAGGCCAGCAAGTGCGATTCGAAGCGGTTCAGCCATCTGTCTTTCCCTGTTACTGGCGCGCCCATGCCAAGCGGCGCGGCACTTGGGAAGCCAGTTATGCTTGGCCCGGCGCTATTTCCGGTTGCGCGGACAAGGGCCAAGCTGATCGAGCACGGCGCGGTAGTCCGCCCCGGCAGCCGCACGGGCGGCATCGCCTTCGGAGATGTTCGCCCCCACCGGCAGGACCGGCGGCAGGAAGCAGGCCAGCCGGTACCAGGCAAGGGTATCCGGCCGGGGTACGCCGCCAGCATCGCCCAGCACTTCGGAAAAGGACACGCTGATCCGGGCCGGCTGGCCGGGGCTGCGCGCCACGGCAATCGCCGCCGGCTCGCCATTGGCGGTCGACAGGAACAGCTGGGTCTCGCTTTCGCCCGCCAGGGTGCCGGGCACGTTGATCGCCTCGCGCACGCCGGTCACGCGCTGCGGCGCGCCGGGCGCGTAGAGCGCCTGCAGGATGTCCTTGAGCCGCGCCTCGCTGGCGGGATTCCAGGCCAGCTGGGCATCGGGCGACACCAGCTGCAATTCGCCCGGACGACCCGGCACGGCGCGGGCGAACAGCAGCACGCTCTGCTTCTTCAGCGCAGGCGGCTTGCCCTTGGCGTCAAGCGGCAGGTCGACGAGATAGCGCAGCGCTTCGCCCAGCGCCTGGCGGCCGGCGTATAGCGCCTCGGTCCGGGCCTCGACATAGAATCGTCCCCAGCCGGGACGCAGGCCCTGGACCTGGCCGGGCTTGAGCGGCGCGAGCTTGCGCACCTGGGCGCGCAAGACAAGCGGCGCGCCATCGGCAAGGTCGGCCAGATCGGCGTAAGCTGCGGCCGGAAGCGGCGCGCGAGGCGGCGAATCGGCGGCTCTGGCCGGGGCGGCAAGCGGCGCGCAGCTGGCAGCGAGCGCGAAGGCAAGACAAGCGTGGCGATGGATCATGACGCGTTCCAGAATGGTTGCCGACCGGCTCAATCCAACATCGAAGCGCAGGATTCAGCGGGGTTTTCAACCCCTTTGATCTTAACGGAGTTGAATCAGTGGTTAATGGATAAAGCGTTGCGCGCTGGGGCCAAGGCCGTTAAAGCACTAGGAAAACCGGGCCAAAAAAGAAAAAAGGTCCGCGATCTGGCCGTGGTGGCGTCGGGCGCCAGCACGGTTTCCCGGATTGAACCGCAGGGTGGAAGTTAAGATTTTTGGGCGGCCGGCTTTCCGCATTGCGGGGAGTCGTTCGCCCGGTCCGGGTTTAGGCCCGGGGGGACTGTAATGGAGTGATGCAATCGAATGGCCTACGCTGACCAGCAGATGAGCGGTAATCGCATTACCGCGTTTATTATCGTTGCTCTGCTCCACTTGGTGCTCGGTTATGCGCTGGTGACCGGCCTCGCTTACGAGGGCGTGAAGCAGATCATGAAGAAGGTTACGACCATCGACATCAAGAAGGACGAGCCCAAGAAAGAGCCGCCGCCGCCGCCGAAGAAGGCAGCTGCACCGCCGCCGATCGTGGCCCCGCCGCCGAAGATCAACGTGAGCGTGGCTCCGCCTCCCGTTCAGACCGTGGTGACCCCGCCGCCGCTGCCGCCGCCGCCGATCATCGCGCCGCCGGCTCCGGTTCCGGCACCGCCGCCGCCGCGGTTCCAGCCCAAGTCGGCTACGCCGAAGGGCAATCCCGCGAACTGGGCGACGACCAACGACTATCCCAGCCGTGCACTGCGCGAAGAGCGTGAAGGCACCACCGGATTCCGCGTCACGGTCGGTCCGGACGGCCGCGTCACCAGTTGCGACGTCACCAGCTCGAGCGGCAGCTCGGACCTGGACGACGCGACCTGCGCGAACGTGACGCGCCGCGCCCGGTTCACTCCGGCCATGGACGGCGAAGGCAACCCGACCACGGGCAGCTATTCGAACCGGATCCGCTGGGTGATCCCGAAGGATTGATCTCTTTCTTGCTTCCGGCCCCGCGCCGGACCCAAATTCCACCTTATTCTTCTTGAGAGGACTATCGCATGACCATCGTTGAAATTCTGGCCGCTGCCGCTGGTGCTGCGCCGCAGAACAAGTTCGGCTTCGCCGAAGCTCTGAAGCAGGGCGGTTTCATCGCCTATGCCACCGTCGTCATCCTCGGCATCATGTCGTTCGGCTCGTTCTTCATCCTGATCACCAAGTGGATCGACCAGTCGAAGATTCTGCGCCAGTACCAGGCCATGAAGGGTTCGTTCTGGAAGGCCAACACCCTGAAGGATGGCGCCGCCAAGCTCGAAAAGAACAGCGCCTGGCGCCAGATCGTCGACGACGGCATCGCGGCTGAAGAAGCCCACAGCAAGATGGCCGACGCCCTCGAAGCCCATGACTGGCTGCACGGTTCGCTGGCTCGCTCGGAAGGCCAGATCAACGCCCGCCTCGCTGGCGGCCTGCCGTTCCTCGCCACCGTCGGTGCGACCGCGCCGTTCATCGGTCTGTTCGGTACCGTGGTCGGCATCTACCGCGCGCTGATCGCCATCGGCATCGCCGGTTCGGCCTCGATCGACAAGGTCGCGGGTCCGGTCGGTGAAGCGCTGATCATGACCGCGCT
>JAKPAG010000103.1 GCA_029779535.1 Pseudomonadota bacterium | reverse complement strand
ACGTGAAGGTCGGCCCGGCAATGGTGAAGCTGTCGAGCAGCAGCTTGCCCTTGGAATTGTAGAGCCTGAGCCGCAGCGACTGTTCGCGCGAGACCCGGTCGATCAGCGCCTTGCGCCCGGAAATCGGCGTTTCGGACAGACCATCGGCGGTAATCTCGGCCTCGGCGCGGGCGAGGCGGAAGCGTTCGGCGAGCAGCTGCTTGCGGTAGCTGTCGAGGTAGAACAGGCTGCCCGCCATCAGCCCCAGGGCAATGATGTTGACCGCCAGGATGCGCGCGGTGAGCGAGGTGCGGCGGGTCCAGGCGGACCGCGCCGGGCGTTCGCGTGGCGGGATCTCGTCAGCCATCGGTGAAGGAATAGCCCGCGCCGTAGAGTGTCTCGATCGCGGAGAAGTGGGGGTCCACCGCGCGGAACTTGCGCCGCAGCCGCTTGATGTGGCTGTCGATCGTACGGTCGTCGACGAACACGTCGTCGCTGTAGGCCGCGTCCATCAGCTGGTTGCGACTCTTGATCACGCCGGGGCGGGCGGCCAGTGCTTCGAGGATCAGGAACTCGGTCACGGTCAGCGAAACCGGCTTGCCCAGCCAGGTCACGTGGTGGCGTGCCGGGTCCATTTCCAGCCGGCCGCGTTCGATCACTTCGCTGGCCGGTTCGCTCGGCGCGCTTTCGACCACGCCCCTGATCAGTTCCGCCCGGCGCAGGATGGCGCGGATCCGGGCGACCAGCAGGCGTTGGCTGAACGGCTTGGTGATGTAATCGTCCGCGCCCATTGCCAGGCCCAGGGCCTCGTCCGGTTCCTCGTCCTTGCTGGTCAGGAAGATCACCGGCAGCGCGCTTTTCTCGCGCAGCTGGCGCAGCAGTTCCAGCCCGTCCATGCGCGGCATCTTGATGTCGAACACTGCCAGGTCGGGCGGGTTTTCGAGCAGCGCCTTGAGCGCGGCCGCCCCGTCCGAATAGACGCGCGTGGCAAAGCCTTCGGCCTGGAGGCCGATCGAAACCGTGGTCAGGATGTTGCGGTCGTCATCGACCAGCGCGATCGTCTGTTGCGGGGCAGGGGCGGGCTCGGCCATCAGGCTCTTGGCTGGTTGCGGTGCGGGACCAATGGGTTAGCGGGTATCGCGGGCACTGGCAAATGCCCAGAATGGCGCCGGTGTAAACGGTTGAATGTGTGCCTTTTTGCCGCGCAAGTCTTGCTTGTTTGACGGAATCGTCCGGCTCGACTATGCGCGCCTCGACTCCTTTGCATTCGTATGCGGAGGAACCGGCGGCGCATTGGCGCGCCCCCGCAACCCGACTGACGGAGATGACCTTGACCGGTTCGCTTTCCTATCCGCTTGAAAAGCAGGGCATTAATACCAGCGCGAAGATCTTTGCCAACCTTGGCACCGCACCGCTGGTGGAACATGCCGTCAAGAACGGAGAGGGCGTCCTCTCCAAGGACGGACCGCTGGTCGTCGAAACCGGCAAGCACACCGGCCGCAGCGCCAAGGACAAGTTCATTGTCCGCGACGCCGTGACCGAAAGCACTGTGTGGTGGGGCAAGACCAACGTCGAGATGAGCCCCGAGCACTTCGCCGCGCTCAAGGCCGACTTCCTGGCCGCGCTGGCCGAAAAGAATACGCTCTATGTCGCCGACCTGTTCGGCGGCTCGCAGGTTGACCACCGCGTCAACGTGCGCGTGATCAACGAACTCGCGTGGCACAACCTGTTCATCCGCACCCTGCTGGTTCGCCCCGCAACGGCCGACCTGGCCGAATTCGTGCCGGAATACACCATCATCGACCTGCCCAGCTTCGTTGCCGATCCGGAACGCCACGGCACTCGCTCGGAAACCGTGATCGCGGTCAACTTCACCGAAAAGCTGATCCTGATCGGCGGCACCAAGTACGCCGGCGAAATGAAGAAGTCGGTGTTCGGCATCCTCAACTACCTGCTGCCGACCAAGGGCATCATGCCGATGCACTGCTCGGCCAACATCGGCCCTGACAACAAGACCGCCGTGTTCTTCGGCCTGTCGGGCACCGGCAAGACCACGCTGTCGGCCGATGCCAGCCGCACCCTGATCGGTGACGACGAACATGGCTGGTCGGATACCGCCGTGTTCAACTTCGAAGGCGGCTGCTATGCCAAGATGATCCGCCTGTCGGCCGAAGCCGAGCCGGAAATCTTCGCCACCACCAAGCGGTTCGGGACGGTGCTGGAAAACGTGGTGATCGATCCCGCGACCCGCGAAATCGACCTGGACGACAACAGCCTGGCCGAAAACAGCCGCGGTTCGTACCCGATCGACTTCATTCCGAACGCTTCGGAAGAAAACCTGGGTCCGGTTCCCGCGAACCTGATCTTCCTCACCGCCGATGCCTATGGCGTGCTGCCCCCGATCGCGCGGCTCACCCCGGACCAGGCGATGTATCACTTCCTGTCGGGCTACACCGCGCGCGTCGCGGGCACCGAAATCGGCGTGACCGAACCGGAAGCGACCTTCAGCACCTGCTTCGGCGCGCCGTTCATGCCGCGTCACCCGTCGGTCTATGGCAACCTGCTCAAGGAACGCATCGCCAAGGGCGGCGTGAAGTGCTGGCTGGTCAACACCGGCTGGAGCGGCGGCAAGGCAACGATGCCGGGGATCAGCCGCATGCCGATCAAGGCGACCCGCGCGCTGCTCAACGCCGCGCTCGACGGCAGCCTGAACGAAGTCGAATTCAAGAAGGACCCGAACTTCGGCTTCGAAGTGCCGGTCGCGGTGGCGGGCGTTGACAGCAAGCTGCTCGATCTGCGCGGCGCCTGGGCCGATGGCGCCGAATACGACAAGACCGCGCATGAGCTGGTGGCCAAGTTCGTCGAGAACTTCGCCCAGTTCGCCGATCACGTCGATCAAAGCGTGCTCGACTCGGCCCCGCGGGCCGCAGCCTGACCTGACCCGGAAACTCCGGGTCGCATGTGACCCGGAGTTTCCGTTCATGGCCGACCATCCGATCCGATTTTTCACCAGCGCCGCTGCCGTTCGCCAGCTCGGCGAAGGCTTGCTGGCCCGCAGCCTGCCCAGGTCCGAATGGACCCACGAGGCGCACCTTGCCGCCTGCGCATGGCTGCTGCTGGAACGCCCCGACATCGTGGCCGAGCGCGACTTGCCCGGCATCATCCGCAGTTACAACGCGGCGGTGGGCGGGGTGAACGATGATAGCCAAGGCTATCACGAAACGCTGACCCAGCTGTATATCCGGGGCATGCGCCGGTTTCTCGCCGATCAGGGCGGGGGCGATCTGCTGGAGGTGGTCAACGCCCTGCTGGCCAGCCCGATGGCCCGGCGCGACTGGCCGCTCAGCTTCTATTCACGCGAATTGCTGTTCTCGGTGGCGGCGCGGCGGGGCTTGGTGGAACCGGACCTGGCCGCGAATTGACTTGGCACGGCGCGCTGTGCGGCCCATGCTAAGTCCTTCATTTATCGAGGAGTCGCATCATCATGGGTATTCTGGACGGAATTCTGGGGCAGATCGGCGGCGCGGACGCGATTGACGCGATTGCGGAAAAGGTCGGCATTCCCAAGGAACTGGCGGAGCAGGCGGTTGCCGCGCTGGGGCAGAGCCACGCCGAACCGGGCGATACGCTGGAAGGGGCTGCGGCCAAGACCGGGCTGGACATCGGCCAGCTGGGCCAGATCGCCCAGCAGCTGGGCGGCGAAAACGCGCTGGGCCAGCTGTCGGAACTGCTCAAGGGCAACAGCGCCCTGTCGGGCGTGGCCAACATGCTGGACCGCGATGGCGACGGCAATCCGCTGGACGATATTGCCGGCATGGCCGCCGGTCTGTTCGGTAAGCAGTAAGCCGGGCAAGTCTGAACCGGAAAGGGCGCGGAACCGCTTGGTTCCGCGCCTTTTTTTCATGCGCCGGGCGCGCAGCTCAGTCGAGCAGGCTGGCCGGAACCTTGCCGCCGTTTTCGGCCAGTGCTTTCATCACGGCCTTGTGCAGGGCGATGTTTTCCTCGGCCTTGCCGGAATAGTCGGCATCGCCAAGCTCATGCGCCAGGTCCTTGCGGTTCTCATAGCTGGCGTCGATGCCGACCAGCTTCATCAGGTCGACGATCGATCCCTGCCAGTTGAGGTCGCCCGCGCCGGGCATGGCGTTGAGCCGCGCTTCGACGTCGATCTCGCTCAGCGCGGCGGGAGCAGCCGGGGCGGGGGCGGGATCGCCCAGCGGGATGGCCGGGGCTGCGCTCGGCGCGGCGGCGGCTGCCGGGGCTTCCTCCTTGTGGCCGAAAATGGCGTTCTTGATCTTGCTGAAAATGGACACGGGATGCGACTCCTCAACAGGTGGCGGGCCGGGATTGGCCCGCCAGTTCCCCCTGATGGCGTCAGTCTATCAGCAAATATTTGATATGTAAGCCGGATTATCCCCGTTTGGCCGTGATGTAGCGCGACACATTCTGCGCCAGCACGTCCAGCGGGACGTTGCCGCCGGTGACCACCGCATCGTTGAAATCGCGCAGGTCATAGGCCGCGCCCAGCGCCGCCTGGGCGCGGGTCCGCTGGTTCAGGATTTCGCTGTGGCCCATCTTGTAGCCGCAGGCCTGGCCCGGCCACGAACAATAGCGGTCCACTTCGGGGGCGACTTCCGACAGGCCCGAGCCATTGGTGCTGGCGAACCACTGCACCGCCTGTTCGCGCGTCCAGCGCTTGGCGTGGAGACCCGTGTCCACCACCATGCGGCAGGCGCGGAAGGCGATCGACTGGAGATAGCCCAGCTGGCCGACCGGATCGCCCTCGTAAGTGCCGAGTTCGTCGCCCAGCGTTTCGGCGTAGAGCGCCCAGCCTTCGCTATAGGCGTTGAAGGCCAGCAGGGTGCGTATCAGCGGCAGGCGGTTGGCATATTCGCCCTGCCAGACGTGGCCGGGAATCCCTTCGTGGAAGGCCAGTGTGGGCAGGCTGTAGCGGCTGTGCCGGCCCGTATCGCCCAGGTTCAGCCAGATCTTGCCGGGCACAGTGCCGTCGATCGACCCGGCCCCGCCATAGGCGCCGGGCGCGCCGGCTTCCTCGGCCGGGGGCAGGCGACGGATTTCGAGGTTACCCTTGACCAGCGTGCGGAAGGCGTCGGGCAGGCGGGTGCGGATATAGGCGATCTTGCTTTGCATCAGGGCGATGATTTCGGCCCGGCCCTTGTCATCGTTGCTGAACAGGAAACGCGGGTCCTTGCCCAGCGCGGTCATCCGTTCGCCCACGGTGCCGCTGGTGAAACCCAGCCCGCGCAGCAGCGGGTCCATCCGCGCGTGAAGCAGTTCAAGCTGTTCCAGCCCCATGCGGTGCACCTCGTCGGGCGAATGGCGGGTGGTGGTGCTGGCGCGCAGGCCCCAGGCATACCATTCATCCCCGCGCGGGCGCGCCCACAGCCCGGCATGGTCGCTGGCGCGGGCGCGCTGGGCCTTGAGTTCCGCCAGCTGGCGGCCCAGCGCGGCGGCAACCGGCCCGGTGGCCAGTTCCTTTGCGCGGCGGCCCCATTCGCCGGGAATCGTGCTGGTGCGGCGGACCAGCGACTGGACGATATCACCCCCGGCGCTGGCGTCCGTCAGCGCCAGTTCCATCTGGGCGATCGCCTTGTCGAGCAGGAATGAAGGCGCGATTGCCCCGATCCGCCCGGCCTCGCGCAGGCGCTCAAGCTCGCCGTCGAGCTGGGCGGGCAGGGTGCCCAGGCGGGCAAGATAGGCTTCGGCATCCGCCGCGTCCCGCACCGGATGATCGCCGTCGAGGAAGCGCGGGGTGTCGAGATAGGCGCCGACGTTCTGGATCACCACGTAGGGTGTGTTGCGCCAGCCGCCGATGGCGACATCGCCGTAGGGCAGGGCAAAGCCATCAAGTGCGACGGCAAAGGCGCTCTTGACCACGGCCAGGCTGGTCTGCGTGGCCGCGTCAAGCGGGGCGGGGTCGATCGCGTTCACCTGCCGCAGCCCGTCGCGCAGCAGGCGGACGAGCTTGGCCTGCCCGGCGGGGGAGCGATCCCCCAGCTGGCTGCGCAGCGCGGCGTGGGCGCCGGTATCAATGCCCAGCCCGGTCGCCTGTTCGGGATTTTCCGCCAGCAGCTGCCAGGCAATGGCATCCAGCGTGGCGGCCGCATCGCCCGGCAGCGGGACCAGGCGGGCCGCGCCGGGGGCGCAGGCGTTGAGAGTGAGGGCGGCGCTGCCCGCGCCAAGCAGGGCCAGCGCCTCGCGCCGGGTGGTGATGAGCGAATTGGTCATGCGAATCAGAGTGGTGGCCTCGGCGGGGCCTGTCAAACCCCGTTCGACGTGCTACTTGTCCGCTATGGAAACCGTACTTTCGATCATGGTCCTGGCCGTGCTGGGCCTGCCGATTGCCGCCTGGCTGATGTGGCGCAAGGGCGATCGCCGCCAGGCCGTGCTGATGGCGGTGCTGGCGCTGGTCGCCGCGGTCAATGTCGCGATCTGGACGCTGCCCGACGCCAGCGGGACCAGCCCGGTGGCGCAGGAGCTGAAGCGGTAATCAGCGGATCGGGCAATCCGGCGACAGGCGCATGTCGAGGTAATTGTCCACCGAGCGCATCAGGTCATCCATTTCCGCTTCGAAGAAGTGGTTCGCCCGGGGGATTTCCTCGTGGTGGATGGTGATGTGCTTCTGCGTGCGCAGCTTGTCGACCAGCTTCTGCACGGCGTTTGGCGTCACCACCGTGTCGGCCGCGCCCTGAACGATGATGCCGGAAGCCGGGCAGGGCGCCAGGAAGCTGAAATCGTACATGTTCGCCGGCGGCGCGACCGAGATGAAGCCGCGGATTTCCGGGCGGCGCATCAGTAGCTGCATGCCGATCAGCGCGCCAAAGCTGTAGCCCGCGATCCAGGTGGTGCTGGCTTCGGGGTGGATCGACTGGACCCAGTCCAGCGCGGCGGCGGCGTCGCTTAGCTCGCCGATGCCGTTGTCGAAGCTGCCTTGGCTGCGGCCGACGCCGCGGAAGTTGAAGCGCAGCGTGGCGAAGCCGCGCGCCTGGAAGGTCTTGTAGAGCGCCTGGGTGATGCGGTCGTTCATCGTGCCGCCCGCCTGGGGGTGCGGGTGCAGGATCATCGCCACCGGCGCGCGCGGGCGCGAAGCGGGTTGGAAGCGGCCTTCGAGACGGCCTTCGGGTCCGGGGAAAATCACGGAAGGCATGGGTGCGTACCTGTTCCTGCTGGCGCCCCCGCCGCGGCGTCCGATGAATTCGGCTTGCCGGTCCGGATGGGGCTATGATCGGGAAGCAGGCGCTATATAGAAACGAAGGTCCGAAAAGCAACATTTGCGAACATGAGCGCTGCAACCCTCTATCTCGATCACGCCGCCACCACGCCGCTGCTACCCGCCGCGCGCGATGCCATGCTCGAAGGGTTCGCGCTGTGGGCCAATCCCAGCAGCCCGCACGCGCCGGGGCGCAAGGCCCGCGCCGCGCTGGAAGATGCGCGGGCACGGTTGAAGGATCTGCTCGGCTGGAGCGGGGAAGTGGTGTTCACCAGCGGGGCGAGCGAGGCGCTGGCCCTGGCGATCCAGCGCTGCATCTTGCCGCTGGTTGCGGTCAGCGCGGTCGAGCATGAGGCGGTGCTGCGCCATGCCGGCGATGCGCGGCGGCTGGTGGTCGATCCGCTGGGGCTGGTCCGTCCGGCCGATTGCGCGCTGCCGGGGCTGGTCGCGGTGCAGCAGGCCAACAACGAAACCGGCGTGATCCAGCCGCTGGCCGCGATTGCCGATGCGGCGCGCAGCGCGGGCGGGCTGCTGCTGGCCGATGCGGCGCAGGGCGCGGGCAAGCTGGCTCTGCCGGATGCCGACCTGATCGCGCTGTCGGCGCACAAGTTTGGCGGGCCGGTGGGGGTGGGCGCGCTGCTGGTGCGCGACTGGGCGATGCTGCGCCCCACAGGCGGGCAGGAACGCGGCTATCGCGGCGGGACCGAGAACCTGCCCGGCGTGCTGGCGATGGTGGCGGCCTTGGCTGCCGGGGCCGAATGGCTGGACCGCGCCGTGGCGCTGCGTGACCGTCTGGATGCGGCCATCGCAGCGGCGGGCGGGGTGTCGATCGCGGCGGAAACCGCGCGGGTGCCCTCGATCGCGGCCTACCGGATGCCGGGCAAGTCGGCCAATGCGCAGTTGATCCGGTTCGATGGCCTGGGCATCGCGGTATCGGCGGGCAGCGCCTGTTCGTCGGGTTCGCTCAAAACCAGCCACGTGTTGCAGGCGATGGGCGTGGCGGGCGCGAACGAAGTGATCCGGGTCAGCATCGGGCGCGAGACGGGCGAGGCGGATATCGACCGCTTCATCGACGCCTGGCGGGAATTGGCGGGCGCATGATCTATCTCGACTACCAGGCGACCACGCCGCTGGCCCCCGAAGCGCGCGAGGCGATGCTGCACTGGCTGGGCGATGACAGCTTCGGCAATCCGCACAGCCCGCACCGCATGGGCCGCGCGGCGGCGGCAGCGGTCGACGTGGCGCGCCAGCAGGTTGCCGCACTGCTGCCGCCGGGCGGGCGCGTGGTGTTTACCGGCTCGGCTACCGAGGCGCTGAACCTTGCGCTGCATGACAGCGGCGATGTGCTGACCTTTGCCACCGAGCATCCCGCCGTGCTGGACTGCGAACGCCATGCCCGCCGCCATGGCTTCCGCTTCGAAGTGCTGCCGGTCAGCGCCGATGGCCGCGCCGATGCCGCCGCGCTGGCCGGGCAGCGCCCGCCGCAGGTGGTCGCGGCGATGCAGGTCAACAATGAAATCGGCACGATCAACCCGATCCCTGCAATCGCGGCGGCGGCGCACGATCTGGGCGCGGTCATGCTGTGCGATGCGGTCCAGGGTTATGGCCGGATCGCCATTCCCGATTGCGTCGACCTGGTGGCGATTTCCGCGCACAAGATCCACGGTCCCAAGGGGATCGGCGCGCTCTGGATCCGCGACGGGGTGAAGCTGTTCCCGCTGATCCGGGGCGGCGGGCAGGAAGGGGCGCTGCGTTCGGGCACGCTCAGCCCGGCGCTGTGCGCGGGCTTCGGCGCGGCGGCGGCTGTGGCGGCGCAGCGGATCGAGGAGGACGCGGCCCATGTCGCCATGCTGTGGGATGCGGCGCGCGATGTGCTGTCGCGCTGGACGCTGAACGGCAGCGCCGAACATCGCTGGAAGGGCAATCTCAACCTGCGGCTGGCGGGGCTTAACGTGAACCGCCTGATCAGCGAATGCCGCGGCGTGATGTTCGCGGGCGGATCGGCCTGTGCCAGCGGTTCGGGCCGGCCCAGCCACGTGCTGAGTGCCTTGGGGCTGGACCCGGCCGAGGCGAAAACCTCGATCCGGCTGGGGTTCGGGCGCTATACCTCGCGCGAAGACCTGCTATCGGCGTGCCGGCAAATCGATGCGGCAGCCAGGGAACAAGGCGTCTGACAATGAAAGTGACTTTCGTGACGGCCAATGGTGAACGCGTTACCGCCGAGGCGGCGGCGGGCGATTGCCTGCTGACCGTGGGCCAGAACGCCGACATGCCGCTGGAAGGGACCTGCGAAGGGCAGATGGCCTGCTCCACCTGCCATGTGATTGTGGCGCCCGACTGGTTCGGCAAGCTGCCCCGCGCCAGCGAGGACGAGGAGGACATGCTTGACCTGGCCGCCGGGGTGACCCGCACGAGCCGCCTATCGTGCCAGATCGTGCTGACCGAGGCGCTCGACGGGCTGGAAGTGCGCATTCCCGGCGAAAGCCGCGACATGCAGCGGCGCTGAGCTACGCGGCTTTCCTGATCCCCCCGGCGCGGCGGGGTTAACCCTGTTTGGCTAAGTCCCCCGGCCAAGGGTGCCTGTGCGCCCGGTTGACTGGGGCATGGCATGGCGAAGAAGCAGCAAGCCGACGAAGGCATCGACAGCCTGCTGGGCGAACTTGACGCCATGTCCAGCGCGCCTGTGCCGCCGCCTGCGCCTGCCGCCGACGATCTCGACAGCTTGCTGGGCGATCTCGGCGTGCTCGATCCCCCCGAAGATGATGGCGCGGACGCGGGCGAGCCGCTTGCGCCGGAGGCCGCCATGACCGCAGAGGCGCTGCCGCCGCCGCGCCCGCCGCGTGTGCGCCGCCTGCTGCTGATCGGCGCGGCCCTGGCCAGCCACGGCGCGCTGTTTGGCCTGGGCTACTGGCTGGGCGGGAGCGTGGCGGGCCAAGGCGAAGCCGCCGCTCACGGTGAGGGCGAGGCCAAGCTGGAAGGGGTGCTGCGCTATGTCGGCCAGCAGGCCGATGCGAAGATTGACGGAGAAGTGATCTTCACCAGCCCCGAAGTGCGCGCGGCGGTGCTGGAACTGGCCGGCGGACAGACCCTGGCCGACGCCATGACGCGCTTTTCCCGCAGCCTGCGCTCGCTTGGCCCTGTCACGCGCCACGGCGACCTGGTGGAGGCCAGCGCCTGCAATCCCGCCGCCTGCGAGCGCGAGGCCTACAAGGTGCGTTATGACCAGCACAGCCGCGCGGTTTGGGTGTGCCAGACCGCGCCGTTCGCCAGCGGGGCCAGCCTGTCCTATCGCTACGATGCCGAGGGGATGCAGGAAGTCAGCCACTGCGTCGGCGCCGCCCCGCCGCCCAAGCCGGCGGCTTCGCCCGAAGCGGCAGGCGAGCCAGAGGGCGAAGCGCCGCCCGCGCCTGCCGGACACGAACCCGACCCGCACGGCGCGGTGGATTGATCGCGCCGGGGACTTGAACCGGGCGGGCCACTTGCTAGTTGCTCTTGCCCAATGGCCGCATCAGATACCACCGAACCCGATCCCTTCGACGCCATCGTCGACGCGCCGTTCGATGCCGCGCTGTCCGAGCGCTATCTTGTCTATGCCCTGTCGACGATCACCGCGCGCTCGCTGCCGGATCTGCGCGACGGGCTGAAGCCGGTCCACCGCCGCCTGCTGTGGGCGATGCGGCAGTTGAAGCTTGATCCCAGCCAGGCTTTCAAGAAGTCGGCCCGCGTGGTCGGCGACGTGATCGGCAAGTATCACCCGCATGGCGATGCCAGCGTCTATGACGCGATGGTCCGCCTCGCCCAGGATTTCAGCCTGCGTTATCCGCTGGTCGAAGGGCAGGGCAATTTCGGCAATATCGACGGCGATAATGCCGCCGCCTATCGCTATACCGAAGCGCGGCTGACCAAGACCGCGATCCAGCTGATGGCCGGGCTTGACGAAGGCACGGTCAACTTCAACCCGACCTACAACGGCGAGGAGGAAGAGCCGGAGATCTTCCCGGGCCTGTTCCCCAACCTGCTGGCCAACGGCTCCAGCGGGATCGCGGTGGGCATGGCCACCAACATTCCCAGCCACAATGTCGCCGAAATTATCGACGCGACCCTGCTGCTGATCGACAATCCGCATGTCGAACACAGCCAGCTGATGGACGTGTTCAAGGGCCCCGATTTCCCGACCGGCGGCGTGGTGGTCGATAGCCCGGCGGTGATCAGCGCCGCCTATGCAACCGGCAAGGGCGCATTCCGCGTGCGCGGGCGCTTTTCGACCGGGCGGCTGGAAGATGGCTCGTGGGAAGAAACGGGCATCGAAAAGCTGGGCGCCGGGCAGTGGCAGCTCGTTATCAGCGAGATCCCCTACATGCTGCCCAAGGGCAAGCTGATCGAGCAGGTCGCGCAGCTGATTGCCGACAAGAAGCTGCCGATCCTGGAGGACATCCGCGACGAATCGGACGAACAGATCCGCCTGGTGTTCGTGCCCAAAAGCCGCAACGTCGATCCCGAACTGCTCAAGGAATCGCTCTACAAGCTGAGCGATCTGGAAACGCGTTTCAGCCTCAACCTCAACGTGCTCGATGCCAATCGCACGCCGGGGGTGCTGGGGCTGAAGCTGCTGCTGCAGGAATGGGTGATCGCGCAGATCGACATCATGCTGCGCCGCGCCCGGCACCGGCTGGAAAAGATCGCCAGCCGGCTGGAACTGCTGGACGGCTACATCATCGCCTACCTCAACCTCGACCGGATCATCGAGATCATCCGCACCGAGGATGAGCCCAAGCCGGTGATGATGGCCGAATTCATGCTGACCGACCGGCAGGCCGAAGCGATCCTCAACATGCGGCTGCGGTCTTTGCGCAAGCTGGAAGAAATGGAGCTGCGGCGCGAGCGTGACGATCTGGTGGCCGAGCAGGAGGAACTGCAGAAGCTGCTTGACAGTCCGGCCCGCCAGCGCACCCGGCTGAAGCGCGACCTGGCGGCGCTGCGCAAGGATTACGCCGAGGATACGGCGCTGGGCCGCCGCCGCACGACCATTGCCGAAGCCGCCCCCACGGTCGAATTCAGCATGGACGCGATGATCGAAAAGGCCCCGGTAACGGTGATCCTTTCGGCCAAGGGCTGGATCCGGGGTGCCAGCGGGCACGAGCCGCTCGACAAGGAATTCAAGTTCAAGGAGGGCGACGGCCCGGCCTTTGCGCTTCACGCGCAGACCACCGACAAGCTGCTGATCGCCTGCGACAACGGCCGGTTCTATACCCTGGGGGCCGACAAGCTGCCCGGCGCGCGCGGCTTTGGCGAACCGATCCGGACCATGGTCGATATTGACGCCGGGGCGGACATTGTCGCCGTGCTGGTCTACAAGCCCAAGGCGCAATTGCTGCTGGCCAGCAATGTCGGACGCGGCTTTGCCGCCGAAGCGGACGAGCTGCTGGCCGAAACGCGCAAGGGGCGCGGCGTGATGACCACCAAGCCCGGCGTCAAGCTGGCCGTGGTGCGCGAAATTCCGCCCGAACACGATCACGTGGCGGTGTGCGGCGACAACCGCAAGCTGGTGCTGTTCAGCCTGGAAGAACTGCCGGTGCTGGCCAAGGGGCAGGGGGTGACCCTGCAACGCTACCGCGATGGCGGGCTGGCCGATGCCATCACGCTCAAGCTGGACGATGGTCTCAGCTGGAAGATGGGCGGCGAGACTGGCCGGACCCGGACCGAAAGCGACATGCGGCTGTGGAAGGTGGCGCGCGGCGCTGCCGGCCGGATGCCGCCCACCGGCTTCCCGCGGGACAACAAGTTCGGCTGAGCCGGTTCAGCCCCTGGGGTCAGTCCTCGGGGTTAGCCTGCGGGGTCAGCCTTTGGGGCGGGCCTGGCGGCGGCGCAGCCAAGCGCCCAGCGCCATGCTGCCCAGCCACAGCGGGGTGATGCCGACGATCACGAAAACCACCGCCAGCGTCCAGCCTACGCAGCGGGCCGGGGGATCGGCGCTGGTGCAGCCATCCTCGATCCCGCCGATGATCAGCATGGCATAAGGCACCGCGCCCAGCAGCAACAGCAATGCGATCTTCGCGCCGGTATGGCGCAGGCGCCAGACCAGCCAGCCCAGCGGCAGGCCGATCAGCGGCCAGACCCACGGATGATCGAACGCCCAGGGAAAGATCAGCTTGATCATGGCCGTGCCAGAACTTCATCAAGCAGCGCGTCAATTCGTTCCGCGCCAGGAAAGCCCTCGGCGATCCAGCGCGCTTCGACCGCTTGCAGCACCCGCGCCACTTCAGGTCCGGCATGCACGCCGCGCGCGACGATTGCCCCGCCCTTGAGCGGGAAGGCCGGAATGTCCCAGCCGGCCAGTGGCGCGGTGCTTGCACCGGCCAGCAGCAGACGGTCAAGCGCCCCCTCGCGCCCCAGGCGGTAGGCCAGCGCGCGGGCATCGCCAGGCGTCTCGCCGCGCGCCGCTGCCATGGCCAGACGCTTCTTCTGCGCGCCGGACAGGCGAAAGCGGCTGGCGACGGCTTCGGCCAGCGGCACATCAGGCGGGAGCAGCGCGGCAAGACGGCGCAGCGCATCGGGCGCGGCATGCTCGCGCCGCTCGGCAGCGATCAGCGCGGCCAGCGGGGCCGGATCGGCTTCGGGCAGGACCACGTCCAGCACGCCCAGTTCGGCCATGCGGGCGAGAGTGGGAGCAGGATCGGGCAGGCCAAGGAGATTCATCATCTCCATCCCGATGCGTTCGCGCGACAAGCCCTTCAGCGTCGGGGCGAGGTCCGCGCAGGCGCTTTCCGCCTCGGCATCGGCCGGCGTCCCGCCGAACCGCGCCTGGAAGCGGAAATAGCGCAGGATCCGCAAGTGATCCTCGCGGATGCGCTGGCGGGCATCGCCGATGAAGCGCAGGCGGCGCTGGGCAAGATCGTCGCGGCCGCCGAACCAGTCGAACACCTCGCCGCTGGCCGGATCGGCGTATAGTGCGTTGATGGTGAAATCGCGCCGCGCGGCGTCGTCGCGCCAGTCGGTCGAAAAGGCCACGGTGGCGCGGCGGCCATCGGTGGACACGTCGCGGCGCAGGGTGGTGATTTCCACCGCTCCGCCGGGCAGCACGGCAGTGACCGTACCATGTTCAAGCCCGGTCGGGACGGTGCGGATGCCCGCCGCGTCCAGCCGGGCGATGACCTCGGCCGGGGGCAGCAGGGTCGCCATGTCGATGTCCTTGACCGGCAGGCCCAGCAGCGTGTCGCGCACCGCGCCGCCGACATAGCGGGCATTGCCCGGTCCCAGCGCTTCGACCAGCTGGTGCAGGTCGGCGCGCTCCATCCACGGCGCGGCAAGGCGATCGGGGATCACCACGCGATCCGCCGCGCCAGGTTGCTGATGATCCCGGCGGTCACCCCCCAGATGCGGTGCTGCTGCCACATGAGCTCGATATAGCGGCGTTCGCGGCCCTGCCAGAAGGCCGACTGCTGGTTGTGATTGCGGGTGTCGAACACATGATCGACCGGGGCCTCGAACCATTGCGCCACTTCGGTGGGGCTGGGGTTGAGTTCGAGGTCGGGCGGGATCACCGCGATGACCGGGGTGATCGCATAGCCGCTGTTGGTGCGATAGACGTCGCTCGCGCCGATCACGGTCACGTCGCGCTGGTGGATCCCCAGTTCTTCATAGGCCTCGCGCAGCGCGGCTTCGACCGGGGTTTCACCCGGGTCGATCTTGCCGCCCGGAAAGGCGACCTGCCCCGGATGCGAGCGCATGTTGGAGGGGCGGTGGATCAGCAGGAAGCCGGGCCGATCGTTGCGTTCGGTGATCGCCGCCAGAACGGCGGCCGGGCGCAATTCATGCTCGGCGCGGTCAACCTCGTTGGCCAGCTCGATCGCCTGCGCGTGGCCTTCGGCGTGGAGGCGGGCGAGGCGTTGGGCCAGGCTCATGCCGGCACCAGCGAAAAGCGCGCGCCCTGGCTGGTCACGGCCAAGTCCGCGTCGGCCAGGTCAACCAGTTGCAGCCAGGTGCTGCGGTTGATCCGCGCCTCGGTCCCATGGCGGACGGCAAGGTAGATCGCCGGCAGATCGGCCGTGCCGCGCGCGATCAACGGATGATCGGGCCCGGCCACTACCACATCGTCGGTATTGAGCCGGAAGGTCAGCGCATCGCCGCTGCGCGCCACATCGGTGGCGATAAAGGCGGCGTCCTCGACCGCGATGCTCTGCTGTTCGAACGGGGTGACCAGCCAGTGCTGGCCATCGCCGTCGCGGCGCAGCAGGCTGGAAAAGGCGCGGATCATCGCCGGGCGGCGGATTTCCCCGCCATCGTGGAACCAGCGGCCATCGGCGCGGATCGTCATCAGGCTGTCGCTGATGGTCTGCGGCTGCCACTGATCGAGCGGGGGCAGCTTGCGCGCGGCGGCCAGCTCGGCAATCGCGTCGAGCGAGAGGGTGGCCAGATCGGGCGGCGGATCGTAAGGCATGGCCAAGGGGCGATGCCAGATCAGGTCAGGCTTTCCAAGGCCCCAGCATGCCTTCGCGGGGGAGGACGGCGGGATTGTCGCACCGCACCAGCAGGCGGCGCTGCTCGAACGGCCCGGGCAGGTCCCAGTCGGCGGTATGGGCATTGGTGAAGCCCCAGAACCGGCCGTAATATTCGGGATCGCCGATCATCACCTGCGGCAGCGGCGCCGAGGGGCTGAGCGCGGTGAGGCTGGCAGTCATCAGCGCCTGGCCATAGCCCATGCCCTGCGCTTCGGGCACCACGGCGACCGGGCCGACCATGATCATCGGGTGACGGCGCCCTTCCGCGTCGGTGAGGGCCACCGGCCAGCACTGGATCGTGCCGACGAGGTGTTCCCCTTCGTCCAGCGCGGCAAAGGACAGGCCGGGCAGCCAGTCCATCCCTTCGCGCACCTTGTAGGCGGTGCGCTGCTGGCGGCCCGGCTCGAACGCGCGGTCGAGCAGATCCTCGATCAATTGGGGATCGATCTGGTCAAGCGGGATCAGGGTAGGCTGCGCAGACATGGCCGCGCCCGTTAGGGCAGGGGGGCGGCCATGTCGAATGCTATTTCTGTTTCTGCCGGCGCGTCAGGTGGCGCAGCCGCGCGTCCTTGCCGTCTTCCAGCACATAGAGCGACCCGTCCGATGCCTCGGCCACTTCGCGGATGCGGTTGTCCAGCGGATAGCGGGCTTCCTCGCGCATGGTTTCGCCCTGGATCGAGACGCGCACCAGCCCGCCGCTGCCCAGCCCCGCGATCAGCGCCTGGCCCTGCCATTCGGGCCACATCCGGCCCGAATGGAACAGCATGTCGCCCGGCGCGATCACCGGGTTCCAGCTGATTGCCGGGGCGGCCAGATCGGGCCGGGTGGCGTGGCGCGGGATCGGCTTGCCGTCATAGTGATCGCCGTTCGAGACCAGCGGCCAGCCGTAGTTCTGTCCGGGCCTCACCAGGTTGATCTCGTCCCCGCCGGCGGGGCCGTGTTCCAGGTCCCACAGCCGGCCCTGGCGGTCAAAGGCCAGTCCCAGCACGTTGCGGTGGCCATAGGACCAGATCTCGGCCGAAACGCCGCCCTTGTCGGCAAACGGATTTCCCGCGGCCGGGGTGCCATCGAGGTTGAGCCGCAGCACCTTGCCGAGGTTGACCGACAGGTCCTGTGCGGGCGTGAACTTCTGCCGTTCGCCCGAGGCGAGGAACAGGTACTTGCCGTCCGGCGAAAAAGCGATGCGGTGCGAATAGTGGCCGCGCCCTGTGACTTTCGGCGTCTGCCGCCAGATCACCTGCAAACCTTCGAGGCGCGGGGCGGCGCCCGGCACCAGCTTGGCCCGGCCCAGCACAGCGCCGCGCGTATCGTCCGCGCCCGCTTCGGCCCACGTCAGGTAAACGTTGCCCGTCTGCGCGAAATCGGGGGCCAGGCGCACATCGCCCAACCCGCCCTGGCCGCCATAGGCCACCTGCGGCGCGCCGCTTACTTCGGTCAGCTTGCCGTCAAGCAGCGCGACCATCCACAGCTTGCCGCTTTTCTGGGTCACCAGCGCCTGCTGGCCGCCGGGGAGCAGGGCCATGGCCCAAGGTTCGTCGAATTTGGCGACATCGGCGATGGTGAAGGCGTCGGCCACGTCTGGCGCGGCGACAGTCGGGCTATCCCCAGCGGCGGACGGCGTGCAGCTTGCGGCAAACAGGCCGAGCGGGAATAGGGCGGTGAGGAGTTTGTTGCGCATGGTTCGCAATCTGGGGACAAGCCGCGCCCTTGCCAAGGGGGCATCGCTGGTGATCGGCGTGGACGAAGCCGGGCGCGGTCCGCTGGCGGGGCCGGTGGTCGCCGCCGCCTGCCTGCTGGGCCCGGATGCGCCGGGCGGGCTGGACGATTCCAAGAAGCTGTCGGCCAGGCGCCGCGCTGCGCTGGAGCCGCGGATCCAGGCGACGTGCCGCTGGGCGCTGGGCGTGGTCGAAGCGGACGAAATCGACCGGATCAACATCTTTGCCGCTACCATGCTGGCGATGACCCGCGCGGTGGGCGAACTGGTCGCCGCGCTGGGGGCTGAACCGGACGCTGTCCTGATCGACGGCAACAAGACCCCGCAGGGCCGGGTGCCGGAATGGCGCTGGCCGGCCCGCGCGATCGTGGGCGGGGACGCGCTGGAGCCCTGCATTTCCGCCGCCTCGATCCTGGCCAAGGAACACCGCGATCGGGTGATGCGCGATCACGCCCTGGCACACCCGCATTACGGGTGGGAGCGCAACATGGGCTATGGCACGGCCGAGCATCTGGCGGCGCTGCGCGAACATGGCCCCAGCCCGATCCATCGCCGCAGTTTTGCCCCGGTTGCGCAGCTGGTGCTGCTCTAGGCCGAATTTTTTTGCGGCCCGAGTCCGCCGCGCCACACCACCACATATCGAGTCCCGCTTGACCGCGGGGACTCAACATCTGGTGGGGGACTCGTTCTGTTCCGCCTGAAATGACTTGCCCAAAAGCCGGAATCGCAAGGATTCCCGCGGAGTCGCGACTTGACGCGGGACTCCGGATGACTCACCCTGTGGATAAGTTTCAGGGGGTTTGAACGCGCGTTATGGGTCAGATGCTGGTTGGTGAGAAGGCGCGGCTGCGCGCCGTGAAAGAGGTTGCGCGCCCGGATCTGCCCCTGGGGCGGATCCTCGATGGCGACTGCGTGGAAGCGATGCGCTCGCTGCCCGATGCCTGCGTCGACATGATCTTTGCCGATCCGCCCTATAACCTGCAATTGGGCGGCGACCTGTCGCGCCCGGACGGCAGCCATGTCGATGCCGTCACCGACCATTGGGACCAGTTCGACAGCTTTGCCGCCTATGACAAGTTCAGCCGCGAATGGCTGACCGAGGCGCGCCGCGTGCTCAAGCCCAATGGCTCGCTGTGGGTGATCGGCAGTTATCACAACATCTTCCGCCTGGGCGCGATGCTTCAGGACATGGGGTTCTGGATCCTCAACGATATCGTCTGGCGCAAGGCCAACCCGATGCCGAACTTCAAGGGCACCCGGTTCACCAACGCGCACGAAACGCTGATCTGGTGCTCGATGGGCGAAAAGGCGAAGTACACCTTCAACTACCGCGCGATGAAGACCCTGAACGACGAATTGCAGATGCGGTCGGACTGGGTCCTGCCGATCTGCGCCGGGCAGGAACGGCTCAAGAAGGGCGGACACAAGGTCCACCCGACCCAAAAGCCCGAAGCGCTGCTGTACCGCGTGATGCTGGCCACCACCAACAAGGGCGACGTGGTGCTTGACCCGTTCTTCGGCACCGGCACCACTGGCGCGGTGGCCAAGCGCCTGGGCCGCGAATGGATCGGCTGCGAGCGTGAAGGCAACTACCGCGAAGCCGCGCTGGAACGGATCGAACTGGCCCTGCCGCTCGATGAAAGCGCGCTGACCACGATGCAAAGCCCCAAGGCCGCGCCCAAGGTGGCCTTCGGCACACTGGTCGAAACCGGCTGGATCGCGCCCGGCGCGATGGTCTGCGACAAGAAGCGGCGTTTCCAGGCCACGGTGCGCGCTGATGGCTCGCTGTGCCTGGGGGCGGACAGTGCCTCGATCCACGGCCTCGGCGCCAAGGTGCAGGGCGCGCCAAGCTGCAACGGCTGGACCTTCTGGCACATCGAGCACGAGGGCGAGTTGAAGCCGATCGACGCGATCCGCCAGCTCTACCTCCTCGCCACCGAGGACTGACCCTTGGCCCGTTCCTTCTACCTGCGCCCGATTACCCTGTGCGACAGCCCGCAAAGCGAAGAGGGCGAGGCGCTGCGGCTGGGCGGGGGGCTGGTCTATGCCAGCCGCTTCGCCCTGATCGAGCGGGAAGGGGGGCAAGTGGTCGCCCGCAGCCGGCTGGGTGTGGCGGAACTGCGCCGCGAATTGCCGGGCTTGCCGGATGCGGTGGGTCAGCAGTGGGAAAACCTGCAACGCAGCCATGCCCCGCTGCAATGCGGCGCGCGCACGCTGCGGCTGGATCAGCCGCAGGTCATGGGCATTCTCAACGTCACACCTGACAGCTTTTCGGATGGCGGCCAGTTCATGGACGATCCGGCCGTGGCCAATGCCCACGCCGCCGCCATGCTTGAAGCCGGTGCGGCGGTGATCGACGTCGGCGGGGAAAGCACGCGGCCCGGCGCGGCCGCGGTGTGGGAAGGCGACGAGCTGAAGCGCGTGGTCCCGGCGGTCGAACGGCTGGCGGCGATGGGCGCGGCAATCAGCGTCGACACGCGCCGTCCGGCGGTGATGGAGGCGGCGCTGGCCGCCGGCGCGCACATCATCAACGATGTCTCGGCGCTGCGCCACGATCCGCGCAGCCTGGAATTCGCCGCGCGCAGCAATGCGCCGGTGGTGCTGATGCACGCCCCGGGCGAGGGCGAGGACCTGCACGGCGGCGGCGATTATGCCGATGTCGTGCTCGATGTGTTCGACTGGCTCGCGGCGCGGCGCGATGCGGCGCTGGCGGCGGGGATCGCGCAGGACCGGATCGTGCTCGATCCCGGGATCGGCTTTGGAAAGTCGATGGCCGATAACCTCGCGCTGCTCAACGCGCTGCCGATGTTCCACGCGCTGGGCCAGCCGCTGCTGCTGGGCGCCAGCCGCAAACGGATGATTGGCGCGCTGTCGAACGAGGCCCCGGCGCACCAGCGGCTGGGCGGTTCGGTGATGCTTGCGGTCAAGGGCATGGAAGCGGGCGTGCAGCTGCTGCGCGTCCACGACGTGCCCGAAACGGTCCAGGCGCTGCGCGTGTGGCGCGGCCTGCGCGATGCGGCGCTGACCGATTTCAGCCAGCTGGCCTGATCAGGCGTAGCGGCGCTCTGGCGCGCCGGCGGGATCGGGGGCGGTGCCTTGGGTCAGCGCGAAGACGTGGCGGGCAAATTCATCCAGTCGCAGCGCGGAATCGAAGAACAGCCCGTGGGCAAAGCCATCGCGCCAGCGCACGTGACCGAACCGCAGCGGAATGCCGGGCACTTCCAGCCGGACCGTGGCCAGCGGGTCGATCTGGCTGCCCAGCTCGATCCGCGCGCCCTGCTGCGACAGGTCAAGCAAGCGCGCCCGGTAATCGCGCCCGCCGGACGTCAGCAGCGCGCCGCGGTTCAGCCTTACGCGCAGCTTGCGCCGTTCGAACGGGCTGGGTTCGGCCATGAAGTCGCTGACATCGATCGGCTCGCCAAACCGCGCGCCCAGCAGGTCGTCGCGGCGCCAGACCACTT
The DNA here is from genome assembly GCA_029779535.1 of Pseudomonadota bacterium. Classification (GTDB taxonomy): domain Bacteria; phylum Pseudomonadota; class Alphaproteobacteria; order Sphingomonadales; family Sphingomonadaceae; genus Novosphingobium. Next base: position 3,183 of record JAKPAG010000103.1, on the reverse strand, counting down.
CGAGCGGATAGCGCTCGCCATTACCCAGTTCGAGCAGCAGGAACTGGCCGGGCGGCTGGGCATGGTAGAACCGCAGCCGCAGCCCGGTGGCCGAAACCTCGCGCACGCTGCACACGAATTCGCCGGTGGGGGTCAGCACCTTGGCCGCTCGCAGCATCAGCGAATGCCGCTGCGCGCCGCGCCGTTCGTCTGCCAGTGCCAGGTTGTCCATGTGCCCTCCTTGTCGCTGCCTCGCACTATCGCCGGGCATGGTTAATGCGGCGCAAACCTTGTCATCGGGCCAATTGCGCAGGGGCAGCAGCCGACGAACGGCTGACTGGCGGCGGCGAGCGCGGCTTGCCAAGCGCCGCAGGCCGCCTAGTCTGCGCCGCACATTCCCTTGGGAGAGCACCATGCAGCGAACCACGCCCCTGATCCTTGCCGCACTGATCGGCACGGCCGTCCTGACGCCGCTTGGCGCCAAGCCGGACGCCGCCCGGACCGCGCAGTTGGCCAGCGCCGAACGCCCCGATGCCGACAAGGTGCGCGACGCGGACCGCAAGCCGGGAGCGGTCCTGGCCTTTGCCGGGATCAAGCCGGGCATGAAGGTGATCGAACTGGCCCCCGGCGGCGGCTATTACACCCGCGTGCTCAGTCTTGCGCTGGGACAGAATGGCACGCTCTATCCGCGCGGCAGCCGCATTTCCCCCGCGGTCGAGGAATGGGCCAAGGGCCATGCCAACACCCGCCCGGCCGTGTCGAGCGCCGATGGACTGGCCGTACCCGAAGCGGTGGACGTGGTCTGGACCACACTGAATTACCACGATTTCAAGAACGCCAGGGTGGGCGAACGCACCCTGGCCGAAATTACCAATGCCCAGGCCTTTGCCGCGCTGAAGCCGGGCGGGGTCTATGTGGTCAACGATCATGCCGCCGCAGTTGGCGCACCGGCCGATGTCACCACCACGCTGCACCGCATCGACGAAGCCAGCGTGATCCGCGAGGTCGAGGCGGCCGGGTTCAAGCTGGAGGCGAAAAGCGCGCTGTTGTCCCACCCCGCCGACGATCACACCCAGAAGGTGTTCGAAGGCGCGGTGCGCGGCAAGACCGACCAGTTCCTGCTGAAATTCCGCAAGCCCAGGGGCAAATCCTGAGCGTCTGGCAGTTTCGCTTCTCGCTTGGCCTGGCCCGCCACATCGGGGATGCATTGCTGCTGGGGTTCGAGGCAGACCGGCAGGGTGCGGATACGGTCGGCGGGGCACCCGCGACCAGCCTGGGGCTGGGGGCGATCGTGCGCTTGAACCGCCACCTGCGCCTACTGGGATCGGGTGGCCCGACCTTTTCTGATCAGGGCGGCAAGGCGGGATTTCATGGCTACGTGGCATTGGGGTGGGACTATTGACGATGCATGATACGACCGAGGTTCTGAGCAAGGTTCCGGCGGTTACGCTGGGCTTCTGGATCATCAAGGTCCTGGCGACGACACTTGGCGAAACCGCCGGCGATGCGGTGACCATGTCGTGGCTGGGTGAAACCACCGAAGTGGCGACCGGGTGGGGTTACCTGATCGGCACCGCAATCTTCATTGTGCCCCTGCTGCTGCTGGTTGCGGTGCAGATTCGGGCGCGCGGGTTTCATCCGGCGCTCTACTGGGCAGCGATCATCGCTTCGACCACGGCGGGCACGACCATGGCGGACTTTGCCACGCGTTCGCTGGGAATCGGCTATGCCGGAGGTTCGGCGCTGCTGCTTGGCATGGTGATCGCGTCGCTGCTGGCCTGGCAGCGCACCACCGGATCGATCGCTGTCGAAACGGTCAGCACGCCGCGCAATGAAGCGTTCTACTGGCTGACGATCACGATTTCGCAAACGCTCGGCACGGCGCTGGGCGATTGGGCGGCGGATACCGGCGGGCTGGGCTATCTGGGCGGAGCGACGCTGTTTGCGCTGGGGCTGGCTGGTTTGGTCGCGCTATGGCGCTTCACCGCGATCAGTCGCACGCTGCTGTTCTGGTGCGCCTTTATCCTGACCCGTCCGCTGGGCGCGACGGTGGGTGACCTGATCGACAAGCCGTTCGCGAAGGGCGGGTTCGATGTCAGTCGACCGATGGTGTCGCTTTTCCTGCTCGCGGTGATCGCGCTGCTGGTCTTCATCCTGCCGCAACGTGCCGCGGGCAAAGCGCACTAGGCTGCGTCGCCGATCCCCAGTTCGCTGAGCTTGCGATACAGCGTCGAGCGGCCGATGCCGAGCCGGCGGGCAACTTCGGTCATCCGCCCGCGATAGTGGCCGATGGCCAGGCGGATCACGTCGGCTTCGATGTCTTCCAGCGGGCGCAGGTTGCCATCGGGGGTGTAGAGCATCACGCCGACCCCTTCCTGCACCGGCTGCTGCTGCGCGCCTTCGCTGCCCAGCATGTCGGACAGCTGCGGGAAATCGTCGGCGGTCAGCGCATCGCCGTCGCAGAACACGGCGGCGCGGAACAGGACGGCCTGGAGCTGACGGACGTTGCCCGGCCAGTCATAGGCCGACAGCAGCGCCAGCGCTCCGTCGGTGATGCCCAGCGCGCGCAGGCCCGGCTGTTCGCCGATGCGGGCGAGGAAGTGTCGCGACAGGGCGGGAATGTCGCCGGCGCGGTCGCGCAGCGGGGGTAGGCTGACCACCGTGCCGGAAATCGCCTGATGCAATTCGGGCAGGAAATGTCCGGCGGCGACCATGTCCTTCAGCGGCAGGTTGCTGGCCGCGATCAGCCGCACGTCGATCCGGAACGAATGGCGCGCGCCGATCGGGCGGACATCGCCGCGCTGGATCGATTCGAGCAGGCGGTGTTGCACCGCCAGCGGCAGACGGTCGATCTCGTCAAGCGCCAGAGTGCCGCCATCGGCGTGCTGCAAGGCGCCGATGTGACGGTCGAACGCACCCGGAAAGGCGCCCTTTTCATGCCCGAACAGCGCGCTTTCGACCGAGTTGGCCGGAATTCCGCCGACGTTGAGGACCCGAAACGGGGCCTTGGCGCGGGGGCTGGCGGCCTGCATCGCGCGGACCAGCATTTCCTTGCCGGTGCCGCTTTCGCCCTCGATCAAGACCGGGCCATGGCCGCGCGCCGCCTTGGCGGCCACGGCCAGCGCGGCGCGGAATGTGGGCGCGGCGCCGATCATCGCGTCGAAATCGGGCGTCGAGGGCATCTTTTCGGTCAGCGGCTGCAAT
>JAKPAG010000097.1 GCA_029779535.1 Pseudomonadota bacterium | reverse complement strand
GCAGGTGCGGCAAACAGCAGGACAGCCGGCAGGAACGCGCAGCCAAAGCGTATGGCAAAGCGGCGATTGTCAGGCATTGGCGCTGACCAGCCAGATGGCATAACCCATCATCACCCCTTCGCCCGGGCGATAGTATTTGGTGTAAAGCGATGTCAGCTCCGCGGCAGCTGCTTCCTGGACCTGCGGCGGGTAATCGAGCAGCGCCTGTCCAAAGGCGAGTGCGTGGCGCACGAAGGCCTGTGCCTGTTCCGGCGTGGCGCCTGGACCGCCGACGGGCAGCTCTCCCTTGGCCGCAACGATATTCACATTGCTGAAGCCTGCCGCGATCAGCGTTTCTTCCATGTAGTCGCGTTCTTCGAAAGCAAACGGTCCCGGCGCGCGCGGCACGGGCGCGGGCATTTCGACATGACGGCGGGCCACGGCCATGCCTTCAAGCATCCACGGATTCTGCTGCGGCGGCCCCCAGACGGCAAGATCGAGCCGTCCGCCGGTCTTCAGCAGGCCGCGCAGGTTTTCGAAGGCCGGGACTGGCTCGGAAAAGAACATCGAGCCAAAGCGCGAACACAGCCGGTCGAACGGCATCTCCGGCACGGCAACGGTCGCCGCATCGGCGCAAATGAAGCGCGCATTAGCAATTCCGGCAGCCGCCGCACGGCGCGTCGTCGCAGCGGCTAGGTCAGGTGAAATATCGATGCCGACGACTTCACCTTTCGGGGCGACGGCCTGAGCAATGGCAAGGCTGGTCGCCCCGCCACCGAACCCGATGTCCACCACGCGTTCGCCGGGCTGGTAGGCGGCATGGGCCAGCAGCGCCTCGCCCGCCGGCGCAATCGTGCTTTCAAAGCCCGTGAGGTTGGCGAGCCAGCGCGCGCCCATTTCGCCGGCCCAGTCTTCATACTTGAGGGCATCGGCATGATGGTGGGAGGCGTCGGTCATCGCGGGTCTCCTGTGGTGATCGGCGCACCATAACCGCGTCGTTCAAAAAGAAAAGTGACCAGTCGCTTTCTTTGTGGCAGAGTATGGCCATGAACCGTCCCTATCTCTCCGCCGACTTGCGCCGAGCCGAGACCGTGGCGACCGTGATTGAGTTGGCGGCAACCCATGATCCGGCCGTGATGACCACCGGGCAAATCGCCTCGGCGATGGGCGTGTCACAGGGCGCGCTGTTCCGGCACTTTCCGGACAAGATGGCGATCTGGACCGCCGTGCTCGAATGGACCTGCGCCGAATTGAACCATCGGTTTGACAACCTTTCAGCCGATCTCTCCCCGCTCGCCCGGCTGGAAGCGATGCTGGCCACCCATGTCGATTTCGTCATCGAACAGCCGGGCGTGCCGCGTATTCTGTTTGGTGAGCTGCAACGCGCCGGCGAAACCCCGACCAAGGCTATCGCCCGCCAGCTGATGGCTGGATACCGGGCCAGGGTAGCCCGCGAGCTTCACGCTGCCCGGGAGGCGGGCGCTATCGCGGACACCACTGACGTCGAAGCCGCGACCGTGCTGTTCCTCGCCATGGTGCAAGGCATGGTCATGCAGGGTCTCGCGGTCGATGATTTTACGGCCATGCCGGTCCTTGCCCGGCGCTTGTTCGGCTTGTTCCAACAGAGCCTGGGAGCCTCGCCATGCGCATAGCCTTGCCACAAAGCCGCCGCGCCCTGTTGCTGGTGATCGTGCTTGCCGCCCTGGTGCTCCTGCTTGGCTTCGTCGCCCTCCGCTCCGGTCCGCTAGCCCCGGTCAAGGTAACGGTCGTTCAGGTGGAGGAGCGCGCGATCACGCCAGCCTTGTTCGGGATCGGCACCGTGGAAGCGCGCTATATCCACCGGATCGGGCCGACCGCGCCGGGACGTGTCGCCAGCCTTGCTGTTGATGTGGGCGAGCGGGTGGAAGCCGGGCAGGTCCTGGCCGTGATCGATCCGGTCGATCTCGACCAGCGCATCGCCGCCGCATCGGGCAGCGCCGGTCGCTCTGCCGCGCTGGAGCAGGCGGCGGCCTCGCAAGTGGCCGATGCCAGTGCCCGCTTGGCCTTAGCCCGCAGCGAGGCCACCCGCGGCGAAGAGCTGTTCCGGGGCGGTTGGCTGACCCGCGCAGCACTGGACCAGCGACGCCAGGCCCTGGCAGCCGCCGAGGCGGCACTTGCCGCCGCGCAGGCCCACCGTTCGGCAGCTGGACAGGACCGAGGGCGTACCGGGGCGGAACGGGCAGCCCTGCAAAAGCAGAAGGCCAACTTGCGCCTGATTGCCCCAAGGGCCGGACTGGTTGTCCGCCGCCTGGCCGAACCGGGCACAACCGTGGTGGCCGGGCAAGCCGTCGTGGAAATCGTCGATCCGGCTGAGCTCTGGATCAACGCGCGGTTCGACCAGACCCGCGCGGGTGGCATCGCGGCAGGCCTTCCGGCACGC
>JAKPAG010000041.1 GCA_029779535.1 Pseudomonadota bacterium | reverse complement strand
CGCCGGTGAAGCGCTGGCGCCGTATGCCCCGGCGCAGAACACGGCGACCAGATCCCCTACCTCGGCGCGCGGAAGGCCCGCCTTGTCGGCCAGCCGGTCAAGCGGCGTGCACAGGCAGCCGACCACGCTCGCCTCCTCCTCCACTTGCGCGCCGAACCGGGTGGCGATGGCGACCGGGTAATTGCGCCGCACCACGGTGCCGAAATTGCCCGATGCGGCCAGCTGGTGATGCAGCCCGCCATCGGTGACGAGGTAGGTTTCGCCGTGGCTGTCCTTCCGGTCGACGATCCGGGTCAGATAAACCCCGGCCTCTCCCACCAGGTAACGGCCCAGTTCGATGCAGAACTGCGTCTCGGCCAGAGCGGCGGGCAGGCGCGAGAATTCGTCCGCCAGACGCTGCCCGACCAGGTCCAGATCGACCGGCTCGTCCCCCGGGAAATAGGGAATGCCCAGCCCCCCACCCAGATTGCAGTGCGGCAACGGCGCGCCGCTTTGCGCCGCCAGATCCGCCGCCAGCGCCAGCGCCTGGGCCTGCGTGTCGGCAATCGCCCCGGCGTCGAGCGCCTGGCTACCGGCGAAGATATGGAAGCCCCGCCAGTCGGCTCCGCTGGCAATGATCCGCCGCGCCAGCGCGGGCACGCGGTCGGCATCAAGGCCGAATGGCTTGGCCCCGCCGCCCATCTTCATTCCTGACCCCTTGAGGTCGAACGACGGGTTGACCCGGATCGCCAGGCGCGGCGTTACCCCCAGCCGCCCGGCGATCGCCAGCGCGCGGTCTGCCTCACCCTCGGATTCAAGGTTCAGGGTAACCCCGGCGTCAATCGCCGCTTCCAGTTCCCGGTCCCGCTTGCCTGGACCGGCAAAGCTGACCCGCGCGGGATCGATTCCCGCCGCGCGCACCATGGCCAGTTCCCCGCCCGAAGCGATGTCGAACCCATCGACCAGCCCCGCCATCACTTCCAGCAGCGGGCCATAGGGATTGGCCTTGACCGCATAGTGCAGCGCCAGCCGTGCGGGCATGGCGCGGCGCAGATCGGCGACGCGCCGTTCCAGCAGGGCCCGCGAATAGACGAACAGCGGGGTGTCGCCCGCCTCGGCCACGAGATCGGACACCTTGCGCCCGGCAATCGCCAGTTCGCCATCGATCGCCGCGTACCCGGCGGGAATGGGGCCAAGCGGCTTCATCCGGCAAGCTCCTGGTAAAGCCCGGTCCGGTCGATCTTGCCGTTGGGCGAAATGGGCATGGCCGCGCGCCAGTGGATCTGCCGCGGCTGCATGAAGTTCGGAAGTTCTTTCAGCAGGATACGAGGCAATTCTTCTTCCGCGCCTGAAACGCCAGGCGCGGGGCGCACCACCAGGTGCACCGCCTGTCCCAGGCGCGGGTCGGGCAGGCCCAGCGCCACCGCTTCGGCCACCAGCCCGGTGGCGAGCGCGGCCTCCTCGATCTCTTGCGGGCTGATGCGGTTGCCGGCGCTCTTGATCATCGCGTCGCGCCGTCCGACGAAGTAGAGCAGACCATCACCGTCGCGCCGCACCCGGTCGCCCGACCAGACCGCAATACCGCCATAAGCCGAACCTGCGGGCGCGGGCTTGAACCGCTCAGAGGTTCTTGCGGCATCTTGCCAATAACCTTGTGCAACCAACGGGCCACAATGGACAAGTTCGCCTTCCTCATCATCGGCGGCGAACGCTCCGGCATCGTTGATAACCAGGATCTCGGCATGGGGAATGGCCTTGCCCATCGAGGTGGGGTGACTGTCGATCAGCGCGGGATCGAGGAAGGTCGCGCGGAACGCCTCGGTCAGCCCGTACATGGCAAACAGCCGCGCCTGCGGGAACAGGGCGCGCAGCCGCTGGACCAGGTCAACCGTCAGTGCCCCGCCCGAATTGGTCAGCCGGCGCAGCTTGGCCGCGACTTCCGGCGGCCAGTCCAGTTCGGCCAGTTGCACCCACAGCGGCGGCACGCAGGCCAGCGTGGTGACGTCATGGCGGTCAATCGCCTTCACCACATCGCGCGGGGTGAGGTAATCGAGCGGCACGGCGCTGCCCCCGGCATACCAGTGCGACAGCAACTGGTTCTGGCCATAGTCGAACGACAGCGGCAGCACCGCCAGCGCCCGGTCGTCACTGCCCAGACCCAGGTACGTCGCGACGCTTTCCGCCCCCAGCCACATGTTGGCGTGGCTCAGCATCACGCCCTTGGGCCGCCCGGTCGAACCGCTGGTATAGAGGATCGCGGCCAGTTCGTCCGGATCGGCCGCGGATGGCGCCAATGGCGTCGCTGACATTGCCGCTGCCATGGCCTCGCCCTCGCCCAGCGTGCGGCAAGCGGGCGGCACGTCGGCCGCTTCCAGCGAAGCGATCCGCGCCGGCGTGCCAATGAGCAGCCGCGCGCCGCTATCAGCCAGGATATGCGCGACTTGCGCGTGTTTTAGCAGCGGGTTGACCGGGACGTGGACCAGACCCGCACGCGCCGCCGCCAGCGGCATCAGGCAGGTCAGCGCGCCCTTGGCCGCCCAGGTCGCCACCCGGTCGCCCGGAGCCAGCCCTTCGGCCTGCAGCCACCCCGCCATGGTGGCGACACGATCCCTTAAGTCCTTGTAGCTATAGGTTCCCTCGCGCAGCACCAGCGCAGGGGCATTGTCCTCCCCCCGCAAGGCGAGATGGTCCAGTGGACGGATCGCGGAAGGGTCGGGAACAGACAAGGCTCTGCGGTGCTCCGGTTGAAAGGGAATTCGTTCGCTTGATCAGTGTCGTCTATCACGATGATCTTAAGGAAGTGCAAGACGATGCGGTGCTGGCAGGCCTGCTGGCCGCGCCGGCAGCGCGCGCGCCGTTCGATCGGCTGGCGTGGTGGCGGGGGTTGAGCGAGGTCTGCGACATGTTGCCGCTGATCGCGATTGCACGGGATGGCGATCAGCGCGGCGTCATGCCGCTGCTGCGCCGGGCGCGGCAGGTCCATTGCCTGGCCAACTGGTATAACTTCCGCGTCGCGCCGCTGTTTACCCCGGGCGCCAACCGGGCGGCGCTGCTCGATGCGCTGGCCCGAGACCTGCCGGGGCAGACCCCGCACCTGGTGCTGTCCCCCCTGCCCGACGAGAACGGCGAGGCGACCATGCTGGCCGCCGCGCTGCGCCAGGCCGGCTGGGTGACCTTCATGGAGCCATGTGACGTCAACCACGTGCTGCCAGTCGCCGGGCGCAGCTACGGCGAATACCTCGCCGCACGCCCCGGCCCGGTGCGCACCACGTTGAAGCGCAAGGCCGGCAAGGTTCAGGTCAGCATCGAAACCAGCTTTAATTCCGCCAGTTGGGCCGCTTACGAGGCGATCTACGCGCAAAGCTGGAAGGGTGAGGAAGGCAGCCCCGCCTTCCTGCGCCGCTTTGCCGAGGAGGAAGGCGCGGCGGGCCGGCTGCGGCTGGGACTGGCGCGCGCCGCTGGCGAGCCGGTGGCGGCGCAGCTGTGGACGGTGGAGCATGGCACCGCTTTCATCCACAAGCTGGCCCATACCGAAGCGTCGAAGCCGCTCTCGCCCGGAACCACGCTGACCGCGGCGCTGTTCGAGCAGGTGATCGACCGTGACGGCGTGGACCTGGTCGATTTCGGCACCGGCAACGATCCCTACAAGCGCGACTGGATGGAGCAGGTCCGCCCGCGCTACCGGATCGAGGCATTCCGCCCGTGCTGGCCCGGAACCTGGCCCGCGATCGCCAGAAAGGCACTGCGCCGCCTTGTGCCGGGCGGCGCGCATGGCTAGAGCCCGCCGCGAAGGCCGCAGGGCCGCTATCCAGGGATCGAAAATGCGTTCGCAGACCGACCAGCAACTCCGCAAGATCCTGACCGACGTGCTCGGCCTCAAGCCCGGGCAGGCGGATCAGTTCGATGCCGACACCGGCCTGTTCGGCCATCTGCCGGAACTGGATTCGATGGCGGTGGCCGGTCTGCTGACCGAAATGGAAGACCGGCTGGACATCATCATCGAGGATGACGAGGTGGATGGCGAACTGCTGGAAACCTACGGCGCGCTGCTGACTTTTGCCGAGGCGAAACGCGGGGACGCGTGAAGCCGGCCGCCTACGCCTTTGCCCTGCCCCATTGCGGCGTGGCGCAGGAATATGCGCTAAGCTTTGACGCCGGGCGCGCTTACCGGTTGCTGGTGATCCCGGCGCTGTTCGATGAAGGCCACAAGCTACGCCGCCTGAGCGTGCAGGTGATGCGCCGGCTCGACGCTTCGGGGGTCGACTCTTTTCTGCCGGACCTGCCGGGCATGGGCGAAAGCGAGCAGGACCTGGCCGCCATCGCGCTGGAAGACTGGCAGGCCGCGATGTCGGCCGCCGCAAACAGTTTCAACGCCACCCATGTCCTCGCCGTGCGCGGCGGCGGCTTGCTGCTGCCCGAAGGGCTGCGCGGCTGGCATTACGGCGCGGTCAAGGGCGCCAGCCTGCTGCGCACCCTGCTGCGCGCCCGCACCCTGGCCGCGCGCGAGGCGGGCCGCGAGGAAAGCGTCGATATGCTGCTGGCCGAGGCGCAGGCAAGCGGGATCGAACTGGCCGGCTACCGCCTGTCAGCCGCGATGATTCGCGGCCTGCAAGGCGCCCTGCCCGCCCCGCGCCCCGGTGTGCAGTGCATCGAGCAGGACCTGCTTGGCGGCAGCCCGCTGTGGCTGCGCGCCGAACCCGATGCCGACGCCGCGCAGGCCGATGCGCTCGCCGCCGTGATCGCCATGGGGATCAAGGCTTGACCCGGCGTCATTTCACCTTCCCCTGCGAACGCGAAATCCTGGTCGGCTCGCTCGACCTGGCCCCGGCCACCACCGGGCTGCTGATCGTCAGCGGCGGGAACGAGCAGCGCAGCGGCCCGTGGGACAGCCAGGCCCTGATCGCCGCCAAGATCTCCGCCGCCGGCTTTCCCGTGCTCCGCTTCGACCGGCGCGGCGTGGGCGACAGTTCGGGCGAGAACGGCAGCTTCCTGGCCAGCGCGCCAGACATTGCCGCCGCGCTCCAGGCGTTCCGCGCCCATGTCCCGACGCTGAAGCGCATCGTCGCCTTTGGCAATTGCGACGCTGCCAGCGCGCTGATGCTGGCCGGCGGCGCGGGGATCGACGCAATGGTGCTGGCCAACCCCTGGACCTTCGAACCGGAACCCGAGCCCGAAGCGGAAACAGCGCCCGAGCCGGAGCCGACACCGATGCCGCCATCGGTGCTGCGCCGCCATTACCTCAAGCGGCTGACCGATCCGCGCGCCGTGTGGCGGCTGCTGACCGGCAAGGTCGAAGTACGCAAGATGGCCGCCTCGCTGGTCGATGCGGCCCGGCCAGATGCGCCACCTTCATCGCTGGCGCAGCAAATGGCCGAAGGACTGGCGCAGTTCGGCGGGCCGGTGACGATCCTGCTGGCGGATAACGACCGAACCGCGCAGGCGTTCCTCGCCAACTGGGACAAGCACGATGCGCGGCTGCGCAAGTGTCCCGATGCCAGCCACAGCTTTGTCGAGCCGCAGGCGCGGATCTGGCTGCAGGGCCAGATCCTCGCTGCGCTGCGCTCGCTGGCTTAGCCCCGCGCGAGGAATTCCCGCTCGGCAACGAAGCGTTCGGCGTCGAGCGCGGCCATGCAGCCGGTGCCAGCCGCCGTCACCGCCTGGCGGTAGGTGTGGTCCATCACGTCGCCGCAGGCGAACACGCCCGGGATCGCGGTCTTTGGCGTGCCCGGCTGGACCACCAGATAACCACCCGCATCCACTTCCAGCTTGCCCTTGAACAAGTCGGTCGACGGCGCGTGGCCGATCGCGACGAAGGCCCCGTCGGTCGGCTCGACAGAGGTTTCGTCCGTCACCGTATCCTTCAGCGCCACGCCGCTCAGCATCCCGTTTTCGCCGGCGACGAAGTGATCGACCGCCTTGTTCCACAGCACCTTGATGTTCGGGTGGGCCAGCAGGCGATCCTGCAGGATCTTCTCCGCGCGCAGCGAATCGCGGCGGTGGATCAGGGTCACGTCCTGCGAATGATTGGTGAGGTAGAGCGCTTCTTCCACGGCGGTATTGCCGCCGCCGATCACCACCACCTTCTTGCCGCGATAGAAGAACCCGTCGCAGGTGGCGCAGGCAGACACGCCCTTGCCCGACAGTTCCTGTTCGCCCGGCACGCCCAGCCACTTGGCCTGCGCGCCGGTCGCGATCACCAGCGTCTCGCCTTCATAGACATCGCCGCTGTCACCCACCGCGCGGAACGGCGGGCCGGACAGGTCGACCTCGGTGATCGTGTCCCACAGCATCCGGGTGCCGACATGTTCGGCCTGGGCCTGCATTTCCTGCATCAGCCACGGTCCCTGGATGACGTCGCGGAAACCGGGATAATTCTCGACATCGGTGGTGATGGTCAGCTGGCCACCGGGTTGCAGGCCCTGGACCACGATCGGCTGCAGCCCGGCGCGCGCGCCATAGATCGCGGCAGACAGGCCGGCCGGGCCGGAACCGATGATCAGCATGCGGGTGGTATGGGTGGTCATGCCTGGCAATCCTGCGTTCGAAAAGGTTCGCCGGCATCTAGGAACGCGGGCGGCGAAGCGCAAACCCCGCGCCCGCGCTTGCCCACAAGTTGACGCGCGAAATGGACTGGCGCAAACCGGCGTCATGACGATACCCGGCCCCACATCCAACAGCTTCATCTCGCAGCGCATGCGCCTTCACTATGTCGATTGGGGCAATCCCGATGCGCCGCCGCTGATCCTGCAGCACGGCGGGCGCGACCATTGCCGCAGCTGGGACTGGGTGGCGCAGGAACTGGCGCGCGACTGGCACGTGATCGCCCCGGACCTGCGCGGCCACGGCGACAGTGCCTGGGCGCCCGATGGCAATTACGAGATGAACGCCTTCGTCTATGACTTTGCCCAGCTGGTTCACACGCTGGGTCATGACCAGGTAACGATCGTTGCACATTCGCTGGGCGGCAACATTTCCAGCCGTTTCACCGGACTTTATCCCGAAAAAGTGCGAAAGTTCGTGAACATCGAGGGGCTTGGCCCCTCACCCAAGGTCCGGGCCGAGCGCGAGGCCGCCGGCTATGCCAACCGCTTCCGCGACTGGATCGAGAATCGCCGCAAGGCATCTGGCCGCGCCCCGCGCCGCTATCCCACGATCGAAGCCGCCTTTGCCCGGATGAAGGAGGAAAACAGCTTCCTGACCGACGCGCAGGCCCGCCACCTGACGATCCACGGCGCCAGCCGCAACGAAGACGGCACCTGGAGCTGGAAGTTCGACCCCTACCTCAACGTCTGGCCGTTCGAGGACGTGCGCGACGACCGCACGCACGAGTTGTGGGCGGCGATCAGCTGCCCGATGCTGCTGCTATACGGCAAGGACAGCTGGGCCAGCAGCCCGGCGCTTGACGGACGGCTGGCCTATTTCAACAACGATCCCCAAGTGATCGAGTTCGAGAACGCCGGCCACTGGCTGCACCATGACCAGTTCGACCGGTTCATGGCAGAGCTGCGCGCCTTTCTTTAGGCGTTGAGGAACCGCGCACGCAGGGCATCGGCCCGCGCCGCGTCCACCTCCAGCACTTCGGCCAGATAGGCCTCGACGCTGCCATGTGCCTCGCGCAGCGAGGCAAAGGCAGTGTCGAGAAAGGCTTCCTCGACCCCCATCAGCATGCGCAGCGCCGCATCGTCGATCGCGCCGTACTTGCTGCGGATCTGTTCGGCCCCGGCGGCAATCCGTGCCTCGATGTTCCCAGCCACATTGGTCAGTACATAGTCGGCCATGATGTCGTCCGGGTGGACGCCCAGGACGTGCTGCATCAGCGCCACGGCAAAGCCGGTGCGGTCCTTGCCCGCGACGCAGTGGACCAGGCTGGCGCCGTCGCGTTGTTCCAGCGCGCGGAAATAGCGCTGCAGCACCGGGATCAGGTTCGGGCGAAAGGCGATCCCGGCGTAGAGCCGCAGCATCGCCGCGCGCGCTTCATCGGCAGTCGGGCTGCCGGATGCGGCTTCAACGTGCAGGCCCGCCGTTTCCCCTTCATGGAACAGCACTTCGCCCGCGAAACCGGGATAGCGGCGGCACGGCTTGGCCTTGCGCTCGGTGATTCCGCGCAGGTCGATCACGGTGCGGATGTGCAGCGGGCGGAGCTGGTCAAGATCGGCATCGGTGGCATCGCCGTGCTGGGCCGAACGCCACAGCACGCCCTTCACCACCTGCCCGCCGCCGGCGACGCGGTAACCGCCATAGTCACGGAAGTTGTGGATGCCTTCGAGCGGGAGGATGCGATCTGCCTGGGTCATGCACTGCGCTTGGCAGCACTGGGGCCGCGGCGCAATGGCGGACTTGTGTCCTACGGTGTCACAATCCGCTTCCCTTCTCGCCCCGGGACGCTAGGTTTCGATCGCAGATGGTCAGCCACTGGCCGCATCGGGAGAATGACATGAACCAGGCCCGCGCCACCATCAGCGAACGCGCGATCACCCTGCTGATCGTCCTGCTGTTCCTGGGCAATGCGCTCAATTATGTCGACCGCCAGGTGCTGGCGCTGCTCAAGCCCACGCTCGAGGCGGAGTTCGGCTGGACCGACCGGGATTATGCCCACCTCGGCTCCTCGTTCCAGGTCGCTGCCGCTGGCGCGCTGCTTGCGGTCGGCTGGTTCGTCGACCGGCTGGGGGTGCGCCTCGCCTATGCCATTGCGGTAACGGTTTGGAGCCTGGCCGGTGCGGCCCACGCGCTGGCTGCCACGGTTCAGCAATTCGTCGCCGCGCGGATCGTGCTGGCGGTCGGCGAAACGGTCAGCACCCCGGCAGGGCTCAAGGCCGCGGCGATCTATCTCCCGCCGGAACGCCGCAACTTTGCAATCGGGGTCGTCAATACCGCCAGCAACATCGGCGCGATCATCACCCCCCTGCTGATCCCGCCGTTTGCCGTGGCCTTTGGCTGGAAGGCGGCCTTCGTGGTGACGGGCGGCCTCGGCTTTCTGTGGCTGGCGGGTTGGTGGCTGGGCACCCGCAACCTGACCCCGGTGGGCTCCGTGCCGGAACGCGCGCCGGTCAACTGGGGCGAACTGTTTGCCGACAAGCGCACCTGGGCGGTGATCGGGGCCAAGTTCCTGACCGACTGCGTGTGGTGGTTCGTGCTGTTCTGGATGCCGGACTTCTTCTCGCGGGTCTACGGCCTCAAGCAGGCGCAGCTGGGCTGGCCGATCGCGATCATCTTCAGCCTTGCCGCGCTGGGCGCGATCACTTCGGGCGGGCTCTATCCGCTGCTCCAGGCGCGCGGGTGGTCGATGAACCGGGCGCGCAAGGGCTCGATGCTGTTTTACGCGCTGGTCGTGCTGGCCATGCCGGTGGCGCTGCTGGTGGAAAGCCACTGGGCCGCCGCCGTGCTGATCGGCCTGGGGCTGTTCGCCCACCAGGGCTTTTCAACCAACATCTTCGGGATGACCGCCGATGTGGTGCCCGCCACCCGCATCGCCAGCGTGATCGCGATGGGGGCGGTCGCGGGCAACCTCGCCGGCATGGGGATCATCGAACTGGCCGGCTGGTCGCTCCAGAACGGGCACGGCTATGTCCCGATGTTCGCGATCTGCGGCGCGGCCTATCTTGCGGCGCTGGGCTTCATCCACCTGGTCCTGCCCAACCTTGACCGGGTCAAGGCCGCGCCGCACGACTGATCGTGCCCGCTGCACAAGCAGGGCAAAAGAAAGGGGCCCTGCGGACACGATCCGCAGGGCCCCGTCAGTTTCGGTGGAAATTCCTTAGAAGCTGTAGCGCGCGGTCACGCCCCAGTAGCGGTCCGCATCGCGCGGGATCTGGTAGCGGTAAGACCCGCTGACCCCGCCATTGACGATCGCGGCGGCATAGCTCTTGTCGAACACGTTGCGGACCTGGGCGATAATCTTCCACTTGTCCGCCGGATCGACCAGCGCGACCGACAGGTTGACCAGCGCATAGCCCGGGATCGTGCCAAGCTGGCGCTGCACCGCGTCAGGCGCGAACAGCGAGAGCTGCTTCGACTGGAAGTTCATCGAACCACCCAGCGCAACGTCGGCAAAGCCGCCGGTGACGATGCGGTGATCGACCGAGAGCGAACCCTTCCACGTGGGCGCAAAGCCCAGCTTGGTGCCCGACGGGATGATCGCCGTCGCCGCTGCGCCCGGCGCAACCTTGAAGGCATCGACGTGGGCATCGGTCAGCGCAACGCCGCCGCTGATCGAGGTGTTCTTGCCCGCGCGCCAGTTCATGTCGAGCTCGACGCCGCGGGTCGAGATTTCACCCGCGTTGGTGAAGCGGGTCACCACCACGCCGGCCACGACATCCGGGTTGTTCGCCTGGAAGTTCTTGTACTTGGCGTAGAAGCCCGCAAGGTTCAGCGTCAGGCGGCCACCGAACAGGGTGTTCTTCAGGCCCACCTCGAACGAGTCCGAGGTTTCCGGATCGATCACGTTGGTGCCGGTCGCGGTCAGGTTGAAGAACACGTTGTATGCCGGGCCCTTGTAGCCACGCGCATAGCTGGCATAGCCCATCACGTCGTCGCTCAGGTCATACTGCAGCGCGACCTTGCCCGACACGTTGTCATTGCTGGTGCGCGACCGCCACGGCGTGCCGTTCGAACCGGCCACGGCCGCGCTTGCCGCCGCCGAAGCGGTCGATCCGCCCGCGATCAGCGAGAGGTAGCGGTCATAGACGCCCTGGTCGAAGTTGGCCTGGATGCCCGGGCCAGTCAGCGGCGAAACGCGGCTGTGGAACACCGAGAGCTTGTCGTGGGTGTAGCGCAGACCGCCGATCAGGCGGGCGCTTTCGCCCAGCTTCAGGGTCGCCTGGCCGAACAGCGCGACGTTGTTGAACACCGAACCGAAGGTCGCGCTGCCGTTGGGCGTGGTCGCCGCGGCGGCGTTGACGCTGCCGCAGGGGATCAGCACGCCGGTCGGCGCGGTGGCCGTGGCATTGCACTGCGTGACGTTGCGGGTGAAGGTCCGCTCGCTTTCGGCGCGCGAATAGTAGGCGCCCAGCACATAGGACAGCGTCTGGTCGGCGGGCGAGGTCAGGCGCAGTTCCTGGCTGAAGGTGTTCGAGCTTTGCGGGCCGCTGTCATGCAGCTGGGCAAAGCCGACGTAGGCCCGGTCGAGCCAGTCGCCGTCGCGGATTTCGGTGTTGTCCCAGCCGCGATAGGCGGTGATCGAGGTCAGCGTGTGGGTGCCCACTTCGAGGTCGATCTGACCCGAAACGCCCCAGCCCTTTTCCTTGGTCGCGGTGACCAGGTTCTGCGCCACCTGGCGGGTATCCGCGCCCTGCGGGGTCGGCAGCACGCCGAAAGCCAGGCTGGTGGTCGGCGCGCCCGCGCCGGTCAGCGGACCGGTGGCGATGATGTCGGCGCAGCAATCGTCGTCGTTCTTGTAGTAGTCGGCGGCGAGGTAGACGCGCAGCGCATTGCTCGGCTCGTACAGGAACTGGCCGCGCACGCCCCAGTGCTTGTAACCGTTAACCCACTGGTTGGTGGTGGTGTTGCGGATGTTGCCGTCATAGTTGCCGTAGAAGGCGGTCACGCGGGCGGCGCTGTCCGGGCCGACCGGCAGGTTGACCGCGCCCTTCACGCGCACTTCGTTGCGGTCGAAGTAGCTGGCTTCGAACGAGCCGCCCAGTTCCTGCTTGGGCATCTGGGTGGTGATGTTGATCACGCCGGCCGACGCGTTCTTGCCGAACAGCGTGCCCTGCGGGCCGCGCAGCACTTCGATCTGGGCGACGTCGACGAGGTCCGAGAAGGCTTCGCCCGAGCGGGCATAGACCACGCCGTCAACCACGGTCGAGACCGAGGGTTCGCCGGCGATCGAGAAAGTCGCAGTGCCGACGCCGCGCAGGAAAATGGTCTGGTTGAGCGTGGTGCCCGACTTCAGGAAGTTGAGCGAAGGCACCAGCTGGGCGGCGCTTTCGATGCCTGGGCGCGAGGTGTCGGCAAGGTCTTCGCCCGAGACGACCGAGACGGCGACAGGGACCGATTGTAGGCTTTCAGAGCGCTTCTGCGCGGTGACGACGATTTCGCCGGGGTTGGCGGAATCGGCATCTTCGGCCTGCTGGGCAAAGGCCGGGCTGGCGGTCAGGGCCAAGGCCGCAACCGATGCATAAAGCAACGTTTTCATGGAGTTCCTCCCACTTTGGCCGGACCGAACGATGGGGTTCCGGCGGCTGCAAACCGCGGCTCGGGCCCGGATGCAATGCCCGGGACCCTGCCACTTGTGGCGCTTGAAATGCGTCGATTGGCCCGATATGTCAAGCGGTGTCACACTGCTTGACGCGCCTGGCGCACAAGTGCAGCAAGCCGGTGCAGAGGGAGAGCAAAAGACCGTGAAAACGGGGTTTAAGGCGCTTGAAGACGGGTTTGACCTGCTGTTCGCGGGCCGAGTCGTGCTGTCGCACCGCAAATCCTGTCCTGCGGTGGTCATGGCGATCGGCCATGCGAGCGTCGAAATGGTCCGCGGCAACTTCCGGATCGAGGATGCCCCCCACGGCGAAGTGCAACCCGAAGGCTGGGACCTGGACGAAGCCAGCGTGACGCTGCTGCACCAGGGCGTCCCCGCCGCGCGGCTCTCGCTCGACGGCAACCTGCTCACCGCGCAGGCGCTGCTGCCCGGCCATGACCGCCTGCACCTGCGCTTTCATGCCGAGCCGGACGAGACGGTCTGGGGCGGCGGCGAACAGATGAGCTATCTGGCGCTGAATGGCCGCGCGTTCCCGATGTGGACCAGCGAACCCGGCGTCGGGCGCGACAAGTCGACCGAGCTGACCCGGCGGATGGATGCCGACGGCATGGCCGGGGGCGACTACTGGAACACCAATTACCCGCAGCCCACCTTCCTCACCTCGCGCTGGCTGGCGGTGCATTGCCGGTCCGAAGCCTACAGCGTGATCGACTGCAGCGATCCGGCATTACACCGCGTCGAGGTCTGGGCACCCGCTGCCGAGTTCGAACTTTACGCCGCCGATGGCCCGCAGGAACTGGTCGGCCAGCTGGCCCGCCGCTTCGGCCAGCAGCCGCCCCTGCCCGACTGGGCGATTGGCGGGGCGATCGTGGGCCTGAAGGACGGCGCGCAGAGTTTCGAGCGGCTGGAACGCTTCATCAGGGCCGGCGCCGCCGTTTCCGGCCTATGGTGCGAGGACTGGGCCGGGATCCGCGAAACCAGCTTCGGCCGCCGCCTGTTCTGGGACTGGCGGCGCGACCGCCAGCGCTATCCGGACCTGCCCGAACGCATCGCCGCCTTGCAGGCGCGCGGGATCCGCTTCCTCGCCTATGCCAACCCCTACCTAGCGGTGGACGGCATCCTTTATGACGAGGCGCGTGAACAGGGGCACTTCTGCCTGCGCCAGGACAGCGACGCGGTTTACCTGGTCGATTTTGGCGAATTCGACTGCGGCGTGCTGGACTTCACGCGTGAGGAAACCCGCGCCTGGTTTGCCGAAAAGGTGCTGGGCCGCGAAATGCTCGACATCGGCATTTCCGGCTGGATGGCCGATTTCGGCGAATACCTGCCCACCGACGTGCGGCTGGCCGATGGCAGCGATCCGATGGAAGCGCACAACCGCTTTCCGGTGCTGTGGGCCGAAGTCAACGCCCGCGCCGTGGCCAGCCGCGGCAAGACGGGCGATGCGGTGTTCTTCATGCGCGCCGGCTTTTCCGGCGTTCAGGCCCATTGCCCGCTGCTGTGGGCGGGCGACCAGTCGGTCGATTTCACCCGGCACGACGGGATCGGCACTGTGATTACCGCCGCACTGTCGGCGGGCCTCGTCGGCAATGCCTACAGCCATTCGGACTGCGGCGGCTACACCTCGCTCCACGGCAATGTCCGTGACGTGGAACTGATGCAGCGCTGGTGCGAGCTGGCCGCCTTTGCCCCTGTCATGCGCAGCCATGAAGGCAACCGCCCGGACGACAACCTGCAATACGACAGCAGCGCCGAGCTGCTTGCCTGCTTTGCGCGGTGGAGCAGGGTCCACGCGCACCTTGCCCCCTATGTCCGCCACCTGTGCGATGAAGCGCAGGCGCTGGGCCTGCCCGCGCAGCGCCCGCTGTTCCTGCACTATCCCGACGATGCCGCGCTCTTTACCTTGCAGGACCAATACCTTTACGGTGCCGATCTGCTGGTGGCACCGGTGATCGAGCAGGGAGCCAGTGCGCGCACCGTGGTGTTGCCGGGGGCGGACGACTGGGTGCATTGCTGGACTGGCGAAAGCTATGCCCCCGGCACGCACGACGTTCCCGCCCCGATCGGCCGGCCGCCGGTGTTCTATCGCCCGGACAGCGCCTTTGCGCGGCTGTTCGCGGGCCTTGCGGGGGTATTGGGGGAATGAGCGAACGCGCGAACATCCGCGATGTGGCGGCCCGGGCCGGGGTGGCGGTAAAAACCGTCAGCCGCGTGCTGAACGGCCATCCCTATGTCAGCGCGGATACCCGCACGCGGGTGGAAGAAGCGATGCGCGCGCTGGATTTCCGCCCCAGTGTTGCGGCGCGGATCCTGTCGGGCGCGAAAAGCAACCAGATCGCGCTGATCTATGACAATCACAGCCCCTACTACATGTTCCAGATCCAGACCGGGTGCTGGGACTTTTGCCGCGCCAACGGCATCCGGCTGCTGGCCCAGCCGGTCGACGTGGCCGACCCGCAGGTGGGTGAACAGGTGCGCGGGCTGGTTACCGAAACCCATGTCGACGGGATCATCCTGTCCAGCCCGGTGACCGATTGCGACCCGGTGCTGCGCGCGCTGGAAGCGCTGGACATTCCCTTCGTTCGGATTTCCCCCGGCACCAATCACGCGCTGACCAGTTCGGTCTATATGGACGATGCCCAGGCGGCGGACGACATGACCACCCACCTGATCAACAAGGGGCACCGCCGGATCGGCTTCATCAAGGGCCACCCCAACCACATGGCATCGGACGACCGCCTGTTCGGCTATCGCCGCGCGCTCGACCGGGCGGGGATTTCGTTCGAACCGGGCCTGGTCTGCGACGGCGAATTCGATTTCGATTCGGGCGTGCGCGGCGGGCGCATGCTGCTTGACCTGCCCGATCCGCCGACGGCGATCTTCGCCTCGAACGACGATATGGCCGCCGGCGTGCTGGCCGTGGCGCATGACCGGGGGATCACCGTGCCGGGGCAGCTGTCGGTGACCGGGTTCGACGATACCACGCTGGCCCGCACCGTCTGGCCGCCGCTGACCACGATCCACCAGCCGATGGCCGAATTGGCCCGCACGGCCACCGAAATCCTTATCGCCGGGGGCGACATCACCCATCGCCGCCTTCCGCACCAACTGATCGAGCGCGCATCCGTCGCGCCGCCAACCAGGAACCTTGCATGAGCGAACTTCCCCTGCCCCCCGCCACGCGCAGCCTTGGCGCCAGCGGCATTGCCGTTTCCCCGATTGCCTGGGGGATGTGGCGGCTGGCCGAAAATGGCCGCAACGCTGCCGACGCGGCGCGGCTGGTCCATGCCGCGCTCGATGCGGGGATCAACTTCCTTGATACGGCCGACATCTATGGCTTCGACGGCAGCGGCGGGTTCGGCGATGCCGAAGCCCTGCTGGGCGAAGTGCTGGCGGCCGAGCCGGCGCTGCGCGCGCGCATGGTGCTGGCGACCAAGGGCGGGATCATGCCCCCCCTGCCCTATGACCAGAGCACGGCTTACCTGCGCGGCGCGATCGACCGGTCGCTCGCCCGGCTGAAGACCGACGTGATCGACCTGTGGCAGGTCCACCGCCCGGACATCCTGGCCCATCCGCAGGAAGTGGCGCGGGTGCTGGACGATGCGGTGGCGGCGGGCAAGATCCGCACGCTGGGCATCTCAAACTTCACGATCCACCAGACCGCCGCGCTCAACCAGTTCCTGGGCCACAAGCTGGTTTCGACCCAGCCGGAAATCAGCCCGCTGCGGATCACCTGCTTTGAAAATGGCGAGCTGGACCAGGCAATGATGCTGGGGCTGACCCCGCTGGCCTGGTCGCCGCTGGGCGGCGGGCGGCTGGCCAATCCGGACAGCGCGCGCGACCAGGCGGTCGCCGCCGAGCTGGACCGCGTGGCCGCGGCGCAGGGCGTGTCGCGCACGGTCGCGGCCTATTCGTGGCTGATGGCCCACCCGGCCGGCATTATCCCGATCATCGGTTCGCAGCAGGCGGACCGGATCGTTGAAGGAACACAGGCATTGAAAGTCCGCTGGACCCGGCAGGACTGGTACGCCGTGCTGGTCGCGGCGCGGGGAGAACGGCTGCCCTGACGGCAGCCGCTTTGAATGGAGCGAGCAGCGGACGGCGGCCCCATGCGGTTCTGCCGGATGGACAGTCACGTCCGCCGCCAAGGTGAGGAAGCGAAACGATGACCGAGCAACAATGTGAAGTGGCCTGGTTCTCCGCCCTGTGCGACGACGACTATGAATTCCTGGGGGTGCCCGATCCCTATCTGAAATCGAGCTGGGAACACTGCCGCAACATCGTGCTGCGCGCCGAAGAAGGCGGGTTCGACAATGTGCTGCTGCCTTCGGGGTATGAGCTGGGGCTGGACACCACCGCCTTTGCCGCCGCCGTTGCTACCCAGGTGCGGCGGATCAAGCTGCTGTGGGCGACCCGCATGGGCGAGGATTGGCCGCCGCAGCTGGCCCGGCGGATCGCGACGCTGGACCGCATCCTTGGCCCCAACGCGGCGGGCACCGGAGGGCGGCTCAACGTCAACATCATCTCGTCCGACATGCCGGGTGAGAAGATCGAGAGCGGCCCGCGCTATGCCCGCGCGACCGAGATCATGAAGATCGTGCGCACGCTGCTCAACGGCGAGCATCTCGATTTCCAGGGTGAGTTCTTCAACCTCAAGCTCGACCCGGCGCGGATCACCACCATTTCGGGCAAGTGCCCGGCGTTCTACTTCGGCGGCCTGTCTCACGAAGCGCGCGAATGCGCCGCAGAGGCGGCTGACGTCTACCTGATGTGGCCCGACACGATGGACAAGGTGCGCGAAACGATCGCCGACATGAAGGCCCGCGCCCAGGCCAAGGGGCGCAGCCTCAAGTTCGGCTACCGCGCCCACGTGATCGTGCGCGAGACCGAGGACGAGGCGCGCGCATATGCCGACCGGCTGCTGTCCAAGCTGGACGAGGACGCCGGCAAGGCGATCCGCGAGAAGTCGCTCGATGCAAAGAATTACGGAGTGCAGCGCCAGCAGGAACTGCGCAGCGCGGCCGGCGGCGACGGCTTTGTCGAAGACAACCTGTGGACCGGGATCGGCCGGGCCCGGTCGGGCTGCGGCGCGGCGATCGTCGGCACGCCCGACCAGGTCCTGGCCAAGCTGCGCGCCTACCAGGCCGAAGGGATCGAGGCGTTCATCCTGTCAGGCTATCCGCACATGCAGGAAGCCGACATGTTCGCCCGCCACGTCCTGCCGCACCTTCAGCACGGCCCGCTGACGCTGTGATCCAGACGCCCCGGCAGGCCGCCCGCGCGGCCTGCCGGCACGCCCCCACCCAGGCGGCAAATCGCCGCAGGTCGGTTTGACCAGTTGCCCGGATCCTGCCGCCACGCAGGATGATTGCCGGCATTGTAGCGGCCGATCCCGATCCCGTAGTCCCTGAACGACTTCTTGCCGGCGCCCTTCCGGCTTGCCCCGGCCATGTCATGCTGGCCTGTGCTGACACGCACGATGATCGTCGAAGGTCTTGCTCGCGCAGCCATCGCAAACCAGCCGGTTCACACGACTGTTTGCTGTCAGGCGGGGCTGCCTGTCGACCGGGAAAGGCCGCCGAGCCGATCTAGCCAAAAAGTCTAAGCAGCGAAATAGCCCGAAGGTTATACAGGGCGATGCGATGATGAGAGTAAGCGATTTGGTTGCGAAGGCCGCCGAAGCGCACTGAACGGGTCAAAAATGAAAATTGTCACAGAGCGGGCCGGCCAGCACGAAGCCCCACAAATCTTGCTCGTTGACGACGAGGAAGACATTTTACCCGAATATCAAGACTTTCTTGAGCTCGAGGGATTCGAGTCAGCGATGTGTTCGAACCCGGAAGAGGCGGCTCAAATCGCGTTGGATCATCCCAGCATCGGCTTGGTGATCACCGATCTGAGAATGGGCAAGCTCGACGGGGCAAGCTTGATCAGGCGATTGCGCGCGATGTTGCCGCGAGGACGCCATGTCGAGTTCATCATCCTCACCGGCGACGCGACCTCTCACGTGAATGACGACATCGCCCACATTCCCGTGTTCATCAAGCCGGCGGACACGGATGCGCTGGTCGCGGAAATCAGGTCTGCCCTGGCACGAACACAATGACAATTGGTATGCGCCTTGTTCCCGTCAACCGGCAGGCCCGCGACATTGTAATTGCCCTCGTTCTTGGCGCAGCCGGCTTTCTGCTGAACATGCTTGAATTCCAGCTTGGCTGGGGCTTGCATTTCATTTTCGGAAATGCGCTGATTTTTGCATTCATCCGGGCACTGCGCCCGCAATCGCTCATGCTGGCAGCGTCAGTTTCCAGCCTGCGCAGTGTCTTCTTGTGGAAGCACCCATGGGCCTGGCTTATCTGGACGATTGAAGCCGGTTTCATCGCATATCTTTCCAGGAAGAAGGCCTCGCCGGTCCGCGTCGATGTGCTGTTCTGGGTCCTGATCGGCACGCCCCTGCTCATCATCAGCTATGGCATGGTGATGGACATGGACCGGCTCTCGCTGTTGCTGGTCATCGCCAAGCAGGCCACGAATGGCGTTCTGAACGTTGTTCTTGGCGAAATCATCTATCTGGCCGCCTTGAGCCTGAAAGCACCGGGACAGCGAAGCGATTGGCCAAAAATGCCGATCGAGAGCTTTTTGATGAGCCTGCTGCTGGCAATCATCCTGATCCCGACGACGGCCTATCTCTACATTGATGCACCGTCCCGCGAGCAAGCAGCGAGGGCCCGCGTCGAAGACGCATTGCAGAAACGGCTGCAGATCACCGGCGCTATTGTCGGCACCTGGGTACAGTCCCGCGCCGACGTATTGGGCATGTTCGTCGATGGCCAGCTCGCTTTCTCGAAGGCAGGCGCAGATGGCCTGCCTGAAAGTCTGGGCCGCGAATTTGCCGGGGCATCGGTCGTGGACAAGACCGGGGCGACGCTGTGGGCAACCGCATCAAGCGGCATCCCCCACAGCGCTTTGCAGAAGCTCGCGTCGGAATATGCAGGCAGCGGAAAACGCGTTCACCTCGCCGCCATTCGCGGCGATGGTAAAACGTCAGAGCAGCGCCCCGTCCTGGTTATCCCTTTCGAAGCCATTGGACGCCCTGCCGCAATCATCGCTCCATTGCGCCAGGGTGCCTTGCAAAGGTTGCTATCGGAAACGGATGGGCAAGCGGCACAAGACACTTTCCTGACCCACGATTTCGCGCACTTTCTTCCGCTGTCTCAAGCTGATCCGGCCAGTGTTCGCAACCTCCAGGGCATACCGGAAAGCGTGCGGCGATCCGCGCTCAATTCGAACCTTGTCATCAGCAACGTCGCCTATGGCAATGCGATCATGAGCGACTTGCGCGACGCGCGCATGGTGCGGGCAAGCGCCGTTGCCGGCTTGCCTGATTGGGCGGTATTCTCGGTTTCCAGCCTCGCTCCCGAGGTCCTCAAAGGCCGTGAAGGTCAACTCCATCTATTCACTGCCCTGTGCACTTTCGCTCTGCTGGTCGCGCTATTCGCGTCATTCCTGAGCAAGCGGACGGAGCTTTCGTTTCGCCAGCTGGCTCAGTCGGCAGCTGACCTCGCCGTGCTGGGGACCCGGCGGGAGAAAATCGATAGTCTCGTTGTCGCCGAGCTCAACGAAATTTCAGGTAAGATTGCATCTGCCGGGTCGACTGTCTCACGCGAACGTGGCGCCCTGGCCAGCTATCAGCGCCGGCTGGACAGCATCGCAAAACATGCTCCCATCATTGTCTACGCGCTGGACGTGCGGGACCATAAGAAGGCCGAGTTGACCTATGTCAGCGAGGCACTTGAAACCATTTTAGGCTACTCGCGCGGAGAAGCCGCCACTGCCGGCTGGTGGAGTCACGCGATCCATCCGGAAGATTATGACCGCTGCCTTGCCGTTTTCGGCAACTTGCAGGCGGGACGAGTGGTCGAAGCGGAGTACCGACTGAGACACAAGCTTGGCCATTATGTCTGGGTGTACGACACGCTGGCTGTCGAGGCGAACTCCGCGCCGGGCCAATGTGAAGCGGTTGGAGTAGTCATCGATATTTCCGACCGCAAGGCAGCCGCCGAACAGCTGATGCAGGCAGACAAAATGGCCAGCCTGGGGCGGATGATTTCCGGAACAGCCCACGAGCTGAACCAGCCTCTCAACTTCATCAAGGTCGCGGCAACAAACCTGCGGGAACATGCTCGCCGAGGACGATTGGACGCCGACCGGTTCATCGCAAGATTGGACAACATCCTGTCACATGTGAACCGCGCATCGGCAATCATCCTGCAAATGCGGGTGTTTGGACGCATACCGCGGGAAACTCCGTCGCCGGTGGATCTCAAGGCCACGGTAGATGCGGTTTTGACGATGGTTACGCCCCAGCTCGAACTTGATGGCACGCGAGTGGATACGTCAGAGTGCGGATCCGGCGTCAAGGTTCGCGCCCTTGCCATTCTGCTGGAGCAGGTCTTCCTGAACCTGATCCTCAATGCCAATGACGCCATTCGTGCTCGTCACAATGCGGGCGATCCGAAGGAAGGGTGCATAAAGGTTAGCGTGGCACGGCGCGAATGGTTGGCGCGGGTGACCATTGAGGACAATGGCATTGGACTGTCATCCGACATCCTGCCTTTGATCTTCGAACCCTTCTTCACGACCAAACTGCCCAAGGAGGGGACCGGTCTGGGGCTGTCCATCAGCTATGGCATTGTCCGCGATCTTGGCGGCACCATCCGGGCCGAGAATACCCCGCAAGGCGCCCGCTTCACCATTGATCTGCCACTGGCCGAGTAATCACCGGGTCGGCTTCATGCGGCGATAAACAGCCGTGACACGCGGCCATTATTGAACTGGCGAAACACCGCCTCCGCACAGCTCACAACCGTGCGAATGGCTTTACGCTGCCCCTTAGGAGCTAAATCACTGGTATAATTAGGGAAATTGGTAGCGGAGGAGGCGCTATAACTTTTGTCTCAGGCAATTTCAGAGCGTCTCAAACTACTCTGTAAAATCAGCGATTTATCTTGTAAAGTGTTCGCGGTCGGTCGCCCTGAATCGCCTGAATTCCCGCTGAAATGTGGGAACGATTGTGGGACCAAATACCCCCGTTTTTGGCGGTATGAATCCCTGACAGGGACTCGAACCTGATGGCGCTGACAGTATTGAAAGTGAAGAACGCGAAGCCCGGTCGCCATGTCGATGGCAGGGGCTTGTGCCTGGTCGTGAAGCCCAGCGGCGCGCGCACCTGGGTGCTGCGCATGCAGTTGAAAGGCCACCGCCGCGACTACGGGCTGGGATCGGCGCATGATGTTTCGCTGACCGATGCCAGAACAGCGGCAGCGGAATTGCGCCGCCGCGTTCGTGACGGGTTCGATCCTGTCGCCGAGCGACGCAAGGCGCGG
Source organism: Pseudomonadota bacterium (assembly GCA_029779535.1). GTDB lineage: Bacteria > Pseudomonadota > Alphaproteobacteria > Sphingomonadales > Sphingomonadaceae > Novosphingobium. Next base: position 294 of record JAKPAG010000041.1, on the reverse strand, counting down.
AAGGTCATACCGACCTTCGAAGCCGCAACCCGTTCGTGCCATGAAACCCTCGGGGACGGATGGAAAGACGGGCATCATTCACGCTGGCTGTCGGGTTTCGAGCGCCACCTCTTTCCGCGTATCGGCAAGAAGCCGGTCGACAAGGTGGACAGCGCCTGTGTGGTCGAGGCGCTGTCTCCGATATGGCTGGAGATACCGGAAACGGCGCGGCGCTTGCTCCAGCGCATCGGCGTGGTGCTCGATTTCGCACATGTGAAAGGCTGGGTGCCGGAAGAGGTATCGTTGCGTTCGGTG